>CAVUEP010000056.1:0-6295 GCA_963740395.1 uncultured beta proteobacterium
GAAGATCTTCAACTGGATCGCCACCATGTGGCAGGGCTCGATGACCTTCGAGACGCCGATGCTGTTCGCGGTCGGTTTCATCTTCGTGTTCACGATGGGCGGCTTCACCGGCCTGATCCTGGCGATGGCGCCGATCGACATCCAGTTGCAGGACACCTACTACGTGGTGGCGCACTTCCACTACGTGCTGGTGGCCGGTTCGCTGTACGCGATGTTCTCCGGCGTCTACTACTGGATGCCCAAGTGGACCGGCGTGATGTACAACGAGTCGCGCGGCAAGATCCACTTCTGGTGGTCGCTGATCGCGTTCAACGTCACCTTCTTCCCGATGCACTTCCTGGGTCTGGCCGGCATGCCGCGCCGTTATGCCGACTACCCGATGCAGTTCGCCGACTTCAATGCGGTCGCATCGGTGGGTGCGTTTCGCCTTCGGTCTTGCCCAGGTCTACTTCTTCTTGTTCGTCGTGCTGCCGTGCATGATGGGCAAGGGCGAAAAGGCGCGCCAGAAGCCATGGGAAGGTGCCGAAGGCCTGGAGTGGGAAGTGCCGTCGCCGGCGCCGTTCCATACCTTCGAGAACCCGCCCAAGCTCGACGCCACGGCGACCAAGCGTGGTCGGCTGATCGCAGACCTGCGACCGTGATGCGGACACCATGACGCCCCGAACAGAAAAAGGCCAATCTGCGTCTGGCGCTGATCCTGGCGTCGATTGCGGTCGTGTTCATGCTGGGCATCGTTCGCCAAGATGGCCTTGCTGGGCGGGCTGATGCGATGCGCAGCGTTATCAGAACCTGACCATGGCGCGCAAGCTGGTGGTCGTGGCCGTGGCCATGCTGGGCTTCGGTTATGCGCTGGGGCCGCTGTACAACTAAGGGCCTGTTGGTGCCGGTGACCGCGCTCACCCCGCCCGTGACGGCGAGACGGTCGAGACCGCCAGGTGCGCTTTCGCACCGTCGGCGACATCAGCTGCACCTGCCCGGTGGAGAGCGAGGCCGCCAATGCCACGGCGAGTCGTCGTCGAGACGCTGACCGTCACGGTCAGCGAGCGCGGCGCCACGCGGCTGGACGACCGCAGCAGCGACGCGTCGATGGAGCGGCGCAAGAAGGAAGGGTATTTCTGACCCACCGTCTTTGCGCCTGCCGTGGCCCCCGGCGTCGCGGCGTTCACTGGCAAGCCTTGCGTGTGACGACATTCCGCCCAGGAGAATTGAGATGCGTGCTGTACAGACCCCGAGCTGCTGGACTCCACCCGCAGACCACCGACCACCGCGCGCTGCGCTTTCTCACCGCGGGCAGCGTCGACGATGGCAAGAGCACCCTGATCGGCCGCTTGCTCTACGACAGCCAGGCGATCCTGGCCGACCAGCTCGACACGCTGCGAGCAACGCGCCGCGGTGCGCTCGATCGATCTCTCGCTGCTGACCGACGGCCTGGAGGCCGAGCGCGAACAGGGCATCACGATCGATGTCGCCTACCGCTATTTCACCACCGGACGGCGCAAGTTCATCATTGCCGATGCGCCCGGCCACGAGCAGTACACACGCAACATGTTCACCGTCTTGTTGCTCCAGGAAGGCCTGGCTCAGTTGGTGCCTTGCTGTGCTCGACCCAGATGTGACCGTCGGCGGCATTGAAGGTGAAGCTGAACACCGTCGAGCCGATCAGGATGAACATCACGAAGGTGGCGAGCTTGGCAGTGTTGTCGAGCGCCTGGCGGGCAGCTTCCAGGCTCAACTTGCGCGCGCCCGATGGCCATGATCAGCGCGCCGCGGGCGCCCATCGCGCCGCCTTCGGTCGGCGTGGCGACGCCGAGGAAGATCGTGCCCAGCACGAGGAAGATCAGCACCAGCGGCGGGATCAGCACGAAGGTGACGCGTTCGGCCAGGCTGCGACAGCAGCCCGGTCTTGAACAGGCGGTTGATGCCGGCCAGCGCCAGCGCCAGGAACGAGGCGACGGTCATCGACATGATGAAGATCTCGTCGCCCGGGGCCGGCATTTCGCGGCTCCAGCCAGGGATTCATGATGCTCTCGTGGACCTGGCTCCAGGCCAACGCCGGCGGCGGCGCAGATGGCCAGCAGCACGACCAGCGACACATGGCCGCTGGCGCCGTTGGACTCGCGGTAGATGCGCGCCTCGAGCGGCAGCGGCGGCACCCACTTGGGCCGGACGATGCGCCACGACGACGACGAACAGGATGTACAGGCCGACCAGCAGCAGGCCCGGGATCAGCGCGCCGGCGTACATGTCGCCGACCGAGCGGCCGAGCTGGTCGGCCAGCACGATCAGCACGAGCGACGGCGGGATCGCCTGCGCCAGGGTGCCGGAGGCGGTGATGGTGCCGGTGGCGATGGTGCGGTTGTAGCCGTTGCGCAGCATGATCGGCAGCGAGATCAGGCCCATCGAGATCACCGCCGCGGCGACGACGCCGGTGGTCGCTGCGAGCAGGGCGCCGACCAGCACCACGGCGATCGCCAGGCCGCCGCGCACCGGGCCGAAGACCTGGCCGACGGTCTCGAGCAGGTCCTCGGCCATGCCGGACCGTTCCAGAATGATCCCCATGAAGGTGAAGAACGGAATCGCCAGCAGCGTGTCGTTCTTCATGATGCCGAACACCCGTAGCGGCAGCGCGCCGAACAGGTTGGTCGGGAACAGGCCGAGCTCCATGCCGATGAAGCCGAAGAACAGGCCCGTGGCCGCAAGACCGAAGGCGACCGGGATGCCGGTCAGCAGGAAGAACACCAGCCCGCAGAACATCAGCGGAACGAAGTTCTCGGTGATCAGGGCGATCATCAGCGGCTCCCCTCGGAGGTCTTGGCGGCGGCTGCGGCAAGCTCTTCGACGAGTTCCTCCTCCGCCGTCTTGTCATGGTCGTAGGTGAAGGGCGACGCAATGGCGCCTCTCAGGAAGGCGACGCGTTTGATGAGTTCGGAGATGCCCTGTGCCATCAGGATTGCGAACCCGACCGGGATCAACAGGATGGCCGGCCAGCGAATCAGCCCGCCGGCGTTCTCGCTCATCTCGCCCGAGATGTAGGCCCGCATGAAGTAGGGCCACGACAGATCGATCAGGATCAGGCACAGCGGAATCAGGAAGACGACGATGCCGATCGAGTCGATGATCGCGTTGGTGCGCTTGCTCAGGCGCGAGGCGATGAAGTCGATGCGCACGTGGCCGTTGTGCAGGAAGACGTAGGCCGCGCCGAGCATGAACACGGCCGCGAACAGGTACCACTGGACTTCGAGGTAGGCGTTCGAGCCGATGTTGAAGGCCTTGCGCATGATGGCGTTGCCGGCGCTGATCAGCACCGCGGCCAGCACCAGCCACATCGCGAACTTGCCAATCCATTCTGTGATCCAGTCGATCACACGCGAAATCTTCAACAGGAAGGACATGCGGCAGTCTCCGTCGGGGGTTCGACGATTCTAGGGAGCCGGCACCAGGCCGGGAAGCGGGGTTTCCTGCGTTGCGCCGCGTCAGCGCCCCTGTGCGGCGGCGACGAAGAGCCTTGTGCTGCGTGCGCCCGAGCGGCAGAAAACGAGCAGTGGGCGCGGCAGCTCTTCCATCAGTCCGGCGAAAGAGGCGATCTCTTCGGGTGTCTGGTGACCGCCGTTGACCGGCAGAAAACGGTACTCGAGGCCGGCTTCGCGTGCCGCGCGTTCGATATCGGCATTGGCCGGCTGGTTGGGGCCATGTTCGAAGTCGGGCCGGTTGTTGATCACGCTGCGAAACCCGGCTCGCGCCGCCTCGGCCATCGCCCCGGGGTCGAGTTGAGGCGCCACGTACACGTCGGGCGCCACGGGGCGAATGGGCAGGCTGGTCGGGCTCACGGCGCGAGCGCCCGTTTGACGGCGGCGGACACGAGACCCATCTCTGCCTGACCCGCGAAGCGGGCCTTGGCCGCGGCCATGACCCTGCCCATGTCGGCCGGGCCGGCCGCCCCGAGTTCGGCCACCAGGTCGCCGACCTGCGCTGCGACCTGATCGGCCGAAAGGCGCTGCGGGAGATAGGACTCGAGCACGAGCATCTCGGCTGCTTCCTTGTCGACGAGGTCCTGGCGGCCACCCTGCGTGAAAGCGGTGATCGAGTCCTTGCGCTGCTTGACGAGCTTGTCGACGATGCCGACCACCGCCGCATCATCGAGCTCGATGCGCTCGTCGACCTCGCGCTGCTTCACGGCAGCCATCAGCATGCGGATCGTCGACAGCCGCTCGGCGTCGCGAGCGCGCATGGCGGCCTTCATGTCCTCTTGAATTCGATTCTTCAGTGACATCGTTCGGTCTCCTCAACGACAACAAGCCCGCGACGGTCTTCCGTGCGGGCTTGAGTGTCCAGGCGCAAACAGCGCCGCACTGCGCGGCGCGATCAGTACATCTTCTTGGGCAACTGCATGCTGCGCACACGCTTGTAGTGACGCTTCACGGCGGCAGCCTTCTTGCGCTTGCGCTCCGCGGTCGGCTTCTCGTAGAACTCGCGCGCGCGCAGATCAGTCAGCAGGCCCATCTTTTCGATGGTGCGCTTGAAGCGACGCAGTGCAACGTCGAATGGCTCGTTCTCTTTGACGCGGATCGTTGTCATGAAAAACTGGTTTCTCGGCTCGGAAAAGACAATGATTCTATACCGGAACAGGGTTGGCTGACAAGGCGAGGGCGCAGGCGTGCCCACTGGCCCACGCCCACTGGAAGTTGTAGCCGCCCAGCCAGCCCGTGACGTCGACCACTTCTCCGATGAAGTACAGGCCCGGCACGAGCCGGCTCTGCATCGTGCCACCGTCCAGGTCGCGCGTGTCGACGCCTCCGGCCGTCACCTCTGCCTTGCGCCAACCTTCGCTGCCGGTGGGCGTGAGTTGCCAATGCGTCAGCGCCTGGGCAAGGCGGTCCAGGTCACGATCGCGGCACTCCGGCATCGGCGTCTCGCCGTTCAGCGACAGCGCGGCCGCAAACGCCTGCGCGAGGCGGTTCGGGAGCCATTCGCCCAACTGGTTTGCGAGCTTCCGGTGCGACCCTGACTTGGCGTCGCGCAGGCCGGCTCGAAGGTCGACGCCCGGGGCCAGATCGATCTGCAATGGATCGCCGGCAGCCCAGTAGCTCGAGATCTGCAGCACTGCCGGGCCGCTCAACCCTCGGTGGGTGAACAGCAGGTCTTCGACGAAGTGGCCGCGGCCGCGGCCCTTCCCGGTGCCGATGGCGACTTCGAGCGACAGGCCGGCCAGGCCCGCAAACGGTTCCCAGTCCGCCGTGTCGAAGGTCAGTGGCACCAGTGCCGGCCTTGGCTCGACCAGCCGGTGGCCGAACCGCTGCGCCCAGCGGTGGCCGAAATCGGTGGCGCCAATCTTGGGGATCGAGAGACCACCGGTCGCGATCACGACCTGCCCGCAGGTCACCGGGCCGGCATCGGTGTCGACCTCGAAGCCCTGCTCGCGACGGCGGATGCCCTGGACCGAACAGGGTTGGCGCCGGATCACCTGACCGGCATCGCACTCGCGCAGCAGCATTTGAATGATCTGCTCGCTGCTGCCGTCGCAGAACAACTGGCCGCGGTGCTTCTCGTGGAAGGCGATGCGGTGGCGCTCGACCAGTCCGATGAAGTCCCGACTGGTGTAGCGTGCCAATGCCGATCGGCAGAAGTCCCGGTTGGCCGACAGGAACTGCCCAGGGCCGACCTCCCGGTTGGTGAAATTGCATCGACCGCCGCCCGAGATGCGGATCTTCTCCGCGATCTTGGGCGCATGGTCCACCAGCAGCACGCGCAGGCCGCGCTGGCCGGCAATGCCGGCCGCGAACAGGCCCGCGGCGCCTGCGCCGATGACGAGCGCGTCGAATGATTCCACGCCGGGATTATCCGGGCACCAAATCGGGGGGTGCGCCGAGGGACGCTGCGATTACTATCGGCCTTTCGAACTAGGGGGTAGCGGCCACGAGCAGGTTGCAGCACTTGAACTGCTGCCAGAGCGGCGCCACGATTGACGCAGAACTGGATGCGCCACCGATGAAAGTCATGTCCGAACGCAGCCCATTGAACCGACCGGCCAACGAGCATCTCCGGTGCTTGTGCGTGCCCCTGTGCGAGGAGCTGATCGCCCGTCAGGGGGCGATGTGGACCGTGAAGGACGCCGATGTCGGGCGCTACGAGTTCGTGGACGCCGGCTTCGCATCCTGGATCGGGCGTCCGCCTGGCGAAATCGTCGGCCGGACCGACGGCGAGCTGTTCGACTCGGCACTCGTCACAGCGCTTCGCGCTGCCGAACTGACCGCACTCGACCATGAGCAATACGTAGACTCGGTCGAGGCGCTACAAC
>CAVUEP010000057.1:0-36551 GCA_963740395.1 uncultured beta proteobacterium
CCGATGAACTCGCCCTGGATTCGCCGCACCGCCCTGGCCGTCGGCGCGCTGTTGCTGCTGCTCGCGCTCGCTGCCGCCGTGCTGGTCGCCACTTTCGACGCCAACCGCTACAAAGGCCTGGCCATCGACTGGATGAAAACCGAGCGCCAGCGCACGCTGGCCATCGACGGGCCGATCGAGCTGTCGGTGTTCCCGCGGCTGGCGATCAAGGTCTCGAAGGTCAGGCTGTCCGAGCGCCAACCCGCCGACAAGACCGAATTCGCTTCGATCGACGAGGCCGCGCTGTCGGTGCAGATGCTGCCGCTGCTGCGCAAGCAGGTCGTGATCGACCGCGTCAGCGCCAGCGGCGTGCGCGCCGCATTCACACGCGACGCCAAGGGCGTGAGCAACCTCGACGACCTGCTGGGTCGCGGCGGCGCGGCCAAGCCTGCCGCCCCGGCCACCCCCGGCGGGGCGCCGTTGCGCTTCGATGTCAGCGCGGTGCAGTTCGACAACCTGCAATTGCGCGTGCGCGACGAGATGGACAAACTGGCCGGCGAGATCACGCTGCAGTCTTTCAGCTCGGGTCGCCTGGCCAACAAGGTCGAGTCGCCGATCACGCTGCGAGCCAGCGTGAACCTGACGCAGCCCCAGCCGCTCAAGCTCACGCTCGACGGCGGCACCAGGCTCGCGTTGGATCTGGACCAGGGCGCGGCCACCTTGAGCGACCTCAAGCTGGATGTGCAAGGCGATGCAGCGGGCGTCAAGGCGGTCACGCTCGCGGTCGGAGCCAAGAAGCTCTTCATCAACCCGGCCGGCCAACAGATCGAGTTCGACACGCTGAAGCTGGCACTGCGCGGCCAACAAGGGGCCGACCCCTTCGAGGTGGCACTCGACTGGCCGCAGTTGCAGGTCGACGCACAACAGCTCAAGGGCAGCGCGCTGAGCGGCAGCTTCAAGCTCAGCGGCGCCACGGCCCTGGCCGGCACCTTGCGCACTGCGGCGCCGAGCGGCAATTTCGACGCGCTGCGCCTGCCCGGCGTGACGCTGAGCCTGGCCGGCCGTGCCGGGCCGCGCAAGGTCGACGCCACGCTCAAGGCCGATGTGCTGCTGCGCGGCGCGCGCAAGGCGGTGTCGCTGGAGCGCCTGGACGTTGCCGCGTCGATCGCCGAGCCCGGCTTGCAGCCGCTGCAGATCGCCCTGCGCGGCAACGCGGGGGCCGACGCCACGGCGGCGCAATGGGCGGTCGAGGGCGCGCTGAACACCAACCGTTTCGAGAGCCAGGGCAGCGTCGGGCTTGCCGGCGCGGTGCCCATGGTCAAGGCCAGCGCACGCTTCGACAGCCTGGATCTGAACAAGCTGCTGGGCCCCGACAAGCGCGGCGCCGGCCGCCGCGGCGCCGGCCGACACCCCCGTGCAGCTGGACGGCCTGCGCGCCGTCAACGGCCAGTTCGCCTTCGTCGCCAATTCGCTGGCGTTTCGCCAATACAAGGTGGCCAACGCCAAGGCCGACGCCACGCTCGACAACGGCACGCTGCGCATCTCGAACCTGACCGGGCAGGCCTGGGGCGGCAGCATCGAGGCCAGCGGCAGCGCCGATGCGCGCAGCCAGCGCGTGGCGGTCAAGCTCGCGGCCAACGGCGTCAACGTCAACGCGCTGCTCAAGGACGTGGCCGGCAAGGATCTGCTCGAAGGCACCGGCCGCGTCACCGCCGACGTGAACACGCACCGGCGCCAGCCTCGGCGCGTTGCGCTCCAATCTGGCCGGCGTGGCCGCGCTGCAGCTGCGCGACGGCGCGATCAAGGGCATCAACCTGGCGCGCTCGATGCGCCAGGCCAAGGCGGCGCTGTCGGGCAAGCAGGACGCCAGCACGAAAGCCAGCGCGACCGAGAAGACCGACTTCTCCGAGCTCACCGCCAGCGCCCGCATCGCCGACGGCGTGGCGCACAGCGACGACCTCGACGTGAAAAGCCCCTTCCTGCGCATCGGCGGCGCGGGCCGCTTCGACATCGGCCGCGGCACGGATCGACTACACCGCCCGCGCCACCGTGGTCGGGGCCCCGGCGCGGCCAGGACGGCGCCGACCTGGCCGCGCTGCGCGGCGTGACCGTGCCGGTGCGGCTGAGCGGCCCGTTCGAGGCCATCGACTGGAAGATCCAGTGGTCGGGCGTGGCGGCCGCGGCGGTCGAGAACAAGCTCAAGGACAAGCTGGCCGAGAAGCTCGGCGCGCGGCTCGGCGGCGCGCCCGCGGCCCCCGGTGCAGCGTCGGCGCCGGCCTCAAGCCGCGAGACCAGCTCAAGGACAAGCTGAAGGGCCTCTTCAAGTGAACGCCAACGATGACCAGGACGAGCTGCTGCTGAGCGGCCTGCATCTGCATCCGATCAAGTCCTGCGCCGGCATCGCCGTCGATGAGGCACTGCGTGGTCGAGACCGGCCTCGAGTTCGACCGCGCCTGGATGGTGGTCGACGAGCACGGCGAATTCGTCACGCAGCGCGAGCTGCCGCGCATGGCGCTGGTCAAGCCCGACGCTGCGCGACAACGACGTCGAACTGCGCGCGCCCGGCATGCTGGCCCTGCACCTGCGCTTCGACAGCGCCGAAGCGGCGTGCCGGGTCACGGTCTGGGACGACACGGTGGCCGCCTACGACATGGGCGACCTGGCCGCGCAATGGTTCAGCGACTTCCTCGGCCGCCGCGTGCGCCTGGCGCGCTTCGACCCTGCAGCGCGGCGACTGGCCGACCCGAAGTGGACCGGCGCCGTTCGAGGCCGAGACGGCGTTTTCCGATGGCTTTCCGCTGCTGGTCACGTCGACGGCCTCGCTCAGCGAGCTGAACCGCCGTCTGCTGGCCGCCGGGCACGACGCGGTGTCGATGCAGCGCTTTCGCCCGAACATCGTGCTCGACGGCATCGAGCACGCGCATGGCGAGGACTTCATCGACGAGCTCACGCTCGAGTCGCCCGACGGCCCGGTGCTGCTCAAGCTGGTCAAGCCCTGCGGGCGTTGCACGATCCCCGATGTCGACCCCGCCTCGGCGCAGCAGGGCCACGCGGTCACTGAGGCGCTGGCAGCGTATCGCGCCGAGCCGCGCATCGGCGGCGCGCTGGCGTTCGGCATGAACGCGATCGTCGTCTCGGGCGTCATGCACCGCCTGCGAATCGGTGCGCGCGCACATGCCACGCTGACGGTCTAGCGCGATGCAGACCCCACGTGCACTGCCGAACTGGCAGCTGTTCGCGATCGCCGTCGTGATCTGGAGCACGACCTGGCACGCCATCCTCTACCAGCTCGAAGTCAACCCGCCCGAGGTCGGCGTGGCGCTGCGCTTCGCGCTGGCCGGGGCGCTGGCGCTCGGCATTGCGGCCTGGCGCGGCGATCGCCTGCGCTGCACCGCGCGACAGCATGCGCGCATCGCATTGCAGGGCGTCTTCATGTACTCGCTGGCCTACCTCTGCGTTTACCACGCCGAGCGGCATGTGCCTTCGGGCCTGGTGGCGGTCGGCTACTCGGCCTCACCCCTGGTCACGGGCATCGGCGCCTGGCTGCTGTGGCGCAGCACACTCACGCCGCGCTTCGTCGTCGGCGGCCTGCTCTGTGTTGCCGGCGTGACGATGGTCTTTGCGCCCGAGTTCGGCCGCGTCCGCGCCAGCGACGCCACGCTGCACGGCACCCTGTTCACCGTGGGCGCCGTGTTGCTCTCGGGCGCGGGCAGCCTGCTGGCCAGTCGCAACGCCACGCACAAGCTGCCCTTCTGGCCGACGATCGGCTGGGGCATGCTCTACAGCGCGGTGCTGTCGGGCCTCGTGCTGGGGGTCAGCGGCCAGAGCGTCGTGCTGCCCTCCCCGCTGGCGGAGCCGGCCTGGTGGCTGTCACTGGGCTACCTGGCGATTGCGGGTTCGGTGATCGCATTCGCCTGCTACCTCACACTGCAACAGCGCATCGGCCCGGGCGCGGCGTCGACCGTGGGCGTGATGACGCCCTTTGTGGCCTTGGTGATCTCGGCCGTGTTGGAGGGATTTCGACCCGTGGCGCTGACCTGGCTGGGCGGTGCGCTTGCGCTGTTGGGCAATCTGTTGATCTTGCGGCCGCGCTTTGGAGCCGCGCTGCTGCGTCGCGGGCCGAGACCCGTTGCCGACCCGACCGTGCGGTAGCGCCACCTACAATCGACGGTTCGTTCCCCGAGAGAATTTCATGAGTCTGCAATGCGGCATCGTCGGCCTGCCCAACGTCGGCAAGTCGACCCTCTTCAACGCCTTGACCAAGGCCGGCATTGCGGCCGAGAACTATCCCTTCTGCACCATCGAGCCCAACGTCGGTGTGGTCGAGTTGCCGGATCCGCGGCTGGCGCAGTTGGCGGCGATCGTCAAGCCTGAGCGCGTGGTGCCGGCGATCGTCGAGTTCGTCGATATCGCCGGCCTGGTGGCCGGGGCGAGCAAGGGCGAGGGCCTTGGCAACCAGTTCCTGACGCATATCCGCGAGACCGACGCCATCGTCAACGTGGTGCGCTGCTTCGATGACGACAACGTGATCCACGTGGCGGGCAAGGTCGATCCGCTGGCCGACATCGAGGTCATCCAGACCGAACTCTGCCTGGCCGATCTGGCCACGGTGGAGAAGAGCCTGGTGCGCTACACCAAGGTGGCCAAGTCGGGCGGCGACAAGGAAGCCCAGCGGCTTGTGGATGTGCTGCGCAAGTGCGAGGCCGCGCTCGACCAGGCCAGGCCGGTGCGCAGCATCGACTTCAGCAAGGAGGAGCAGGTCGTGTTGAAGGGCCTGTGCCTGATCACGGCCAAGCCGGCCATGTTCGTCGGCAACGTCGCCGAAGACGGCTTCGAGAACAACCCGTACCTGGATCGGCTGCATGAGTACGCGGCGCGGCAGAATGCCCCGGTGGTTGCCATCTGCGCCAAGACCGAGGCCGAACTCGCCGACATGGGCGACGAAGACCGCGCGATGTTCCTGGCCGAAATGGGCCAGAGCGAGCCGGGACTGGCGCGTCTCATTCGTGCGGCGTTCAAGTTGCTGGGCCTGCAGACCTACTTCACGGCCGGCGTGAAGGAGGTTCGTGCCTGGACGATCCATGTCGGCGACACCGCGCCGCAGGCCGCGGGCGTCATCCACACCGACTTCGAGAAGGGCTTCATCCGCGCCCAGACGATCGCCTTCGACGACTACATCGCCTACAAGGGCGAGCAGCCCGCCAAGGACGCCGGCAGGATGCGCTCCGAGGGCAAGGAATACGTGGTCAAGGACGGCGACGTGCTGAACTTCCTGTTCAGCAGCTGAAGCGCGTGACGATGCTGCGCTCCGCCAGCCGTTCCGTGACGGCGCCGCGTGGGTGGTGGGTCTTGGCGATCACGTTCGTCGCCTACGTGTTGACGGCCAGGCTGGGCCTGTTGCTGGCGCTCCCGGGAGGGATCGCCTCGCCCCTGTGGCCGGCCGCCGGCGTCGCTCTGGTGGCCGCGCTGTTGTGGGGCCGCGCTGCGCTGGCGGGCGCCGCACTCGGCTCGATGGTCGCCATCCTGTGGTTCACGCACTCAGGAATGCCGAGCCTGCTGGACCTCGCCGTCACGGCGGCGATTGGGGCCGGTGTTGCCCTGCAGGCCTGGCTGGCGGCCGCGCTGGTCAAGCGCTATGCCGGTCGGCCGCTGTTGCTGGCCGAGCCGCAACAACTGTGGCGCTTCTACGGCCTGGGCGCCTTGCTGGCCAATTGCGTCAGCGCCAGCATTGGACTGGCGACGCTGTGGCTCGCCGGTCGCCTCGAAGTCGAGCAAGCCGCGCTGCATTGGGCCACCTGGTGGGTCGGCGACACCATGGGCGTGCTGATCTTTGCCCCCGTGCTGCTGGCGCTGTTCGGTCAGCCGCGCGACGTGTGGGCGCCGCGCCGCATTCCCGTGGCGCTGCCGCTGCTGGTGGCCATCCTGCTGATCGGTGCGGGCATCCGCATCATGATCGACGTCGACGCGAATCGTGCGCGCGTCGCCTTCGACCTGCAGGCCGCCGCCGCTGCGAACCGCGTCGAGGACCGGCTGACCGAGTCATTGCACGCCTTGGAAGCGATGCGCGGCCTGCTCAGCGAGTCTGCGGCGCCCGATCGCGACGCCTTCCGCCGCGCCAGCGCGCCCTGGCTCGTCGCGGACAATGGCCTGCTGGCGCTGGGCTGGAACGAGCGTGTCCCGCGGGCCGGCGTCGCAGCCTTTGATTCGCGTGAGCAGGCCTCGGGCGCAGCCGGCTTTCGCGTCTTCGAGCGCCGCGATGCAGGCGTGGTCGAGGTCGGCGACGCTGACGCCCATGTGATCCGTTTCATCGAGCCGCTGTCACGCAATGTCCAGGCGCTGGGAGTGAACACGCAGTCCATTGCGCTCGCGCGCGATGCCATCGCCGAGGCGACGCGCACGGGCTTGCCGGTCGCCAGCGCGGGATTCAAACTCACGCAGGGCGGCGTCGGCGTTGTCGTTTACCAGGCGGTTTATCTCGGCCAGCCAAGCAGCCCCAGCGAACGCACAGCGGCGCTGCGCGGCGTCGTCTTTGCGACCTTGCGTCCGGATACCGTGATGCAGGCCGTACGGGACGAGCTCCCGAAGTCGCTGCGCCTGTGCATCGTCGACAAGCACGGCGCACCAACGTCGATTCTGCTGGCGGGCCCGCCAGGCTGTGACCAGCAGGCGCGGCAGGCGCTGCTGCATATCACGCCGGTCACTGTTGGCGGGCGCGATTGGGAGGTGCGCGCGTTTTCCGACGCGCCGGTCCTGCAGGGCAGCGGCAACACCTGGCCCTTTGCACTGGTCGCGCTGTTCGCGACAGCGATGCTGGGCGCGCTGATGCTCACCGTCACCGGCCGCACGCGCCGCATCGAGGCTGCCGTGTCGCTGCGCACCGCGGAGCTGCAGGCCGAGATGACCGAGCGCGAACGCACCAGCGCCGCGCTGCGCGAGAGCCAACAGCACCTGCGCAACATCCTCAACCACGCCCCGATCGGGGTGGTCTATACCGACACCCAGGGCCGCATCCTGGACGCTAACCCGAAGCTCGGCGAAATGCTGGGCCGCACCGGCGACCGGCCCACGGCGACCCATGTTGTCGATCTGCTGCACGCGCAAGACCGCCACACCGAGGCTGACATCCGCAACCAACTGCTGCGCGGCGGCGCCCCGCGGGCACGCAGGCAATTGCGCTGCCAGCGCGTCGACGGTGAGACCTTGTGGACGCAGGTGGGCGTCAGCCTGTTGAAGGACGCACAGGGGCAGCCGCATCGCATGGTCTGGGTGTTGGAAGACATCACCGAGCACCTTGCGCTTGAGGAAGCACAGCGCGCGCAACGCGGCGCCGAGGCCGCCAACAAGGCCAAGAATGAATTCCTGTCGCGCATGAGTCACGAGCTGCGCACGCCGCTCAACGCGATGCTCGGATTCTCACAACTGCTCGAGCTGGATCGGCGTCAACCGTTGATGCCGCACCAGATGGAATGGACCGGCCAGATCCGACAGGCCGGCTGGCACCTGCTGCACATGATCAACGACACGCTGGACCTGGCACGCATCGAGTCGGGCCATGTCGAGCTCAACCCCCAGCCACTTGATCTCAATGAACTCGTGGCCGGCGCCAACGCCCTGCTGGCACACAACGCTGAGAAGCGCGGTGTGAAAGTCGAAGTGCGCCTGTTCGACCAGGCGACATCCGTGCTCGGCGACTACACGCGGGTCAAGCAGATCCTGACCAACCTGCTGTCCAACGCCATCAAGTACAACGTGGACCATGGCCATGTGCTGGTTTCCAGCCACATCACGGCCGGCGGCATGGTGGCGCTGGAGGTGAGCGATACCGGGCCGGGAATGAGCGCCGATCAATTGGCGCAGTTGTTTCAGCCGTTCAACCGGCTCGGCCGCGAAGCGAGCGCGGTCGAGGGCACCGGGATCGGCCTGGTCATCAGCCTGCGGCTGGCGCAGCTGATGGGCGGCACCTTGCACGCCCGCAGCACCGTGGGCGCCGGAGCCACCTTCGTCCTGGAGTTGCCGCGCACGGCCATCTCGACCTCAACGCCGGCGGTCGACGACGAGGACGTCGGCCTGCCCGACGCCAGCTATCGGCAGCGTGTGGTGCATTACATCGAGGACAACGAGACCAATGCCGAGGTCATGCGCGGCATCCTGGCGCTGCGTCCGCAAATCAAGGTCGAGGTCTCGGCACTCGGCCTGGACGGCCTGTCGGCGATCCGCCAACGCCGGCCGAGCCTGATCCTGCTCGACATGCACCTGCCCGACATCGATGGGCTCGAATTGCTGCGCCACTTGCAGGCCGACCCAGACCTGTCTGACATTCCCGTGATCGTGGTGTCGGCCGATGCGACCCAGGCGCGCATCGGCGAGGCCATCGCAGCCGGCGCCACGCACTACCTGACCAAGCCGGTCAACGTGCCGCAGTTTCTGGCCGCGCTCGACGAGTTGCTCGAGCAGCTCGACACCCTGTTCGGCTGAGTTGTCGTCCGTCGTTGTGGCGGCGAATTGACCCCCAAGGACCGCCTTCATCAGGCGTTCTGCCGGGCCGGCAGCGGCGAGGATTGGCCGACCCTGATTCGTGCACTGCCTGCTGATGAAGAACGCCCTGAGAGAAGTCACCGTCCGTGCGCGGTTCTACCTGGTGATGTCACTGGTCGGCGGATCGTTGCTGACGATGGCGTCCTGGGGCGCTTGGTCAAATCGCTCCGACATGGCCATCGTGGACACACTCTTCGAGCGAACGCATACGAATGCGCAAGCCGTCGGCAAGCTGCGCGAGTCGCTGTCGAGCGTTCGACGCTATGAGTCGGCGATGATTGCCGTGTCGGTCTCCAATCCGACCGATGTCGAGCGTTTTGCCGAATCGTGGAAGCAGGAGTTGCGGCAGCTTGAAGGCCATGGACAGAGCCTGGCTCAGGCAGACTCCGCGTCGACCGATGTCGCCGAACTCGTCGCCACCCAACAGCAATTGATCGCCACCTACCGGGAGGCGATCGGTCCGGTGGCGCAGCAGTTGCAGGAAGCACGCATCGACGCGTCAGTCGCGTTGGCGTATGCCCAGCGCGCCTCAGGAACATTGGAGGCGCTCCACGCGAATGCGCTGCGGCTGACGCAGGTGAAGCAGGAGGCCTTTGAGCATTCGCGCAAGCAACTCATCGAGGCCTCCTCGGCTGCGGCGATGTTGAGGCTGGGCATAGTCGGTGCAGCCCTGGCACTGGTGCTGCCTCTGCTATGGCTGACCCTGCGCTCGGTCTGTAACCCGCTCGATGACGCCGTGGCCGTTGCCAATCGCATCGCCAGCGGCGACCTCACGGCCCCCGTGGCGGTCGAAGGACGAGACGAACCGGCGCGACTGATGCAAGCACTGCTGAACATGCAGACAGGATTGCGCGACCTGGTCGGGCAAGTTCGGCGTACGAGCCTGAACGTGCAGGCTGCAGCGACCGACGTTGCGCAAGGCAATGCCGATCTCAGTCAGCGCACCGAATTTGCGGCCACCCGCCTGCAGGAGGCTGCCACCAACGTGTCGCAGCTCGCCGTCACGGTGCGCGGGTGCGCAGAGACGACGCGCACCGCCGATCAGCTGGCCAGTTCGGCCGCCGAGGTCGCATCGCGCGGTGGCGCCGCTGTGGGCCAGGTCGTCTCCACAATGGACGAGATCAGTGCCGCCTCCAGGCGCATCGCCGACATCATCGGCGTCATCGACGGGATCGCGTTTCAGACCAACATCCTGGCACTCAATGCCGCCGTGGAGGCTGCGCGCGCGGGCGAACAGGGTCGTGGATTCGCGGTCGTCGCCACCGAAGTGCGTAGCCTTGCCCAACGATCTGCCGAGGCCGCCAAGGAAGTCAGGGGCCTGATCGATACGTCGGAGGGCAAGGTCGCGTCCGGCAGCCGCCAAGTTGCCGCCGCCGGCGCGACGATAAGCGAGGTTGTCGCATCTGCGCACCGCGTAAGCAGCATGATCGCCGAAGTAACTTCCAGCACGAGCGCACAGAGTCAAGGAATCGACACGCTTCACACGGCGGTCGGGCAGCTTGACGAAATGACTAGGCGCAATGCGGCGCTGGTCGACCAGAGCGCGGCCGCAGCGGAGTCATTGCAGGCGCAGGCGAGCCAACTCGCCGCGATCGTCAGCACTTTCAAGCTCGACCCGCACGACGTGCCAGGTTCGAGCTTGACGCACCAGACGAGTCAGGTCGTCGCCATTCACGATCCGCAGCAGGATCATGGCGAGGTAATTACGTGTGCGCACACTCAGCTTATAGCGGCTTGAACCATAAGGCTCGTTGGATTCGCTTGCGTCAGCGGTGACGCATTCAGCACTCTCAGTCCGAGAGTGCTAATATGTCGGAACTCAGGTGCCATGGAGCCCTCCAAGAACCGATGAACACAGCCACCGCCACCGCTGCCACTTCCCAACTCGCCCTGCGCAATCCGTGGGCAATGGTGCCGCCGATCGGCGACATCAATGCCTACATTTCTGCCGCGCACCGGATTCCGCTGCTGACGCCGCAGGAAGAGGCCGATTTCGCCCGCCGCCTGCGCGACACAGGGGATCTGGAGGCTGCTGGTCGCCTGGTGCTGTCGCACCTGCGGTTGGTGGTCTCCGTGTCGCGCCAGTACCTCGGGTACGGCCTGCCGCAGGGCGACCTGATCCAGGAAGGCAATGTCGGCCTGATGAAGGCCGTCAGGCGCTTCGACCCCGAGCAGGGGGTGCGGTTGGTGAGTTATGCGCTGCACTGGATTCGGGCGGAGATTCACGAATACATCCTGAAGAACTGGCGCATGGTCAAGGTCGCCACGACCAAGGCCCAGCGCAAGTTGTTCTTCAATCTGCGCTCGATGAAGCAGGGCCTTCGCGCCGGGGCTCCCGACGGCGACACCCACCGCAGCACCTTGAGTCCGACCGAGGTCAAAAGCGTGGCGCAGCAGCTCAACGTCAAGCCCGAGGAAGTCGTGGAGATGGAATCGCGCATGTCCGGCGGCGATGTGCCGCTGGAGCCGCAAGGCACGGACGACGGCGAAGAGGCCTACGCCCCGATCGCCTACCTTGCCGACGAGACCAACGAACCGACCCAGGTTCTCGACGCCCGCAAGCGTGACGAACTGGCCGGTGAGGGCATCGGCCGGGCGCTGGACGCGCTGGACGCGCGCAGCCGCCGCATCGTCGAGGAGCGCTGGCTCAATGTCAATGACGACAGTTCGGGCGGCATGACGCTGCATGAATTGGCCGCCGAGTACGGCGTCAGCGCCGAGCGGATCCGCCAGATCGAAGTGGCCGCCATGAAGAAGATGCGCGGGGCGTTGCAGGCGGGTTGACGCTGGCGCCGTAGCGCGGGAGTGCGCGTCGAGCCAAGTAAACGCCGCGGATCCGGCTTTGCCGGTCTGCTGGCGTTGCCCCCTTGAGGGGGAGCGCCGAAGGCGCTACGGGGGTGGGCTTATCAGGCGCCGGCAATCAGTTGCTTGAGGTCGCTCGCCATCGCGTCGACCCCGCCGCCGTGGCGAATGAACAGCCGGATCCGGCCCTGGGTGTCGAACACATAGGAGCCCGCCGTGTGGTCCATGGTGTAGCTGCCTTCGGTCTTGCCCGGCACCTTGGCGTAGAAGACCTTGAACTCCTTGGCCGCCGCCCGGGTCTGCTCGAGCGAGCCGCGCAGCGCGACGACGTCGCGGCCAAAGCTGGCCGCATAGGCTGACAGCACTTCGGGCGTGTCGCGCTCGGGGTCGACCGTGACCAGGATCGGCTGCACCTTGTCGCCGTCGGCGCCGAGCTTGCTCTTGACTTCGGCAATCTCGGCCAGCGTGGTCGGGCACACATCGGGGCATTGCGTGTAGCCGAAGAAAACCACCACGACCTTGCCCTTGAACTCGTTCAGGACGCGCGGCTTGCCGCTCGTGTCAGGCAAGGAAAGCTGGCGCGCGTATTCGGCGCCGGTGATGTCGATACCCTTGAAGGCCACCTTCTCGGCACTGCAGGCAGCCAGCCCGCACACAAGCATTGCAGTCAACGCGACACGACGGCTGAGGGCATTCATCGGGCAAAGATCCAGGGCGAGAGGTAGTGATCGAGCAGTAGCGAGGCAAACAGCAGCGACAGGTGCCAGATCGAAAAGCGGAACGTGTACCGCGCCAGCGCTTCACTGTAACTGCGCCAGAGTTTCCAGGCCAGAACGATAAACCAGGCGCCCAGGACCATGGCGGCCGTCAGATAGATCGGCCCGCTCATGCCGTGCACATAGGGCAAGAGCGTGGCCGCAAACAGCACCAGCGTGTAGAGCAGGATCTGCAGCCGCGTGTACGCGTTGCCATGCGTCACCGGCAGCATCGGCAGGCCCGCACGCGCGTAGTCCTCGCTGCGGTACAGCGCCAGGGCCCAAAAATGCGGTGGCGTCCAGAGAAAGATGATCAGGACCAGCAACCAGGCTTCGGCGCCGACTTCGCCGCGCATGGCAGCCCAGCCCAGCAACGGCGGCATCGCCCCCGACGCACCGCCGATGACGATGTTCTGCGGCGTGGCGGGCTTGAGCAGCACGGTGTAGACGACCGCGTAGCCGACGAAGGTGGCCAGCGTCAGCCACATCGTCAGCGCATTGACCCAGACCAGCAACAACGCGCTGCCGGCCAGGCACAGCAGACCCGAGAAGATCAGGGTGTGGGAGTTGCCGAGTTCACCCTTGGCGGTGGCGCGCCACGCCGTGCGCGTCATCTTGGCGTCGATGCGCTGCTCGACCACGCAATTGAAGGCCGCGGCAGCTGCCGCGACGAGCCAGATCCCTGCCGCGGCAGCCAACAACACGCGCCAGTCGGGCGCCGCGGGCTCGGCCAACAGCATGCCGATGACTGCGCAGAAGACGATCAGTTGCACGACGCGCGGCTTGGTCAGCGCGTAGAACTGGCGCACGCGCGATGCGCTGACCGGCGTGGGGCTGGCCGGCGCAGAAACGGTGGGCGTGGACGAAGTGGACATGGTGCGCGAGCCGTCAATTCTCTTACAGGCCACCCGGCCGCACGGCGCGCGATGCCGGCAGCTCGCCCGCAGCCGCGCGCGACAGCAATGAAGTCAGCAGCATGGTCAGCATGGCGGCGCCCGCGGTGTGCGCCACCGCAGCCACCAGCGGCCAGCCGAGCACGACGTTGGACAGCCCCGTGACCAGTTGCCACGCGCCGAGTGCCGCCAGGCCGAGGCCATAGCGCCGCAGCACCGCGTCGCCGCTGGCGCGCAGGCGCCAGATCAGCCAAGCCAGCGCCGCCAGCAAGACCAATGCAAGCACGCGGTGCATGACATGGATCGCAGTCAGCGCCGCAAACGGCAGGAACTCGCCGCCGGCCGTCTGGCCCAGTTCGCGACGCAACGTGAATGCGTGCGCGAAGTCCATTTCAGGCCACCATAGGCCCTGACAGGTCGGGAAGTCACGGCATGCCAGCACGGCGTAGTTGGTGCTGACCCAACCCCCGAGCGCGACCTGCAGCAGCGTCAGCCCGGCAACGACCCAGGCCGCGACGACGAGCCCGCGTGGCAACGCCAAGGGCCGCGGCGCAAAGGCCTGGTCCTGTGCCACGAGCAACACCAGCAGGCCAAGCCCGCCGAGCAGGTGCAGCGTGACGATCGCCGGGTACAGCTTCATGGTCACGGTGAGCGCGCCGAACGCGCCCTGCACGATGACCCAGACCAGGGTCAGGGTGGCCCACCAGGGCGACGGCGCCAGATCGCGCTCGCGCCGCAGCCACCAACTCATGGCGGTCATGACCATGATCAGCACCCCGACCGCCGTGGCCAGGTAGCGATGCACCATCTCGACCCAGGCCTTGCCATGCGTCACGGGGCCGTCCGGCATGCGCGCTCTGTGCCGCCCCGATCTCGGCGCGCGCGCCCAGCGGGCTGGCGCTGCCGTAGCAGCCGGGCCAGTCGGGACAGCCCAGGCCCGAATCGGTCAAGCGCGTGAAGGCGCCGAACAGCACCAGGTCGAACGTCAGAAAGAGAGTCAGCAGCGTCAGGGCATGCAGGCGCCGCGTCGGCGTCGCGCCGCGATGGCGCAGCCACAACCACGCCAGCGGGCCCAGCGCAATGACGATGCCCAGCAGCGCCATGCGCAGCACAGGGGTCCAGTCGATCAGTTCCGCAGTCATTTCAGGTCGGTGAGGCGCGATGGAATGCGAGGCGCGTCAAGCCCAGCCAAGCGACCGCCGCGGATCGGGCTCCGCCCGGCCGCTGGCGGTGCCCCCTGGGGGGAGCGGCGCAGCCGCTTCGGGGGGAGCGTCATCTCCCCGGACGGTCCCAGAACGACGAGGCACGCAGCAGCTTGTCAATGTCGCGCTTGAACTTGGCGGCATCGGCGTGGGGCGGCGCGCGCATCATCCACTGACCCATCGGGTCGACGACGTACAGGTGCGACTCGAGCGATTCGCCCGGTGCGGCGTCGAGCCATTGCTGCAGCGCCGGCGAGTGCACCCGCAGCACCTGCGTGGCGGGCGCTGCGGCCAGCGCGTCCAGCAGCGCGGGAGCAATCGGGCCGTCGTCGGTTACGAGCCAGAGTTTGTCGATGCGATCGCGCTCTCGACCCGTCATTTCACGCAGCTGGCGTTGAAGGTAGAGACGCTGCTCGCAATCGCTGTCACAGGCACTGCGGCCCACCGCAACCAGCAGCCATTGCCCGCGCAGAGACGCCGCGCTGACTGCGCGACCGTCGAGCTCCGTCAGCGCAAGGTCGGCCGGCATTTCGCGCGACGGCTGGATCAAGGTGGCGAAGTTGCTGCGGCCTTCGGGGCGCAGCACATAGAAGGCAAAGTAGGACGCGAGCACCGGTGCGGCACAGGCGAGCAGCACCAGCAGCATGTTCAGGCGGCCACGCAGCGTGCGGCGCTGCAACTCGTCACGGGCCACATCGGCGTGAGGCATGGCATGCACCGTCAGGTGCAGGGGCTCAGCCGGGATCGCCGGCCCGCCCGGCGATGCCTCGCCTTGCGCGGGCTGCGGCGGCTGCGACGCCGCAGCCCGGAGGCTCTCAGCGGCGGGCCCGGCGGCGGGGTTGGATGATTTGAAACCAGACATAGAGGACGACAATCAGCGCCGACAGCGCAAACCACTGTGCGGCATAACCATGGTTCTTGGCCGCGCCGGACGCCGGCGCTTGCCAGTCGCGTCGCAGACCATCACCGGACGTGGCCGACGAGTCGGCCAGCAGCACCGACAGAGGTCGCAGCCTGAGCCCGGTTTCGCGGGCATACGCGTCAAGGTCTAGATTTTGACGGATCACGCCGCTCTCGACCGCACCGAAGTCAAACAAACGTGCGGGCGGCGGGGCAATACGCCCCTGGACCTCGACCGAGCCTGCGGGCGTAGGCACCGTGGTCACGCGGCTGCGGTCCTGGAAGTCGCGCGGCATCCATCCCCGTTGCACCACCACGGCGCTGCCATCGGCGAGCAGCAGCGGCGTCAGCACGAAGAAGCCGGGGCGGCCGTCGAGTTGCCGGTTGTCGAGGTAGACGGTGTGCGCACTCGACCAGCGACCCGTCAGGCGAACTTGGCGGTGCTGCTGCATCGAGGCCGCCTGTGCATCGCTGGCGAGGTCGGCAGCGCTGTCTACGGCCGGCAGGCGCGAGCGTTCGTCGAGGGCGGCCTGCAAGGCCAGCTTCTGGCCCGCGCGATCGAGTTGCCACCAGCCCAGCCGCGCGGTCAGCAGGGCGCCTGCCGCTGCGGCGATCGCGACCAGCCACCAGCGCTGTCGGGCGCTCAGCATCGTGCCGTCGCAGTGAGAGAATTGCGCATGAAAGTCGTGATCATCGTGGCGCTGATCTGCATCCTGGGCGCCCTGGCCAGTGCCGGCGCGTTCATGCTGCGCAAGCCGGGCCAAGGCAAGCAGCGCGATTCGCGCATGGCATGGGCACTGGCTGTGCGTGTGGGGCTGTCGGTCGCGCTGTTCCTGTTCATTCTGCTGGCCTGGATGATGGGCTGGATCGTACCGACGGGCCTGCCCACAGGGCGCTGAGCCCGGGCCCACGTCCAAAGCAAAAGAGCGCCTCGCGGCGCTCTCTTGGAAACGCGCATCGCGCCCCGGGTCACATCCAGTAGACGACGATGTACAGGCCGAGCCAGACCACGTCGACGAAGTGCCAGTACCAGGCCGCGCCCTCGAAGCCGAAATGGCGCTCCGGCGTGAAGTGGCCCTTCATGATGCGCAGCGTGATGAACAGCAGCATCAACATGCCCACCAGGACGTGAAAGCCGTGGAAGCCGGTGAGCATGAAGAAGGTCGAACCGAAGATGCCGCTCGACAACTTCAGGTTCAGGTCGCGGTAGGCATGCATGTACTCGTAGGCCTGCACGCCGACGAAGGTCGCGCCCAGGATCACCGTGATCCACATCCACAGCACCGTCTTGCTGCGCTGACCTGCGATCAGGGCGTGGTGCGCGATGGTCAGCGTCACGCCCGAGGTCAGCAGCAAGCGCGGTGTTGAGCGTCGGCAGCGGCCAGGGGCCGATGACCGAGAACGGCTCCACCGTGCCCGCGGGCGACGCCGTGATGCCCGGACCGGCGCTCGGCCAGATCGCCTTGAAGTCGGGCCACAGGATCTGGTGGTCCAGATCGCCGAGCATCGGCAGCGCATGCACGCGCGCCCAGTACAGGGCGCCGAAGAAGGCGCTGAAGAACATCACCTCGGAGAAGATGAACCAGCTCATGCTCCAGCGGTAGGACACGTCGACGCGGTCGCTGTACTGGCCGGTTTCGCTCTCGCCGATGGCATCGCGGAACCACTGGAACATGACCACCGACCACATCGCCAGGCCGAAGAACACGAACCACTTGCCCCACGAGGCGCCGTTTACCCATTGGCCACCGCCAAAGATGATCAACAGCATGGCGATCGCCGTCATCGCCGGATGGCGCGATGGTGCGGGCACGAAGTAATAGGGCGCGGCCCCGGTCTGGTGTGTCGCTGCGGACATGTTCTGTGTACTCCTCGATCCGATTCGAAAACTCTGTTTATCGTTGCGCGTCAGCCAGCGACACCGCTGGCCACGATCCATCTCACCAAGATCCCCAGTGCGACCACGAAGACCACCGCGCAAACCACCCCGACGATGACGACGTGCACGGGGTTGAGTCGGGCCACGTCACTGTCGTTGTCGCTCGACTTTCGAACGCCGAAGAACGACCAGGCCACGGCCTTGAAGGTCTGCGCCAGCGAGCCCTTGCGCGCGGCCGCCTGCCTGAGGTCAGCGCCCGCGTCGCTCACAGCGCAGCTCCGGGCTGTTTGGCGGCAAGCTGTTTGCCCTTGACCTCGAAGAAGGTGTAGGACAGCGTGATCGTGTGCACATCCTTGGGCAGCTTGGGGTCGATGACGAAGGCCACCGGCCACCGCCGGCTCTCGCCCGGCGCCAGCGTGTACTCGTTGAAGCAGAAGCACTCGAGCTTGTTGAAATGCGCGCTGGCCTGCATGGGCGCGTAACTCGGAATCGCCTGCGCGGCCAGGGTTCGGTTCTGAATATTGCGGAACTCGTACATTACGGTCGTCAGCTCGCCGGGATGGACTTCGAGCGAGCGCTGTGCGGGCTTGAAGTCGAACGGGCCGCGCGAATTGGCATCGAACTCGACCGTGATCGTGCGCGAGCGATCGATCTGCGTGTTGCTGCCGATCGTCGGTTTGCCCACGCCGCTGACCTGCCGTTCCGACAGCGACAGCACGTTGATGCCCAGGGCCTCGCAGATCGACTTGTACAACGGCACCAGCGCGTAGCCGAAGCCGAACATCAAGGCCGCGATGACCGCGAGCTTGAGCACCAGCGCGCGGTTGTCGCGCTGCAGGCGTCGGGTTCGAAGCGGGCTCGTCATCGTTGTCGCCTCAGCCGCCGGTGACGAGGATCTTGATCACGAAGCCACCGGCAAAGCAGGCCGCCAGCGCAGCCAGCATCCAGCCGAGCCTGCGGTTGGCCTTGCGTTGCGATTCGCTCAGTGCCATCTCGGTCAGCCGATCACGCGGGTGGCGGTGACGTCGAGCTTGGGCGGCGTCTCGAAGGTATGGAACGGCGCCGGCGACGGCACTTCCCACTCCAGGCCCTCCGCGCCTTCCCACGGCTTCTGCGGCGCCTTCTCACCCTGGCCGCGCATCACGGGCAGAACGACGAAGACGAAGAAATAGACCTGCGACAGCCCGAAGCCGAACGCGCCGAGCGACGCGATGGCGTTGAAGTCGGCGAACTGCATCGGGTAGTCGGCGTAGCGGCGCGGCATCCCGGCCAGGCCGAGGAAGTGCATCGGGAAGAAGGTGATGTTGAAGAAGATCAACGACGACCAGAAGTGGATCTTTCCACGCGTCTCGTTGTACATCACGCCGCACCACTTCGGGCTCCAGTAGTAGAAGCCGGCGAACATGCCGAACAGCGAGCCCGCGACCAGCACGTAGTGGAAGTGCGCAACGACGTAATAGGTGTCCTGCAGCTGGATGTCGATCGGCGCCATCGCCAGGATCAGGCCGGTGAAGCCACCCATCGTGAAGACGAAGATGAAGCCCACGGCCCACAGCATCGGGGTCTCGAAGGTCATCGAGCCGCGCCACATGGTGGCGATCCAGTTGAAGACCTTCACCCCTGTCGGGATCGCGATCAGCATCGTCGCGTACATGAAGAACAACTGCCCCGTCACCGGCATGCCGGTGGTGAACATGTGGTGCGCCCAGACGATGAACGAGAGGATCGCGATCGACGAGGTGGCATAGACCATCGAGGTGTAGCCGAACAGCTTCTTGCGGGCGAAGGCGGGCACCACCGCGCTGACGATGCCGAAGGCCGGCAAGATCATGATGTAGACCTCGGGGTGGCCGAAGAACCAGAAGATGTGCTGGTACATCACCGGGTCGCCGCCGCCGGCCGGGTTGAAGAACGCGGTGCCGAAGTGGCGGTCCGTCAGCGTCATCGTGATTGCGCCAGCCAGCACGGGCATCACCGCAATCAGCAGGTAGGCCGTGATCAGCCAGGTCCAGGCGAACAGCGGCATCTTCATCAGCGTCATGCCGGGTGCGCGCATGTTCAGGATCGTGACCACGATGTTGATCGAGCCCATGATCGAGCTGGCGCCCAGGATGTGCATCGCGAAGATGCCGGCGTCCATGCTCGGACCCATCTGCAGCGTCAGCGGGGCGTAGAGCGTCCAGCCTGCGGCGGGCGCGCCACCGGGCATGAAGAACGAGCCCACCAGCATCAGCGCGGCCGGGATCAGCAGCCAGAAGCTCAGGTTGTTCATGCGCGCGAAGGCCATGTCGGGCGCGCCGATCTGCAGCGGCACCATCCAGTTCGCGAAGCCGACGAAGGCCGGCATGATCGCGCCGAAAACCATGATCAGGCCGTGCATCGTGGTGAGCTGGTTGAACAGCTCGGGGTTCACATATTGCAGGCCGGGCTGGAACAGCTCGGCGCGAATGCCCAGCGCCAGCAGGCCACCGATCATGAACATCGTGAACGAGAACAACAGGTACATCGTGCCGATGTCCTTGTGGTTCGTCGCGAACACCCAGCGCCGCCAGCCCGTGGGGGCATGGTGGGCGTGGTCGTCATGGCCGTGGCCGTGGCCGTGGCCGTGCTGGTCGAGAACTGCGCTCATGGGACGGTACCTTCTCTACTTTCGATTCGGATTTACTTGCGCGCGGCGACAACGTCGGCGGGCTGCACGATCTGCCCGGTCTTGTTCGACCACGAATTCTTGGTGTAGGTGATGACGGCCGCCAGCTCGGTGTCCGAGAGCTGTTTCCAGGCCGGCATCGCGCCGTTGGCCGCGCCGTTGAGCAGCACCGCGATCTGCTTGCCCTTGTCGGCGTCCAGCACGACGGCCGAGCCGTCGACCGCCTTGATCGGGCCGGCGCCCTTGCCGCTGGCCTGGTGGCAGGCCGCGCAATTGGCGTTGTAGACCTTCTCGCCGCGAGCGACCAGTTCGTCGAGCTGCCAGACCTTGGCCGGATCATCGGCCAGCGCGGCCATGGCCTTCTTCCTGCCATCGACCCACGCCGCGTAATCGGCCTGGCTCAGCACCTTGACGTGGATCGGCATGTAAGCGTGTTCCTTGCCGCACAACTCGGCGCACTGGCCGTAGAAGTCGCCGGTCTTCTCGGCGCGGAACCAGGTGTCGCGCACGAAGCCGGGGATCGCATCCTGCTTGACGCCCAGCGAGGGCACCATCCAGGCATGGATCACGTCGTTTGCGGTTGTGATGATGCGAACCTTCTTGTCGACCGGCACCACCAGCGGATTGTCGACCTTGAACAGGTAGTCGTCGGTGGGCGCGGGCTTGCCGCTGTCGCTCATTGCGCGGTGCGTGACGTCCAGCGTCGACAGGAAGCCAATGCCCTCGCCTTCGCCCTTCAGGTAGTCGTAGCCCCACTTCCACTGGTACCCCGTGGCCTTGATCGTCAGATCGGCGTTGCTGGTGTCCTTCATGGCCACGACGACCTTGGTCGCCGGCAGCGCCATGCCGATGACGATGAAGAAGGGCACCACGGTCCAGGCGATCTCGACGCCCACGCTCTCATGGAAGTTGGCGGCCTTGGCACCCCGCGACTTGCGGTGCTTGAAGATCGAATAGAACATCACGCCGAACACGGCGAGGAAGATCACCACGCAGATGATCATGATGTAGTAGTGCAACCACTGCTGATCGGCAGCGATCTGTGTCACCGGCGGGTGAAGATCGAGCTGGTTGACAGCCGGGCCGCCGGGCAGGCTGTTGACGGCCATCGCCGTCCCCGAGGCCAGGGCCGCAACCAGGGTCAATGAGGCCTGGGTCAGGCGGCTGAGCGAGAAGAGGTGGGTCATCGTCGTCACTTCGGTTCTGGATTTGCTGGAATCTTCGATGGGGCGTCCGGCGCAGGCTGGCAGCTGGCGCGCAGCGCGACGCGCAGCTCCTGCGCCAGCGGCGCGCGCAATTCGGGGCGCAGGTAGCGTCCGACAAAGGCCTGGCGGCCGTCGCCCGACAGCTCGACCAACGAGCCCTCGGCATGGTGCGGTTCGACACGGACCCAGGCGGCTCGGAATTGCGTGCACTCGGTGAGCGGGCCGCGGCGGTGCTCGACGCTGAGTGCGCCCTCAGTCAGCGTGATGCGCTCCTGATCGGCTGCGTGGCGAGCGTAGATCAGCAAGGCCACGCCAACCAGCAGCATTTCGATGCCGGCAAAGGCCAGCACGGGCGTCGCACCCTGCCACGTGAAACCCAGCGCAATCGCGAGCGACACGGCGCACAGCGTAAGGTAGGTGCCAAACAGCTGCGTCGGCGTGATCGAACAGTTGCGCTTGAGCACCCACTGCAGCCCGGCGGCCCCGTTGTCCAGCACCTTGGCAAAGCGCCAGGCAGCGACCGCGCCGGCTGCGACGGGTGCGGGCCAGGATCGTGGAGCGGTGGCAGTGGTCATGTATGGGGTGTCGGGGGCAGTTCAACAACGGCCCTGCCCGGATGCGTGTGCATGGCGCCAGTGTGCTGAGCAACACGTGATTTTAGCCTAGGCTTTGGGGACTCCTTGGGTCGACCTGGCAAGGCCAGCCGCGGCGCGCCGGGCATGACTTGTTGGTCCGGCGTGCGGACAGGGTCCGCGTGGACCGCCGCACGCCCGCTAGCGCCGCCCGCTGCGCGCCATGGCGCGCAAGTCCTCGACGGCAACGCGCGTCTCGCCGCTGACATGTGCCCGTGGTGCGGCATTGAAGGCGTGGCCATAGACCAGCTCGAACTCGAGCGCGACGCGACCCTCGGCATTCGTCCGTTCGGCCAATGCGGCGATCAGGCGTGCCTGCCAACGTGGCGTTCGCAGCCCGGCAAAGCGCGTGGGATCGGCGTTGCCACCGAGCGTGCGCAATTCGCGCAGCAGGGCCTGCGGCGTGGCCCAGGTCAATGTCAGCCTTTCCTGATCGAGGACGGGATCGGCGAATCCGGCGGCCACCAGCATGTCGCCCCAGTCGTGCATGTCCGTGAAGGGCGCGTGGGCGGCGCCCCAGCCGGCGTCGCGGTACAGCGCACGCAACCCGGCCAGCGTATCGGGGCCGAGCGTCGAAAACATGAGGAAACCGTCGACAGCAAGGGCGCGGCGCCAGCGTTGCATCAGCGGCTCAGGGTCGGCGACCGCATGCAGCATCATGTTGGCCCACAGCAGCTGGCCGGTCGCGGGCGGCACATGGGCTTCGTCGAGGAGCGTGGCCGCTCGGCGCCAGCGCCGCGCCGACCACCAGGGCGCGCTCAGAGCTGGGCCTGCACCCTGCGCGCCAAGGGCCTCCACGCGCAACTGCCGCGCCTTGGGATACGCCGTGGCCAGCACGGCCTGGCTGTTGCCGGCACGGGACCACCAGTCGATGACGGTATCCGGCTGGCGCAAGATGATCGGCAGCCGCTCGGCCATGCGCCGGGCCACCTCGCCATGCAGCCAGGGCGCCTGATCAGCCAGCGCCTGTCGTCGCAGCGTACGCGCCAGGGCGATGGGATCGATGGCCTTGTCCGACATGTTTCAGCCGCAGGAGAAGTTGGCATGGATGTCGTGCATCGTTCGCGCGGCTCGGGACGGGGCAGGCAGCGCAGTGCGGTCGTGGTTCATGCCGTTGCCGCACAGTATATTGAGCCGATGCCGTTGCGCTCCCTGCTGCCCACGCAATGCGCTGTGTGCCTGGGCTGGAGCCGCTCACGGATTTGCACCGACTGCCTGCAGCGCCACGGCGCGCGGCAACCGCGTTGCCGCCTCTGCGCGATCGCGGTACCCGAGGGCGCAGCGGTATGCGGTACCTGCCTGCACCGCCCGCCCCCATTCACACGCAGCATCGCTGCCGTCGACTACGCGTACCCCTGGGCCGACCTCGTGGCCGCGTTCAAGTTCCGCACCGCGCTGGACTTGGCGTCGGCACTGTCCGATCTGTTGGCTGAGGCGGTGCGGGCCGATGACGCGCCCCTGCCCACGCTGTTGCTGCCGGTGCCGCTATCGGCGGAGCGACTGCGTGAACGCGGCATGAACCAGGCCTGGGAGCTGGCGCGGCGCGTCGGTACGCACTTGCGGATCCGGGCCCGCGCCGATCTGCTGCGGCGGCTGGTGAACACCCCACACCTGGCCGATCTGCCGCGCGAGCAGCGCAGCGCGCGCATCCGCGGCGCCTTCGGCATGGCGCCCGGCCAGTCGCAGGCCTTGCGCGGCCAGTGTGTGGCCCTGGTCGATGACGTCATGACCAGCGGCGCCACCGCCACCGAGGCCGCGCGCGTGCTGCAGGCCGCAGGCGCCGAGGCGGTGCAGGTCTGGGTCGTGGCGCGCACGCCGTCGCCTTGAGCGCCGGGGGTGGCGACACAATCGCGGCATGTTCCACATCGTCCTCGTGCAGCCGGAGATTCCGCCCAACACGGGCAACGTGATCCGCCTGGCCGCCAACACGGGTTGTACGCTGCACCTGATCGAGCCGCTCGGCTTCTCGATGGACGACAAGCAGTTGCAGCGCGCGGGGCTCGACTACCACGAGTACGCCAGCGTGCGACGGCATCGGTCGTGGCAGGCGTTTGTTGACCAGGAGCAGCCCGACCCGGCCCGCTGCTACGCCTTCACCACGCGCGGCCAGCGTCTGCTCGGCGACGTCGCCTGGCAACGCGGCGACTGGTTGGTGTTCGGCAGCGAAACGGCTGGCCTGCCAGCCACGCTGCGTGAGTCGTTTTCCGCGGCGCAGCGTGTGAGACTGCCGATGCGCAGCGGTCAGCGCAGCCTGAACCTCAGCAACGCCGTGGCGGTGTCGATATTCGAGGCCTGGCGCCAGTGCGGCTTCGAGGGCGGGGGCTGAGACACCCGAGGCCGGCGCGCAACCTACCGGGTGTGCCGCGGCGTTCGCGAGCTTGAGGCCGCCGGGTTCAAGCCTCGCGACCGGGTTCGCGCCCCATCAATCGCTGCACCGCCGCGGACGCATCCAGGCGACCGGCCAACACGCTGACCACCGCGGCCGTGATCGGCATGTCGACGCCCAAGGCGCGTGCACGTGCCAGCACCATCGGCGCGCTGTAAACGCCTTCGGCCACATGACCCAGCGCGGCCAGCACCTGCGCCAGCGGCTGACCTTGCGCGAGTTGCAGGCCGACGCGGCGGTTGCGCGACAAGTCGCCCGTGGCCGTGAGCACCAGGTCGCCCATCCCCGACAAGCCCATGAAGGTCTCGGCGCGAGCGCCGAGCGCCACGCCCAGGCGCGTCATCTCCGCCAGGCCGCGCGTGATCAATGCCGCGCGCGCGTTCAGCCCGGGTTGGCCAGTCAAGCCGCCGCCCTGCAGGGCCAGGCCGTCACACAGGCCGGTGGCGATCGCCATCACGTTCTTGACCGCGCCACCGACCTCGACGCCGATCGCGTCGCTGCTGGTGTAGACACGCAGCTGGTCGGTGTGAAACGCGCTGACGGCAGCCTGACACAGCGCCTCATCGCCGCTGGCCGCCACCAGGGCCGTCGGCTGGCCACGCGCGACCTCCTCGGCGAAGCTCGGTCCCGACAGCACGCCGGCCTGCGCCAGTGGGCGCAAAGCGCCAGCGATCTCGTGACCGAGCAGGCCCGTGCCGGCCTCGAAGCCCTTGCACAGCCACACCACCTGTGCCTCGCCCGGCATGGCGGCCAGCATCTGGCGCAGACCCGACATGGGCGTGGCGATCACGGTCAGGCCGTGCGCCGCATGGGCCAGCGCCTGATCGAGGTCATGCGTGAGGGCAACCTGGCCCGGCAGTGCCACACCCGGCAGGTAGCGGGCGTTCTGGCGCGTCTGCGCGAGCGTGCGCACATGCGCGCCGTCGCGTGCCCACAAGTGAACTGAATGGCGGGCTGCCGCCTGCACTGCCAGCGCGGTGCCCCAGGCGCCCGCCCCGAGGATCGTGAGGTTCATGCGCCCGATGATCGCAGGGCTGGGCGCGGCGCACGCCGCGCCAACCAGACCGTCAGTTCAGGACGATCGGTGACGCCTCGTCACCGCCATTGCCCTGCTGCGCGGCGAGTTGCTGCTGCTGGGCTTCGAACATGGCCTGGAAGTTCACTTCCGACAGCACCACCGGCGGGAAGCCCGCGCGGGTGCAAACGTCCGAAACGATGGCGCGCAGGTAGGGATAGACCATGCCCGGGCAGGCGATGCCCAGAATGGCCTGCATCTGGTCGCTGGGCAGGTCGCGGATCTCGAAGATGCCGGCCTGCTTGGCCTCGATCAGGAACAGCGTGCGCTCCTGCACCTTGGTAGTCACGGTCGCCGTGACCGCGACCTCGAAGATGCCCTCGGCAACGGTCTCGGCCGAGATCGCCAGGTTGATGTCGACCTGCGGCTGCTGCTGCTCTAGCAGGATGGCGGGGGAATTGGGCTGCTCCAGCGACAAGTCCTTCAGGTACATGCGCTGGATATTGAAGACGGGGTTGGTTTCTTGCGGCTCGGCCATGATGGAAAATTCCAATGAAACAAACCCGCAGCAGTTGCGGGTTGGAACGCGAATTATCGCGCAGCGCCAAATTGGCCCAACGGGGTGGGCTCGTGCCGCGCGGCCCGGACCGTCAGGGTGCGAGCAGGCCGAGCAGGCCGCCGCGCCGGTCCAGCGCCATCAAGTCGTCGCAGCCACCCACATGGGTGTCGCCAATGAAGATCTGCGGCACCGTGCGGCGCCCGGTCAATTCGATCATCTTGGCGCGCTGCGCTGGCTCGAGATCGATGCGCACCTCCTCGATCGTTGCCACACCGCGTTGATTCAGCAGGGCCTTGGCGCGCACGCAATAGGGGCAGTACTCGGTCGTGTACATGCGAACGGAACTCATGCGCTGTCTTGAACGGGGTGGCGGTCAAAGCATTGTCGGGGCAGCCCAATGTCCTTGCACGCAAGGGCACTCTGTATCCGGCCTCAGGCCGCCGACTTTTCCACGGGCAGGCTGGCATCGCGCCACGCGCCCAGGCCGCCCGACAAGGAACGCACGTTCTCGTAGCCGGCCTTCTTCAGCAGCGCCACGCCACGCCTGGAACGCGCGCCGGTGGCGCACACCAGCACCACCGGCAGGGTCTTGTTGGCGGGCAGCGCCTTGCTGTTGGCGGCGTCGAGCTGGCCCAGCGGCACGTTGCGCGCGCCGCCCACGTGGCCGGCGGCGTACTCGGCCGGCTCGCTGACGTCGATCAGCACCGCCTTCTCGCGGTTCATCAGCCGCACCGCTTCGGCGGTGCCGATCGAGGCAGCGCCGCCGGCGCCGTCCTTGAGCATCGGCCACACCAGAAGGCCGCCGGAAACCACGGCTGCGAGGATCAGGTACCAGTTGTCGAGCAGAAAGGTCACGTCATGCGATCAGGGTCGTCGAAGCGGCGAATTATAGAATTCGCGCTCACCCTCTACGCCGACCGACCATGCCCACGCTTGTGCTGATCCGCCACGGCGAATCGACCTGGAACCTGGAAAACCGCTTTACCGGCTGGACCGATGTGCCCCTGACAGCCACCGGCGTGACCCAGGCCCGCGAGTCCGGGCGCCTGTTGAAGGAGGCCGGCTACGAATTCGACATCGCCTACACCTCGGTGCTCAAGCGCGCGATCTGGACCCTGTGGCACGCGCTGGACGAGATGGACCGGACCTGGCTGCCGATCGTCAATGACTGGCGCCTGAATGAGCGCCACTATGGCGCGCTGCAAGGACTGGACAAGGCCGAGACGGCCAAGCAATACGGCGACGAACAGGTGCTGCTCTGGCGCCGCAGCTATGACATGCCGCCGCCTGCGCTGGACCCGGGCGATGCACGCAGCGAACGCAGCGACCTGCGTTACGCCAAGCTCGACGCCGGGCAGGTGCCGTTGAAGGAGTGCCTGAAGGACACCGTGGCCCGCGTACTGCCTTGCTGGAACGACACCTTGGCCCCGGCACTGCGCGCCGGCCAGCGCCTCGTCGTCTCGGCGCATGGCAACTCGATCCGGGCCTTGGTCAAGTACCTCGACGGCATCAGCGACAGCGACATCATCGGCCTGAACATTCCCAACGGCATTCCGCTCGTGTACGAACTCGACGCGGCGCTCAAGCCGCTGCGCCACTTCTATCTCGGCGACGCGCAGGCCGCCGCAAAGGCCGCAGCCGCGGTCGCCAGCCAGGGCCGCGCCTGAAGCGCCTCTGGGGCTACTCAGGCAGGCCGTAGAAGCGCTCGGGCGGCACGCGCAGCACCAGGCGCTTGTCGGCCACCGGCCCGACGATGACGTAGTCGGGACTCGCCGTGTCACGGCGCGGTGCCGCAACGATCGGTGTGCCGTTGCGATCCGTGATCGCCGCCACCTGCGGCGACTTGGCGCTGGCGCCTCGACGCACCACCACGGCCAGCTCGCCGGATTTCAGGCGCACGAAGTCGCCCGGCGGGTAGATGCCGAACTCCTTGATCAGCGCCGTCGCGAACGGCCCGCCGCCGCCGTCGACGAACAGGTCGCGGTGGGCCTGCTGGATCGGCAACGGCGCGCGTTCGGCGCGCGGGCTGATCTTGGCCAGCAACACATCGGCCTGGCGCAGCGCCACGCCCAATTCCGCGGGCGTCGTCAGCCCACGAGGGTAGCCCGCGCCGTCGTGCCGCTCATGGTGCTGGGCCACGGCGTCGAGCCAAAGCGTGTCGGTGATGCCCGCCGCAGAGAGCGCTGCCACTGCGGCGTCAGGATGCGCGCGCAAACGCTCGAGCTGCGGCGCCGTCGGCTTGCCTCCCTGCGTCGCCATGCGACCCTGCAATTCGACGATCGACAGGTTCATCGTCAACGCGGCCGAGACGATGCGCTTTGTCTCGGCGTCGCTCCAGGCCAGGCGCGCGGCTGCCAGGCCGCAGGCCATGGCCGCATACAGCGAATGGGTCAGTCCGTAGCTGGCCAGGCGCTTGGGGTCCTGGCGCATCGCCATGTAGATGCCGATGTCGGGGTCGCGCCGCTGCAAGGCCAGCAGGTCCGCACTCAGCGTGGCGATGCGTTCGGGCAACCCGGGCTCGGCGACGCTGCGCAGGACAACCTCGAGCTGGCCGACCAACCGCTCCCAACGGTCGATCAGGGTCAGCCGACGTACGGGCTTGCCAGAGTCCGGCGGCGGCAAGGGTTGCTGCGCGCGCTGCAACTCATCGGCGTCGGCGTAGACACCGCGATCGAACAACTCGGCCAGGTGGGCGTCGTCGTTGACCACCTGGCCCTTGGCCAGCAGCAGCGTGCCCTGTGCGTCGCGCACGCCGAAGGGCAATGGCACGCCGACCGCCACTTGACTCAGCACCAACTGCAACAACCGTGGCCCTGTGGGGCTCAAAGGCACGCTCCCAGTGGCGCGTGGCGGCATTCACGCGGGGGCCCTGGCGGACCGATGCCGCCCCGCGGCAGTCACGTCCTCGCGCGTGACCCGCAGGGAGAATCTAGGCGCAAGCGCCGTTGTCGGCAAGCGGAGCATCCCGCATCGGCGCCGCGGCGGAGCGCAGCAACGCCGCGCCCATCATGTCGTGCAGCGTCGCGGCCAGACGCCGTCGGTCGGCATGGGCGCTGCTGTGAGGCGGCAGCCACTCCAGCCGCACGCACAGCCCGTACGCACAGCCCACGCGCCACAGGCTTTGCACCAGGCTGGTCTGGCCGACGAATTCGATCGCGCCGCTGAAGGCCTGGCCGGGTTCGTGAAAGCGCAGCACGACGGGCTGTACCGGCGTGTTCGTGGCGATCGCCGCCTGCAACAGGTTGGCGTGGAAGGGCAACAGCGCGGGACCCGCGCCGGTGGTGCCTTCGGGAAATACCGCCACCATGTCGCCGGCGCGAAGTGCGTCGGCCATCTGGTGCACGACGCGCAGCGCGTCGCGCTTGCTGGCACGCTCGACGAACAACGTGCCCGCACCCGCCACCAGCCAGCCGACGAAAGGCCAGCGCCTGACATCGGCCTTGGAGACGAAGCGTGCCTGCGGGGCCGTGGCATGGATCGCGGCGATGTCCAACCACGAGACGTGATTGGCCACGACCAGGGTCGCGCCGCGGCGCGGTGCGCCGTTCACCTGCACGTCGATCCCCAGCACCTGCAGCAGGTGTGCCGACCACCATTGAATCCAGCGCTGCCGGCCCGCCGCGTCGAGCCAGCGGAATCGGAACGCCATCACGACCAGGCCAAGCACGAGGTGCAGCAGCGCGCGCGCCAGGCGCCACATGCCGACCAGCGGGCGCATCAGCCCGGTCTACGCTCGAAGGCCACGCCACCGGCCACGAGCGTGGTCTGGACGCGGCCCGCCAACTCGAAGCCACTGACCTCGAAGGCGAAGGGCGTGTGCTTGCCCTGGCTGAGAAGCGCGTCGGCGCGCACCGCCCAGCGCGCGGCGGGGTCGTAGATGCAGACATCGGCCACGCCGCCTTCGACCAGGCGACCGGCGCTGCTGCCCAGCGATCCGATGGCCGGCCCGAGCACGCGCACCGGGTCGCACGTGATCGGCGCCAGGCTCTGCGCCAGCGTCAACTCATGCCGCTCACCCCAGGCCAGGGCCAGGCCAAGCAGCAACTCCAGGCCGGTCGCGCCGGGCATCGCCTCGCCGAAGGGCAAGGTCTTCTCGTCGCTGCTGACCGGGTTGTGGTCCGACACCAGCGCGTCGATCGTGCCGTCGGCGAGCGCAGCCTGCAGCGCGTCGCGGTCGCGCTGCTGGCGCAACGGCGGCGTCACGCGCATCGCGGCATTGAAGAAGCCGATATCGATGTCGGTGAGCAGCAGCGAGTTGATGCTGACATCGGCCGTGACGGGCAGGCCCTCGGCCTTGGCCTGGCGCAACAGCTCGACGCCGGCGGCGCTGGACAGGCGACACACATGCACGCGCGCCCCGGTGGCGCGTACCAACTCGAAGATCGTGTGCAGGGCGACGGTCTCGGCCGCGACTGGCACCCCCGACAGCCCCAGGCGGGTCGAGACCGCCCCGCTGGCGGCCACGCCCTGGCCGAGCCAGGCGTCCTGCGGCCGCAACCAGACCGTGTAGCCGTAGGTGGCGGCGTACTGCAGCGCGCGCTGCAGCGTCAGCGTATTGGCGATCGCGACGTCGGCCTGCGAGAAGCCGACGCAACCGGCTTCGGTGAGCTCGGCCATTTCGGTCAGGGTCTCGCCCGCCAGGCCGCGCGTCAGCGCGCCCAGCGGAAACAGGCGACAGCGGCTGAGTTTGCGGGCGCGAAACTTCAGCATCTCCACCAGCCCCGGCTCATCGAGCGGCGGGTCGGTGTCGGGGAGGCACACCAGACTCGTGACGCCGCCGGCCGCGGCGGCCGCCAGTTCGCTCTCGAGCATGCCTTCATGCTCATGCCCGGGTTCGCGCAAGCGCGCGGCGAGGTCGACCAGCCCGGGCGCGACCACCAGTCCGCTGGCGTCGATCGTGCGCTCGGGCGCGAAGTCGCTGCTGACCTCGCCCAGCGCGATCACGCGCGCACCGGCGATGGCGACGTCACCGATGCGGTCCAGCCCGCTGGCGGGGTCGATCAGGCGGCCTCCTCTGATCAGCAGCTTCATGAAACCCCCTTGGCGCTGCGCGCCGTCCCCCATGGACCCGAAGGGGCCACCGCATGGCCCAGGGGGAGCAAGCGCCTTGGGAGCGGCCCTGCGGCGCTCATGCTTCATTCCCCGCGATGGTCGACATCACCGCCATCCGTACCGCGATGCCGAAGGTGACCTGCGGCAGGATCACGCTGTGGCTGCCGTCGGCCACGGTCGAGTCGATCTCGACACCGCGGTTGATCGGCCCCGGATGCATCACGATGGCATCGGGCTTGGCCAAGGCCAGCTTTTCCGCGGTCAGGCCGAAGTTCTTGAAGAACTCGCCCGCGCTGGGCAGCATGGCGCCGCTCATGCGTTCGTTCTGCAGCCGCAGCATGATGATCACGTCGGCGTCGCGGATACCCTCGGCCATGTCGTGGCAGACGCGCACGCCCATCTCGCGCAGATCGGCCGGCACCAGGGTCTTGGGCCCGACAGCGCGGATCTCGGGCACGCCCAGCGTGGTCAGTGCATGGATGTCCGAGCGCGCCACGCGCGAGTGCACGATGTCGCCGACGATCGCCACCGTCAGCTGCGTGAAATCGCCCTTGAAGTGGCGGATCGTGTACATGTCCAGCAGTGCCTGCGTCGGGTGCGCATGGCGCCCGTCGCCGGCGTTGACCACGTGCACATGCGGCGCGCAATGCTTGGCGATCAGGTACGGCGCGCCGCTCTCGCCATGGCGAACCACGAACATGTCGGCGTGCATCGCCGACAGGTTGGCGATGGTGTCCAGGAGGCTTTCGCCCTTTTCGGTGCTGCTGCGCGCGATGTCCAGGTTGATGACGTCGGCCGACAGGCGCTTGGCCGCGATCTCGAACGTGGTGCGCGTGCGCGTGCTGTTCTCGAAAAAGAGGTTGAAGACGCTCTTGCCGCGCAACAGCGGCACCTTTTTCACATCGCGGTCGTTGACCGACAGGAAGGTGCCCGCGGTGTCGAGGATCTGCGTCAGCACCGCCCTGGGCAGCCCCTCGATCGACAGCAGGTGGATCAGCTCGCCGTGGCGATTCAGCTGCGGATTGCGGTTGGACAACATCAGGCTTCCTGCGGCTTGACAGCGAACGAGAAGCGCCCGGCCTCGTCGCGCACCAGCGACAGGCGCTGCGTCGGCTGCAGGTCGACCTTGGCGGCCGCAACCAAGCGGCTCGATCGGCAATTGGCGCCCGCCGCGGTCGACCAGCACCGCCAGCGCCACGCTGGCCGGGCGGCCGAAGTCGTAGAGCTCGTTGATCGTGGCGCGGATCGTGCGGCCGGTGAAGAGCACGTCGTCGATCAGCAGGATGTGCTGGCCCTCGATCTCGAAACCGAGCTTGGTGGCGTCGCTGCCGCTGGCCATGCCGCGCTCGCCGAAATCGTCGCGGTGCAAGGTGCTCGAAATCACACCGGGCTCGCCGGGCAAGCCAAGGTCGGCGTGCAGGCGCATGGCCAGCCAGGCGCCTCCCGTCCAGATGCCCACCATCACGGACCCGGGCCGCGCTGCCAGCAACGCGCGCACCTTTTCGCGCAGCAACAGATAGAGCGCCTCGGCATCAAGATCGAAACGGGCGGGCGAATTCATCGTGGCAACTCATGGAAATACTGCTCGAGGATCAACACCGCCGATGCGGCGTCGACATCGGCGGCCCCTTCGGCCAGCGCCTGCGTCGTCGTGTAGCGCTCGTCGACCTCGACCACCGGCAAGCCGAAGCGGCCGTGGAGTTGGCGCGCGAAGCGCTGGGCACGCTGCGTGTTGTCGTGCGCTGCGCCGTCGGGGTGGCGCGGCACGCCGACGACGAGGGTGTCGGGCTGCCACTCGGCGATCAGCGCCGCAATCGCCCCGAAACGCGCATCGCTGCCGACCTGGGCCAAGGTAGTCAATGGCGTGGCCGTGGCGGTGAGGTTGTTGCCGCTGGCCACGCCCACGCGCTTGGTGCCGAAATCGAAGGCCAGCAACAGCGACGGCGCGGCGGCCACGGCCCGCGCGGCGCCGCTCATGAGTGCCCCGCCTCCTGGCTCAGCATGCGCGGGTCGAACCCGAGCAGCGCCAGCGCGCGGTCATACCGCTGCTCGATCGGCGTATCGAAGATCACGTCGGGGCGGGCGTCCACGGTCAGCCAGCCGTTGCGGCCCAGTTCATCCTCGAGCTGGCCGGCGCCCCAGCCGCTGTAGCCCAGCGTGACCAGGATCTTCTTCGGCCCGGCGCCGGTGCACAGATCCTCGAGCACGTCCTTGCTGGTGGTCATGTCCAGGTCGCCGCCGGGGATCTCCAGCGTCGAGTTGTAGGGGCTGCTCTTGTCCGACTGGCGCTCGTGCAGCACGAAGCCGCGCTCGGTCTGCACCGGCCCGCCGAAATACACCGGCTCCTCGGCCAGGTCGTCGCGCGTCAGGTTCAGCTCGACCTTCTCGAACAGGTTCTTCAGCTTGATGTCGATCGGCTTGTTGATCACGAGCCCGAGCGCGCCCTTGTCGGTGTGCTCGCACAGGTAGACCACAGCGCCGGCAAAGGTCTGGTCGGCCATGCCGGGCATGGCGATCAGGAACTGGTTGGTCAGGTTGAAGGGGCTGCCATCGGCCATCGTCGCTCGATTCTATCGACTGCGCCGACAATCGCGGCATGCCTGACCCCTCGGACCCGGTCGAACGCTTCTTCACCCGCCTGGCCGCGCACCTGGCGCAGGGCAGCCTGGCCAAGCTGGTGCTGGCCAAGCACCGCGGTCCCGACGACACCGACCTGGTGCGTGTGAGCGTGCGCCCCTTGGCGCTGCACGGTCAGCCGCATCTCCAGTTCGTCTACAGCCACACCACGCGCGACGTGACCCAGAACCACCCCGTGGCCGACGGCGTGGCCAGGCTGCGTGAGCTGGTCGGCACCCGCTTTGCCCATGCCCACCTGCTGGCCGCCGGCGAAGACCTCGAGCTGCGCTTCACGAAGAAGGGCAAGGCCAGCCTGCAGCAGCGGGCCAGCGACGCGCGACGCACCTCGCCGCGCAGGCCGCACGACCGCGAAAAGCAGCGCTCATCGGGCTGGAGACGCCCTTCCTGGCGGCGCTGGGCGTCACGAGCGCCGACGGCCAGCTGGTGCCGACCATGGCGCGCAAGTTCAAGCAGATCAACAAGTTCGTCGAGGTGCTCGACCATGCCCTGCAGGCCTCGACGCTGCAGGGCCAGCCCGCGTTGCGCGTGGCCGACTTCGGCAGCGGCAAGGGCTACCTGACCTTCGCCGTGCACCACCACCTGCGCCGCACACTCGGCCGCGACGCCGACGTCACCGGCGTCGAACTGCGGCCCGACCTGGTCGACGCTGTGCAACCGAGCGGCACCGGCAGCTCGGGCTGGCAGGCCTGCACTTCGAGCAGGGCGACGTGCGCGAGCGGCCGGCGCAGGCGCTGGACATCATGATCGCGCTGCACGCCTGCGACACCGCCACCGACCATGCCATCCACCTGGGCATCCGCTCGGGCGCGTCGCTGATCGTCTGCTCGCCCTGCTGCCACAAGCAGATCCGGCCGCAGATGAAGAGCCCGGCGATGCTGGCGCCGATGCTGCAGCATGGCATCCACCTCGGCCAGCAGGCCGAGATGCTCACCGACAGCCTGCGCGCGCTGCTGCTGCAGGCGCATGGCTACGACACCCAGGTGTTCGAGTTCGTCAGCCTCGAGCACACCAGCAAGAACAAGATGATCCTGGCCGTCAAACGCAGCCTGGCGCTGCCGGCCGAGCCGGTGCTGCAGCAGATCCGCGCCATCAAGGACTTCTACGCCGTGCGCGAACATTGCCTGGAAACCCTGCTGGCCAGCCCGGCGTGAGTGCACCCGTGAGCACACCGGGTCATCCCAAGTCGCTCGATGGTGCCCTGGTCTGGCTGCGCCGCGACCTGCGCGTCGACGACAACGCCGCGCTGTATCACGCGCTGCGCGCCGCGCGCCAGGTCTGGTGCGCCTACATCTTCGATCCGGCGCAACTCGACGCGTTGCCGCGCGCCGACCGCCGCATCGAGTTCATCCGCGACAGCCTGGTCGGCTTCGAAGCGCAACTGCGCGCCGCCGCGGCCTCGCATGGCGTCGAAGGCATCCATCTGCTGGTGCGCCATGGAGCTAGCGCGCAGGCCTTGCCGGCGCTGGCCGGCGAGCTGCACGCGCAGGCGGTCTACGCCAGCCACGATGACGAACCCGAGTCGCTGGCCGGCGATGCCCAGCTGCGCGGCGCCCTGGCCGAAGTCGGCGTCTTGCTGCACACCGGCAAGGACCATGTGCTGTTCGAGCGCAGCGAGGTGCTGACCCAGGCCGGCGGCCCCTTCAGCGTGTTCACGCCCTACAGGAACGCCTGGCTGAAGAAGCTCGAGCCGTACTTCGTGCGCGCCTACCCGGTGGCCCACCATGCCGCGGCCCTGGCTCCCGTGCCCGCCGGCGTCGCCCACGGCGTGCCGGCGCTGGCCGACATCGGCTTCATGGCCACCGACCTGCACAGCCTCAAGCTGCCCAGTGGCGCGGCCGGGGCACAGGAACTGCTGGCCGACTTCCTGACCCGCATCGAGCGCTACGACGCGACGCGCAACTTCCCCGCGGTCAAGGGCCCGAGCTACCTCTCGACGCACCTGCGCTACGGCACGGTATCGATCCGGCAGCTCGCGCGCGAAGCCTGGACGCGGGCCAAGGACGGCGTCGCGCGGTGCGGAAATCTGGCTCTCGGAACTGGTCTGGCGCGACTTCTACCACCAGGTGCTGCACCACCACCCGCATGTGGTCGGCAACGCGTTCAAGCCCGCCTACGACGCCATCCGCTGGGAGCATGGCAAGCCGGCGCAACGCGCATGTTCGCCGCCTGGTGCGAGGGCCGCACCGGCTATCCGCTGGTCGATGCCGGCATGCACCAGCTCAACCAGACCGGCTACATGCACAACCGCCTGCGCATGGTCACCGCGAGTTTCCTGGTCAAGGATCTCGGCATCGACTGGCGCTGGGGCGAGCGCTACTTCGCGGACAAGCTCAACGACTACGACCTCGCGGCCAACAACGGCGGCTGGCAATGGGCGGCGTCAACGGGTTGCGACGCGCAACCGTACTTCCGCATCTTCAACCCCGTGACGCAGAGCGAGAAGTTCGACGCGCAAGGCAAGTTCATCCGCCGCTACCTGCCCGCGCTGGCACGGCTGCCGGACGCGCTGATTCATGCCCCCTGGCTGGCGCGGCCGATCGATCTGGAAGCCGCGGGCCTCGAGCTCGGGCGCGACTATCCGGCGCCGATCGTGGAGCATGAGCAGGCCCGGGCCAAGACGCTGGCGCGCTACGCGGTGGTCAAGGGCTCGACGTAGACGCTTGGGGCGCCGGTTCAGGCCTGCTCGGACTCGGGCGCCCGGCTGCGGCTGGCAAACAACTTCGCGGCCCAGATGCCGACCTCGTACAGCAGGCACATCGGGATCGCCAGCGCCAGTTGCGAGATCACGTCGGGCGGCGTGACGACGGCCGAGACGATGAAGGCGCCGACGATGAAGTAGCCGCGCCACTGCTTGAGCTGTTCGATCGTGACGACGCCCACGCGCACCAGCACGATCACCGCGATCGGCACCTCGAAGGCGATGCCGAAGACCAGGAACAGGGTCAGCACGAAGCCGAAATACTGTTCGATGTCAGGCGCGGCCGTGATGCTGGTCGGGGCGAACGCCTGGATGAACTGCGACATGCCTGGAATCACGAGGAAGTAGCAGAACGCCACGCCCATGACGAACAACAGCGTGCTCGACACCACCAGCGGCAGCACCATCTTCTTCTCGTGGCTGTACAGGCCCGGCGCGACGAAGGCCCAGACCTGGTAGAGCACGAAGGGCAGCGCGACCATGAAGGCCGCCATCAGCGTGATCTTCAGCGGCACCAGGATGGGCGAGATCACGTTGGTGGCGATCAGCGTCGCGCCCTTGGGCAGATGTGCCACCAGCGGCGCGGCCAGCAGGTCGTACAGCCCCGAGGGCCCGGGCCAGAACGCCAGCGCGGCGAAAGCGATGCCGATGGCGATCGCGACGCGGATCAGGCGGTCGCGCAACTCGACCAGGTGCGAGACAAAGGGCTGTTCGGTGCCGGCGAGTTCGTCTTCCGGATCGGGCTTGCCGCCGCTCATGTCCGCCGCCGGGCCGT
>CAVUEP010000058.1:0-24528 GCA_963740395.1 uncultured beta proteobacterium
TGCTCGGGCCAGCCGAGGTGGGTGTGGTCGAAGTGGCGTGCGTCGCGCGTGTGAAACAGACGCACCTCCTGCAGGAAGACCAGGTCGGCGTCCATCGCCTCCACCGCCAGCCCGAGGTTGTGGATCTCGAGCCGCTTGCGCCCACCGAGACCCCGCACACCCTTGTGGATGTTGTAGGTGGCCACCCGCAGCGCGTCGCTCATGAACGACGAGCCGGGCGGCATCAGGCTGCTGTTGAGAGGGTTGTGCGGGCTCACGTCGGCGTCAGGAAACGGGGCAGTTGCAGTATCGCCTCGGCGTTGCTGGGCGAAAAACACAGGTCGGCGGCCTCGCGCCAGGGCAACCAGCGGTAGTCGATGTGCTCGCGCGAGTTGAGCCGCACCGCGCTGCCGGCGGGCACCGTCAGGCCGAAGACATGCTCGAGGTTGTGCGTCACGCCCGGTGCATAACGATGGCGCCAGACCGGGTAGATCCGGTATTCGTTGGCGAGTCCCCAGTCGCGCAGTTCGCCGCCGGTGATCCCGGTCTCTTCGGCCACTTCACGCCGGGCGGTGTCGGCCAGCGGCTCGGCCTCGAAGTCGAGCGAACCGGTCACGCTCTGCCAGAAGCCGGGCTTGTCGGCACGTTCGATCAGCAGCACCTCGCTGTCCGGCGTGTGGATGACGACCAGGACCGAGCGCGGGATCTTGAACGCAGTCGTCACGGCCGCTGGCGCCGCTCCCGCACGGCCGCCGCCAGCGCACGCAGCATGGGTTCGGTGTCGGCCCACCCGAGGCAGGCATCGGTGATCGACACGCCCGGCGCGAGCGCCTGGCCCGGCACCAGGTCCTGGCGCCCTTCGGCGAGATGGCTCTCGACCATGACGCCGATGATGCGGCGTTCACCCGCCGCCAGCTGGCGCGCCAGGTCGGCTGCGACGTCGATCTGGCGCCGATGCTGCTTGGCCGAATTGGCATGCGAACAGTCGACCATGACCTGCTCGCGCAGCCCGGCCTTGCGCAACACCGCGCAGGCCGCCTCGACGCTGGCGGCGTCGTAGTTGGGCTTCTTGCCGCCGCGCAGGATCACGTGCCCGTCCGGGTTGCCGCGCGTCTCGAAGATCGCCGCCACGCCCATCTTGGTCATGCCCATGAAGGAGTGCGGCGCCGCCGCGGCCTGCACCGCATCGGATGCCACCTGCACCCCGCCATCGGTCCCGTTCTTGAACCCGACCGGACACGACAGGCCGGACGCGAGCTGGCGGTGGCTCTGGCTTTCCGTGGTGCGCGCACCGATGGCACCCCAGGCGATCAGGTCGGCCACGTATTGAGGGGTCAGCAGGTCGAGGAACTCGGTGCCCGCCGGCAGGCCCATCGACGAGATCTCGAGCAGCAGCGCACGTGCACGCCGCAGCCCATCGTTGATGCGGAAGCTGCCGTCGAGCAGCGGATCGTTGATGTAGCCCTTCCAGCCGACCGTCGTGCGCGGTTTCTCGAAGTACACCCGCATCACGACGAGCAGGTCACCGGCCAGTTCATCGGCCAGCGGCTTGAGGCGCCGCGCGTAGGCCATGGCCTCGCCGTGGTCGTGGATCGAACAGGGTCCGACCACCACGACCAAGCGGTCGCCCTGCCCATGCAGCACGCCGTCGATGGCCTGGCGCGTGCGCTCGACCAGGCCCTCGACCTCGGCCGTGACCGGCAGATCCTCGAGCAGCACGGCCGGCGACACGAGTGCGCGCACCGCGCCGATGCGAACGTCGTCGATGCGCGTGGTGTCGAGCGTGCTGTCGCGCGCGGTCATGGTGGCTCTTCTAGGCGCTCTGCGGATTGCGCAGGCGGATGTGCAACTCGCGCAACTGGTCTTCGTCGACGTTGCTCGGCGCGCCGGTCAACAGGCATTGGGCGCGCTGGGTCTTCGGGAAGGCAATCACGTCGCGGATGCTCTCGGCCTTGCTCATCAGGGTGGCGATGCGGTCCAGCCCGAAGGCCAGGCCGCCGTGCGGCGGTGCGCCGTACTGCAGCGCGTCGAGCAGGAAGCCGAACTTGAGCTGTGCCTCCTCGGGCCCGATGTTGAGCGCCTTGAAGACCTTGCTCTGCACCTCGGCACGGTGGATACGGACCGAGCCGCCGCCGATCTCCCAGCCGTTGAGCACCATGTCGTAGCCCTTGGAGATGCAGGCGCCGGGGTCGGTGTCCATCAGGTCCTCGTGCCCGTCCTTGGGCGCCGTGAACGGGTGGTGCACGGCGACCCAGCGGCCGCCTTCCTCGTCGTGCTCGAACATCGGGAAGTCGACCACCCACAGCGGTGCCCAGCGGTCCTCGAACAGGCCCTGCTTGCGGCCGAAGTCGCTGTGGCCGATCTTGACGCGCAGGGCGCCGATCGCGTCGTTGACGACCTTCGCCCGGTCGGCGCCGAAGAAGATCACGTCGCCCGCTGCCGCGCCGGTGCGCTTCAGAACCTCGGCGATCGCCGCATCGTGCAGGTTCTTGACGATCGGGCTCTGCAGGCCTTCACGGCCCTTCGCCGGGTCGTTGACCTTGATCCAGGCCAGGCCCCGGGCGCCGTAGATCTTGACGAACTCGGTGTAGCCGTCGATCTCGCCACGGCTCATCTCGCCGCCGCCTGGCACGCGCAGTGCGGCCACACGGCCGCCCTTGCTGGTGGCAGGTGTCGAGAAGACCTTGAAGTCGACGTCCTTCATGACCTCGGTGAGGTCGGTCAGCTCGAGCTTGACGCGCAGGTCCGGCTTGTCCGAGCCGTAGCGATGCATCGCCTCGGCATAGGTGATGACGGGGAACTCGGGCAGCTCCACGTCGAGCGCGTGCTTGAAGACACGTCGCACCATCGCCTCGGTGATGTCGCGGATCTCCTGCTCGCCCAGAAAACTGGTCTCGATGTCGATCTGCGTGAACTCGGGCTGGCGGTCGGCGCGCAGGTCCTCGTCGCGGAAGCACTTGGTGATCTGGTAGTAGCGGTCGAAGCCGGCCACCATCAGCAGCTGCTTGAACAGCTGCGGGCTCTGCGGCAGCGCGAAGAAGGTGCCGTCGTGCACGCGGCTCGGCACGAGGTAGTCGCGCGCGCCTTCGGGCGTGCTCTTGGTCAGCATCGGCGTCTCGATGTCGATGAAGCCCTGCTCGTCGAGGAAGCGGCGCACTTCCATCGCCACCTTGTAGCGCAGCATCATGTTCTTCTGCATCTCGGGCCGCCGCAGATCGAGCACACGATGAGTGAGGCGCGTGGTCTCGCTCAGGTTTTCGTCGTCGAGCGGGAACGGCGGCGTGACGCTGGGGTTGAGCACGGTCAGCTCGTGGCACAGCACCTCGACCTTGCCGCTCGTGAGGTTGGCGTTGTGGGTGCCCTCCGGGCGCCCGCGCACCCGGCCGACGACCTGCAGGCAGAACTCGTTGCGCACGTCTTCGGCGATCGCAAAGGTCTCGGCCCGGTCCGGGTCGCAGACGATCTGCACCAGACCCTCGCGGTCGCGCAGGTCGATGAAGATGACGCCGCCATGGTCGCGGCGGCGATGCGCCCAACCCATCAGGGTCACGGTCTGGTCCATCAGCGCTTCGCTGACCAGGCCACAGTAGGTGGTTCTCATGACTTGTTCACTCCAGTGAAAATTCGGGGCTGTCTCTGGCTGGCGTTGCGGGCAGGCGATGCGCCCTCAGGACCGACCACGCGCCTCGTGGGTCGGCCCGGTCAATTTCGCGCCGCGAGCGCCGGCACCAGGGCCGTGCCCGGGGCCACGACGCCCATCGAGATCACGTACTTGAGCGCCTCGTCGACACTCATCGACAGGGCCACGACGTCGGCCCGCGGCATCATCAGGAAGAAGCCCGAAGTCGGGTTGGGCGTGGTCGGCACGTACACGCTCACGTATTCACCGGGCAGGTGCGACGCGACCTCGCCGCTGGGCTTGCCGGTGACGAAGGCGATCGTCCAGGCGCCCGGGCGTGGATACTGCACCAGCACGGCTTCGCGAAACGCGTTGCCGCTGCTCGAGAACAGGGTGTCCGAAACCTGCATCACCGAGCTGTAGATCGACTTGACGATCGGGATCCGGCCCATCAGGGCATGCCACTGGCGCACCCACCAGGCGCCGAACATATTGGCCGCGAACACGCCGGTCAGCAGCATCCCCGCCACCATCACGATGATGCCCAGGCCCGGAATGCGGGCCAGCAGTTCGATCGCGGCATGGGTCGTTTCGGGCAGGACGGCGCGGCCAAGATCCAGCATCCACACGAACATGCCGCTCAGCAGCCCGAGCAGCCATGACAGCACCCAGATCGTGATCGCCAGCGGCAGCCAGATCAGCAACCCGGCAATGAGGTACTTCTTCACACGCGTCCTCGGCGCCGCTCAGGTGGACGAACCACCCGATGCAGGCGGGGCCGCGGGCTTGCTTGGCGCCTTCTCGGAAGGCTTGTCGGCGCTCTTCGTCGTCGCAGACTTGTCAGCAGACTTGTCGGCGGGCTTGTCGCCCGACTTCTCGGCCGGCTTGTCTGCGCCAGACGCGGCCTTGTCGCCAGCCGCCGCATCGGCAGCGGGCTTCTTGTCCGCACCGGACTTCGCGCCATCCCGGAAGTCGGTTACGTACCAGCCCGAGCCCTTGAGCTGGAAGCCGGCCGCCGTCACCTGTTTGGAGAACGCGGAGGCACCGCAGGCCGGGCAAACGCTCAGCGGCGCATCGGACAGCTTCTGCAGCACGTCCTTGGAGTGCCCGCATTCGGCACAGCGATAAGCGTAGATCGGCATGCCCAACCCATTGAAACTGAACCCGAAATTATAGCTGGCGCGCCTTTGCAGGGCGCCGGACGCGGCCAACCCCTAGTGGCGGGCGTGCTGCCCAGGCAGAGGCTTGACGTGGGCCAAGGCCGACTCGATCGACTGGCCGCGGTCGCGCAGGATCGTCGGCGCCAGCGTGCCGAGCACCATGCCGACGATCGAGGCGCACAGGCCGACCAGGTTCGGCGGCACCATCGCGTCGGGTGCGATCGTGTTGGCCGCCATCCAGGTTCCGACGCCCAGGATGATCGAGAACAGGGCGCCCTGCGTCTTGGCGCGCTTCCAGTAGGCGCCGGCGATCAGCGGCACGAAGGCGCCGGTCAGTGTCACGTTGTAGGCGTTCTGCACCATCTCGTACATCGTGCTGGTGCTGTTGACCGCAAAGATCAGCGCCGCGGCGGTGAAGGTGACCAGGATGATGCGCAGGGTCAGCAGGCATCTGGCGGTCGCCCATGTGCGGCACGAAGGGCTTGAGCACGTTCTCGGTGAAGAGCGCGGTCGGTGCCAGCAGCGCGCCACTGGCGGTCGACAGGATGGCCGACAGCAGCGCGCCGAAGAACATCACCTGCGCCCACAGCGGCATCTTGCCCAGCACGAGGTCGGGCAGGATGCGCTGGATGACGCGCGCGTCCTCGTCGGCAAACAACCCGCCGAGCGACGGGTCGGCGACCAGCGCGGCATAGGCGATGTAGACCGGAACGAAGGCGAAGCAGAAGTACACCAGCGCACCGATGATCGTGCCGCGCACCGCGGTCTTCTCGTCCTTGGCGCTGGTCATGCGCTGGAACACGTCCTGCTGCGGGATCGAACCGAACGCGAAGGCCAGGAAGGCCCCGGCCATCGCCCACCAGGCCGCGGCGTCCATGGTGTCGGGGAACATGTTCAGCTTGCCGTCGGCGAGGGCCTGCCCGAGGACCTTGTCGACACCGCCCGCCAGGTCGCCGACGAGCAGACCGACCAGGGTCAGGCCGATCAGGATGACGACGGTCTGGAACAGGTCGGTGAAGGCCACCGACCACATGCCGCCGAAGATCGTGTAGATCATGACCACCGCGGCGCCGGCCATGATGGCCTGGTCGAGCTCCACCGCACCACCGGTCAGCACATGGATCACGAGCCCGAGCGCCGTCATCTGGGCCGAGGTCCAGCCCAGGTAGCTGATGACGATCGAGACGCTGGTCAGCACTTCGACCGGCTTGCCGTAGCGCTGCTTGTAGAAGTCGCCGATGGTCAGCAGGTTCATCCGGTAGAACAACTTGGCGAACAGCAGCGCTGCCAGCACCAGGCACAGCGAGGCGCCGAACGGATCGCCCGGGATGCCGTTCAGGCCGTCCTTGGCAAAGGTGGCCGACACCGACAGCACCGTCTCGGCGCCGAACCAGGTCGCGAACACGGTCGCGACGTTCATGTACAGCGGCAGGCTGCGCCCGGCCACCAGGTAGTCGGTCGAGTTCTTGACCCGGCGTGCGGCGACCAGTCCGATCGTGATGGTCAGCGCGATGTACAGGGCGACGAAGGTGATCAGCATCGGGTCCACCTCATGGGGGTGCGGGACTGCCACCGGGCGTGGCGGATCGGCCGGCAGTGTAAGGCGGGCGGCACAACGGTGGCACCCGGCGCGACCCTCAACGAATCAGGTAGGGCTGGGCCAGGGTGACGGCCAGCACACCGGCGGCAAAGCCGCACAGCCCCCACAGCACCGCGCGCAACAGCCGGTTGGTGCGCTGCTGCTCGACGAGCAGCGCGCGCAGCGCGGGCAACTCGGCAGCCTGGTGCTGCTGTTGCAGCGCCTGGTGAACCAGGCGCGGCAGCTCGGGCAGCATCTGCGCGTAACGGGGCGCCTCGTGCTTGAGGCGTTCGAGCAGCCCCGTCCAGCCCACCTGCTTGTGCATCCAGCGCTCCAGGAAGGGCTTGGCCGTGGTCCAAAGGTCCAGGTCCGGATCGAGCTGGCGGCCCAGGCCCTCGACGTTGAGCAAGGTCTTCTGCAGCAGCACCAGCTGCGGCTGAATCTCGACGTTGAAGCGGCGCGAGGTCTGGAACAGGCGCATCAGCACCTGGCCGAGCGAGATGTCCTTCAGCGGCCGGTCGAAGTGCGGCTCGCAGACGGTGCGGATCGCGCCCTCGAGCGCCTCGACGCGCGTGTTCGGCGGCACCCAGCCGGACTCGACATGCAGCTCCGCCACCCGCTTGTAGTCGCGCCTGAAGAACGCGATGAAATTCTGCGCCAGGTAGTCCTTGTCGACCTCGGTGAGCGTGCCGATGATCCCGAAGTCGAGCGCGATGTAGCGCCCGAAGGTCTCGCGCGCCAGGCTGACCTGGATGTTGCCGGGGTGCATGTCGGCGTGGAAGAAGCCGTCCCGGAAGACCTGGGTGAAGAAGATCGTGACGCCGTCGCGCGCCAGCTTCTTGATGTCGACGCCCGGCCTCGCGCAGGCGCGCAGTCTGGCTGATCTGCACGCCGTGCATGCGCTGCATCACGATCACGTCCGAGGTGCACAGGTCCCAGACCATTTCGGGGATCAGGACCAGGTTCAGACCCTCCATGTTGCGTCGCAACTGGGTCGCATTGGCGGCCTCGCGCACGAGGTCGAGTTCATCGTGCAGGTAGACGTCGAACTCCGCCACCACCTCGCGCGGCTTCAGGCGTCGGCCGTCGGCGAACAGCCGCTCGACCCAGCGCGCCAGCTGATGCAGGATCGCCAGATCGTCGTCGATGGCCGCCATCATCCCCGGGCGCAGCACCTTGACCGCCACCTCGCGGCCCGATTTCAGCGTCGCGAAGTGGACCTGCGCGATCGAGGCGCTGGCCACGGGCTCGGCCTCGAAGTGGCTGAAGATCTGATCGATCGGCCGCCCGAAGGCCTTCTCGACCATCGCGCGGGCCACGGCCGCGGGGAACGGCGGCACCCGGTCCTGCAGCTTGGCGAGCTCGTCCGAGATGTCCTCCGGCAACAGGTCGCGCCGGGTCGACAGCACCTGGCCGAACTTGACGAAGATCGGCCCCAGGCGCTCGAGTGCCATGCGCAGCCTGGCGCCGCGCGGTGCGTCGAGCCGGCGCCCGATCGTCCCGAGCCAGACCCCCACCCGCACCCAGCGCTGGCGAAACCCCGACAGCGCCAGTTCGTCCAGGCCGAAGCGCAGGACCGTGTAGACGATGACGACGATGCGCGCGATGTGGCGCATCAGGTGCGCGGCCGCAAGGAATCGAATTTCTGGAGCGCCGCGCGCAGACCACGCGCGAGCGCCGCGCCGGCCACCGACAACTGCTCGGCCGCGACCGGCCCGACCACCGCGTCGAGGTCGGCCGCGACGTCCCAGCGCAGGTTCTGGACCAGCCAGTCGACATCGGTGGCGAGCGCGGCGTCGCCGTCGATCGTCACGTTCGGCCGCTCACCCGCGGCCAGGCGGGCCATCAGCAGCGCCGGATTGGCCGCGTCGATGCCGAGATTGAGATCGGCGCGCGCCGGCGCCGTGGCCCCGATCCACTCGAGCAGGCCGGCCGGCGTGACGCCGAACGCGAGGACGGCGGGGGCGGCAGCAGGGTCGGCCAGTTGTGCAGCGCCACCTGCACGGTGCGCCCGGCATGCCGGCGCAGGCGATCGGTGGCGACGCTCTCGCTGCCCAGCACATGGTTGAGCCACAAGGTGAGGCGGGCCATCAGGGCCGGCGTCAGCAGTCGATCCAGGGTGTGCAACATTGCCAGATTGTAGGCAGACCGAATGGGCACTTCTTGTCGCATCGGGGTGCACGACAGGGCCGAATCGAGGTACATATCCGGGCTGGCTCCCCGGCCCAGGTCCCGGGGCCCGTTCATTGAGGTGGCATGCCTGCCGGCGCGTCATCGGCATTGCCGCCGTTTCACGTACCCGATGTTCGAAGCACGCAACTACAAGAGAACCTTCTACAGCGCACCGCAATCGGTGACGTCGCTCCTCGCGGCTTTCCTCGAGCCGACGGTGATCGTCGCGATGTTCGTGGCCCTCTCGACCTGGTTCGAAGTCCCGCTGGGGCGCTCGGACATGGTCCTGGCCCTGCTCGTCTTCGCGTTGACCTTCCCTGGCCGCAACCGGTTCTGGGACCGTCCTTTGAACTCGGCGGTCGACATCTTCAGCGCCTGGCTGGTCCTGCTGGTCATCCTGGCGTTGTGCGGATACGTGACGCGCAGCCTCGACCTGTTCGACCCGCATGTCGTCCTGTGGTGGGCAACGCTGACGCCGGTCGCCCTCTGGAGCGCCGTCCATGCGGGGCGCAAGGTCCTGCACTGGAATGCCGCCCGGCCGCGCAACCGGCGGCGCGCGGTCGTCATTGGCGCGGGAACCATGGGGGTGAGCGTCTCGCAGGCGCTCGCCAAGCGCGGCGCCGGCGCGATCGAATTCTCTGGCTACTTCGACGACCGGCTCGACGATCGCGTGCATGCGCAGGCCACGTCGCACCGCCTGGGCAGCCTGCGCGACGCTGCGGCCTACGTGCGGGCACATGGGGTCGACGAGGTCTACATCACGATGCCGCTCGGTTCCCAGCCCCGCATCCTGGAATTGCTGGGGGCCCTGCAAGGCACGACCGCTTCGGTCTTCTACGTGCCGGACGTGTTCGGCATCCATATCATCCAGGGTCGCCTGCAGGACATGAACGGCATCCCTGTCGTCGGCATCTGCGAAACGCCCTTCACCGGCACCAACTCGCTCGTCAAGCGCATCAGCGACGTCGTGCTCGCCTCGATCATCCTGGTGCTGATTTCACCGCTGCTGCTGGTCATTGCCGCGGGCATCAAGCTGACTTCGCCTGGCCCGGTGCTCTTCAAGCAAAAGCGCAACGGCCTTGCCGGCGACGAGATCGAAGTCTGGAAATTCCGCTCGATGCGCACTCTGGACAACGGCGACCATGTCCCGCAGGCCACACGCGGCGACCCGCGCATCACGCCTTTCGGAGCGTTCCTGCGCCGCACCTCGCTGGACGAGTTGCCGCAGTTCTTCAACGTGCTGCAGGGCGGCATGAGCATCGTCGGACCGCGACCGCATGCGGTTGCCCACAACGAACAGTACCGCGAGCTGATCAAGGCCTACATGGTCCGCCACAAGGTCAAGCCCGGCATCACCGGCTGGGCCCAGATCCACGGCCACCGCGGCGAGACCGACACGCTCGACAAGATGCAGGCGCGTGTCGAATACGATCTGGCCTATCTGCGCAACTGGTCGCTCAGGCTGGATCTGCAGATCATTGCCCGGACAATCAAGCTCGTGTTCTTCGACCGCAACGCCTATTGAGCCGGCGCACACCAGCTCCGATGGACGCGCGGACAACTCTGCCGCCACACTGCCGAGAACGCCATGAAGACCCATCATCCGCTCCTAGCCCTGATCACCGCGTTGGCCAGCATGTCGGCACTGGCACAGGCAGATCCCTGGTATGTCGGCCTGACCCAGACCCTGGCGCACGATTCCAACCTGTTTCGCCTGCCCGCCGCGAGCGCCCAGTCCTCCGGCACCATCAGCGTCACCCAGCTGGTCGGCGGGCTCGATCTGCGACCCGGGCGCCAGCATCTGTTCGCCGACGTCCGCCTCGGCCACAACCGCTACGGGTCCCAGCACCAGCTCGACTTCGACGGCTATGGCCTCAAGGCGGGCCTGGACTGGGACACCGTCAACCAGCTCTCCGGGCGACTCGTGGTCAGTGCGGACAAGCGCCAAGGCAGCTTCAGCGCCTTCTCCACCCCCACCGGGGTCGGCCGCAACGTCGAACAGCTGCGTTCGCTCGATGCCGAGTTCCGACTCGGCGACTATTCACGGTCCCGCCTGTGGTTCGTGGCCGAGCTCAGCCACGACGACCAGACCAGCGACGTCGATCTGCAGGTCGCGCGCCCCCTGTTCGGGGAACCGGCCGTGCTGGGCTACGAACGCCGCCTTCGCACCACCGGGGCCGGATTCGGTGCCCGCACCCGGGTCGGTGGGGGCATCGTGCTGGGCCTCGGTCTGCACGGGGTGCGTGGCGACGAGAACTACGACTTGCGCAGCCTGTTGCCCGGCGCGACATCGCGCGAGGACAGCTTCGAGCGCAGGGACATCGACTTCACCGCCAGCTGGGACCCGCGCGGCAACAGCAGGCTTGACGCGCGCCTGAGCTACGGCAGCACCGATTCCGAGCACCAGCTGTTCCGCGCCGATCGCAAGGGCTGGACCGGCTCCTTGCGCTGGGACTGGACACCGACCGGCAAGCTGGCCACCCAGGCCCAGCTGGGCTACGAGACGAACGCCCGCGGCCGCCTTGGCACGGATGACACCGCCAACGAGCCGGTGTTCTCGGTCAACCTGTCGGCGCGTTATGCGATCAGCGCCAAGCTCAGCGCCAACGCCGGGCTGCGCCACCAGTCGCGCAAGGTCGACACGGTCAACTCGGCGGACGACACCGACCGACGCCAGGGCGCCAACTTCGGGCTCGACTGGGCGGCCATGCGCAATCTCGCGCTCGGCTGCACGGTCGCGCGCGACAGCGGGAACCAGAACGTCGCCTCCGGTGGCTACCGGGCCACGTCGACGTCTTGTACGGTGCGGGCTGTCCTGCAGTGACGGCGGCTCGAATACTGCTCACCGGCGCCACCGGCTACATCGGCTCGCACACCTGGCTCGCGCTGTGGGAGGCAGGCTTCGACGTGGTCGGGGTCGACAACTTCGCCAACAGCTCGCCCGAAGCGCTTCGGCGCCTGGCGCGCGTTGGCGGGCGCGAACCGGTCTTCGAGCAGCTCGACGTCTGCGACCGCCCGGCGCTTCAGGCCCTGCTGGCACGCCACCCGGTCGACGCCGCCGTGCATTTCGCTGCCTTCAAGGCGGTCGGCGAATCGACCGCGCAGCCGCTGACCTACTACCGCAACAACATCGGCGGCCTGCTCACGGTGGTCGAGGCGCTGCGCGAGGCGGATGTCACGCGCTTCGTCTTCAGCTCGAGCGCGACGGTCTACGGCGACCCGGCGCGCCTGCCCATCACCGAGGATGCGCCACTCAGCGCCACCAACCCCTATGGCCAGACCAAGCTGATCGGCGAGACCATCCTGCGCGACGTCGGCGCCGCCGAGCCGGCCTGGCAGACCGCCTGCCTGCGCTACTTCAACCCGGTCGGCGCGCACGAGAGTGGCCTCATCGGCGAAGACCCGCGCGGCACGCCGAACAACCTGATGCCCTACGTGGCCCAGGTCGCCGCCGGTCGCGAGGCCCGGCTGCAGGTGTACGGCGACGACTACTCGACGCCCGACGGCACCGGGGTGCGCGACTACCTCCATGTCTGTGACCTGGCCGACGGCCATGTCGCGGCATTGCGCCACCTGCTCGACCGGCCCGGTTCGCTGACGCTGAACCTGGGCACCGGCCAGGGCCACAGCGTGCTCGAGGTGGTTCGCGCCTATGCTCGGGCGAGCGGCCGCGACATCCCGTATGACGTGGTGGCACGCCGCCCAGGTGACGTGGCGGCCTGTTACGCCGACCCGGCGCTGGCGCTGCGCACGCTGGGCTGGCAGGCCCGGCGCGGGCTGGACCAGATGTGCGCCGACAGCTGGCGCTGGCAATCGATGAACCCGAACGGATACACAAGCGAATGAAGCCCGACGCCCTCCCCGTGCAGCCCGTCATCATGGCCGGAGGCTCGGGCACGCGCCTGTGGCCGCTGTCGCGCGCCGGCTACCCCAAGCAGTTCCTCGTGCTCAGCGGCAACACGAGCCTGTTCCAGCAGGCGGCGGCGCGCCTGCAGCGACTCGCCGGCCCCGAGGTCGACGTGGCCGCGCCGCTCATCGTCGGCAACGAGGAACACCGTTTCCTGGTCCTCGACCAGCTGCGCGAGACGCGCCTCACTCCCGCCGCCGTGCTGCTCGAGCCGGTCGGCCGCAACACCGCGCCGGCACTGACGCTGGCCGCACTGCAGGCGATGGAGGGCGGCGCCGACCCGGTGCTGGTGGTCACGCCGGCCGACCAGACGATCACCGACGACGCCGCGTTCACGCGCGCCCTCGGCGACGCCACGCGCATCGCGGCGACTGGCGCCATCGTCTTGCTCGGCATCCAGCCCGAGCGCCCCGAAACCGGCTACGGCTACCTGCGCGCCGAGGCCGACGGCCGGCTGGCGCAGTTCGTCGAGAAACCCGACCTGGCCAGCGCCGAGGCCTACCTGCGCGACGGTGGCTACTTCTGGAACGCCGGCATGTTCGTGCTCCGGGCCTCGGTCTGGATGGCGGCGCTGGAGCGCTTCCGGCCCGACATCGCCGCGGCCACGCGTGCGGCCTGGGCCGGGCGCAGCACCGATGCGCAGTTCGTGCGGCCGGACAAGGCCCTGTTCGCGGCCGTGCCGTCGGAGTCGATCGACTACGCCGTGATGGAGCGCTGCCCCGGCTCGCCGATCGACATCCGCATGGTGGCGCTGTCGGCCGGCTGGAACGACCTCGGGTCCTGGGAGGCCGTGTGGCAGGTCGCCGAGCGCGACGCCGACGGCAACGCGCAGGTCGGTGACGCCATCGTGACCGACAGCCGCAACACGCTGGTGCACGCGACGAGCCGTCTCGTCAGCGTGGTCGGTCTCGACGACGTGATCATCGTCGAGACCGCCGACGCGGTGCTGGTGGCCGACCGCGAGCGCAGCCAGGACGTCAAGAAGATCGTCAACCGGCTCGGCGCCGAGCAGCGCGGCGAGCAGGCCCTGCACCGCAAGGTCTACCGCCCGTGGGGCTGGTACGACAGCGTCGACGCCGGCGACCGCTTCCAGGTCAAGCGCATCATGGTCAAGCCCGGCGCCACGCTGAGCCTGCAGAAGCACCACCACCGCGCCGAGCACTGGATCGTCGTGCGCGGCACGGCCGAGGTGACGAACGGCGACCAGGTCATCCTGCTGTCCGAGAACCAGAGCACCTACATTCCACTGGGCACCGTGCACCGGCTGGCCAACCCGGGCAAGGTCCCGCTCGAGATCATCGAGGTGCAGTCGGGCAGTTACCTCGGCGAGGACGACATCGTGCGCTTCGAAGACACCTACGGACGGGTGGAATGACGACCCCCAGGCTAACGATGACATCGCTTCGCCGCCCCCCGGGGGGCGCGGTCTCCCTTGGGGCGGCCCGGCAGGAGACCTACCATGACCATCCTCGTCACCGGCGGCGCCGGTTTCATCGGCAGCAATTTCGTGCTCGACTGGCTCGCCCAGTGCGACGAGACGGTGGTCAACCTCGACGCCCTGACCTATGCGGGCAACCTGAAGAACCTCGAGTCGCTGAAGGACGACAAGCGCCACGTCTTCGTCTACGGCAGCATCGACGACCACGCGCTGGTCGACCGGCTGCTGGTCGAGCACCGCGTTCGCGCCATCGTGCATTTCGCCGCCGAGAGCCATGTCGACCGCAGCATCCACGGCCCGGGCGAATTCATGCAGACCAATGTGCAGGGCACCTTCACGCTGCTCGAGGCGGCACGCGCCTACTGGAGCGAACTCGACGACGTCGCGCGCCTGGCCTTCCGCTTCCTGCACGTCAGCACCGACGAGGTCTACGGCAGCCTGGCGCCCGACGCACCGGCCTTCACCGAATCGCATCCCTACGCGCCCAACAGCCCCTACGCGGCGAGCAAGGCCGCGAGCGACCACCTGGTGCGCGCCTGGTTCCACACCTATGGCCTGCCGGTGGTCACGACCAACTGCAGCAACAACTACGGGCCCTATCACTTCCCGGAGAAGCTGATCCCGCTGATGATCGTCAACGCGCTGGCCGGCAAGCCGCTGCCGATCTATGGCGACGGGCTGCAGGTGCGCGACTGGCTCTACGTGGGCGACCATTGCAGCGCCATCCGCGCCGTGCTCGAGCAAGGGCCGGGTCGGCGAGACCTACAACATCGGCGGCTGGAACGAGATGACCAACCGCGACATCGTGGACCGGGTGTGCGCCTGCTCGACGAGTTGCAGCCCAGCCCCGACGGGCCGTACGCGCGCCTGATCACGCATGTGAAGGACCGCCCCGGCCACGACCGCCGCTACGCCATCGACGCCCGCAAGATCGAGCACGAACTCGGCTGGCGGCCGGCCGAGACCTTCGACACCGGCATCCGCAAGACGGTGCAGTGGGTGCTCGACCATGCGGACTGGGTGGCCGAGGTGCAGAGCGGCAGCTACCGCGACTGGGTGGCGACGAACTACGAAGCGCGATGAAGATGCTGCTGCTCGGCTGCAACGGCCAGGTCGGCTGGGAACTGCAGCGCTCGCTGGCGCCGCTGGGCGGCGTGACCGCGCTCGACTTCGACAGCGCCGGCCCCCACCGCGCCGACTTCGCGCAGCCCGAAGCCCTGCGCGCCCTGTTGCGTGAACTTCGCCCCGATGTGATCGTCAATGCCGCCGCCCACACCGCGGTCGACAAGGCCGAGAGCGAACCCGAGCTCGCACGCACGATCAACGCCGCTGGCCCCGGGCGTGCTCGCCGAAGAAGCTGTCGAGCCTCGGCGCGACGCTGGTGCACTACAGCACCGACTACGTGTTCGACGGCAGCGGCCAGGCGGCCCGCGACGAAGACGCGCCGACCGGCCCGCTCAGCGTCTATGGCCGCACCAAGCTCGAAGGCGAGGCGCTGATCCGCGCCAGCGGCTGCCGGCATCTGATCCTGCGCACGAGCTGGGTCTACGCGGCACGCGGCGCGAATTTCGCAAAGACCATGCTGCGCCTGGCCGCCGAGCGCGAGACGCTGAGCGTCATCGACGACCAGATCGGCGCGCCGACCGGCGCCGAGCTGCTGGCCGACGTCACCGCCCACGCCCTGCGCGCGCTGCGCAGCGACGAATCGCTCGCCGGCACCTACCACTGCGTGCGGCGGTGGCCAGACGAACTGGTTCGACTACGCGCGCTTCGTCATCGAATGGGCGCGCGCGCGCGGCCTGCCGGTCACGGTCGCCGCCGAGGCCGTCCGCCCGATCGCCGACCCGCGACTACCCGACGCCGGCGCAGCGCCCGCTCAACTCGCGCCTCGACACGAGCAAGCCTGCAGCAGCGCTTCGGCCTGACCCTGCCGCACTGGCGCGTCGGCGTCGAGCGCATGCTGCACGAACTCCATCCCCGCTGATCCAGGACCGCGCATGCAACGCAAAGGCATCATCCTCGCCGGCGGCTCCGGCACCCGGCTGCACCCGGCCACGCTGGCCATCAGCAAGCAGCTGCTGCCGGTCTACGACAAGCCGATGATCTATTACCCGCTGACCACGCTGATGCTGGCCGGCATGCGCGAGGTGCTGGTCATCAGCACGCCGCAGGACCTGCCGCGCTTCGAGGCCCTGCTCGGCGACGGCAGCCGCTGGGGCATGGCCTTCAGCTACTGCGTGCAGCCCAGCCCCGACGGCCTGGCGCAGGCCTTCATCCTCGGCCGCGACTTCGTCGGCGGCGCGCCGAGCGCGCTGGTGCTGGGCGACAACCTCTTCTACGGCCACGACTTCCAGCGCCTGCTGCAGCGCGCCGATCAGCGCACGCGACGGCGCGACGCGTGTTCGCCTACCACGTGCAACGACCCCGAGCGCTACGGCGTGGTCGAGTTCGACGCCGACCGGCGCGCGATCGTCGATCGAGGAAAAGCCGAAGGCGCCGAAGAGCCACTACGCCGTCACCGGCCTGTACTTCTACGACGAGCAGGTCTGCGACATCGCCGCCGCGCATCAAGCCCAGCGCGCGCGGCGAACTCGAGATCACCGACGTCAACGCGCAGTACCTGCGCCAGGGCCAGCTCAGCGTGGAGATCATGGGCCGCGGCTACGCCTGGCTCGACACCGGCACCCACGACAGCCTGCTGGACGCCGGCCAGTTCATCGCCACGCTCGAGAACCGCCAGGGCCTGAAGGTGGCCTGCCCGGAGGAGATCGCCTACCGCCAGGGCTGGATCGACGCCGCGCAGCTCGAGGCGCTGGCCGCCGCCGATGCTGCAAGAACGGCTATGGCCAGCTACCTGATGCAGGTGCTGAAGACGCGCATGACCGCAACCGATGAAACTGACCCCGACCGATCTGCCCGGCGTCGTGATCGTCGAGCCCGAGGTGTTCGGCGACGAGCGCGGCTGGTTCATGGAGAGCTTCAACCAGGCCGCGCTTCGACGCGGCACTGACGGCGCTCGGCCTGCCCGCAGCGCGCCCCTTCGTGCAGGACAACCATTCCTGCAGCGCGCGCCGGCGTGCTGCGCGGCCTGCACTACCAGTTGCCGCCGCACCCGCAGGGCAAGCTCGTGCGCGTGGTGCGCGGCGCCGCCTTCGACGTCGCGGTGGACATGCGCCGCGCGTCCGCCACCTTCGGCCGCTGGACCGGCGCGCTGCTCGGCGACGACAACCGCCGCCAGCTCTGGGTGCCCGCGGGCTTCGCGCATGGCTTTTTGGCGCTCGAGGACGACACGCAGTTCCTCTACAAGACGACCGATGTCTACGCGCGCGAGTGCGAGCGTGCGCTGCGCTGGGACGACCCCGACATCGCGCATCCGCTGGCCGCTGCCTCCGGATGAGACACCGCGCCTTGCGGCCAAGGACGCCGCGGCCCCGGGGCTGACGAGCGTTGAGGTTTTTGCGTAGGGACATTCGGAAATCGTTGCGTAAGATCAATGAAAGTTCCTCGCGCAGCGCGCGCGGCCCTTCATTACGAAACGGAGACCCGCATGACCCAATCACCCCAACGCCGCAAGATCGTCGCCGCCCTCGCCATCGCCAGTGGCACCCTGCTGGCGCCGATGTCCTCGCACGCGGCCGACCAGTTCATCAACGTGCTGACCGGCGGCACCAGCGGTGTCTACTACCCGCTCGGCGTGGCCCTGGCCAAGATCTACGCCGACAAGATCCCCGGCGCACGGACCCAGGTCCAGTCCACCAAGGCCTCGGTCGAGAACCTCAACCTGCTCGAGAAGGGCAAGGGCGAGATCGCGCTCGCGCTCGGTGACTCGGTCAAATCGGCCTGGGAAGGCGACGCCGAAGTCGGCTTCCCCGACAAGCTCGGCAAGCTGCGCGGCGTGGCCGCGGTCTACCCCAACGTGATCCAGATCGTCGCCTCGCAGGCCAGTGGCGTGAAGACCTTTGCCGACCTCAAGGGCAAGAGCCTGTCGGTCGGCGCGGCCAAGTCGGGCACCGAAGTCAATGCGCGCCGCATCTTCGAGGCGATGGGCCTGTCCTACAAGGACCTCGGCAAGACCGAGTACCTGCCCTTCGGCGAATCGGTCGAGCTGATCAAGAACCGCCAGCTCGACGCGACGCTGCAGTCGGCCGGCCTGGGCGTGTCGTCGATCCGTGACCTGTCGAGCTCGCTGCCGATCACGATGGTGTCGGTGCCGGCCTCGGTCGCCAAGACCCTCGGCGCGCCGTTCGTCGCCACCACGATCCCGGCCAACACCTACACCGGTCAGACCACGGATGTGCCGACGCTCGCCGTCGTCAACTTCCTCGTCACGCATGCCGGCGTGTCGGACGAGACCGTCTACCAGATGACCAAGCAGCTGTTCGAGAACCTCGACCAGATGGTCGCGGCGCACAAGGCCGCCACCGCGATCACGCTCAAGGGCGCGATCGATGGCATGCCGCTGCCGCTGCACCCGGGTGCCGCGCGCTACTACAAGGAAAAGGGCCTGATCAAGTAAGCCCCGGTCGTCGCTTGAACACGACGACCGACATCGCCGCCCCGGGCGGCGATGACTTGCTCAAACAGCACGAGCCCCTGGCCGGTGGGTTTCCCCACGGTGCCCAGGGGCTCGTGCTGTTCTGGATCGCGCTCGGATTCTCGACCTTCCAGATCGCCACGGCGGCGCACATCCTCGATCTGCCGAGCCAGATCGTGCGCGCCGTGCACGTGGGCTTCCTGCTCGCGCTCGTGTTCCCGCTCATCTCCGCGGCGCGCAGCGATGCGCTGCCCTGGCGTGTGCTTGCGTGGTCCGCGTCGGCCCTCGGCGCCCTGACCGCGGTCTACCAATGGATGGAATACGAGTCGCTGCTGATCCGCGCCGGCGACCCGACCCAGATCGACATCGTGATCGGTGTCCTGGTGCTGTCCCTGCTGTTCGTCGCCACCTGGCGCGCGATGGGCGCGGCGCTGCCGATCATCGCCGGCACCTTCTTGCTCTACTGCCTGTTCGGCCAATACCTGCCAGCCCCGCTCAACCACCGCGGCTACGACTTCGCACAGGTCATCGACCACATGGCCTTCGGCACCGAAGGCATCTACGGCATCCCGACCTATGTGTCGTCGAGCTACATCTTCCTGTTCATCCTGTTCGGCGCCTTCCTCGAGAAGGCCGGCATGATTGGCCTCTTCACCGACGTCGCGATGGGCCTGTTCGGCCACAAGCGCGGCGGCCCGGCCAAGGTCGCCGTCGTGTCGTCCGGCCTGATGGGCACGATCTCCGGCTCGGGCGTGGCCAATGTCGTCACGACCGGCCAGTTCACGATCCCGCTCATGAAGCGCTTCGGCTACAAGGCCGCGTTTGCCGGCGGCGTCGAGGCCACCGCGTCGATGGGCGGGCAGATCATGCCGCCCGTGATGGGGGCGGTTGCCTTCATCATGGCCGAGACGCTCGACGTGCCCTACGCCACCGTCGTCAAGGCGGCCGTGGTGCCGGCCATCCTGTACTTCCTGTCCGCCTTCTGGATGGTGCATCTTGAAGCCGGCCGCGCCGGCCTGGCCGGGCTGTCCAAGGACGAGCTGCCGTCGCCGATGCGCGCGCTCAAGGAGAAGTGGTTCCTGATCCTGCCGCTGGTGGTGCTGGTGATCCTGCTCTTCTCCGGCTACACGCCGCTGTTCGCCGGCACCGTGGGCCTGGCGCTCACCGTCATGCTGATCCTCGGCGGGTCGATCGCGCTCGGCTTGCCATCCAATACGGTGCGCGTCATTTTCTGGATCGGCCTCGGTTTCGTGGCGGCCTCGTTCCAGCAGTTCGGCATGGCGGCGCTGTCGAGCGCCATCGTGGCCCTGATCGCCGTCTGCGCCTTCACGATCGGCGGCCGCAAGACCCTCGTGCTGTGCCGCGACAGCCTGGCCGATGGCGCCAAGACCGCCTTGCCGGTCGGCATCGCGTGCGCCATCGTCGGCATCGTGATCGGCACCATGACCCTCACCGGTGCGGCCAACACCTTCGGCCAGTACATCGTCTCGGTGGGTGAGAAAAGCCTCTTCGCCTCGCTCGTGCTGACCATGATCACCTGCCTGATCCTGGGCATGGGCATCCCGACGATCCCGAACTACATCATCACCTCGTCGATCGCCGGGCCGGCCCTGCTGGCGCTCGGCGTGCCGCTGCTGGTGAGCCACATGTTCGTCTTCTACTTCGGCATCCTGGCCGACCTGACGCCGCCGGTGGCGCTGGCCTGTTTTGCGGCCGCACCGATCGCCAAGGAGAAGGGGCTGGCCATATCGATACAGGCCATCAAGGTGGCCGCAGCCGGCTTCGTGATCCCGTTCATGGCGGTCTACTCGCCGGCGCTGATGCTGCAGCCCGGTGGACCTCTGGCCGCCGAGTGGGGGCTGCCCGTCGCCGCGGCCTACATCATCTTCAAGGCCGTGCTGGCGATCGGCCTGTGGGGCTCGGCAGTCATCGGCTACCTGCGCACCGGCATGAGCTGGCCCGAGCGGCTGCTGGCCGCGGGCGCGGCCATCATGCTGATCGCCGCATTGCCGATGACCGACGAGATCGGCTTCGCGCTGTCGGCCGCCGCGATTGCCTGGCACTGGCGTGGCAGCCGCCGGCGCGCAGCCGCTGTTGCGTGACCCTGTGCCTGGCCAGCGCCGCGCTGGCGGTGAGCCTGGCGGTCGAGAGCTTCACGCTGAGCTGGACCCACTCGGTCGAGAGGACCGAGTGGCGCGAGCGCTGGCATGTGGACGGGGCCGAACTGGTCCTGATTGATGCCCGCATACGCGGCTCCGGCGCCGGCATGGAGCCGCCCGAGGGCTCGGTGCTCGAGGACGGGTGGTGGGTCTACGCACCCGCGCTGCGGGTGCCGGCGCTGAACCTCGCCGTCTCCGGCGCCACCGGGCGTGGCTGGCAACTGTGCACGCAGGCTGAAGGTTGCCGCGACCTGGAAGCGATGATGCGTGTGCCGGGCCAGGAACCTGCGTCGATCCGGATCCGCCCGCGGCGGCAAGCCGGAACAGACGACTGCCGATGAGCCCCAATCATTGAAGGTGGGTGCGGATCCAGTTGGCGAACGTGGGTTCGTCGACAGTGCCGGCAGCTACGGCGAACATGGTGACGGTGGTATCGATCTGCGTCGCCACCAGGCGCTGCCCGTTCAGCGCCAGGAACAGGCCGACCGCCAGCAGCGCAACTCGCTTGTTGCCGTCCACGAAGGGGTGGTTTCGCGCAAGCCCCATGCCGTACGCCGCAGCGAGGTCGGCCAAGTCGGGTGAACCGTAGGCGACCAGTTGCCGAGGCCGCGCCAGCGCGGACTCCAACAGCCCTTCATCCCTTAGCCCCGAAGCCCCGCCATGCTCGGCAAGGCTGTCGTCGTGCAGCAGCTCCAGTGCACGCCGGCTGACCCAGCGCCAGGTCATTTGGCCAGCGCGTGGAAGGTGTCCCGGTACTCCTTCATGAACTCACTCCCCAGTGCGAGTTGCTCGGCAACTTCGGGGTCGTAGGGCGAGACCTTCACCCCATCCGGCGTATCCGTCACGAACACCGTGTCGCCCTTTGTCAGCTTCAACCGCGCCAGGATCTCCTTGGGCAGGATCACCCCGACCGAGTTGCCGATCTGGGTCAGTTTGAGAGTCGTCATCGCGGGCCCCGTTATTACATCCGTAATACTAACGGCCGGACCTAAGCGTGGCAAGCGCCGGCCCAGGCCTCCCAGTCAGTCGTAGCGTCGCCCAGCCACAGCTCATCCGCGCTCGCCCGCAGCCAGCCGAGCAGCGCCTGGCCGGGCGCGCCCGTCGGTTCCCCGGCGGGCCAGATCGCCAGGTTGCAGCGGTCGAAGGGGAGCCCGCCGGCGATCAGGTCGGGCTCGCTGAGCGCGACGACGGCGGCGTCGGCCAGCCGGTCGGCGAGCGCCATGCGCGCGGCGCGGCCCGGCGTGAGCGGCGCGCCGCTGGCCGCGACACCGCCCAGCGTGATGCGCCCGTCCATCGCCACCACCACCCGGTGGCCAAGCCCGGCCAGCCGCTGCCGGGCCAACTCCACGGCGCCCCCCACCTGACCGGGCTCGCCGACCACCAGCACGACCGGGATCCGGCCGTCGCCCACGCCGGCCATCAGGTGATCGAGCAGGTCGGCCGGTGTGGCCTGGCCGCGCACGAAGCCGGGGTTCGGGTTGACCTCGCAGATGGCCGCGCCGGTCTCGACCCAGGAGCGGCCGATGTCGGTCGTGATCAGGTCGATCCCGGCGATGTCCAGCCCGAGCGTGGCGGCCGCGCGTTCGGCCAGCAGCACGTTGTCCGGGTGCACCGTGTCGATGATCTCGATCCGCCCGCCGCCGGACAGGTTGGCATTGGTGCGCAGCAGCACGGTCTGGCCGTCCGCCGGCACCGAGTCCAGCGTCAGCCCGACCTTCGCCAGCAGGCGCAACGACTCGTCGTCGATCGGGAAAGGGAATTCGCGCAGTTGTTCGTCTAGCAGGCGCTCGGCCCGTGTGCGGCGCACCAGCTCGGCCACCGTGTCGCGCCCATTGCCCTGCACCTGCGCCGGCAGCAGGCGCGCGGCCGAGACCAGGCGCCCGCCGATCACGCTCAGGCGGAGCTGGTCGCCGGCCACCTGCCGTTCGACGATCACCCGCCCATGGGCGCGCGCGCGCTCGAACGCCGCCACCAGCGTCGGCTCGTCGCCGATCGAGGTCGTCACCGCCGTGCCATGGTCGGTGTTGGTCGGCTTGACCACGAGCGGGTAGCCCAGCTCGGTCGCCGCGCACCGCAGGCCGGCCAGATCGGCCACCACGCGCTGGGCCGGCACCGGCAGGCCGGCGTTGGCCAGCAGTTCGTTGGCCAGGTGCTTGCCGGTGGCCAGGACCACCGACATGTGCGGCGTCGCGAAGCTGTTGGCACGCCAGAGCCAGCGCTGGCGCGCGCCCTGCCCGAGGGCCACCACCGGCAGCGAGGTCGGCGCACGGCCCACCGGCACGCCGCGCCGGCGCGCTTCGAGCACCACGCGCGACTGGGTCTCGCGCAGGCCATAGACCTCGAACCAGCGGGCCAGGTTGTCCAGCCCCTCACGGACCGCGCGCCAGAGCGTGTCCGCGCCGGCGTCCTCGGGCCCGAGCATCCGCAGCACGAGATCCAGCGCCAGGCGGCCCGCGCTGCTCGCGAGCAGCGGATCGAGATAGTCGTAGGCCACCCGGCCCGACGCCGCAAACCCCGCAGCGGCAAACCCCGGCTCGGCGCCGCTGGCCGCAGCAGCCGCCACCCACTCGTCGAAGGGCCGGTCGAGCAGGCGCTGCAGGCACACCGCCAGCATCGCCAGCGCGCACTCGGCGGCATGCGCCTGATCCTCGGGCCGGAGCGCTGCCAGCGACTCGAGCGCGCGCGGGCGGCGCTGCACCGCCGGGTGTTCGCGCAGCGCTTCGCACAGCTGGCGCCACCGATCCGGGCGCCAGGCGCTAGCCGGCAGGGTGGCCGCGATCTCGGCCACCGGGCGCTGGCACATCAGGCTCGGCGCAAGGTGCACGGTGATGCGCGTCATGGCTCCATCCACTCCAACTCGTCCAGGGGCCCCGCAACGTTCGTGCGCTACGCCGCGCAGCGCGCCGATTCTGGCATGCAGTGCCTGCAGCGCCGGGCATACTGCCAGCTTCGCCGGAACCGAAGCACACCGTGACCCATGCCACCCGCCGCCCCTGCATCCACCTGATCGCCGGCGCGCGCCCCAACTTCATGAAGATCGCGCCGATGGTGCGTGCGCTGCAGGCCGACGGCCGGCTGGCCTGGAAGCTGGTGCACACCGGCCAGCACTACGACCGCAACATGAGCGACGTCTTCTTCGACGAGCTCGGCATCCCCGCGCCGGACGTGCACTTCAACTGCGGCGGCGGCACCCACGCGGCAGCAGACCGCGCGCGTGATGGAGGCCTTCGAGGCGCACCTGGCGCAGGACCGGCCCGACCTGGTGATGGTGGTGGGCGACGTCAACTCGACGCTGGCCTGCGCCATCGTGGCCAAGAAGGCCGGTGTCCCGGTGCGAATTAGAAAAATATTCAATTAGAGTCATCTAGTCAGGCTGGTTGAACTTATCCGCATGGATTTAAAATCAACACCCAGTGTCCTATTTATGAGTGTGTGTATAAGGTGTAACTGAGTGCGATTAAAATCTCTTGAGGATGATATGGAATTGGCTGGTGAAGCGATAGCGGGTTTGGTTCAATGTAAAATAATTTTGCCGAAGATTGTCGCGATTGCCGAGAAAGCAGGGCAGGCGATCATGGCCGTTTATTCAGATGCAGTCGTCGAGGTTATGCACAAGCAAGACAGTTCGCCCTTGACGCAAGCTGATCTGGCTGCTGATAAGGTCATCGCGGTAGGATTGGCTGAGCTTGATTTGGATTGGCCTGTCCTGTCAGAAGAGTCTGCAAAGATTACATACGGAGACCGAAAGCACTGGCGCCATTTCTGGCTGATTGACCCGCTTGATGGAACGAAAGAGTTCATTAATCGCAACGGTGAATTTACCGTAAACATCGCTTTGATTGAAAATGGACAGCCGATACTGGGCGTCGTTTACGCACCTGCGCTGGATGTGTGCTATTTTGCCGCGCAAGGTGTAGGTGCATTTGTCAGACGTGGCACGGAGGAAGTGCAATCTTTGTCTGTAAAGTCGCGAGTATGCGG
>CAVUEP010000059.1:0-15117 GCA_963740395.1 uncultured beta proteobacterium
GGCCAGCTTCGCCTTCATGGGCGACATCGTGATCGCCGAACCGAAGGCCCTGATCGGATTTGCAGGTCCCAGGGTGATCGAGAACACGGTGCGCGAGAAACTCCCGGACGGGTTCCAGCGCTCCGAGTTCCTGATCGGCAAGGGAGCGCTCGACATGATCGTCGACCGGCGCGAACTTCGTGCCACCATCGCCCGCGCGCTGGCGATGCTGCAGCGCCAGAGCGCCGACGCCGTCGCCTGATCAACGGACGTCCACAGGTTTCCGTCGTGACAGCGCCTCGCACGCTGGCGCAGTGGCTCGCCCATTGCGAGCGCCTGCACCCGGTGGCCATCGACATGACACTCGACCGGGTGCGCACCGTGAGCGACCGGCTCGGCCTGGCGTTCGAGGCCACCGTGATCACGGTGGCGGGCACCAACGGCAAGGGCTCGACCTGCGCGATGCTCGAGACGATGGCCTTGCAGGCCGGCTACCGCGTCGGCCTGTACATCAAGCCGCACCTGGTTCACTTCGAGGAGCGGTGCCGGATCGGCGGCCAGAGCGCCAGCGCGCAGCTGCTGCTGCCCCACTTCGAGGCGGTGGAGCAGGCGCGCCAGGACCTCACGCTGACCTACTTCGAGTTCACGACCTTGGTCATCCTGCGCGCGCTCGCGGCCACGGACCTGGACCTCGTGATCCTGGAGGTCGGGCTGGGCGGACGCCTCGATGCAGTCAACGTTATCGATGCCGACGCGGTGATCATCACCAGTGTCGACATCGATCACGTCGAATACCTCGGGCCGGACCGAGAGTCGATCGGCCGCGAGAAGGCCCATGTGATGCGTGCCGGCAGGCCCGCCATCGTGTCCGATCCGATGCCGCCGCACAGCGTCATCGAACATGGCGAGGCACTCGGCGCCGATCTGTGGCTGGTCGGGCGCGACTTCACCCACCGGGGCGACCGCCAGCAATGGAGCTGGTCCGGCCGTGGACGGCGCTACGGCGGCCTGGCCTACCCGGCATTGCGCGGCGCCAATCAGCTGCTCAACGCGTCCGGGGCGATCGCGGCTTTCGAGGCGCTGCGCAACCGGCTCCCGATCACTGCCCAGGCGATCCGAAGTGGACTGGCGCTGGTCGATCTCCCGGGCCGCTTCCAGATCGTTCCCGGTCAGCCGACCCTGGTGCTCGACGTGGCCCACAACCCGCAGGCGGTCGCGGTGCTGGTTCAGAACCTGGATGCGATGGGCTTCTTTCCCCGCACCCACGTGGTCTTCGGCGCCATGCATGACAAGGATCTCGGCGCCATCGTCGCGCGCCTGCAGCCCCTGGTCGACCATTGGTACTTCTGTGACCTGCCCACGCCACGCGCTGCGCGTGCCGACGATCTGGTGCAACTGGTGCCGGCTGAGGTGCCCGGTCGAACCGTCCTCGCGTCAACCCATGCCGACCCGGCAGCGGCACTGCGCGCAGCCCTGGCCGAGGCCGACCCCGCTGATAGAATCGTCGTCTTCGGATCGTTCTACACCGTCGGAGGCGTGCTGAAGGAAGGGTTGCCCCGTTTGCCGGCACCCCACGCCTCCTAGGCGGACCTTCGCGAAGCGCAGCGGCGCCAGGCACCGCTTGCGACGATTTCGCAACGCTGACCACTGATCGCCGACCCCCATGGCCCTGCCGTCTCCCTTTCGCCGCAAGGACAAGGCCGAACCCGTTGCGGCCGGTCAGGAAACCGATGGACTGCGCACCCGGGCCAGGCGTCGGCTGATCGGCGCAGTCGTCTTGCTTGGCATCGGAATCGTGGCTTTCCCCTTGTTGTTCGAGACCGCTCCGCGTCCGATCCCGGTGGACCTGCCGATCGAGATCCCGCGCAAGGACGCGGTTGCGCCGCTCGCCGTGCCGGCTTCGGCGCCGAAGCTGCCAGCCGTTGCGGCGTCCGCACCTGCGGCCGTGCCAGCGGTGGCCGCCAAACCCGATCCAGCACCGCCCCAGCCCCAGCCCCAGCCCGAGCCCGCGGCTGCGAAGGTCGAACCCGTCGTGAGCGAGCCGAAACCGGAACCCGAGGACAAGGCCGACGGCAAGCGTGCCAAGGCCTTGCTGGAGGGCAAGGTCCAGGCAGCGCCGGCCGAGCGCTGGGTGGTCCAGATCGGCGCCTTCGCCGAAGACCGCACGATCCGGGATGCCCGCGCCAGAGCCGGCGATCTGGGCCTGCGCACCTTCACGCAGGTGGTCGTGGTGCAGGACGGAGAGCGCACCCGCGTGCGGGTCGGCCCGTTCGACGGGCGCGACGAGGCCGATGCGGCAGCGGCCAAGCTGAAGAAGGCCGGTCTGCCGGCCACGGTGCTGAAGCTGTGAATCTGCAACTCGGCTGGATCGACATCTTCATGCTCGCCGTGATGGCGGCGTCGGTGATCCTCGGACTGTGGCGCGGCTTCGTGTTCGAGGTGCTGACGCTCGCCGGCTGGATCGTCGGCTACTTCTTTGCCCAGTGGTTTGCCGCCGATCTTGCGCCGCACCTGCCGCTCGATTCATCGCGCGCCGGGCTGGCGCATGCGGCGGCCTTTGCGATCTGTTTCCTGGCCGCGGTCATCGCCTGGGGACTGCTGGCCAAGCTGGTGCGCCTCTTGCTGCGCGCCACGCCGCTGTCGTTGCCGGACCGGGTGCTCGGGGGTGGATTCGGTGTCCTGCGCGGCAGCGTCGTGCTGCTGGTGCTGGCCACCATCGTGGCGCTGACACCCGCGGCCAGGTCGCCGATGTGGATGGATTCGGTCGGGGCACGCTGGCTCGATCAAACGCTCGTCATGCTGCAGCCGGTGCTGCCGCGCGAATTTGCGAGTTGGCTGCCGACCCTGGGTCGGTGACGGGAACGAAGAATACATGTGCGGCATCGTCGGAATCATCTCCAAGGAACCCGTCAACCAGTTGATCTACGACGCGCTGCTGCTGCTGCAGCATCGCGGACAGGACGCTGCGGGCATCGTCACGATGCAAGGCACCCGCTGTTTCATGCACAAGGAACGCGGCATGGTGCGCGACGTCTTTCGCACCCGCAACATGCGCGCCCTGCCCGGCAATGTTGGACTGGGCCAGGTCCGCTACCCGACTGCCGGCAACGCGTACAGCGAAGAAGAAGCGCAACCCTTCTACGTCAACGCGCCGTTCGGCATCGTGCTGGTCCACAACGGCAATCTGACCAATGCGGCGGCCTTGAAGAAAGAGCTGTTCGACATCGACCGACGCCACATCAACACCGAGAGCGATAGCGAGGTGCTGATCAATGTGCTGGCGCACGAACTCGAACGCGCTGCACGTGACCTGCCGCTGACCCCGGACGAGGTTTTCCGGGCGGTGGCCGCTGTCCACCGCCGAGTCAGGGGCTCGTATGCGGTGGTGGCACTCATTGCGGGCCATGGCTTGCTGGCCTTTCGGGATCCGTTCGGCATCCGACCGCTCTGCCTGAGCAAGGGCATGGGCGCGGCAGGTGCCCAGCAGGTGATGGTGGCCAGCGAATCGGTCGCGATCGAGGGCACTTCGCACCAGGTGGCGCGCGATGTGGCGCCCGGCGAGGCGGTGTTCGTCGATCTCGACGGCAAGGTCCACGCAAGGCAATGTGCCGCCAAGCCGCAGTTGCATCCCTGCATGTTCGAGTTCGTCTACCTGGCGCGGCCGGACTCGGTGATGGACGGCATCTCGGTCTACCAGGCACGCCTGAACTTGGGCGAGACGCTCGCGCAGCGTGTCATCTCGACCTTGCCGCCGAACGAGATCGACGTCGTCATTCCGATTCCCGAGTCGAGCCGGCCGAGTGCGATGCAACTGGCGCAGAAGCTGGGCAAGCCGTATCGCGAAGGGTTCGTGAAGAACCGCTATGTCGGGCGCACCTTCATCATGCCGGGACAGGCGGTGCGCAAGAAGAGCGTGCGCCAGAAGCTCAATGCAATCGGGGTCGAGTTCAAGGGCCGCAATGTGCTGCTGGTGGACGATTCCATCGTGCGCGGCAATACGAGCAAGGAGATCGTCCAGATGGCGCGCGAGGCCGGTGCGCGCAAGGTCTACATGGCCTCCGCGGCGCCCCCGGTTCGGTTTCCGAATGTGTACGGGATCGACATGCCGACCCCCGAGGAGCTGATCGCGCATGGCCGCACGATCGAGCAGATCCGCGAGTTCATCGGCGCCGATCACCTGATCTACCAGGACGTCGACGCGATGAAGCGTGTCGTCAAGGCGTTGAATCCGAAGATCGACGGCTTCGAAGCCTCGTGCTTCGACGGGCAGTACGTGACCGGCGACGTCAGCATCGAGGAGTTCGAGGCGATGCGGGCGCAGCGCGGTGCACTCGCGCTGCACGAAGACACGGAGGACGCCGCATGACCATCCCGCGCACGCGACTCCCGGCCGACGCGCGTCTCGAAACGCTGGCGGTGCGCGAGGGCCTGCCCCCGAGCGTCTGGGGCGAGAACGCCGAGGCCCTGTTTCTCACCAGTTCCTTCGTGCATCCCGACGCCGAAACCGCGGCGCGCCGCTTCGCCAACGAGGAAGATGCCTTCGTCTACAGCCGGTTCGGCAACCCGACCGTGATGATGATGGAGCGCCGGCTCGCGGCCATGGAAGGCACCGAGGCCTGCATCGGCACGTCGAGCGGCATGGCCGCGATCCTGCTGACCGGGATGGCGCTGCTGAAGGCGGGCGACCACGTGATCTGCTCGCAAAGCGTGTTCGGGTCGACGATCAGGCTGTTCGACGGCGAGTTCCGCAAGTTCGGCGTGACCACGACCTTCGTGTCGCAGACCGATCCTGCGGCCTGGCTTGCGGCGGTGCAACCGAACACGAGGTTGCTGTTCGCTGAGACGCCGAGCAACCCGCTGACCGAGGTCTGCGACATCCGCGCGCTGGCCGAGATCGCGCACGGCGCCGGCGCCCTGCTGGCGGTCGACAACTGCTTTTGCTCGCCGGCGCTCCAGCGCCCCGCGCAGTTCGGCGCCGACCTGATCATCCATTCCGGCACCAAGTACCTCGATGGGCAGGGCCGCGTCATCGCCGGTGCCGTGTGCGGGACCGAGAAGCTGATCAACGACAAGTTCGTCCCGGTGATGCGCAGCGCCGGCATGAGCCTGTCGCCGTTCAACGCCTGGGTCGTGCTCAAGGGACTGGAAACGCTGACGATCCGCCTGCAGGCCCAGAGCGCACGTGCGCTGTCGATTGCACACTGGCTTGAAGCGCAACCCCAGGTCGAGCGGGTCTTCCACCCGGCGTTGACTTCGCACCCCCAGCATGCCCTGGCGATGGCGCAGCAGTCGGGGCAGGGCGGGGCGGTCACGTCCTTCGTCGTGCGCGGCGGACGCGCAGCAGCGTTCAAGGTTGTCGACGCGACCCAGATCTGCTCGATCACGGCCAATCTGGGCGACACCAAGACGACGATCACGCACCCGGCGAGCACCTCACATGGGCGCCTGACGGAAAGCCAGCGCGAGGCGGCGGGCATCGTGCAGGGCCTGTTGCGCTTGGCCGTCGGGCTCGAGGACATCGAAGACCTCAAGGCCGATCTGGCGCGCGGCCTGGGCAAGACATGACAACGAAGATCCGCACCCGCATCGCACCTTCGCCGACCGGCTTCCTGCACCTCGGCACGGCGCGCACCGCCTTGTATTCATGGGCCTATGCGCGCCACCACGGCGGTGAGTTCGTCCTGCGCGTCGAGGACACCGACGTCGCGCGCTCGTCGCAGGACTCGGTCGAACAGATCCTGGCCTCGATGCGCTGGCTCGGCCTCGAGTACGACGAGGGCCCGATCTATCAGATGCAGCGCCTGGCCCGCTACGAGGCCGTTGCCGGGGCCATGATCGAGTCCGGACATGCCTATCGTTGCTACTGCACGCCGGCAGAACTCGACCAGATGCGCGAGACGCAGAGTGCGCGCGGCGAGAAGACCCGCTACGACGGCCGTTGGCGACCTGAGCCAGGCAAGTCCCTGCCGCCGGTGCCGGCCGACGTGCCGCCGGTCGTTCGCTTCGCCAACCCGCGGGACGGTCTGGTGCGCTGGGACGACCTCGTGAAAGGCCCGATCGAGATCAGCAATACCGAGATCGACGACCTCATCATCCTGCGCCCGGATGGTGTGCCCACCTACAACTTCGCGGTCGTCGTCGACGACTGGGACATGGCGATCACGCATGTCTTCCGCGGTGACGAGCACATCAACAACACCCCCTGGCAGATCAACATCTTCCGCGCGCTCGGCGCCGAGTTGCCGACCTTCGCGCATTGCCCTGTGATCCTTGGCGAGGACGGTCAGAAGCTGTCGAAGCGGCGCGGTGCGGTCAGCGTGACAGCCTACGAAGAGGGGGGCTACCTGCCCGAGGCCATGCTGAACTATCTGGCCCGCCTTGGCTGGAGCCATGGCGACGAGGAACTCTTCACGCGCGAGCAGATGGTGGCCTGGTTCGACGGCACCCACCTGTCGCGCAGCCCGGCGCAATGGGATCCCGCCAAGCTCGCCTGGGTCAACGCGCACTACATGAAGCAGTGCGACGACACGCGGCTGGCATCGCTCGTGACGACGCAGTTCCAGGCCCGCGGCGTCCAAGTCGATCAGGCGGCCCTGCCTGCGATGTGCGGACTGTTCAAGGATCGCTGCAGCACGGTCGTCGAACTGGCGGACTGGATCGCCATGTACTTCATCGCCGTGCAGCCGGGTGCCGAGGACCTGGCGCAACATGTGCCGGCGACCCTCCATCCGGCACTGGTGGCGCTGCGCGACAAACTCGCGGCCGCCGAGTGGAGCCGGGCCGGCATTGCCTTGGCGATGAAGGAGGTTCTGGCGGCGCATGGCATCAAGATGCCGCAACTGGCACCGGCCGTTCGTGTCCTCGTGTGCGGCCGCGCGCAGACACCGTCGATCGATGCCGTGCTGGCGCTGTTCACCCGCAACGAGGTGCTGTCCAGGTTGCGGGGAATATGATTTCCACGCTATACTCCAAGGCTCGTTTGAACAGAGACCGAAAGCAATCGGGATCGAAAGATCAAGGTGCTTCGGTGGCAATGGAACACTTGGGGGTATAGCTCAGCTGGGAGAGCGCTTGCATGGCATGCAAGAGGTCAGCGGTTCGATCCCGCTTACCTCCACCAGTCCAGGCACTGTTTGATTCGAGAGAAGTTCAAAGTCCCGTTCGTCTAGAGGCCTAGGACACCACCCTTTCACGGTGGTTACAGGGGTTCGAATCCCCTACGGGATACCAGTTAAGGTTGTCCTGCAGCACTTGCTGCAGGGGCATCACCGCTGCGGAGCGGTAGTTCAGTTGGTTAGAATACCGGCCTGTCACGCCGGGGGTCGCGGGTTCGAGTCCCGTCCGCTCCGCCAAATGGTTTCAGCAAGAACGGCACTCCTCGGAGTGCCGTTTTTCATTGTCTGCAGGACGTTGTGATGAGCGCCAAATCCGATCTTCCTCGCCGCGCCGACTACGCACAGTTCACCCCCATCAGCACGCGCTGGTCCGACAATGACGCCTACCGTCACGTCAACAATGTCGTCTACTACGGCTTCTTCGATACGGCCGTGAACCAGCATCTGATGCAGGCCGGTGTGCTCGATGTCGACAGCACGCCATTCGTCGGCCTTGTGGTCGAGACGCAGTGCCGCTATCACGCACCGCTGTCGTTCCCCGACCGGGTCACCGTCGGCATGCGCCTTGCCCGCCTGGGCAACAGCAGCCTGCGCTACGAACTCGCGGTCTTTCGCAACGACGAGGATATTGCCGTCGCCGAAGGCCATTTCGTGCATGTCTACGTCGACCGCGACAGCAATCGCCCGGTGCCGGTCCCGCACGCAGTGCGCGACGCGGTAGGTCACCTGCAAGTGGTTCCAGCGAAGCCATGAACACGGTCACATCGTCAGGCGACACCTGTCCACGTTGCGGGCAGCGCTTCAACTGCGGTGTCGACGACACGACGGCACCATGCCCTTGCACGGCGCTGCACCTCACGCCGAGCCTGCTGGCTGACCTGAGCGAACGCTACCAGGGCTGCCTGTGTCTGCGTTGCCTGGCCGAGCTGGCCGGCGCCGCCGAAAAGCAGACCCTCAATGCAGCACGAGGAGCGGAGTCTTCGTGAGCGCGAGCACGCGTTTGGTGTGTGAACCGAAGAACAACTCGCCGAAGACGCCTCGACCATGCGTGACCATCACGATCAGGTCGACCCGGTAGCGCGCTGCGGCATGCGCGATCGCGGTGGCGACGTCGTCGTCGACCACGAAATGGCCTTCGAAGTCCACGCCATGCTCGGCGGCAGCGTTTGCAAATCCTGACAGGAGTCTTCGCGCGTGCGCGTCGCTGCCCTCTTCATGGGCCGACACTGCGCGTTTGTACTGACTCAGGTGCATGCCGGCCGCCGGCAATGGCGCAGCGCCCTCGACGACGAACCCGATGACCAGGGCCTCGAGCTTGCGGGCCAAGGACAGGCTCTCGCGGATCGCGCGCGTCGAGAGTGGGGAGCCATCGACCGGCACCAGCAGCCGCCGGTAGGCCAGGGCGGCGGCGTCGGCACTCATGGACTACGCCAGTTCCCGCAGCGCGAGACGCTGCCTCGCTGGCGCATGGCCGATCTTCAACCGTTCGACGATGTCAGCCGCATTGACCCACATAACCACAGGCAGTGCAGAAGTCGCATCCGTCCTTGTGGATGACCGTTGCATTGCCACATTCGGGGCAGGGCATGCCGGCCATCGGTGAAGCGATGCCAGGTGATTGCGGCGTGGCCAGCACGCCCATCTCACGCAGCGGCAGTCCGGACTCGTCGAGCACGCCGAGCATCGCGTAGCGGTGGATGATCAGCCGGGCCAGATAGGCCACGGTCGAAGGCCAGACCTGCTGACGCCGCTCGCCGTCGGGCAGCCCCGGCACGAACGCCATGAAGTGGCCCAGTGGCTCGGCGTAGTTCAGCAGCTTGCGCAGCTTCATGCCGATCCACGCCGGATCGATGACGCGCATGTCGAGCGACAGGACCCGGGCCAGGCCATCGAGAGCGCGCGGGTAGTTTCCGGCCAGTCCCATGGCACAGGGGCGCGTCACGGTGCTGCCGTCCGGCGCGGCGAGCGCCACTTCCTTAAGGGTCAGCGTGAAGCGCTCACCGGTGGCCGGGTTGTCGATGTCGACCGCCCAGGCGAGAGTGCCGGACGTTCCGGTGCGCGGCTCGTGGCGACTGAACATGGCATCCAGCACCGGTGTCGGTGCCGGATTCGCGGGGTCGGGCAAGGCGCCAAGCTGCTCGCAGCGCCAGCGGATCACCGCGGCCGTGGCCGCCACGACGCCTGGGAACAGTCGTTTGACCCCGTCCGGCGGGAAGGGCATCTCGAACGAGCGCTCCTCGGCCACCGTGGCCAGTGCGTCGAGCTTGAGTTGCAGCCACGCCGCATCATTGGCGCGCAGGTCCATCGACAGGGTCTTGGCCAGTGCCCCGAGGCCACGCGGCTGTTCGGCGCCGTTGACCCAGGCTTCAAAGGGCCTCGCCGGCGTGCCCGCCGGACCCGGGATGTCGCCCACGAAGAGCGCAAAGTCGCCATGCGGGTGCTGGACCATGAAGGTCCAGGCGCTGTTGCCTGCCGGCAGGTCCGGGCGGCCGGGCCAGCGCAGGCTGGCCAGCACCGGTGTCGGGAGTTTCTCGAGCCGAAGGCGCTGGTCGGCGTCAGCCACCCTCAGAGGCGGTGCCACTTCGGCGGTGACGCTCAGGACCGAACCCAGCACTGCGTTCGGACGGTAGGTCGCCAGGCCCTTGAGGCCCGCCTTCCAGGCCTGCATGTAGAGGTCCTGGAAATCGGCATAGGGATAGTCGGCGGGAACGTTGACGGTCTTGCTGATCGACGTGTCGATGTAGGGCGCCACCGCGGCCACCATCGCCGCATGGTCGGCGGCACTCATCTCGAGCGCGGTCACGAATGCCGGCGTCAACGGCGCGTCGGGACCGAATTGGTGGCGGAAGAGCCGCCAGGCGTGATCCTCGACGGCGAACTCGCGATGGCCTCCATCGGGCATGCGCTTCTTGCGCGTGTAGGTCCAGGAGAACGGCGGCTCGATGCCATTGCTGGCGTTGTCGGCAAACGCCAGGCTGATCGTGCCGGTCGGCGCAATCGACAGCAGATGCGAGTTGCGCACGCCATGGGTGCGGATGCGGTCCTTCAATGGCGTCGGCAGGCGCGAGGCGAAGCGCCCCCCGCTCAGGTACAGGTCGGCGTTGAAGAGCGGGAATGCGCCGCGCTCGATCGCCAGTTCGACCGATGCGTTGTACGCCGCGTCGCGCATGACCTGCGTGAGGTGACGCGCCATCGCGCGCGCCTCTTCGGTGTCGTAGCGCAAGCCGAGCATGATCAGGGCATCGCCCAGGCCGGTGTAGCCCAGGCCAATGCGGCGCTTGCTGCGCGCCTCTTCCTGCTGCTGAGGCAGCGGCCAGACCGTCACGTCGAGCACGTTGTCGAGCATGCGCACGGCCACCGCGCAGACTTCGGAGAACGCCGCTTCGTCGAAACGGGCGCCGGACTCGAACGGGGCACGCACGAAGCGCGTCAGATCGACCGAGCCGAGGCAGCAGCATCCGTACGGGGGCAGTGGCTGCTCGGCGCAGGGGTTGGTGCTGGCGATCGTCTCGCAGTATCCGAGGTTGTTGTCGGCATTGATGCGATCGAGGAACAGGACGCCGGGTTCGGCATGGTCGTAGGTCGACCGCATGATCGCGTCCCACAGTTCGCGCGCGCGCACCTTGCGATAGGTCCACAACCCGTCGTCACGCTGGTGCGCGCCGTCCGCCTTCTGGTCCACGCCCGGTTCGGCGCGATGGACGAGGTCGACGTCGGCATCGTCCTGCACCGCCTGCATGAAGATGTCGGTCACACCGACCGAGATGTTGAAATTCTTCAGGTCGCCATGGTCCTTGGCGCGGATGAAGGCCTCTACGTCCGGATGGTCGCAGCGCAGCACACCCATCTGCGCACCCCGGCGCGACCCGGCGGACTCGACGGTCTCGCAGGAGCGGTCGAAGACGCGCATGTAGCTGACCGGCCCGGAGGCACTGCTCTGCGTGCTGCCGACCCAGGCCCCCTTGGGCCGGATGCGCGAGAAGTCGTAGCCGACCCCGCCGCCGCGGCGCATGGTCTCGGCGGCGTCCGCGAGCGCCGTGTAGATGCCGGGATGACCGTCGTCATCCTGCGTGATGCTGTCGCCCACTGGTTGCACGAAGCAGTTGATCAAGGTGGCACTCAGGTCGGTTCCGGCGGCCGAATCGATTCGCCCGGCGGGCACGAACCCACGTTGCTGGGCATCGAGGAACTTGGCCTCCCATCTGGCGCGCTGCTCGGGCGCTTCATGGGCTGCCAGGGCACGTGCCACACGCAGGCGCACATCGTCGGCCGTCTTCTCGTCACCCTTGGCGTACTTCTCGATCAGGACTTCGGCGCTGATGGGTTGCTCGGGCAGCGCGGCAATCGTCTTGGCCGGGCGGGCGGAACGGACGGGTTCGGACATTCGGTCTCCTCTGTCTGATCTTGTAGGGTCGTGCGCGTCAGCCTAGGGCGGCGCACGTGGGGCGGGCTTGATGCGCGTCACGCCCGGCGCAAGCGTGATTGCGGGGCATCGGGAGCTTGGCCGCGGACGGCCCATCGAGCTTCAATTGAAGCACGATCGGGCGGCGTTCCGGGCCCGCTTGGCGGAAAGGCCACATGGCTGCCTGCGTCCGAAAAAGAACGGGTCGCGATCGGACCGGAGACCGGGCGTGGGTCAACTTGGCATCGACAAGCGCTTGACGGCGGCGACGAAGCGCGCCAGCGTTGGCGAAAGGGCCCCCGGCGCGAGGCGGATGTCCAGCAACTGAAAGCGCCCGCGCGTGGCGTGGGCCTGTTCCAGCGCCTGGTTGAGTTGTTCGCGCGTTTCGACATGGTGGCCGTCGCCGCCCATGCCCGCGGCCATCGAGGCGAAATCCCAGCGGTCCATGTCGTTGAAGCGGCAACCCGGGGTGAAGGTCCTGAGCATCTCCCAGCCGGCGTTGTTGAAGACCAGCACGATCGGGTCGCAACCGAGGCGGCGTGCATTGCCAAGTTCCCATCCCGTCATCTGGAACGCCCCGTCGCCGACCAGGATGATTGGTCGCTCTCCGGTGGCGACCTGCAGGCCGAGCCCGGCGGGGACGCCGTATCCCATGGTCGCGTAGTACCCCGGTGCGATCAGCGCCGTCGGCGGCAGGTCGAAGGTCGCGAACAGGCAGTCGCCCATGTCGCTCGCCAGTGGCATCGAACCCCTCGATTGCATCAGGGCAGCGATCGCGTTGGAGATGTCCTGCGGCACCAGCGGGCCTTGTGCCGGGACTGGTAACGGCTTGGCCTGGGCGGGCGCCGATGCGCTCGGCGCCGCGCGGGCCGGCAGACGCGACAGCAGGGCGCCGATCAGTTCGGACAGCGCAATGCCGTGGTAGGCGTGATGGCCGAGCGTGACGTCGCCGTCGAACACGTGGATGGCGTGACGCACATCGATGCGGCGCGCCGACACCGCGAAGTTGGTGTCCGAGACGATGACCCCGAGCAGCAGGAGGCCGTCGGAGGATTCGACGAGCTCGCTGATCTGCTCGTCGCCTGCAAGCCCCAGGTAGGTGCCGATCGGCGGCGAGGCAGTTCCCGCCAGCAGGCCGCGGCCCATGAAGGTCGTGACGACCGGAATCTGCAGGCGCAGCGCCAGTTCGGCCACCTGTGCCTCGAGACCGAACCGGCGCACCTCGACACCGACCATCAGCACGGGTGTTTCGGCGCGCCGCAACTGGGCCAGCATTTCGTCGGCGCAGGCCGCCAGCCGGTCGCGGTCGACCACAGGCTCCTGGACCGCCGGTACCGGACCACAGGGCCGGGTCGCCATGTCTCGCGGGATCTCGAGGTAGACCGGCCGCGCGTGGTGCAGCGCGGCGTCCAGAACCCGCGCAATCAATTCCGGGGCGCGCGTGGCGTCATCGAGGCGCGCCCGGTCGACCGTGACTTCCTCGAACAAGCGCCACTGCGAATCGAGCGACTTGACCTGATGGTGCAGGAGCAGCCCGCTCGCTGCTTCGTGGGCCGCAGGGGCACCCGACAGCACGACCAGGGGCACCCGCTCGGCGTAGGCGCCGGCGACCGCGTTGACCAGGTTGAAGGCACCGGCGCCATAGGTCACCGCGGCCACGCCGAGCCCGCCGCGCGCACGCGCGGCGGCGTCGGCTGCGAAGCCCACGGCGGGTTCGTGCGACAGCGTGCGCAATGGCAACAGGCCGCAGCGTTCGATCTCGCCGAACATCGGCAGTGCGAAGTCGCCCGGAATTCCGAACACCTCGGTCGCACCACGCTGCTGCAGCGCACGCAGCAGTTGCTGCGTCAGCGTCTCGGTCATGTCGATCTCAGACCCACAGCGGCCCGATGGCGTCGAGCGTGTTCTTCAGAATCAGTCCGTACTCGGTGTCGCCTTCGACGACCAGGGCGCGCTCGAAGAACAGCCGGTCCGCGTCGTCCTGGCCGCGCACGAGCCGCCACAGCGCGTCGGCGGTCGCGCGTACGCGCAGAACGGGCTCGCCCGACCCCTGCGCGACGACGAAGCCGCGTGGTGTCAGGACCAGACGCACCCGCACGCCGACCTCGATGATCTCGACTTCGACCATCTGCCCGGCGAGCGCCTGGCGCTGGCCTTCGTCGAGGCGAGGCCAGAGCAGCCGATCGAGCACGCGCGCGGCAACGAATGACGGTGGAGCGATCGGCAACCGCCGCACGACCGGGCGCAGCCGATCGAAAGCCTGCGCGGCCCAGCGTGGCAGGTTCGGATTGGTCATCGATGGGTTCATGCGGCGATTTCCTCGATGCCGGGGCGTTGATGGGCGAAGCCGTCGACCAAGGTGCCCGGCAGCTTCAATGTCGCGAGGGCCTTCAACGCATCGGCGGGCGGCAGGCCGTGGTGGTAGGCGGCGTCGAAGACCTCGATCACGCGCAGGAAGTCGGTGCCGCAGGGCGACAGGCGCACGCTCGCGATGCCGGCCTGGCGCAGGCGCTGCGCCTCGGCGACCAGGCAATGCACGCCGGCCGACTGGGTCTGGATGCCGTTCAGGACCAGGAAGGGTGCGCCGTCGGTGCAACTCAACAACAGGCCGTCGGCATCCTGGCGGCAACGGAAGTCGCAGGCGTCCTTCGTGAGCCGGTGGTGGCGCGCAGTGAAACAGCGGGCCGAGAACGCAAGCGGCATGCGGCCGAAGCCGAACACCTCGGTGAGGATCGGGCCGGCGGTACCTTGCACCGGGTCGTGCACCGGATGGACATGCTCGATGGCGTCCAGGCTCAGTTCGAGCGGGGCCACCCAGCGCCCCGCGCCGAGCTTCGCATGTTCGACCAGCGAGTCGCGGCTGTAGACGTTGATGTGTGGCCCGAGCACGAATGGCGCACGGTCCGGCCGCGCTGCTGCAGCCTTGGCCAGCAGGCTCAGCGCGGAGGTGTCGCCCGCCTCGACCGGAAATTCGTCCTGTTCGACCAGGCGGGCCGCGCTGCGCAATTCGGCTTCGCTCATCAGCAGCGCCTGGGTCGCCAGGATCACCTCCTTGCCGGCCGCGCGCAGGTCGCGCGCGAGCGCGATCCAGTCGTCGAACTTGAAGTCGTTGCGGCGCGAGCAGACGACTTCGCCGAGCACGACCGTGCGCGCGGCGCTCGTCGCGACGTCGGCGTAGAAGTCCATCACGGCCGCGCGCGGCCACCAGTACAGCAGGGGCCCGACGGTCAGGGCGAGGGAATCGGTGTCTGGGTTCATGGGGTTCTAGCGCCAGGGCCGGTCGTAGGCGCCCAGCGTGTGCTGCTGGCCCTCGGCCCAGCGGCCGAGTTCGGCACTCCAGCCTGGTTGCACGGCGTAGCGTGCGTCGGAGGCGGCAAGATCGATCGCTGCGCGCCAGACGCGTGTCACCTCGGCCACATAGGTCGGACTGCGTTGCCGGCCCTCGATCTTGATGGCCTGGACGCCTGCCTCGATCAGCTCGGGCAGCAGCGACAAGGTGTTCAGGCTGGTCGGTTCTTCGATCGCGTAGTCGCGCTCGCCTTCGACGTTGAAGCGGCCCTTGCACAGGGTCGGGTAGCCACGTGGTTCGTCGCTCGCGTAGCAGTCGATCAGCACGTCGTC
>CAVUEP010000060.1:0-19689 GCA_963740395.1 uncultured beta proteobacterium
CGGGCCGGTCGAGCGACATCACACGCTCGTCGTTGGCGCGGATCGTGGCGGCCGCTTCAGGCGCGAAGATCGACCGGTCGTCCTGCCCTAGCGTCGTGTCCATCGACGCGCCCGTCAAACGAGCGCTTTCGCGGTTGAAGAGCTGGTAGCGGCCTTCGCGGTCCTTCACGAAGATGGCGTCGGGTGAGTTGTCCGCAATGGCCTGCAACAGGGTCAGGGCGCGCTGGCGTGCGCGTTCGGAGGCCTCGGCACTGCCGACGGGCTGCTGCGCCTGGTGCGTCCAGCGGATCATCAGCGCATACAGGAGCGCCGCGGTCACGACGACGAAGGCCCAGCCCTTGACCGTCTGCGCAGTCGCCCGCAGCGCGTCGTCTGCAAACAGCCACTGGACCAGGGAGTCGGACAACAGGATCCACAACCCGGCGACCGCCAGATAGACGAGCACGACCGACCACACGGCGCGCCGATCCGGCGACGGGAGCGATCGTGGCGACTGGGACGGCAGGTTCATGTCGATGGCATCCGTGCACGGCCCACCCGTGGCGCTCGCTGACGCTAGCCTATGGCGCACCGCCACGCAATACGCATAGGAACGTTGCCGCTGCGCCTCAGGACACCGCGCCCAGGCCGTAGCGGCCCTGCAACAGGCGGCCGCTGTGGAAGCGCTCGAGCGCGTAGGGCTCGAGCGCCACGTCGGTTGGCAAGGACAACGCCGCTTGCGCCAGGACCCGGCCGACCGCAGGCGACAGCTTGAAGCCATGGCCGGAGAACCCGAAGCCGACGATCAGCCCGGGCACGTCGGGCAGCGGGCCGAGGACCGGGTTCCAGTCGGGAGTGACGTCGTAGACCCCGGTCCACGACGAGGCCAGGCCAGCGGTCTCGAACGAAGGGAAACGCTCGGCCGCCTGGGCACCGACCTCGGCCACGTAGTCCATCGGGATGTCGCCCTGTTCGTTGTCGGGCGCCGCCAGCGTCGTGCCGACGATGCCCTCGCTGACCAGCATCTGGCGTCCGCCGTAGCTGCGGCAATAGAGCATGCCGGGCGAGCCGAGGTCCTTGTAGACCGGCATGTCGAAGGTGTAGGCCTCGGGGCCCTCGAGCGCGAGCACGGTGTGCCGCTCCGCTTTGACCGGTATGGCGATGCCGGTCCAGCGCTCGATGTCGCCCGACCAGATGTTCTGCGTGCTGACGACCACCGGCGCATCGAAGCGGCCGCGCGACGTCTCGACGCCCATGACCTTGCCATGCGCGAGCAGGAGCTGCTGCACCTCGACGCCTTCGATGATCTTCACGCCGCGCCGCCTGGCAGCGCGCGCAAAGCTCGTCGCCACCAGATAGGCGTCGGCAAATCCGGCCTCGGGCTCGAAGCCAATCAGTGCCGCGTCATCGAAGCGGCAGATCGGCAGCTTTGCACTCGCCTCGATCGGGCTCAGCAGCTGCAGCGGGATGCCGCTCGCCTGCTGGGCCGCGAGTGACGCGCGCAGCGGCTCGAGCTTGTCGCCCTCGGGTGCGGCGATCAGGTAGCCGCATTTCACGAGCCCGGCCGAGGCCTCCTCGTCGCCGAGGTATTGCGCGAACCGGTCGAACACCTGCCACGACCGGCGCGCCAGGTCGACGTTCTCGGGCACCGAATAGTGGGTGCGCAGGATGCCGCTCGACTGCGCCGTCGTGCCCGCACCGATCTGCGTGCGATCGAGCACGAGCACACGGCCCGCCCCCAGTTCGGCAAGGTGCCAGGCGACCGAGGTGCCGATGACACCGGCCCCGATCACGATCACGTCGTAGTGGTCCATCGGCCCAGGATAGCCGCTTGACGCGATGCACGACGAGGTCCTAACGTGGCATGCCGCAACGAACCAGGAGACAGGTCATGGGCAAGACGATCCGCTTCAATCGCCCCGATGGAAAGCCGGTCGACGCCTACCTCGCAGAGTCGGCGACCCCCAAGGGTGCGCCGGCGGTGGTCGTGATCCAGGAATGGTGGGGGTTGAACGACCAGATCCGCGGCGTCGCCAACCGGCTCGCGGATGCCGGCTTCACGGCCCTGGTGCCCGATCTGTACCGCGGCAAGTCGACCGTCGAGGCCGAGGAGGCGCATCACCTGATGTCGGGGCTGGACTTCGGCGATGCCGCCGCGCAGGACATCCGCGGCGCCATCCAGCACCTGAAGGCGGGCGGCGCCAAGGTCGGCGTGACGGGCTTTTGCATGGGCGGCGCGCTGACCCTGCTGGCCTTGTCGCAATCCCCCGAGGCCGATGCCGGCGTGGTCTGGTACGGCTTGCCGCCGCTCGAGTTCCTCGACGCGTCGAAGATCAAGGTGCCGCTGCTGGCGCATTGGGCCGAGCAGGATGGCGCGTTCCCGATCGCCGGCGTCGATGCCCTCGAGAAGAAGCTGGCCGAAGCCGCCGTAGCCTACCGCGGCCATCGTTACCTCGCGATGCACGGCTTCGCCAACGAGACCGCGCAGGGCCGCGGGCGGATCCCGATCACCCAGTACGACGCCGCCTGGGCCGGGCTGGCCTGGGACCGCAGCTTCGCATTCTTCGGCCGTCATCTGGGCTGACCCCGGCCCCGAGGGCAAATCACGAGAGGCGACGCGCGATCGGCGCGCTATCGTCGTGTATTCGATCCACTGGAGGAGATAGGTCATGACAATCAACTGGAAACAGACGGCGGCGATCATCGCCGTGGCGGCGGTCGCGACGACCGCCTTCGCGCAGCAGCGTTTGTTCTTCGGCGTCGCCACCGGCGGCACCGGCGGCACCTACTACCCGCTCGGCGGCATGCTGGCCCAGCTGATCTCGAACAAGGCCGTGGTCGACGGCAAGAAGATCAGCGCCACCGCCGAAGCCGGCGGCGCCTCGGTCGCCAACGTCAAGCTGCTCGGCAACAAGGACATCGAGTCGGCCTTCGTCGCCGCCGACATCCTCGACGCCGCCTACAACGGCAAGGGCCAGTTCAACGGCGCAGCGATCAAGAACGTGCGCGCGCTCGGTGCGCTGTACCCGGAGACGGTGCAGCTGATCACGCGCGCCGACTCGGGCATCAACACGGTCAAGGACCTCAAGGGCAAGAGCATCTCTTCGGGCTCGCCCGGTTCAGGCCAGTACCAGTTGCTGACCGACCTGCTCCAGGTCTACGGCATGACACGCGCCGATATCAAGGAGGATCTGTCCTCCTTCACGCAGGCGGTCGACAAGATCAAGGATGGCAACCTGCACGCCACGCTGATCACCGCCGGAGTGCCCACCGCCGCCGTGACCGACTTCGCGCAGAGCCATGCGCTCAAGGTGATTCCGCTCGCCGGCCCCGAGATCGCGACGCTGCAGAAGCAGCAGCCCTACTACACCAATGTCAAGCTGCCGGCCGACAGCTACAAGGGTCAGACGACGGCCGTCGACACGCTCGCGGTGATGGCGGTCTGGGCCACCCATGACGCGGTGCCCGACAGCGTCGCCTACGAGGTGACCAAGGCCCTGTTCGAGAACGTGGCGATCATGGGCCAGGTCCATGTGCAGGGCAAGAACATCAGCCTCGCCACCGCGCTGGCGGTCGGCACCGCGCCGCTCCACCCGGGCGCGCTGAAGTACTTCAAGGAAAAGGGCATCGTCAAGTGAATCGGGTGCAGCGCGCCGCCATCGTGGCGGGCGCGCTGCTCGGATCATCGGCGGCGCCCGCATGCGAACTGTTGTTGAGCGAGCACCGCAGCGGGCGCGAGCTCGCGCGGCTCGCGCTCAGTCCCGAAGCGCCGTCGGCCCGCATCGACTTCACCCATTCGGTGCTGAACACCCCCGTCAGCGACGTCTACGTCTGGCGCGCCGACGCGTCCGGCTGGCGCGCGCACCTGATCGAAGAGCGCTATGTCGGTGACGGTTATGGCCTGCCGAACGCGGCCGGTCCGGGCGAGCGCCTGCAGCGCGACGGCGACGGCTGGCGCCTGACGCTGGACCGGGTCGTGCACCCGCTGGTCGTGCCACCGGTCCAGGCGATGCGCGTCACCGTCGGCGACCGCGCGCCGGTGCCGCTGCACACATTGAGCCGCCACTCCATCGAACTGCGGGCCACCGGTTGCCCGCTGCCATGACAGGACTCCCATGAGCGCTGCCACCCAGTCTGAAATCGACCGCCTGATCGAGCAGTTCGACCCCGAGTCGAGCTTTCGCAAATTGGCCGGGCTGGCGGCCGGGATCGTCACGGTGCTGGCGGTGGGCCTGTCCGGCTGGCACTACTACACCGCCGGTTTCGGCCTTGAAAACGAGATCGCTCATCGGGCGATCCATCTGTCGGTCGTGCTTGGCCTGTGTTTCCTCGTCTTCCCGCGCCAGAAGCGCCTGGGCGGGCCCTGGGAGTGGATCGTCTCGCTCGGTCTCGTGGTGTTCTACCTGCTGATGGGCTACGAGCTGATCCAGGCCACGTCGGACCCGATTCCGCCGGGTGCGACGTTCGCCTTCGGCGTCGTGCTGCTGGCGATCGCCGGCCTGTCGCTGCCGTTCAAGGTGTATGACGGCAGCCACCAGCACATCCCGCTGCGCGACTGGATCTTCGCGCTGCTCGCATCGGGCTTCTCGCTCTACCTGCTGGTCTTCTTCGACCAGATCTTCCTCGAGCGGCCGGGCGAACACACGCCGGTCGACCTGATGGTCGGTGTGATCGCGATCGCGATGGTGATCGAGGCGACGCGCCGCACGATGGGCATCTTCCTGCCCTTGCTGGCCATCGCGACGGTGCTGTACGGCATCTTCGGGCCCTACCTGCCCGGCGGCCTCGGCCACCGCGGCTACAGCGTGCCGCGAGTCGTCGCCCATCTGTACAAGGGCACCGAGGGCATCTACGGCATTCCGGTCGGCGTCGTCGCGACCTTCGTCTTCCACTTCGTGCTGTTCGGCATCATGGCCCAGCTGACCGGCCTCGGGCAGCTGTTCGTCAACCTGGCGACGATCGCAGCCGGGCGCTTCGCCGGCGGGCCGGCCAAGGTCAGCGTGGTCTCGTCGGGACTGTTCGGCATGATCTCGGGCTCGCCGATCGCCAACACCGTGACCACCGGCGTGATGACGATCCCGCTGATGAAGAAGGTCGGCTTCTCGCCGCGCTTCGCCGGCGGCGTCGAGGCCTCGGCGTCGTGCGGCGGCCAGGTCACGCCGCCGATCATGGGTGCGGCCGCCTTCATCATGGCCGAGACGCTGGGCATCCCGTACAACCAGCTGATCCTGGTCGCCATCGTGCCGGCCGCGCTGCACTACTTCGCGATCCTCTTCATGGTCCACCTGGAGGCGCGGCGGCTGAAGCTGTCGGGCATGGACCCATCGGAGATCCCTTCGCTCAAGGTGGTGCTGAAGAGCTCCTGGCACCTCTTCATTCCGCTCATCGTGATGGTCACGCTGCTGCTGATGCAGTACACGCCATTCCTGGCCGCGTTCTGGGGCATCACGCTGACGGTGGCCTGCTCCTGGATTCCGCGCCTGATCGGGCAACTACGGCCGCCGCATGACCGGGACTGACGGTCGGGCCGCGGGCCCTCGTGCAGGGCTTCGAGATGGGGGCCAAGTCGGCGCTCAGCATCGGCGCGGCCTGCGCCTGCGTCGGCTTCGTGCTCGGCATCACCACGTTGACCGGCATGGGCTTCAAGTTCTCGGCCTGGGTGATCGACCTGTCGGGCATCGCGGCGCAGATGGTGCTCTCGGTCGACGTCTTCGGCTGGTTCGCGCTGAACCAGGTGACGATCCTGTTCGGCCTGTTCTTCACCGCCGCGGCCTGCATCGTGATGGGCTCGGGCGTGCCGACGACGCCGACCTACATCATCCTCGCCGCGATCGTCGCGCCGGCGCTGGCGCAGCTCGGCGTGCCGCAGCTGGCGACGCATTTCTTCGTCTTCTACTTCGGCGTGCTGGCCGACGTGACGCCGCCGGTGGCGCTGGCCGCGTTCGCCGCCGCCGGCATCGCGCGCAGCGAACCGATGCGCACCGGCATGACGGCGTTCCGGCTGTCGATGGGCAAGGCGCTGGTGCCCTTCGCCTTCGTCTACACGCCGGCGCTGCTGCTGATCGACTTCAGCTGGAGCGCCTTCCTGATCGCCAGCGGTGTCGGCGATCGTCGCCGTGATGGGGCTGGGCGCGGCCTACACCGGCCAGTTCGGTCGCCGCATCGGGCGCCCGGCCTTCCTCGCGCTGAACCTGTTCTCGCTGTCGCTGGTGTTCGCCAAGCCCGACGGTGTCGGCGGTCGTCGGTGCCCGGTCGTGCTGGCGATCCTGTGGTGGCACCGGCGCGCGGGCCGAACGGTCGACGCCGTCGCCTGACCCTGCCGCCCCGTTGAGCTGACGCAGCGCCCGCCGGGGCGCGCCGCAGTCTCGCGCCGCGCATTCACGAGATCCCGCCCGTTGCCAGATGACAAACATGTCATCTGGCTGTGCGGCGGGCGTCGGCTGGCACGCCCAGACTTCAGTCCATGGTCAGCACAACGCAGGCCACCACAGCCCCCTCAAGACGCTACCCAAGGAGATCCTCATGAACACCCGCACCCTCATCGCCGCCGCCGCCCTCACCTTCGCCGCCGCCGGCAGCGCATTCGCCCAGGAAGCCACGATCGACACGAGCTTCCAGTTCACCCAGTCGACCGTCAGCCGCACCGCGGTCCAGGCCGAAGCGAAACGCGCCCTCGCGGCCGGCGAGCTGAGCGAGATGGCGCAGTTGAACCCACAGATCGAAATCGACAGCATGTTGAGCCGCGAAGCAGTGCGCGCCGCGACCGCCAAGGCGCTCAAGCGCGGTGCGGTCGCCAGCGTCAATGCCGAGGCCTTCTCCTTCGCCTGATCGATCCACGAACCGCTTCACTCCCACACACTCCACTGAAGGACACCGATCATGAACACCCGCACCCTGCTCGCCACCGCCACCCTCGCCTTCGCCGCCGCCGGCAGCGCATTCGCGCAGGAAGCGACGATTGCCCCGACCGAGGCGTTCGCAAGCTCGACGGTCAGCCGCGCCGAAGTCCAGGCCGAAGCCCGCCGCGCCCTGGCCGCCGGTGAACTGCACGAGACCGCGCAGCTCAACCCGCAGTTGACCGTCGACAGCCGCCTGAGCCGCGAGGTCGTGCGCGCCGCGACGATCAAGGCGCTGCAGCGGGGTGCCGTCTCCAGCGTCAACGCCGAGGCCTACAGCTTCGGCTGAGCGACGCGCCAGCCGAGCGCAACCGAGCGTGAGCCAGCGCCCCTGCGGGGGCGCTTCGTCGTTGCCGACCCTCGGTCACAATGACCGGCATGAAACCGACCATCGAGTTCGACGGCCAGCGCATCGACGGCGAGGCGTTCCACCGGCGCATCCTGAAGTCGGCGAGTGCGTTGCGGTCGGCCGGCCTGGGCGACGGCGACGTGGTCGCGCTGATGATGCGCAACGGCCCCGAAGTGCTCGAGGTGATGCTGGCCGCGCGCTGGCTGGGTGCGCTGTGGTGCCCGATCAACTGGCACTTCAAGACCGACGAGGTGCAGTACATCCTGTCCGACAGCGGCGCGCGGGTGCTCGTCGCCGATGCCGCGCTGCTGGCGCGGCTGCCGGGGCTGGCGACGACCGGTCTCACGACCTTCGTCGCACGGCGGACGCGGACGCCGGCGTGGCCGACGCACGCGACGACGCTGCGCCAGCCGCTGAGCGACGCCGCACGCGCGCCGCGCGGCGCCATGTTCTACACCTCGGGCACGACCGGCCGGCCCAAGGGCATCCTGCGCGCGCGCGGCCACGCCCGAGCAGGCCGCACGCGGCCAGGACGGTGCTGCGCCATGTGCTCGGCCTCGAGCCCGGCATGCGCGCGCTGCGTCAGCGCGCCGATGTACCACAGCGCGCCCAACTCCTACTGCATCGGCGCGTCGCTCGAGAGCGCGCATGCTGTTCATCGAGCCGCGCTTCGACGCCGAACGCACGCTGCAGCTGATCGAGCAGCACCGCCTCACCCATGCCTACCTGGTGCCGACGATGTACGTGCGCCTGCTGCGCGCTGCCCGAGGCGGTGCGGCGGCGCCACGACCTGAGCTCGATGCGCTTCGTCGCGTCGACCGGGTCGCCCTGCCCGCCCGAGGTCAAGCGCGCGATGATCGACTGGTGGGGGCCGGTCATCCACGAGGCCTATGGCGCCAGCGAGCTCGGCTACATGACCCGCTGGACAGCGCCGAGGCGCTGCGCAAGCCCGGCTCGGCCGGGCGGCCGCTGCCCGGCGTGCGACCTCGCCATCCTGGACGACGACGGGCGAACCGATGCCGCAGGGCGAGGCCGGCCTGATCTACGTGCACCAGCCGGCCTACGCCGACTTCAGCTACATCGGCAACGCCGAGGCGCGCCGCGCATCGAGCGCGACGGCCTGAAGACGCTGGGCGACATCGGCTACCTCGACGAGGACGGCTTCCTGTTCATCGTCGACCGCGCCGCCGACATGGTGATCTCCGGGTGGCGTCAACATCTACCCGGCCGAGATCGAGGCCGTGCTGCAGATGATGCCCGGCGTCGCCGACTGCGCGGTGTTCGGCATCCCGGACGCCGAGTTCGGCGAGGCGCTGGCCGCCGCGGTGCAGCCGCTGCCGGCGCGGCCGCTCGACGCGCGCGAGCGGTGCAGGCCTTCCTGCACGCAGCGCCTGGCCGGCTACAAGGTGCCCACGGTGGTCGAGCTTCCACGCCGAGCTGCCGCGCGAGGACACCGGCAAGATCTTCAAGCGCAAGCTGCGCGAGCCCTACTGGGCCGGGCGCACGCGCCGGGTCTGATCAGCGCCGCTTCCACGCCTTCTCGATTTCCACCGCGACGAACACGACCGCGGCCAGGGCCAGGCAGAAGCCGAGCTCGCCCAGGCGTCAGCGGCTCGGTCTTGAAGATCGGGTTGAGCCACGGCACGTAGATCGTCGCCATCTGCAGCGCGAAGGTCAGCAGCACCGCGCCGAGCAGCGGCCGGTTGGAAGCCAGGCCCTGGCGTGAAGAGCGACTCGCGCTCGGAGCGGATGGCCAGCACGTGCCCCATCTGGGACAGCGTCAGCACGGTGAACACCATGGTCTGCCAGTGGGCATGCGCCGGTCTGCAGCGCCCAGGCCTGGGTCGACCAGGCACAGACGCGCCCATCAGCAGCCCGACCCAGAGGATGTGCTGCCACATCCCGTGGGCGAAGATGCTCTCCTGCGGCGGCCGCGGCGGGCGCTGCATGATGCCGCGCTCGGCCGGCTCGGCGGCCAGCGCCAGGCCGGGCAGGCCGTCGGTCACGAGGTTGATCCACAGGATGTGGATCGGCAGCAGCGGGATCGGCAGGCCGAGGAAGGGCGCGAGGAACAGCGTCCAGATCTCGCCCGAGTTGCCGGTCATGGCGTACTGATGAACTTGCGGATGTTGTCGAAGATGCGCCGCCCCTCGCGCACCGCCGCGACGATGGTGGCGAAGTTGTCGTCGAGCAGCACCATGTCGGCCGCTTCGCGCGCCACGTCGGTGCCGGTCTTGCCCATCGCGACGCCGATGTCGGCCGCCTTGAGCGCCGGCGCGTCGTTGACGCCGTCGCCGGTCATCGCGACGAACTCGCCGCGCGCCTGCAGGCGCTCGACGATGCGGATCTTCTGCGCCGGGTCGACGCGCGCGTAGACGGCCACGTCCTGCGCAACCGCTGGCGCAGCGCCGCGATCGTCCATGGCCGCCAGCTCCGGGCCGGTGATCACGCGCGTCGCCCGTCTGCGCGATGCCGAGCTGCCGCGCGATGGCGAGCGCGGTGGCCGGATGGTCGCCGGTGATCATCACCGGCCGGATGCCCGCCGCCAGGCACTCTGCCACCGCCACCTTGGCCTCGGCGCGCGGCGGGTCCATCAGGCCCACCAGGCCGATCAGCTCCAGGTCCTTCTCGACCTCGGCCGGGGTCATGCCGCAGGGGTCTTCGACCGCGTCCATGCGCCGATGGGCCAGGGCCAGCACACGCAGACCCTGGCCGGCCCATTCCTCGGCCAGGGCGGCGGCCGTCTCGGGCAGGTCGACGCATGAAGACAGCACCGCCTCCGGCGCCCCCTTGACCCAGGCCTCGACGCCGGACGCCGTGCGATGCAGCGTGCTCATGCGCTTGCGCTCGCTGTCGAAGGGGCACTCCATCGCGCGCGGATGTTCGCGCCGGATTGCCAGACACATCCTGGCCCGCCTCGGCCGCCCCGTCGAGCAGGGCGGTCTCGGTCGGGTCGCCGTTCCAGCCGCCCTCCTTGCCCGGTGAGGCGTCGTTGCACAGCGCCATGCCCTGCCACAAGGCCGCCTCGTCGCCGAACGCCTGGTGGCGTTGCAGCTGCATGCGATTGACGGTCAGCGTGCCGGTCTTGTCCGAACAGATCACGGTCACCGAACCCAGGGTCTCGACCGAAGGCAGGCGGCGCACGAGCGCGTTGACCTTGACCAGCCGGCGTGCGCCGAGCGCGAGCAGCACCGTCACCACCGCCGGCAGCGCTTCCGGAATCGCCGCCACCGCCAGGCTGATCGCGGTCAGCGCCATCAGCAGCACCGGCTCACCGCGGCCCCAGACACCGAGCGCGAAGATCAGGCCGCAGATCGCGAGCACCACCAGCGACAGCCGCTTGCCGAACGACTGCCAGCCGCTGCTGCAACGGCGTCGCGCGTTCGCCGGCGCCTTGCAGCAAGGTGGCGACCTGGCCGATCTGGGTCTGCACGCCGGTGGCCACGACGAGCCCGCTGGCACGCCCATGCGTGACCAGGGTGCCCTTGAAGGCCATGTTGGTGCGGTCGCCGAGCGCGCTGTCGGCGCCTGCCTGCGCGGCCAGCGCGCGCATGCTGCTTGTCGATCGTGACCGACTCGCCGGTCAGCGCCGATTCGTCGACCTTCAGCTGCGCCACCTCGTGCAGGCGCAGGTCGGCCGGCACCAGGTTGCCCGCTTCGAGCAGCACCACGTCGCCCGGCACCAGGTGCTGGGTCTCGACCTGTTGCACCTGGCCGCCGTCGCGCCGGACCATCGCGTGCGGCGCGGCCATGCGGCGCAGGGCCTGCAGGGCCTGGTCGGCGCGCCACTCCTGCCAGACCCCGATCGTGGCGTTGAGCACGACGATGATCAGGATCACGACCGTGTCGGTCAGGTCGCCGATCAGGCCGGACACGACGGCCGCCGCCAGCAGCACGAGGATCATGAAATCGCGGAACTGGTCGAGCACACGCTGCCACCAGCGACGCGGTGCTGCCTCGGGCAGGCGGTTCGGCCCGTGGCGCTGTCGGCGCAGGTCGACCTCGTCGGCCGACAGGCCTTGATTGGGGACTACGCCGAGCCGCCGGGCGACGGCATCGGCAGCGTGGACGTGCGAGTCGTGGACCGTCTCGGTCACTTACGCGTCGACGTCGGTCTCTTCGTCGTCACCGGCTTCGGGGGGCTCGGGGCCGCGCACGATGGTGACCGGGATCGTGCTCGCATTGATCACTGCATGCGAGACCGACCCCAGCAGAGCGGCACGCAGCCCACCAAGCCCGCGCGCGCCCATCACGATCGCGTCGCAGCCATAACGCTCGGCCATCTCGACCAGCAAGTGCGCGGGGTCGCCACCGGCCACCTCGCTCTCGTACAGAACCCTGGCCTGGTCCAGGATCGCTTCCGCACCGGCCAGCAGGTCCGCGCCGGCCGCACCGCGCACCTCGCGGATCACGTCCGGGTCATGCGCCGTGACCACTTCGTACAGGCTCGCGGGCTCCTGCACGTTGGCCAGCACGAAGCTCGCCTGCAGGCCCTCGCGCACCAGGCTCAGGGCATGTTCGACCGCGTGCAATGCAAGCGGGGAACCATCGACGGGAAGCAGGATTTTCATGGGGGTCTCCAGTCTAGATGCTAGGGTCCAGACTCGCATGTGGCTTGAGGCAGGTCAAGCCCGATGACCGCCCGCCGGGTTGGTGAGCAGGCATCATCGTCGCCATGAGCATCCGAAATCTCGACTCCCTCTTCGACCCGGCCTCGGTCGCCGTGTTCGGCGCCTCCGATCGCCCCGGCAGCGTCGGCGCGACCGTCTGGCACAACCTCAAGGCCGGCGGGTTCAAGGGCCCCATCTGGGCCGTCAACCCCAGGCTGACCGCGCTCGGCGGCGATCCGGTCCATGCCGGCGTGGCCGACCTGCCCGAGGCGCCCGAGCTGGCCATCATCTGCACCCCGGCGGCGATCGTGACGGACCTGATCCGCGAACTCGGCGCGCGCGGCACGCGTGCCGCCATCGTGCTGACGGCCGGCCTCGACACCGCGCACAAGCAGGCCCTGTGCGAAGCCGCGCGGCCCCATCTGCTGCGCGTGCTGGGACCGAACTGCCTCGGCCTGCTGTCGCCCCACATCGGTCTGAACGCGAGCTTCGCGCATGCGATGGTCGAGCCCGGCTCGCTCGCTTTCGTGTCGCAGTCGGGCGCGCTCGTCACCGCCATGCTCGACTGGGCGCGCGGCAGACGCATCGGCTTCTCGCATTTCGTCTCGCTCGGCGAACACGCCGACGTCGACTTCGGCGACATGCTCGACTACCTGGCCAGCGATCCGAAGACACGCGCCATCCTGCTCTACATCGAATCGATCGAGGCGCCGCGCAAGTTCATGTCGGCGGCGCGCGCGGCCGCGCGCAACAAGCCGGTCATCGTGGTCAAGTCCGGCCGCTCGGCGCAGGGCCAGAAGGCGGCGGCCTCGCACACCGGTGCACTGGCCGGGGCCGACGCGGTGATCGACGCGGCCATCCGGCGCGCCGGCATGTTGCGGGTCGACAGCCTGCAGGACCTGTTCACCGCGGCCGAGACCCTGTCGCATTTCCAGGGCCGTATCGGCGACGGCAGCGACGAACCCGTCACCATCGTCACCAATGGCGGCGGCGCCGGCGTGATGGCGGCCGACGCCACGGCACTGGCCGGGCTTTCGCTGGCCGAGCTGGGTGCCGGCACGCTGCGCGAACTCGACGCCTCGTTGCCGCCGAACTGGTCGCATGGCAACCCGGTCGACCTGATCGGCGACGCGCCGGCCGAACGTTATGTGCAGGCGATGACGACCCTGCTCGCCGACAAGCGCAGTGGCACCCTGCTCTTCGTGCATGCGCCGACCGCGATCGTGCCCAGCCTGCAGATCGCGCAGGCGCTGCTGCCGGTGCTGCAGCCGGCCTCAAGTCGCGTCGTGGCCTGCTGGCTCGGTGACGCGGCGGTCGCCGACGCGCGCCACCTGTTCCACGACGCCGGCATCGCCTGCCATGACACGCCCGAAGAAGCGGTGCGCGCCTTGTCGATGCTGGCCACCTACCGGCGCAACCAGGCGCAGCTCATGCAGGCGCCACCAGCGCTGCCCAAGGCGAGCCAGCTGGACCTGGCGCGCGTGCGCGGCCTCATCGACGGCGCGCTTGCCGACGGGCGCGACATGCTGAGCGAGCCCGAGGCCAAGGACCTGCTGAGCGCCTGCGGGATCGAGGTGGCCCGCACCGAGAGCACGAGCGCCGAGCCCGACGCGGCAGCCCGCGCCGCCACCGCCATCGGCTTCCCGGTCGCGCTCAAGATCCTGTCGCACGACATCTCGCACAAGAGCGATGTCGGCGGTGTCGTGCTCGACCTGTTGACGGCCGATCAGGTGCGACTTGCTGCCGCCACGATGCTCGAACGGGTGCAGGCACTGCTCCCCGAGGCCAAGGTGCTCGGGTTCAGCGTGCAGGCCATGGTGCGCCGGCCACGCGCCCATGAACTGATCATCGGCGCCAGCCTGGACCCGCAGTTCGGCCCGGTCATCCTGTTCGGTCAGGGCGGCACCTCGGTCGAAGTGGTGGCCGACCGTGCGCTCGCGCTGCCGCCCCTGAATGCGCCGCTGGCGCGCGCGCTGATCGCGCGCACCCGCGTGGCCCGGCTGCTGGCGGGCTACCGCGACACGCCGGCGGTCGACCTCGACGCCATCGTGGCCGTGCTGACGGCGGTCTCCCAGCTGCTGGCCGAAGTCCCGCAGATCATCGAACTCGACATCAACCCGTTGCTGAGCGGCGCCGACGGCGTGATCGCGCTCGATGCACGGGTGCGCGTCAGCGCCGCTGCCCCGGGTGGCGCGGCGAGCTTCGCGATCCGTCCCTACCCGAGCGAACTGGTCGAGACCCTGCCCTGGCAGGATCGCACCCTGACCCTGCGCCCGATCCGCCCCGAAGACGAAGCCCAGCACCTGGCCTTCCTCGAAAAGCTCGACCCGATCGACATCCGCATGCGCGTCTTCTACAGCCGGCGCAGCATCGAGCGCAGCGAACTGGCCCGCCTGACCCAGATCGACTTCCAACGCGAGATGGCCTTCATCGCCACCGCGCCGACCGAGGGCGGCGGCGAAGAAACGCTGGGCGTGGTGCGCGCGATCGCCGACCCGGACAACCACGACGCCGAGTTCGGCATCATCGTGCGCAGCGACATCAAGGGCGGCGGCCTGGGCGAGCGGCTGATGAACAAGATGATTGCCTACCTGCGTGCCCATGGCACACGTCGGCTCGTCGCAACCGTGCTGTCCGAGAACAAGCGCATGCTGGAACTGGCGTCCGACCTGGGCTTCAGCATCGACGACCGCCCGGGCGCCGAGACACGCGAAGTCTGGCTCGCACTGCAGGACCCCGCGACGACCTGACCCGCGCGGGCTTGCCGGGCGGCAGCGGCTTGCGGCGCCGACCCTAACGCCACAGGTCGACCGGCTTGCCCTGCTCGCGCAGCTTGTCGGCGCGCGTCTGCACGAAGCGCTGGAACTGCGGCTCGCGCAGATAGGCGCCGCTGGCGACGTAGTCGAAGGCGCTCTCGATGTGGAACGGTCGCAGGTAGCCATCGAAGCGGAAGACCTCCTCGCCACGCGGGTCGAAGAAGACCGCGGTCGGGTACAGGTTGATCCGCAAGTCGCGCGCCCAGCCGGGCGCATCGGTGCGCCGACCGTCGGGAGTGGTCAGCTTGGCGGGCGACCCGGGGACGAGTCGCGCCACGTCGAAGCCGCGCAGCAGTTGGCGCAGTGACTCGCGCGTGAAGGCCTGCGCATGCATCTCGACGCAGTCCTTGCAGGACGGCGACTCGAAAAGCACCGCCAAAGGTCGGCCACGGCCGGCGCGCGCCAGATTGGCCGGGTCGCGCATCAGGTAGGGGCGCGTGCCGCGGACGGGGATGTCAGGCTCCTTGATCTTCGTGCTCATGTACTCGGCCATCGACAGCTCGCGGTCGCGGCGCTGGATCACGTAGTCGAGCAGGTGCGTGAAGCGCTCGGGCGGCAGGTAGCCGTTGAGGCGCTGCACCAGCGTGCCGTCGGTCTCGAAGAAGAGCAGCGTCGGCGTGAACTGCACCTTCAGCGTGCGCGCCAGTTCCTTCTCGGTGGTTGTGCTGCCATCGATCCAGTGGACCTCGGCATCGCCCCAGATGTTGATGGCGATGGCGACGAAATTCGCGCGTGTCTTGTCAGTGATCGGGCCGGGCCCGAAATTGGCCTTCATCAGCGCCTTGCAGTAAGGGCATCCATCCTGGCCGAAATAGACCATCACGCGCTTGCCGTCGCGTGCCGCCTCCGCGATCTCGTCCTTGAAATCGAGCAGACTGATCGAGAACCAGCGCGGGATGTCGATCGCATGCGGCGACGCAACGGCCTGCGCCTGCGCCGGCGCGGCGACCCACAGCATCGAGGCCAGGCCCAGCACAGCCAGCCAGTTGCCGACCCGGCACCGGACGCCGAGCGCGCGCTCGGCGAGCATGCCCATCCGGTGCGACGCCGCTGCGCGTTCTGATGCAGGAAACATCGCCATCACTGCCTTTCGCCGAGACCGAGACAACGCCCACCATATGGCAGGGCTCACCGTTTGTCGAGCATGGGATTGAATGGCGACTTCACACGCTGCGATCCACAATGGGCAACCGAATTGACAGGGCTTCGTCGATGCACCTACAGTCGGCTCGCTGCGCGGCCGGCCGATGGCTGGCCCACCGTCGCATTTGCACATCGCCGAGCCCCGGGGGACCTTGCATGCCTTTTCGTTCACCCGCGTGCATCGCGCTCGCGATCTCGTTCTGCCTGACCGCCGCTGCCGCGGCCTCATCGCCGACGATCACCTACGTCGAAGGCAAGAGCACGATCATCTCGGGCGCACGCGGATTCCTGCCGGTGCCGGGCGTGACGCTGCGCCAGTGCGACATCGTCAGCACCGCGCCACAAGCCCTGGTGCAGGCAGAGTTTGCCGACGGCGGCCAGATCATCGTCGGCCACGACACGCGGCTGCTGTTCGAGTTGCCTGGTTCGGACGGTGAGGCCGCCAGCCCGGTCGTCTTGCTGGCGGGCTGGGCCAAGGTCGTGGTGGCCAAACGCGACAAGGCGCCGCCGCACCGCATCGCGACGCAGTTCCTCGACATCTCGATCGATGCCGGCGCAGCCGTGGTGCACGTCGATGCCGAGGGCGCGGCCGTATTCGTGGAACGGGGCGATGCGATCATCACGGTGGGGGGAGCGGCCGGGTCGCGCACGACCGTCAACGCATGGCAGACCTTTTCGCTCAAGCCCGGGCAGCGCCAGGGCTCGGTCGTCAAGGGCATCGAACCGGGATTTCTCAAAGGCATGCCGCGCCCATTGCGCGACAGCATGCCGTCGATGCTGGCCCGCCTGAAGGCACGCGACGTGCAGCCGCAACCTGCACCGGCCTACGATGCGAAAGAGGCCGAGCAATGGTTCAAGACGATTGCCCAGTTGCGACCCTGCGTCGCCGACAACACCGTTCGCAGCGGCCAGGAAGCGCTGGCGCGCCATGGACTCGAGGTCGGGGCGATCGATGGCATCCTCGGTCCGCGCACCCAGGCCGCATTGCGCGCATTCCAGCAGCAACGCAGCTTGACCGTGTCGGGCCAGTTCGACCCCGGGACATTGAAGGCACTCGACGTCGGCGGCCGCCGCTGAGCGCCCGCCGCCCGTTCAGCGCGGCGGCGGCAGGTCGGCGCCGAACATGCGCGGGCCCAGCCACTGCAGGCCGCGCGCGATGTCGAGCCGGCCGCCGACCGACTGCGGCAGCCCGACGCGGCGGGATGCGGAAGGCGAACACGTACTGCGGCTCCTGGCCCATGCGCAGATCGGTGATGATCACGCGTCGCCGGCGCGTTCGAGCTTGTAGAAGCCGTGCGTGAACCAGACCATGCGCTGCAGATGCCAGTGCTCGGCGCAGCCGGCCTGCAGGCCGCGCGCCGCGCTCGAAGGGGTCGAGCTGCAGCGCGCGCTCGCCGTCGAGCAGCGAGCGGAAGCCCTCGAGGTAGCGGTCGTCGGGCGTGATCGCGACGATGCGCCACAGCAGCGAGTTGAACGGCGCCGGCGTCACCAGCAGCTGCTGCGCCTGCACGCCCTGCGCGGCGAGCGAGTCGCTCGACATCGGCGCGCACCCAGGCCTGCGCCGCCGCGGTCCAGGCCAGGTAGGCGCAACTCGCGACCAGCCCGGCGCGGTTCCAGGCCAGGCCGCGCTCGTCGTCGCGCCGCAGCGCGAGCGATCACGCCGACCAGCAGCGGCAGCGTGTACAGCGGGTCGATGATGAAGATGCTGCCGAGCGCGAACGGATGGTCGGTGAAGGGCAGCAGCAGCTGCGTGCCGTAGACCGTCATGCCGTCGAGCAGCGGATGGGTGATCGAGCACCAGCCAGACCGCCAGCCACCAGCGCCGGAACAGCGCCCACTCGCCGCTGCAGGCGCGCGACGATCGCCGGCAATCGGCGGCGCCGCCAGCGTGAGCCAGAACAGCGCGTGCGCTCTCGGCGCGGTGGAAGGTCATGTTCGACACCGGGTCGCCGTGGTCGATCAGGGCGTCGAGGTCGGGCAGCGTGCCGCACACCGCGCCCCACAGCGGCCGCCTTCCACAGCGCGGTGCGCCGGCCCATCACGGCGATCGCCGACGGCCGCGCCGAGCGCGGCCTGCGAGAGGGAGTCCATGCGCGCGATTCTCGCCGGCAGGCAAAGACCGGTGCGACGCAGGGCCGCTGCGCCTACCATCGGTGTCCCGCCACCGGTCAGGCCACAGCTCTCCCATGCTCGAACTGATGCACGACTACTTCCGCGGCGAGCGCCTCGAGGCGCTGGCCTTCATCCTGCCTGCCGGCGTGGCCCTGGTGGCCGTCGGCGCGGTCATGCTGCGCGGCGAACGCGACGCCTTCGCCTGGTCGCTGGCGGTGCCGGCGATCCTGTTCGGCCTCGCCCTGATCGGCACCGGGCTCGGCGTCGGCCTGCGCACGCCGGCGCAGGTGGCCGAGCTCGTGCAGGGCCTGGCAAGCGACCCGGCGCAGATGCTGGCCGCCGAGCTGCCGCGCATGGCGCGCGTCAACGCCAACTTCCGGCTGATGTTCATCGCCTTCGGTGTCCTGGTCGGGGCCGGACTGCTGCTGGTCTACCTCGTGCGCAGCGAATGGGCGCACGGACTGGGCATCGCGTTGATGGTGGGCGGCGCGCTCGGTCTGCTCATCGACGGCGTGGCCTCGCGGCGCGCCCTGCCCTACACCGCCGCACTCGAGCAGCTGGCAGTCCAGCACCGGGTCGATCCGGCCGCGCCTGCGCCACCGCGCTGACCCGGGCCACGGCGCGGCCGATTGCCCTTAGCATGGGCCGATGCCCCCGCCGCGTCGACGTGCCACTCAGGATCCGCCGACCCAGCTGAGCCCGCCGCAGCATGGCCGCGCCATTGCTCGCGAGCGTCTGTTCGAGCTTCTCGATGCCAGCGCGGCGCGGCCCGCCACCTGGGTCTATGGCTCGGCCGGCTTCGGCAAGAGTACGCTCGTCGCGACCTACCTTGCATCGATGGCAGGTGCTGGCGGCCCGCGCACGCTGTGGCTGCAGTTCGACGACGCCGACGCACAGCCGGCAACGATGATGCACCACGTCGACCAGCTGTGCCGGGGTGCGCTTGGCCGCCGCTGGCGCCTGCCGGCGCCGACCGCCGATGACCTGCGCGACCCGGCTGCACTGTTGCAGCGCCGACTGGCGGTGCTGTGCGCCGGGCTGACGGCGCCCTGGGTGCTGGTGCTCGACAACGTGCAATCGCTCGGGCGCGATGCACCTGCCCTGACCGGCCTGGCCGCTGCGCTCAAGCGCTGGCCGGCCGGTGGCCGGTTGATCGCGATCAGCCGCGAGGCGCCGCCATCACCCTTCGCCGCGCTGCTGACCGAACAGCGCCTGGGCGTGATCGACAGCAGTGCGCTGCGGTTTTCGACAGCAGAAACCGCACACCTGATCGAGCTGCACGGGCAGGACTGGGACGCGCGCACGCTGCAGGCTCTGTCGGGCGGCTGGGTGGCAGCGATGACCTTGCTGCTGGCAGGCGCCGCGCACGGTGGCGAGCGCCAGGTGCCCGACGCCGATGGCGCGCTCGACCGCTTGTTCGCCCTCTTCGCCGCAGACGTGCTCGAGCGACTTGAAGCGCGCGAGATCGAGATCCTGATGGCGGTGTCCTGCCTGCCATCGGCCAACGCGAAGGCCGCCGTGGCGATCAGCGGCGACGCCGATGCGCCGCGCCTGCTCGCCGACCTCGCGCGACGCAGCCTGTTCACCGAGCTGCGCGCCGGCCCCGAGCCACGCTACACCTTCCACACCCTGTTCGCGTCCTACCTGCAGTCGCGTGCGCAGGCGACCTTGCCGCCGGAACGCCTGGCCGCGTGGCACCGTCGCGCTGCCGACCTGCTCGCAGGCCAGGGCCGGGCCGACGAGGCCATCCCGCGCCTGCTCGACCTCGGCGCAACCGTCGATGC
>CAVUEP010000061.1:0-13780 GCA_963740395.1 uncultured beta proteobacterium
CACGGCCCCACAGCATCTCGAGGACCAGCAATACGAAGCCGAAGATCGACAGCGCACCGATGCGTGACTCCCAGGCCAGCAGCGAGTCCCCGAAGTCCGGGCGCTTGTCCTCTTCGAGACGCTGGCTGGTCCGGTACAGGCCCAGGCAAAGGAAGGGCCCCATGAGCAGGAACCCGGCCGAAAGGGCCATCACGTAGGCGGGGGCTGCTTCGTAGATCTTCAGCAGGGCCCAGCCCATGGCCACGAAGCAGGCTCCGTAGAACAGCCCGATCCCCGGCGCGCGGCGGAAGTCACGCCAGCCGAGCGCCAGCCAGCGCAGCGGATCTGACATCTGCAAGGGATTGAGCCGGATCGCGAATGCGCCGGCTTTGCCAGGCGGGGTCTCTTCTGGGTTCATCTGTGACAGGCTACGTCGGGCCGGTTCGGGCGTCCACCGGGAAGGCCCGGGTCGTGCCGGTCAGCGCCGAATGCGCAGGCGGCGCAATTCGTCGACGATGAGCAGGATGGCGCCCAAGGTGATGGCGCTGTCGGCCACGTTGAAACTCGGGAATGCCCAGCCAGCGTAGTGCAGCTGGATGAAGTCGATCACATGGCCATGGAGCAGCCGGTCGACCACGTTGCCGATGGCACCGCCCAGGATCATCGACAGCGCAAAGCAGAACAGGGGCTGGCCCGGATGACTGCGCAGCATCCAGACGATGAAGCCCGAAGCCACGGTGCCGAGGATCACGAAGAACCAGCGTTGCCAGCCCGAAGCATCGGCCAGGAAGCTGAATGCCGCGCCCGGGTTGTGGGCCCGCACGAGATTGAAGAACGTGGTGATCGCGCGACTGTCTCCGAGCTGGAACTGGCCCGCGATCACTGTCTTCGTGAGCTGGTCGAGGCCGATCACCATGAGCGCCAGACCCAGCCAGAGCGCCAGGCTGCGGCCCTCTCGCGACGACTCGTTCATCAGGCCACCGAACGCACTTCGCCGGCGCCTTCCAGGTTGTCGACACAACGTCCGCAGATTGTCGGATGCGCGCTGTCGGCGCCGACGTCGTCGCGCCAATGCCAGCACCGTTCGCATTTGGTGGCAGCCGAGGCCACGACGTCGATGCGCAGCGCCTCGCCCAATTGCAGCTCGGCGACGGATGTGATGAAGACGAACTTCAGATCGGCGCCGAGCGATCCGAGCAAGGCATGGTCGTCGGCCGACACGGTCAGCCTGAGATTGGCCTGCAGCGACGAGCCGACCGAGCCGGCGCTGCGCAGGTTCTCGATCTCCTTGTTGGCGGCATCCCGGATCTCGCGGATGCGCGCCCACTTGGCGAGCAGCGCGCGGTCGGGCGCATCGAAGGACAGGTAGGTCTCGGCAAAGATCGACTCGCCCGCGCCCAGGACTTGCCAGGCTTCTTCGGCCGTGAAACTGAGGAACGGCGCCATCCAGCGCAGCATGGCCTGCGTGATCCGCCACAACGCGGTCTGCGCACTGCGCCGTGCCAGGCTCGCCGGCGCGGTGGTGTAGAGCCGGTCCTTGAGCACGTCGAGATAGAACGCACCCAGGTCCTCGGAGCAGTAGATCTGGAGCTTGGCCACGACCGGGTGGAACTCGTAGACCTCGTAGTGGGCCAGGATCTCGGCCTGCAGTTCTGCCGCCCGCGCCAGGGCGAAGCGGTCGATCTCGAGCATCTGATCGACGGGCACCGCATCGGCCACCGGATCGAAGTCCGACGTGTTGGCGAGCAGGAAGCGCAGCGTGTTTCGGATGCGGCGATAGGCGTCGACGACACGCGCCAGGATCTTGTCGTCGCCGGCGATGTCGCCCGAGTAGTCGCTGGAGGCCACCCAAAGGCGGATGATCTCGGCGCCGAGCTTCTGGCTCACCACCTGCGGCTCGATGCCATTGCCGAGCGACTTGCTCATCTTACGGCCCTGGCTGTCGACCGTGAAGCCATGGGTCAGCAGGCTGCGATAGGGCGCGCGCTCGAACAGCGCGCAGGCGACCAGGAGCGAGGAATGGAACCAGCCGCGGTGCTGGTCATGGCCTTCGAGGTAGAGGTCGGCCTCGGGGCCTTCGGCATGGTGGCCCTGCGGATGCTGGCCACGCAGGACATGCCAGAAGGTCGAGCCGGAATCGAACCAGACCTCGAGGATGTCGCTGCTCTTCGTGTAATGCGCGCCGTCTTCGGCACCGAGGATCTCTTCGGCCGTGACGCGGCTCCAGGCTTCGACGCCGCCTTGTTCGACGATGTCGGCAGCCTGGTCCAGGATCTCCATCGTGCGCGGGTGCAGGTCGCCGCTGTCCTTGTGCAGGAAGAAGGGCAGGGGCACGCCCCAGCTGCGCTGGCGGCTGATGCACCAGTCCGGCCGGTTGGCGATCATGTCGCGCAGGCGAGCCTGCCCGTTGGCGGGATAGAAGTTCGTCCTGTCGATGGCGGCGAGCGCTGTCTGGCGCAGGGTCTGAGGGGCCTTGTCCTTCGTGAACACGCCCTCGCCGTCGTCCATGCGGATGAACCACTGGGCGGCAGCGCGGTAGATGACCGGGGACTTGTGGCGCCAGCAATGTGGGTAGCTGTGGGTGAGCGGCGAGGTTGCAAAGAGGCGCCCCGCATCGCGCAGCGCGTCGATGATGATCGGCACTGCCTTCCAGATGTTCAGGTCGCCGAAGAGTGGGAAGTCTGCCGCGTAGCGACCCTGGCCCTGGACCGGGTTGAGGATGTCGTCGACGTCGAGACCATGGGCGCGGCAGGAGTTGAAGTCGTCGACACCGTAGGCGGGCGACGAATGCACGAGGCCGGTGCCATCGTCGGCAGTGGCGTAGTCGGCCAGGTAGACCGGGCTCAGCCGGTCGTAGCCCGGGTCGACATGGGCCAGCGGATGGCGGAAGTTCAATCCGCCCAGGTGCTCACCGAGCGTGGTGGCCAGGACCTTGCCTTGCAGGCCGAAACGCGCCATGCAGGCCTCGACGAGCGAGGCGGCGAGCAGCAGCAGGCCGCGCTCGGTGTCGACCAGCGCGTACTCGAGGGCGGGGTTCAGGTTCAGCGCCTGGTTGGCCGGGATCGTCCACGCCGTGGTCGTCCAGATCACGGCGAACGCGTCCTTGTCGAGGCGGCTGAGGCCGAATGCCGAGGCGAGCTTGTCGGGTTCGGCACAGAGGAATCCGACGTCCAGGGTCTGGCTCTTCTTGTCGGCGTACTCGATCTCGAATTCCGCCAGCGAGGAGCCACAGTCGAAGCACCAGTAGACGGGCTTGAGGCCGCGGTACACGAAACCGCGCTCGATGACGCGCTTGAACGCGCGGATCTCGCCGGCCTCGTTGGGCGGGTCCATCGTGGCATAACGATGATCCCAGTCGCCGAGCACCCCGAGGCGTTTGAAGTCCGCCATCTGCTGGACGATCTGCTCGGTCGCGTAGGCCCGGCTCTTGGCCTGCATGTCGTCGCGCCCGAGCTGGCGGCCGAACTGCTTCTCGATGGCGTTCTCGATCGGCAGGCCATGGCAGTCCCAGCCGGGGACGTAGTGCGCGTCGTAGCCGGCCAGCTGGCGGGCCTTGACGATCATGTCCTTGAGCACCTTGTTGACGGCGTGGCCCATGTGGATCGGCCCGTTGGCATAGGGCGGACCGTCGTGCAGCACGAACATCGGTGCGCCATGGCGTGCGTCGCGCAGGCGTCGATAGAGGCCCTCGTCCTGCCAGGCCTTCACCCAGCCGGGCTCGCGCTTGGGGAGATCGCCGCGCATCGGGAACGGCGTGTCGGGTAGGTTCAGGGTCTTGCGGTAGTCGGTCATGGCGTCATGGCCGCGCAGCGCGCGGCGATCAGTTCAAGGAGGTCCGGGGAAGCGCGGACGCGGCATGGGCCGCGGCAATTGCGGCGCTTCAGCCCTGCTTCAGGGAGCGCTGCCGATAATTCGGTCGCGCGTCGTCTGGCGCCGGGTGGCGGCATGGCCCCGCGAAGCCGGTAGCTGAAGCAGTGTGGACGCCATGGCTCGATTCTACCGGTCGTCCCCACTTCCCTTGATCAGACTTGAACCGAACGATCGGAGCACCCACTGAACACCCGTCGATCCATCGAAATGTGCGTGGCCCTGGCTGCCGCAATGGTCGGGTCGATGCCGGTCTGGTCTGCGCAGGAAGGAGAAGGACCGGCCCCGGCGCGCGTCGAAGGCGCGATCGGGCTGATCGGGAACTGGCATCCCGAGTACTCGGGCGCGGCGAAGCACACGTTCGGCCTCGTTCCGGCCGGATTCATTCGCTGGGGCCGGTTCACGATCTCGGGCGCGGGCGGGTTCACGACACGGCAGGACTCCAACGAAGTCGAGCGTGGCCTGGCGGCTTCCCTCATCGAGCGTGACCGCCTGCGCGTCAACCTCGCGCTGCGCTTCGACAACGGCCGGCGCACCAGCGACAGTCTGTCCCTGGCCGCAATGGACGACATCAAGCGCACGGTGCGCGCGCGGCTGCTCGTGCGCTGGCAACCCGACGAAGTCTGGACGCTGTCGGCCAGCAGCAGTGTCGACGTGCTCGGCCGCGGTGGTGGGTTCTGGGGCGACGTGGGTGCCTCGCGCGAGTGGCGTCTGTCACCCCGTTCGCGCCTGCAGGCCGGCCTGGTGCTCAACTATGCGGGCGACTCCTACCTCCAGACCTGGTACGGCGTCTCTCCCGAGCAGTCCGCGCGTTCCGGCTACCCGGTGTTCTCGCCCGGTGAGGGTTTGCGCGATCTCGCGCTCGGGCTGACGGTGCGAACCGACTTCAACCCCAGGTGGTCGGGGTTCGTCAGCGCGGGTGCGTCGCGCCTGGTCGGCTCGACGGTCGACAGCCCGCTCGTCCAGCGCCCAAGCGCCTGGACATTGGGCAGCGGCCTGGCCTGGCGCTTCTGAAGGGCGGCGCGACGATCAGGCCGCGGCCAGCCAGCGCCTGGCATCGAGCACGTCCTGTGCGATGCCTGCGCGCAATTCGTCGAGCGAGCCATAGCGCCGTTCGTCATGCAGCTTGTGGCGCAGCTCGACGCTGATGTGCTGCCCATAACCCGCGTCGGTGCCGAGCGTGGCGGGCCAGTCCAGGCAGTGCACCTCGAGCAGGACGCGGCCGGCGTCTTCCACCGTCGGTCGCACGCCCAGGCTGGCCACGCCGGGCAGGGCCTGCGCCGACAGGCCGTGGATGCGGACCGCGAAGACGCCCATCGCAGCCGGTCTGGCATGCGGGAAACGCAGGTTCAGCGTGCGAAACCCGAGTTCGCGGCCCAGCTTGCGGCCATGCACGACGCGGCCACTGATCGTATAGGGCCGTCCGAGCAGGTCGGCGACATGGGCCAGGTTGCCCGCCGCCAGCGCCTGGCGCACCGCAGAACTCGACACGCGCTGGCCATGCACCTCGTAACTCTGCATCCGCGCCACATCGAAGCCCTGCCGACCGCCGGCGGAATCGAGCAGGGCATAGTCGCCGGCCCGCTTGGCGCCGAAGCGGAAGTCGTCGCCGACCAGCACATAGCGGGCCAGCAGCGCGCCGACCAGGATCTGGTCGATGAACTGCTGCGGGCTCAGCGACGCGAGTGCTGCGTCGAAGCGCAGCACCATCACGCGGTCGAGTCCGCAGCGGTCAAGCTCGGCGAGCTTGTCGCGCAGCGGCGCGATCCGAGGCGGTGCCGGCGGCGCGCCGCGCGAAGCGAAGAAGTCGCGCGGATGCGGTTCGAAGGTCAGGGCACAGCTGGCCAGTCCGCGGTGCCGTGCTTCATTGACGAGCAGGGCCAGCATGGCCTGATGGCCGCGGTGGACGCCGTCGAAGCTGCCGATGGTCAGCGCACAAGGGCTGTCGGTGCGGGAGTGACCGCGGAGTATCTGCATGGCTGATTATCGCGAGCAGTGGGTCGGCGATGGTGTCATCACTGTGGGCGGTCGGGCTCGACCCAGGCCCACTGGCCGGGTGCCAGGGTGGTTGGCAACGTCCAGGCGCCGAATGCGCTCCGGTGCAGCGCGTCGACCCGGTTGCCGGCCGCGGCCACCATGCGCTTGACCTGGTGGTACTTGCCCTGGGTCAGGGTCATGCGCAGCGTCCAGGTCCCCGTCTGCTCGGCCTGTGCCTGCACCGGAACGGTCTCGCCGCGCAGCAGCACGCCTTGCTCGAGGGCGTTGACGAATTGCGCCGTCACCGGGTGCTTGGCGGTCACCTCGTAGACCTTGCGCACATCGTGCCGCGGTGAGGTCAGGCGGTGCAGCAAGGCGCCGTCATCGGTCAGCATCAGCAGGCCGCTGGCATCGACATCCAGGCGCCCGACCGGCTGCACGCCGCGCTGGCGCAGTGGCACCGGCAACAGGTCGAGCACGCCCGGGTGTTCGCGCGGATCGCGCGAGCACTCGTAACCCGCAGGCTTGTGCAGCATCACGATGGCCGGCATGTGAAAGGGCCAGGTGATGCCATCGACATCGAACTGGGCCAGTTCGTCGCCGACCTCCTGGTCGGGTTCGCTCACGACCTCGCCCGCCACCGCGACGCGGCCGGCGCGGCACAGTGCCGCACATTCACGGCGGGTGCCGAATCCCTGGGAGAACAGCAACTTGTCGATGCGCATGGGTGTCAGGATAGAGGTCGTCCGGCATCAACGCCGGGCCGGGCAGTCGCGCTGCATGGCGGCGGCGGCCTGCGGCACGAGCGAAGGGCCCTTGTAGATCAGGCCGGTGTAGATCTGCACCAGGTCAGCTCCGGCGGCAATCTTGGCGCACGCGTCGGACCCGCTCATCACACCACCGACGCCGATGATCGGGAACTCCGCACCGAGCGCGGATCGCAACTGCCCGATGACGCGGTTGCTGGCGTCGAACACCGGCGTGCCCGACAGCCCGCCGGTTTCCTGCGCGTGCGGCATGCCCTGGACGGATTCACGCGCGACGGTCGTGTTGGTCGCGACGACACCATCGATGCTGTTCCTGCGCAGGGTGGCGGCGATCAGCGCCACCTGGGCCGCGTCGAGATCGGGGGCGATCTTGACGAACAGCGGCACGGCCCGGCCATGCTGCGTGCACAGCTCGACCCGGCGCGCCTGCAACGCACCCAGCAGTGCGTCCAGCGCCTCGTCACCCTGCAGCGCGCGCAGGTTCTTCGTGTTCGGGCTGGAGATGTTCACCGTCACGTAGTCCGCGTGCGGGTAGACACCGTCGAGCGCGATCAGGTAATCGTCGACGGCGCGTTCGATCGGCGTGCTGGCGTTCTTGCCGATGTTCAGACCCAGCACACCGCCATTGCGTCGGAAGGTCGTGGCCTGCTGCACGTTGGCGAGGAACGCCTGGAGCCCCTCGTTGTTGAATCCGAGGCGGTTGATGAGCGCCAGCGCACCTGGCAGGCGAAACATGCGCGGCCTCGGATTGCCCGGCTGGGCCTTGGGCGTGACGGTGCCCACCTCGATGAAACCGAAGCCCATCGCCCCCAGGCCGTCAATGCAACGGCCGTTCTTGTCAAGTCCCGCCGCGAGGCCGATGCGGTTCGGGAATCGCAGGCCCGAGATCGTGACCGGATCGTCGATGCGCGCCTGCGACCACAGGCATTGCGCCGGCGTGTTCTGCAGCCTCGATATGGCCGCGAGTGTCAGCTCGTGGGCACGCTCGGCGTCGAGACCGAACAGGAAAGGGCGGGTCAGGGCGTAGGGGACGAGCGACATGCGCCCGATTGTCTCAGGGCGCATCAGTGGGCAGGGGCCATTGCGCCCGGGCCGATAATCGGCCCATGACACAAGACGAGTTGAAGGCCCTGGTGGGCCGCGCCGCGCTGGCGCATGTCGTGCCCGGCGAGTGGGTGGGCGTCGGCACCGGGTCGACCGTGAATCACTTCATCGACGCGCTGGCGACGATCAAGGAGCGGGTGCGCGGCGCCGTGTCGAGCAGTGTCCAGAGCACCGAACGCCTGCGCGCCCATGGCATCCAGGTCGTCGACGCCGATTTGGTGGAGCGGCTCGCGGTCTACATCGACGGGGCCGACGAGATCGACGGCAAGGGTTGCATGATCAAAGGCGGAGGCGCGGCGCTGACACGCGAGAAGATCGTGGCCGATCTGGCCCGGCAATTCGTCTGCATTGCCGATGAGTCCAAGCTGGTCGACACGCTGGGCGGATTTCCGGTGCCGGTCGAAGTGATCGCGATGGCGGCACCCCAGCTAACGCGGCGCTTCGAGGTGCTGGGCGGGCGGGCGAGCCTGCGCCCGGGCGTGGTGACCGACAACGGCCACCCGATCCTCGACGTGCGAGGACTGCAGATTTCGGATCCGCTGGCCATGGAGGTCGAAGTGAACCAGTGGCCCGGCGTGGTCACGATCGGGATCTTTGCCCGCCACCGGGCGTCACTGTGCCTGCTGGGCACGGCGTCCGGGGTGCGGACACTGACCTTCTAGACTATCCTCGACCATCAGACCGAAGGACCATTGTTTTGGCTAAACCGAATTATTCGTTCGAAAAGCGCCAGCGTGAGCTGGCCAAGAAGCGCAAGAAGGAAGACAAGCTGGCCAAGAAGGCCAGCGGCTTTGGGGGCGAGGAGATGACGCCGAACGACGCCGCGCAGGCAGACCTGCCGACCGACACGGCAGTGCCCGACGCACCAGGCGCCGACGGCAAGACCGAGACACCGTCGACCTGAGCCCGCCCCCGGCAAGCCTGGCCAGGGCCGGTCGCTGGCTCAACGCTCCCGTCTTGCAGCGCGTACGCGCCAGCGACCCGGATCGATCGCGTTGCGCAGGCGGGCCTCGAGCGGCATCGGCGTGCCACCCATCCAACTGGCCAGCGCCATGGCGGCCAATGGCCCCCAGGTCAGGCCGCGCGACCCCAGCGCCGTCATCACGAAGAGGCCAGGCTCGCGCGCCACATCGTCCAGGCGCAGCGGTGGCCGATGGCCTCGCTCCGGACAAGTGCCCGGCATCGGGCCGACGATGGGCATCCGATCCGTGGCCTGGGTCCGCCAGCCGACCCGTCCCTGCCATGGCGCATCGGCCGCAATGCGGCAGCCGGTCAGGCGCCCGAGCCGTTCAAGGTTGAACCCGTGATCCTGCTCGCGCAGCGTCGGATCGGTGTCGTCGGCCGCGGCCGTGGCGCCGCACAGCAAGGCGCCATCGGGCATCGACAGCGCGTAGCCGTCACCGGCCAGCGGCAGGCGTGGTCGCGGCGCACCGGCAGGTAGGGACGGCCACCAGCTGATCTGACCGCGTGACTGCCCGACCGGCCAGCCCGTGCCGGGCCACAGGCGCAGGGCCTCGGCCGCATTGGCCAGCACCACCGTCGGTGTCTCGGCCAATGTCCGGCCTGAAGGGTCGCACAAGGTCCACCGTGCACCGTCGCGCCGCAATGTCTCGACATTCGCCCCGCCTTGGAAGTCAATCCCAGGGGTCGTGAGCAGATGCCGGACCAGGGCCCCTGGCACGGTCCAGCCCCCGTGGACGAAAGCCCAGGCCGGGCGATCGAGCCTGAGGCCACAGGCCGCGCTCGCCTGCGCCGGGTCGAGGATCCGGACATAGTCGTCGTGCAGGCCGGCGGCGGCGCGCCGCGCTGCCATCGACCCGATCGATTCGCCGGTCGCTGCCAGCCGCAGCAGCCCATCGATGGCACCAGGGACCATGCCTTCGGCCAGCCAAGGCCCCAGCAAGCGCGCTGTGGTGAGCGCAGCCGCCCGGTTGAAACGGGCGTGGGGACCGTCGTCCGCATGGACGGTGCCATGAAAGATGCCCGCCGGGTTCGACGACGACTCCTGGGCCGGATGGGCCTGCCGGTCGAGCACGGTCACCGTCCAGCCGTCACGGGCAAGCATGTAGGCCGACCAGGCGCCCGCCAGCCCTGCACCCACGATCACGACCTGGCGACCGGTCGCGGGCTGCGCGCCCGCCACGCCGTCGAACGCACCGGGGCGGCGCGCACGACGGGGCGAGAACCGGGACGAGAGGGCGGCCCTCGTCACTTCGCGCTTGCCACCGATTCCGGGCACCCGTTCAACCTCGAAGCCGGCACTTCGCAGGCCCTCGTGCACCTCGCGCGCCACGCTCCAGGTGGCCGCCGTGGCACCGGGCCGTGCCTTCTGGGCCAGAGTCCTGAGCACCGGGCGTTGCCACATGTCGGGATTTCGATCGGGCGCGAAGCCATCGAGGTAGACGGCGTCGACTTCGAGATCGAGATCGCGCAGCGCATCGCGCACGTCACCGAACGCGAGCAGCAGGCGCACGCGGCCAGCGTCGAAGTCGATCGCGTGCAGGCCCGCTGCCAATGGAGGCCAGGCGGCCGTCAACGCACGCGCCAGGTGCGGCCAAGCCGAGTCGCGATGGCAGGCCTGCAGGTCGGCAAGTGTCAGCGGGTGCGCCTCGATCGAGACGTAGTGCAGCCGATCGCCACGGTGCGGGTCGGTCCGCCACGCGTTCCAGGTCGCGAGGAAGTTGTTGCCCAGGCCGAAACCCGTTTCGAGGACGGTGAAGTCGCTTGCGCCGGCCCAGCGGGCGGGCAGTCGATTGCCGGCCAGGAACACATGCTCGGCCTGCGCTGCGGCGCCAATCCGAGGGTGGTACCGGTCACCGAACTCGATGGCATTCGCAATGCCGTCCGCATCGAGGGTGATCCGTGCCGGCGCCAGCGGCCTGCGGCTCATGGTCGCCCGCTCGCGCCGCTCGGCCAAGCCGGCCTCATCGACACGGCGCATGGCGGCGACCGAGCACCCAGGTGGCCGATATCGAGCCGGTGCAACGCGCGCGCTGCAACCACCGTGGCATCGAGGTCAAACGACATGGCGCATGATGCCCAGAAATGAATCGGGCGCCCAGCGGGCGCCCGATGGCAGCACCGGCAAGGCTCAGACGCGTTTGCGGTACTCGTGGGTGCGGGTGTCGATCTCGATCTTGTCGCCAGTCTCGACGAACATCGGCACGGCGACCTCGAAGCCGGTGCCGACCAGCTTGGCCGGCTTCATGACCTTGCCGGAGGTGTCGCCCTTGACGGCCGGCTCGGTCTCGATCTCGCGCACGACCGAAGTCGGCAGTTCGACCGAAATGGCCTTGCCCTCGTAGAACACGACCTCGACGGTCATGTCGTCTTCCAGATAGCTGATCGCGTCGCCCATGTTCTCGGCCTCGACCTCGAACTGGTTGTACTCGGCGTCCATGAACACGTACATCGGATCGGCGAAGTAGGAGTAGGTGCACTCCTTCTTGTCGAGCACGATCTGGTCGATCTTGTCGTCGGCCTTGAACACGATCTCGGCGCCAGAACCGTTGAGCAGGTTCTTCATCTTCATGCGCACGGTGGCGGCATTGCGGCCGCCGCGGCTGTATTCCGTCCGCAAGCACGACCATCGGGTCCTTGCCTTGCATGATGACGTTGCCGGCGCGGATTTCCTGAGCAGTTTTCATGACCTTGGGTCCGGGGTGGCCCCGGTGTTTGTCTGGTGGGGGCGCGCAGGCGCAGATGGCGCGCGCGCAAAGCCTGCAATTCTACTGCCTTTCGGCGACGAACCTGATCAGCTGCGTGACGAGGTCGTCCTGTTGCTCCAGCCCGGCGCGCCAGCGTTCGCAACATTCGGTCCATGCCATCCAGTCCGGCCAGCGAGCGGGCCATTCGCCGAATCCGTTCCAGGCCCGCCACAGGGCGCGCAGATCGGTCGCGAGACCGGCCTGCGAACCGGCCAGGAACTGGTCGAGAAAGGCCTCCAGCTTCACGCGCTGTGCGCCGTCGTGTTGGGGGTAGATCTGCCAGACGAACGGGCGCGCCGCCCACATGGCGCGCACGAAGGAATCTTCTCCGCGCACGAAATTGAGCGCGCATCGGCCCAGCAGACGGTCGTAGTCCGGCTGCGTCAACCAGGGCAAGTGCCAGGCATTCGCCCCGGTCAGCCCCTGGGCCGGGCCCGGCAACAACAGCAGTGGTCCGGGCCAGGACCGCTCGAGGTGGGGCAGCATGGTGTTGGCGTAGCAGAAGACGCTGGCGGCCTGATCGGCCGACCCAAGGGCAGCAGCGTCGACGGCGTGCGGGCCGTGCCCAGCGCCGATGTCGCGTGCGCCGAGCAGACCCCCGGTTCGGCGCGTGAAGCCAGGGAAGTAGAACCACTTGGTCAATCCGCTGCCCGGACCTGCCAGGACTGGCGAAGGCAGGCCGTGCGACCGTTCGACGTAGGGCTCTGCACTCAGGTACTCGAGGTTGATCCACAGCGGCGCCGGCCTGCGGCGCGCCATGCCCCGGACCACGGCCTCGGGGATCTCGCAGCCGAAGGCCTCGATCACGACATCGGCCGCGGGGTCGAACATCGCATCCGGCGTCCAGGGCCGGACCTCGACTCCGCTTGCCCCGAGCGGCGCCATCCAGCGCAGCGCACGGGCGTCGTCCACCCACAGGCAGACCTGCTCGCCACGTCGCCCGAGTTCGGCGGCCAGACGCCAGCACACGCCGATGTCGCCGTAGTTGTCGATCACGCGGCAGTAGATATCCCAGCGCATCGACGGATTATCCGGGGCGGCACAATCACGCCCGATGTCATCGAAGCGAGATCCTGCCGAGCCCGCCGCCGACGAAACCCGCGTGCGACTGCTTGCCGACGTGGCAGCGTTGTCGTCGCTGCCCGGCGTCTATCGCTTCTTCGACGCCGACGGGCTGCTGCTCTACGTCGGCAAGGCGCGCGAACTCAAGCGCCGTGTCAGCAGCTATTTCCAGAAGGACCACCAGGGGTCGCGCGTGGGCTCGATGGTGGCGCGCATCGCGCGGCTGGAGACGACGGTCGTGCGCAGCGAAGCCGAGGCGCTGTTGCTCGAGAACACGCTGATCAAGACGCTGAATCCCAAGTTCAACATCCTGTTCCGCGACGACAAGAGCTACCCCTACCTGAAGATCACCGGTGTCGAGGGTTCGGCGCGTGGTGTGCAAACGGCCTCGCAGCGCATCCCGCGCGTCGCCTACTACCGGGGCACGGTCGACCGCCGCCATCGTTACTTCGGCCCCTACCCGAGTGCCTGGGCGGTCAAGGAGACGATCCAGCTCGTGCAGAAGGTCTTCCTGCTGCGCACCTGCGAGGACACGGTGTTCAACCACCGCTCCCGGCCTTGTCTGCTGCATCAGATCCGGCGCTGCTCGGCGCCTTGTGTGGGCCTGATCTCGGCCGAGGACTATGCGCGCGACGTGCGCGACGCGGAGCGCTTCCTGCGCGGAGACGCGCGCGAGGTGGTGGCCGATCTGCAGGCCCAGATGATGACCTGGGCCGAGGCGCTCGAGTTCGAGAAGGCAGCCGAACTGCGTGACCGCATCGGCGCGTTGTCGCGCGTGCTGCACCAGCAGTCAGTCGAGGCGAGCAGCCTGTCGGCGGTGGAACCCGATGTCGACATCCTGGCTGTCAAGGTCGCCGGTGGACGCGCCTGCGTGAACCTCGCGATGGTGCGGGGCAGCCGCCACCTGGGCGACCGCGCCTGCTTCCCGGCCCATGTCGAAGACGCGACGATATTCGGCGGCGAAGCCGACGGCGACGATCCTTCGGCGGTGCGCAGCGCCGGCGCGGAGGTGCAGGTGCTCGAGGCCTTCATCGTGCAGCACTATGTCGGGCAGCCGGTGCCGCCGCTGCTGGTGCTCAGCCACGCGGTCGACCCCGCCCTGATCGAGGCGCTCGCCAGCGCCGCGGGCACGCGCTTGCGCACTGTCCACCAGCCGCGCGAGCAACGCCGCATATGGTTGGAGATGGCGGTCAAGGGTGCCGAACTGGCCCTGGCCCGGTTGCTTGCAGAGGAGGGCTCGCAGCGCCAGCGAACACGCGCCCTGATCGAGGCCCTGGATCTCGACCAGGCCGACCCCGATGCATTGCGTATCGAGTG
>CAVUEP010000062.1:0-14229 GCA_963740395.1 uncultured beta proteobacterium
ACTCCTGGCGCTCGACGCCTTCGGGGACGTTCTTGATGCGCTCCTCGGCTTCGGCCCGGATTGCCCTGTCCACGTCGTTGCCGGAGCGTGTGGAGGATTTCGGCAGATTTCCCCATCCTCGCTGTAGACCTCGCCGATGAACCGGGAGATCATGAAGTTCTCGATGAACTGGCGCGCCAGGAAGCGGTCGACGTCGTCGCCTACCGGGTGACCCCAGGCCTCGGCGATTCCCGCACTTCACCTTCCCGAACTGATTGTACGGGATGGCGCGGCGCTCCATGTCTTCGCCACCTTGTCCCGGAGCGACTTGTCGCGGTTCAGGTAATTTTCCATGACGGCGACGAGGTCCTGTTCGGCCTGAGCGCGGTCGGTGGGCTCGATTCCGATGTCGCCTTCGTTCGCAAGGCGCTCGAGGACGGCATGAGCGATGGTGGGGATGCGCGAACGGTAGAGTTTCATCACTCGGACTCAAAGCGGGATGGAAACTCCGAGCCCGCCTCGCACCACATCGAGCGCGTAGGGGGAGCGCGAAGCCTCGATATTCGGTGGCGCCTGCTGCATCCAAAAGCCGCAGTTCCACAAGTCGCGCAGGAACGCAAAGACGTCGGCAAGCCTGCCGAAGCGACCAAAGACGATGCCAGTGCCAAGGTGGCGTTGTCGTCGGCTGCGTCCACGCTGCAAGTCGGCGGCAACGATGCGAGCTTCGACGGCGCCAAGGTCGAGCGCATCGCGCAGGCGATCCGCGACGGCAAGTTCGAAATCAATGCCGAGGCGATCGCGGACAAGCTCATCTCGAACGCCCAGGAATTGCTTGGAAAGTCCGCCCGTTGACCCTTTCTCAAGTACTGACAATGATGATTTCTCCGCTCGAGATCCAGGCCCTGGAAGGGGCTGCCCAGCTTGAACAACCCCTGGCCGACGTCGAAGCGCACCTGGCCGCACTCGGCGACGCGCTGCGCGATCGCGATCCGGCGGCCATCGCGAGCGAAGCGGCCGAGCTGCACCGGTCGCTTGCCGCGGCCATCGATCAGTTCGGGCGGGTCGCGCGCACCGGCTCCGTGCCGGCGCCGCTGCGCCATCGCCTCGCGCTGGCCGGAGGCAAGGTCGCTGCCCACCGCGAGGCGCTCGCCCGCGCCACTGCTTCCCTGGATCGGGCGATCGACGTCCTGCTCCCGGCGGCGGCAGGCAAGGTCTATTCCGCCGCCGGCACCGCCGACCGCTCGGCCAGCGCCGGAGAGCTGCACGCCTGACTGACACAAGTTGTGACTTAGCGCACAACTTGCTGCATTGGCGTGGCGTGCAGCAGACATCCGCCGTGATCTCTGCCTCGGACCGAAACACAATCGGCCCCGGGGGACAACATGACCGCCGGGCAATGGACCTGAGCGGCTGTCGAGCGGACCATCATTGGCATCCGAGTTCGGGACTTTGGGTGAATCGGGCGCCGCAGCACGGCTGAAGGCGCCCCGTTCCGGCCGATCAAACAGAAGCGGCGAGCTGCACACGCCAGCTCTGCTGTCGGTGCTGCTGTGCGGCCTCGGCACGATCGCCGCGCTCTCGGTCATCGCCGCGTTGTGGCTGCTCCCGCTGGACACCAGCGCCACCAAGGCTGGCGAACAACTCGGCCTGCGCACCTCGGCGCTCGCGCTCGCGCTGGCCCTTAGCGAGCCCGAGGCCGAGTCGCATCGGAGCGCGGTCCAGGCCACCACGGCGCTGCTCGACCAGCGATTTGCCGATCTGCAGGTGGTTGCGCGACAGAGCGACACGATCCGCGCGGCATTCGATCCGGCTGTCGCGCAATGGTCCGCAGTGCGTTCCATCGTCGTCGACCCGGAGCAACGCTCCCAGGCCGGTGCCGGGCTGCAGCGCCAGGCGGCCCTGCTCGACAAGCTGAGCTTGGCGATCGAAGCCGAGTTCGCGGCCCGCAAGCGCCAGCGCGATGCGCTCATGTCCCTGGCAGCGCTGGCCGCGGCCGCGACCATCCTGTGGGCGGCATTGGCGATGCGGCGCCATCGACGCCATTTGCGCCAGATGATGCGGCAGTTCTCGGCCGACCTCGGCGCCGGCGACTGGCAGGACGCGGTGCGGTCGCTGCGCAATGAACGCAGCGGCCCACCCTCGGCCTGGGACGCACTGGCCAGTGGGGTCGAAACCGTGCTCGGTGAGTCCGACCGTCGCTGGCAGGCCCTGGCCGATCTGGCCGCCGACTGGTACTGGGAAACCGATACCCGGCACCGCCTGGCATGGATGTCGGGGGCCGCACCGCCCATCGCCGATCAGGGTTGGTCGACCCAGAAGGTCATCGGCTTCCGCTACGACGCGATCCCTTTCTTCGAAGCGCCCGCCGGTGGCTGGGAGCGTTTCCATGCCCGCATGGAAGGACACAAGGCCTTTCGCGATGTCGAATTCAGGATCCGGGCCAGAGGAGGCGGCGCCCCGATCTGGGTGACCATCAGCGGCCGGCCGCGGCAGGACGTCAGCGGCCGGTTCTCCGGTTTCGAGGGTGTCGGGCGTGACATCACCGAGCGCCACCTGGCCCATGAACAGCTGCGCATCAGCGAGCAGCGCTGGTCGCTGATGGCTGGCCTGGCATCGGACTTCTACTGGGAGACCGACGCCGAACACCGCCTGCTGCCATTGCAACCCGCCTTCCACCGTCGCCTCGGCGAACTGGTCGACCGCTGCGTCGGCCAGACCCGCTGGCAGGCCCATGCAGCGTCGTTGAGCGAGGCTCAGTGGGACGAACATCGCTCGGATCTGGAGGCCAGGCGCCCGTTCCGCAGCCTCGAACTGGAAGTCGACGCGGGATCGGAGCGCTATCTCTGGCTGTCGATCAGCGGCATTCCACGCCACGACGTCGCGGGCAACTTCGTCGGCTATCACGGCGTCGGCAAGGACGTGACGATGCGCAAGGAGGCCGAACGCCTGCTCTTGCGCCACAACGAGGAACTGCAGCGGGCGGTGGCCGTACGCACGCGCGAACTCGAACTCGTCAACCTGGACCTCGATGCCTTCGCGCGCCAGCTGGCCCACGAGTTGCGCACCCCGATCGGGCAGTTCCAGGGCCTGGCCCACCTGCTCGAAGCGCGCGCCGCCGACCGCCTGATCGACGAGGACCGCGCCCTCATCGAATTGCAGATCCAGGCGTCCAAGCACATGCGCGACACGGTCGACGCCCTGCTCTTGCTGGCCCGCTCGACCATGCAGCCGATGGACCTCGAACCGGTGGATCTGAGCGCGCTGGCACGCGAAGTCATCGCCGAACTGCCGGAACTCAAACGCGCGGCACTGGTCGACTGGCAGGTTCAGGATGGCATGCGGGCGCAGGCTTCGCCTGCAGCGATGCGCATCGTGCTGACGAATCTGCTCGGCAATGCGGCCAAGTTCACGCGCCAGCTGGCGGACCCCATCGTCCGCATCACGTGCCGGGAACTGCCCGATCAGCAGGTCCAGATCAGCGTGCGCGACAACGGTGCGGGATTCGACATGGCCCAGGCCGATCGGCTCTTCAAGCCGTTCAACCGGCTGCACAGCGACGCCGACTTCCAGGGCACGGGCATCGGCCTGTCGATCGTGCAGCGCATCGTCGAGCGCCACGGCGGGCGCGTGTCTGCGCGTGGCGAAGTCGGTCTGGGCGCGAGTTTCGAGGTGGTGCTGTCGGCAGCGCCCGCGCCGCTTGCCGCTAGAACTTGAAGGACAGGCGCATGCCGCCCCAATGTCGACCGTCGACGGTGATGGGCGCTGCCGCTTCCTTCATCACGATGAAGTTGCCGCCGCCCATGTCGCGCCGATAGGTCTGCAGCAGGAACGGCCGCTCATTGCGCGCTGAGGCGAGCCCCGTGCGATCGTCGAACATCCTGCGATTGCGGCAGTTCGCCGTGTTCCAGGCAACGTCGCCTCGCCGCTGCGCATGGTTGTAGCGCTTGTTGTGGCACGCGGCATACCCGTTGCGGTCGACTGCGATGCATGCAACGACCTTGTCCGAAATCGACAACACGCGTTCCTGGACCTGCGGAAACAGGCGGTCCGCCAGCTCCGCGAATCGAGTCGTTTGCTGCGCAGGCTCGGCACCCACGATCGGCACATAGCGTTCGTCGAACAGGTCATACGCATCGATCGACTGCGTACGCAATGCGTCTTCGAGTAGCTTGCTGATCTGCCGTGCGGCTTCCTGCACGGCAAGGATGTAGGGGGTGTCTGCCGTCTCGACACCACTGTCGGAAACCACCTCGATCATTTGCTCCGAGATGCGCAGGAAGGCTTCCGTGCGTCCGAGCGTGGCGCCGAGCAACTGTGCGGTTCGCTGCATCTCGCCCTGGATATGGCCGATGCTCGAATCGAGCGACCCACACACCTGCTGACTCTTGGCGGCAGCATCGTCGATACGGCCCACCATCTTCTCCACATTGCGCAGCGCGATGTGCACGGCGCTGGCTTCGTCGCCGCGATCGCCCTGCCCGCGCTGTATCTCGCGGGCCAGGGTGGCGATGCGCGTGTCGAGCTGGCTCATCGTGCTCTTGATGTCCTTGGAGCTCGATTCGACCTTGCTCGCCAGGTCCTTGACCGCATCGGCCACGACACCGAAACCACGCCCGGCCTCGCCGGCGCGCTTGGCCTCGACCGAGGCGTTGAATGCGACCAGGCGGGTCTGCAACGCAATCTGCGTGATCTGACTGGCCGCCTCGGACACCTGGCGCAAGGTGTCCACGATGGCAGCCACTTCGCTGCCCACCGCCTGCACGGCTTGGCCGGCCGAAGCCACGGCCTTCACGCTCTCGCAGGTGTGTTCGCTGATCAGCGCCTGGGCCAACGTCACTTCGCGCACCTGCACGGCCAGGGCCTGCAGCGCCTGGGCCTGCGTCGTCGCCGTCTTCTGTGCATCGTCGACGGCGCCGCGCACTTCCGCCGCCTCGCGTCCGATCGACGACGCCTGCGCACTGATCTGGCCGATCACGCCGGACGCATCGAGCGCCCCCGATGTCGCGCGAGTCTCGGATGCTGCCTCGGCGTCTTTGACCCGTGGCTTGCGTTTCAGTGAGAACATCGTTCGGCCTGGTGAGGGAGCTGCGCCGGGCCTACCACTGGCGCAGCTTGGTTCGCAGACGGGCGATCGACTGGCTGTGCAGCTGGCAGACGCGGCTTTCCGTCACACCCAGGACGGCCGCGATTTCCTTCAGATTCATGTCGTGCTCGTAGTACATGCTCATCACGTACTGCTCGCGCTCCGGCAGCAGCTTGATCGCCTCGACCAGTGCTTCGCGCATGCGGCGGTCCTGCAGCCGCAGCATCGGGTCCGCGTCCGCATCGGTGACGTGGCGGTCAAGGTAGTTGTCGTCGCCTTCGTCCCCGCTCATGTCTTCCAGATGGATCAGCTGAGTGCCACGGACCTTGCCGAGCAACTCCTGGTACTGCGGCAGGCTCAGGCCCATCTCCTTGGCGATCTCGCTTTCGGTGGGCGCTCGACCATGGCGCTGTTCGAGTGCGCGCACCGCCGCCTCGATCGAGCGCTGGTGGCGACGGTCACCGCGGCTCATCCAGTCGTTGCCGCGCAGTTCATCGAGCATGGCACCGCGTATGCGCTGCGTTGCGAAGGTCTCGAACTGCACGCCCTGCGCGGCATCGAAACGCGTCAACGCATCGGACAGGCCGATCATGCCGACCTGGATCAGGTCGTCGAGTTCGACGTTGGCCGGCAGCTTGGCGATCATCTGGTGCGCCAGTCGACGCACCAGCGGGCTGTACTGCTTGAGCATCGTGCCGGCGTCGAGTTGTCCCTTGGCGGTGTACATGGCGGGTCGAGCTCTCTTGTGGTTCGGGGTTCGGAGTCAGGCAAAGGCAGTGGCGGCGCGGGGTCGCGGCGGCGCAGTCGGCACGGCGGTGCCGAGGCGTCGAGCGCCAGCTGGGCGTCGATCAGTGCGCAGCAGGGGCTGCGGGCAGTCGGTCGATCGGCTCGCTGGCCGGGTCGATCACGGCCCAGTCGCGCTTGCAGGCTGCCCAGGAAGTTGTCGGCGCAGCCGGCCAGGCTGTCGGCGATGTGCAGCAGTCGCGGACTGCCTGCGCGGCGGCGATACGAGGAGATCGAAGGTCATCAGCGATGCGCGCTGGGCGAGCAGCTTGACCGAGGCGTAGGCATGTTTCAGGCCTTCCGGATGATCGGAGGTCACGACGATCGGCCGCGCCGCACGGCGCATGAACAGGCGCGCCAGTTCGCTTGCGCTGGCGTGCACGAGCAACAGATCGGCGCGCGGAGCGGCGTTGGCCGCCGCGTCCAGGAAGGCCGACGCCGCGCCACGCGTATCGATGTACTCGAGCGGCAATCCACGCGCCACCAGATACGACAGTTCGGGTGTCAGCCGTTCGACACAGGCCGACAGATCGACGCGCGCCATCTCGTTCGGCGACCCGGCGCTCTGCGCGGCGTCGACAACCAGGGTATGGCGCCCCAGGCTTGCCGCGGCGGCCGCCAGACGCTCGATGACAACGCCCGGAAACGCCACGAAGGGATTGGATGCAAGCGCGATGACGCACAGGCGCCGCCCCGCAAACATGCGGCGCAGGCCATCGGCCTGGTCCAGCGGCGCGGCATCCGACGGTTGATAGAAGTCGCGCATCGTGGTGTCAGACATGTGCGCTGGCGGCAGCCGGCACCACACCCGGCAAGCCGGCAAAGACCAGATTGACGTCGCCTGCATCGAGGCGCCAGGCCGGGCTGGCGCTGCCGCGCAGCGCACGCTGCACGAGGGCCTGCGAAGACAGCCGGTGCCAGTCCTCGGGGACACGCTGGCCGTTTGCCACGGCCAGCACCTTCTGGCGATGTCGGATGAGGGCGTCGAGCGCCGGTCCGAGCTTCACCGCCTCGTCCAGCTTGGACAGGATGATGCCCTTGCAGGTGGCCGCACGGTAGGCCACGAGCACGTCCTCGATGGTCTCGCCCTGGGCCGCCGCGTTGACCACCAGCAGCCGGTTGACCGATCGGTGCGACAGCATCTCGAGCAACTCGCGCGTGCGCGCATCGCGCTGCGCGGTTCCGGCCGTGTCGATCAGCACCATCTTCTTGGCCGACAGCAGATCGAGCAGGTCTTCGAGCGACGCGCGGTCATGCGCCGTGTGCACCGGCACGCCCAGGATGCGGCCATAGGTCCGCAGTTGTTCGTGGGCGGCGACGCGATAGGCGTCCAGCGTGACCAGGCCCAGATTGGCGGCGCCGTGGCGGGCCGCGAAGGCCGCCGCAAGCTTGGCTGTGCTGGTCGTCTTGCCGACGCCGGTCGAGCCGATCAGGGCATAGACACCGCCCTGGTCCTCGAGTGCCGGCTCGGTATCGGCACAGCCGAGATTGCGCGCCAGGACATCGGCGGCCCATGTCGACTCGTCGACGTCGTCGGGCAGGCCGTCCATCATCTTGCGGATCAGCGCGGGCGAGAATCCATGGTCGAGCAGCTTTTGCGACAGCAGCGCCTGGCGCGGCTGGCGTTGAAGCTTCTCCATGAAGGCGAGTGCGCCGAAGCGCTGTTCGATCAGACCGCGCATCGAGCGCAGTTCGTTCATCATCTCGAGCTGGTCACGCTGCGGTGCGGCGTCGGCCAGCGTCAGCGGCATTCTGGTCGCGCTGTCGATCGAGGTGGCACGTGTGGCCTGCGCATCGAAGAACGGCGCCGTGTCATGGTAGTGGTCGGATTCGGCGTGCGCCTCGGGAGCTGCCAGGTCGGTGTGGGTCGCATGAGCCGTCGGCGCAGCCTGAGCTGCGGGTTTCTCCACCGTGCGGGGCGCGCGCGCCTCGACCGGTCGCTCCGCGCGCGCCGTCACGGGCGCAACGGTCGTGGCGGGCTCGACGGCCTCGGCGTCACGCTTCAGTTCGGCCTGCCGACGCTTGAGCATGCGCTCGCGCACATAGTCCTGGAACGAGAGCGTGCTCATCGAAAGACGTTGCACGTCGTGGTCGACGCTGTCGGACGGACTTGCCTTCGGCTTGACGACTGGCCGCGGTGCAGCGCGCGCCGGCGCGGCCGCGCGCGGCGGCGGCGCGGCACTGGCGGCAACCGCCACACGCTCGAAGTGCTGCACGCTTTCGGGCGCCATCGCCAGGACCTCGACACCGTCCGGGCAAGGCCGGGTCGAGATCACGACGGCGTCCTGGCCGAAGGCCTGGCGCACGAGGGCAAGTGCGTCGCGCGACGTGCGCGCGGTGAAACGTTTGACGTTCATGCGGCCTCCTGCCGAACCATCTCAAGCCAAGCCGATCCGCGCCGCGGGGATGGCGTGCCAGGGTGAGCGTTGGGTGTCATGCAGTACCTCCGATGATCGAGCCGATCCGGATCGAATGGGTGTCAGGAATTTCGCTGTGGCCCAGCACCCGCAGGCGCGGTGCGGCCCGCTTGAGCAGGCGCGCCATCGGCGCACGAATCGAGTCCGGCACGAGCAGGCAGGCCGGCACGCCCAGGTCTTCCTGGCGGCGCGCGGTGTCGGCCGCGCTGCGCGTCAGCGTGTCGGCCACGCCCGGGTCGAGCGCGGCGCCATGGGGCGAGTTCAGCGCATTCGTCACCAGGCGCTCGAGGTCGGGCTCGAGGGCGATGACGTCGAGTTCCTTCACCGGCGCCGTAGATCTGCTGGACGATGGTCGGCGCCAGATGGATCCGGATGCGGCGTGCCAGTTCGCCGGGTTCGGTCACGGTGGCGGCAAACTCGGCCAGGCACTCGGTGATCGAACGCATGTCGCGGATGTGCACGCCTTCGTCCAGCAAGCAGCTGGAGGACTTTTTGCAGGGTGGCGATACCGACCATCTTGGGAACCACGTCCTCGATCAACTTCGGGGCCAGCTTGGTGACATGTTCGACCAGTTGTTGCGTCTCGACACGTCCGAGCAATTTGGCAGCGTTCACTTGCATCAAGTGTGAAAGATGTGTGGCCACGACGGTCGCGCAATCTACGACCGTAAATCCGGCCATTTGGGCCGTCTCGCGGTGGCGTTCCTCGATCCAGACCGCGGGCAGGCCGAACGCCGGGTCGGTCGTCGTCGTTCCGGGCAATTGCTGGGTCGCGCCACCCGGGTTGATGGCCAGCAACTGGCCGGGGAAGGCCTCGCCCTCGCCCACCACGGCACCGCGCAGCGTGACCCGGTACAGGCTCGGCTTGAGTTCGAGGTTGTCCTTGATGTGCACCGGCGGCGGCAGGAATCCGACGTCCTGCGCAAACTTCTTGCGCACGCCCTTGATGCGACCGAGCAAGTCTCCCTGACGCGCCTTGTCGACCAGGGTGATGAGCCGGTAGCCGACCTCGAGGCCCAGTGTGTCGACCGGCGACAGATCGTCCCAGCTCGCCTCGGAACTGGCCATCGGCGCGTCGCCCGACGCCAGGCTGGGCGATGGCGCCTCGGCCGCCCGGCGGGCCCGTCGGTGCAGCGTCCAGGCCAGCCAGCCCAGCGCCGATCCGATGAGCAGGAAGACCACCTGCGGCATGCCGGGCACCAGACCGAGGGCGCCGATGATCGTCCCTGTGATGGCCAGGGCGCGTGGTGACGACAACACCTGGCCGCGGATCTGCGCGCCGATGTCCTGCTCTTTGCCAACGCGTGACACGACCATCGCGGACGCGACCGAGATCAGCAGCGCGGGAATCTGCGCCACCAGTGCGTCGCCGACCGCCAGCAGGATGTAGCTTTCGGCCGCCTGGGCGGCGGACAGGCCGTGCATCGCCATGCCGATGATGAAGCCACCGACGATGTTGATGAAGAGGATCAGCATGCCGGCCAGCGCGTCGCCGCGCACGTACTTGCTGGCACCATCCATCGACCCGAAGAAGTCCGCCTCTTCGCCCACCTCGGCGCGCCTGCGGCGGGCTTCCTTCTCGTCGATCAGGCCGGCGTTCAGATCGGCGTCGATCGCCATCTGCTTGCCCGGCATCGCGTCCAGCGTGAAGCGCGCACCGACCTCGGCGATCCGTTCGGCACCCTTGGTGACGACGATGAAGTTGATGACGACCAGGATCGCGAACACGATCAGGCCGACCGCGAAGTTGCCACCGATCAGGAAATGCCCGAACGACTCGATCACCCGGCCCGCGGCACCCGGGCCGTTGTGGCCGTCGAGCAGCACGACGCGTGTCGAAGCAACGTTGAGCGACAGGCGAAGCAGGGTCGTGACGAGCAGGATCGACGGCAGCGCGGCGAAGTCGAGCGGCTTGACCATGTGCGCCGCCACCATCATCACCATCAGGGCCAGCGCGATGTTGAAGGTGAACAGCAGGTCGAGCATGAAGGGCGGCAGCGGCAGCACCATCATGGCCAACATCATCACGACGAAGACCGGCGCGGTCAGGATCGCGGCACCGTTGCCGCCGACGCCGAACAGGTCGCCCCATCGGCGCATCAGCGTGTTCATTCAGCGCCTCCGGCAAGCGCGGCGCGCCGACCGCGCTTGGCCACGATGCCGCCGTTCGCCGGATCCAGTTCGGGCGGCACCTCCAGCCCGGCCAGGTCGGCCGGCACCGGCGCGCCGCTGCTCATCGACGCGCGCAGCTGGAAGACCCAGGCCAGCACCTGCGCCACGACCGTGAACAGCGCCGCCGGCACCTCCTGGTCGACCTCGCAGTGGGCGTAGAGCGCACGTGCCAGCGGCGGCGCCTGCAACACCGGCACCGAGGCCGCCTTGGCAGCGTCGCGAATGCGCAGCGCCATCAGGTCGGCGCCCTTGGCCACCACGCGCGGCGCGCCCATCGTGCCGTCGTCGTACTTCAAGGCGACCGCAAAGTGGGTCGGGTTCATGATCACGATGTCGGCCCCAGGCACTGCGGACAGCATCCGGCGGTTCGCCAGCGAGCGCATGCGGGCGCGGATCTTGCCCTTGACTTCGGCATTGCCCTCGACATCCTTGTGTTCCTTCTTGACTTCCTCGTGCGACATGCGCAGCTGCTTGAGCAGCTTGTGGCGCTGCAAGGGCACGTCGACCAGGGCGAACGAGGCCAGCACCAGCACCAGCAGCGCCAGGCCGCCAAGGATCAGATCGGCCGAACTCGACAGCGCCGCCGGCAGCGGCAAGGCCAGCAGTCCGGGAAAGTCGTCGATGCGATAGCGCATGTACAGTCCGCCGACGATGCCGAGCAGCAGCGCCAGGCCACAGGCCTTGACCGTGTCCCCGAGCTGGCGCGGCGAGAGCATGCGCCCGAGTCCCGCGATCGGGTTCAGCTTGCTGAACTTGGGTTCGAGCGCCTTGAAGGTGAAGTTCCAGCCACCGGAAAACGTGCCTGCGGCCAATGCCACCAGCAGCATCGCGAGACCGATCGGTACGATGACGGCCAGCATGCGCAGGCCGAGCCCGCCCAGCTGCGTGACCATGGCGTCCGGAATCACCACCGCGCTGCGGTCGAAGGCGAGCCCGGACACGACGGTCTGGCGCAGCCACTCGGTCAGGTAGGGCGACGTCGCCACCAGCAATGCGCCGCCGGCGCCGAACGCACCGAGGTGACCGAGGTCGCGCGACCGCGCCACCTGGCCCTCCGAACGGGCCTTGGTGATCTTGCGTTCTGTCGCGGGTAGTCTGCGGTCCTGGGCGTCGTCAGCCATGGCGGTCTCGTGCTCACGATGAGCTACGCCATGGTGCCGCGCCAGCGCGCGAACTTGAGTCCGATAAGCGGGGGTTTGGGCGCGGTGTTCGCGCTAACGGTTCACCCTGGATCGCCCAGGGTGGCCCGCCGGGGTCAGAAGCCCAGGCTGGCGAGCAGGTCGTCGACCTCGGCCTGGTTGGCCACCACATCGCTGCGCCTGGTGGCGTCGACCACCGGCCCGTTGAGCATCGGCGTCACCTTGTGCTGCTGATCGGGCGGGATGACCTGCATCAGCAGCTTGAGCAGATTGACTTCGAGTTCGTTGGCCAGCGTCACGACCTTGGCCACGACCTGGCCGGTGAGATCGTGGAAGTCCTGAGCCAGCATGATGTCGGTCAGATGTCCGTCGATGCGCACACTGGCCGCATCCACGTCGCCGACGAAGTCGTGCACGGCGCCGCTGGCCACAGCGCGCACCGGATCTGCCGTCAGTGCAGCGGCCAGGCCGCGGGTCTTGTGGGTGATGTCGGACTGCTCGGCCTTGGCCTGCTCGACCGAGGTCAGGACCTTGTTGGCGGCATTGGCGGTCTTGTCGGCGATGTAGTTCAAGCGGCTGCGCGCATCCGGCAGGCCCTCGGCTGCCTGCTGCAGCTTGGGCATCACGCCGAGCTGGGCCAGGGCGTCGTGCAACTGGCGGGTGATGGTGCCCACCTGCACGAACACCTCGGTCGGCGTGCTCGCCGGCACATCGGCTCGCGCAAGCACGTCAGGGGTCAGCATCTGCATCGGGTGCTCCGGGGGCTCAGGCGGCGACGCCCAGTTTCTGGACGATCTTGACGATCTTGTCCTCCAGCGTGGCCTTGGTGAAAGGCTTGACGATGTAGCCGGCGGCGCCGATCTGCGCCGCGAGCACGATGTCTTCCTTGCGCGCCTCGGCAGTCACCATCAGGACCGGCAGGTGCTTGAGCCCGTCGTCGGCCTTGATCGCCTTGAGCAGATCGAATCCGTTCATGTTCGGCATGTTGATGTCGGACACCACGAAACCGAATCTCGATGCCTGGAGCATTCGCAGCGCGACGACGCCATCCTCGGCCTCCTCCACGTTGTTGCATCCCATCTCTTTGAGCAGGCCGCGCACGATGCGGCGCATGGTGGAAAAGTCGTCGACGATCAGGAACTTGAGATCGGTGGGCATGCTCATGGCGGACCTACAGGACAGGAGAAGTACAGCTGGAACCGTTATCGGTTCATGCCAGCGCGGCTTGAGGGATTCTGAGGAGCCGCCAGCGGCGCCAGATCGGGCTTGATGGAAGGCTCTATCGATCCCTCCACGCCAGCGGCGTCTTCGTCGCTGACGACTTCCGCATCGACGCGGAAGAAGCGGTCCTCGGCATCGCGGTTCATCACGATGATGCTGATGCGTCGGTTGGTGGGAGCACGGGTGTCCAGACGGTCGAACGGAACACTGTCGGCCAGGCCCTGCACGCGCACCACCCGGTCTGGCGGCAAGCCACCGGCCATCAGTTCGCGCCGCGAAGAGTTGGCCCGGTCGGACGAGAGCTCCCAGTTGCTGTAGCCGCGCTGGTCACCCCCGAACGCGGCCGAGTCGGTATGGCCCTCGAGGGTGATGCGGTTGGGAACCTCCCCCAGCACGCCGCCGACCGCATGCAGCAAGTTGCGCATATGGGGCTGGACGATGGCACTGCCACTCTCGAACATCGGCCGATTGAATTCGTCGACGATCTGGATGCGCAGGCCGTCGCGCGTCATGTCGAGCCGGATCTGGGAACTCATCGCCGCCAGTGCCGGGTTGGCACCCAGCTTGTCCTGGACCTTGCCCTTGAGCGCACTCAGGCGAGCGATCTCGGCCTTGCGCTGTTCGGCCTTCAAGGCCTGCAGGTTGATCGTGCGCCGCTGGGCCTCGATGTCGCCGCGCTTGACCTGACCGCCCGAGCGTGTCAGGTCCTCGCCGCCGCCCTTGAGCACATGCGACGAGTCGCCCGATCCGGATCCACCGCCCAGGGCCACCTTGAGCGGCGACTGGAAATAGTCGGCGATGCCCTTCTTGTCGCCTTCGCTGGTCGAGCCGAGCAGCCACATCAGCAGGAAGAACGCCATCATGGCCGTCACGAAATCGGCGTACGCGATCTTCCAGGCGCCGCCATGCGTCGCATGGCCGCCCTTCTTGATCTTCTTGACGATGATCGGCTGGAGCTTCTTGGCGTCGCCTGCCATCACGTGCCCCCGGCGCGCGCGCGCGCATCGGCGAGCGCAGCGAAGCCGCCCTCAAGCGGCCGCCACGGATCCGGCTTCGCCGGTCCGTCGGCGGCGCCCCCTGGGGGGGAGCGCCGCAGGCGCTACGGGGGGGGGACATCACTTCTTGCCTTTCACGTGGGCTTCGAGCTCGACGAAGGTCGGGCGTTCGGTCGAATAGAGCACCTTGCGGCCGAACTCGATCGCCACTTGCGGCGCGTAGCCCTGCATCGAGGCCAGCAAGGTGGTCTTGATGCACTGCAGTTCCTTGCCCGCCTCATCGACCTTCTGTTCGAGCAGGCCGGCCAGAGGCTCGGCAAAGGCGTAGGCCAGCAGGATGCCGAGGAAGGTTCCGACCAGGGCCGAGCCGATCATGCCGCCCAGCACCGCGGGAGGCTGGCCGACCGAGCCCATGGTGTTGACCACGCCCAGCACCGCAG
>CAVUEP010000063.1:0-7995 GCA_963740395.1 uncultured beta proteobacterium
TGTTCAGACCCAGGCGCTCGAACAACAACTCGGCCAGTTCGGCCTTGGTCAGCGTTGGCGTCTCCAGAGACGGCAACAACACGCGATCGGCGGGGGGCAAGGAGCTCATCGATGCAATCTTCAAGCCCGCAGGCGGGCGCCAAGTTGGGTTTGCAGGCGAGACAATGCCGCGTTGACCACCGCCTCGATGCGTTCGTCGGTCAGCGTGGCGCCATCGTCCCGGAGTTCGAGGCGCACCGCCAGGCTGCGCTCATCGGCGCCAATGCCCGCGACGGCTGTCTTGGGTTTGTACAGGTCGAACAACTGCGCCGAGCGAACCAACCCCGACGCATCAGCCAGGGCCGCGGCGATCAAGGCGTCGTGACTGACAGCGTCGGGCAGCACCAGTGCCAGGTCGCGCATCGACGACTGCTGCTTGGGCAGGGCCGTCGCCACCGGCACCGATCGCTGTTGCAGTGCCGCGAGGTCGAGTTCGAACACCTGGGGTGGCTGCGGCAGTTCGTATGCCTGACGCCAACGTGGGTGCAACTCGCCGCACCAGCCGATCGCCTGCCCGTCGACCTCGACGCGCGCGCTGCGTCCAGGATGCAGTGCAGGGTGCTCGGCAGCGACGAAGCGCACTCGTCGCGGTGCGATCAACGCCTGAACGTCGCCCTTGACATCGAAGAAGTCGACTCCGCGCTCGACCGTTCCCCATTGCGTGGCATCGGCCGGACCGAAAACCAGTCCCGCCACCCGCATCGGCTGGTCGATTCCGGCCACGCGGGTGTCCCCGTGTGCGACGGCGGCATCGCGCCGGAACACCCGGCCGATCTCGAACACGCGCACGCGCCCAGCCCGACGCGCAAGGTTGTGTTGCAGCACCGAAACCAGGCTTCCGATCAGGCTGGAACGCATCACCGCCTGCGGCACCGCGATCGGATTGAGCACCGCGATGGGGTCGGCGTTGCCGGCCAACTCGAGCTCCCAGCGTGCCTCGACAAAGCTGAAATTGATCGTCTCCTGGTAGTCGAGTGCGGCCAGCGTGCGGCGAATCGCATACGCGCTACGCTGCGTCTCCGGGCGCACGCGCGCTGTCACGGGCGCCAGCGGTGGCATGGCCGGCAGTTCGTCGTAGCCGTGGACGCGGATCACTTCCTCGATCAGGTCTTCTTCGATCGCCAGGTCGAAGCGCCACGACGGCGGCGTCACGGTGATCGTGCCGTCTCCTTGGGTGAATGCGAAGTCCAGCCGCCGCATCACATCGGCGCACTGCGCCTGCGTCAGGGGCATGCCAATGACCCTGGCTGCACGCGCGACACGTAGCGTCACCGGCGCGCGCTGCGGCATGGCGGGCTGCTGGTCGTCGACCGGGCCCGCCTGGCCGCCACAGATGTCGATGATCAGCTGCGTGATGCGCTCGATGTGCTCGACCGTACCGACGGGATCGACGCCGCGCTCGAAACGGTGCCCCGCGTCGGTGGCAAACGCGAAGCGGCGCGAGCGCCCCATGACGGCCTCGGGCCACCAGAAGGCGGCCTCGACATACACGCTTGTCGTAGCGTCGCTCACAGCGGTGCGGTCGCCCCCCATGATGCCCGCCAGCGATTCCACCGCCTGGGTGTCGGCGATCACGCCGACCTGTTCGTCCAGCTCGACGGTATTGCCGTTGAGAAGCTTGAGCGACTCGCCCTTGCGGCCCCAGCGCACGATCAGTTCGCGGTCGATCTTGTCGAGATCGAAGATATGCGAGGGCCGACCGTACTCGAACATCACGTAGTTCGAGATATCGACCAGCGCCGTGACGCTGCGTTGACCGCAGCGCGCCAGGCGTTCGACCATCCACGCCGGCGTCTGCGCCGTCGGGTTCACGCCGCGCACCACGCGCCCCGAGAATCGGCCGCACAGGTCCTTCGCTTCGATGCGCACCGGCAAGCGCTCGTCGCTCGACACCTTCGCCGGCGGAAATGGCGGCGTCTTCAATGGCGCACCCGTGAGCGCCGATAGTTCGCGCGCGATGCCGTACACCGACAGGCAGTGCCCAAGGTTGGGCGTCAGCTTGAGCGTGAAGAGCATGTCGTCGAGCGCAAGCACCTTGCGCACGTCTTCGCCGAGCGGCGCGTCGCTGCGCAGTTCGAGCAGGCCACCATGGTCCTCACTCAGCCTCAACTCGCGCGCCGAGCACAGCATGCCCGAACTCTCCACGCCGCGCAGCTTGCCCACGCCGATCCTGAACGGCTTGCCATCTTCGCCTGCGGGCAGCTCTGCACCGACGATCGCCAGCGGCACGCGAATGCCCACGCGCGCGTTCGGCGCGCCGCAGACGATCTGCAGCAGACCGTCCTTCGAGTGCCGACCCGCATCGACGCGGCACACGCGCAGCTTGTCGGCATTCGGATGCGGCTCGGCCTGGACGATCTCGGCCACGACGACGTTGGCGAACGCCGGCGCGACGGGTCGCAAGTCCTCGACTTCCATGCCCGACATCGTCAGCAAGTCGGCCAGTGCTTGCGTGCCCAGCGGCGGATCGCAGAACTCACGCAGCCAGCTTTCAGGGAATTGCATCGTCGTGACTCTTACTTGAACTGCGAGAGGAAACGCAGGTCGTTCTCGAAGAACAGGCGCAGATCGTTGACGCCGTAACGCAGCATCGTCAGGCGATCACCCCCCATGCCGAATGCAAAGCCGATGTGGCGCTCCGGGTCCAGGCCGAAATTGCGAATCACCGTGGGATGCACTTGACCGGATCCGGCGACCTCGAGCCATTGCCCCTGCAGCGGACCCGACGCAAAGGCAATGTCGATCTCGGCCGACGGCTCGGTGAACGGAAAGAAACTGGGTCGGAAGCGAAGCGTCAGGTCGTCGGTCTCGAAGAAGCGACGACAGAAATCGGTGAACACGACCTTGAGGTCCTTGAAACTCACGTTCTCGCCGATCCAGAGGCCCTCGACCTGGTGGAACATCGGCGAATGCGTGGCGTCACTGTCCACGCGATAGACGCGGCCCGGCGCGATCACTCGGATCTCCGGCATCGGATCCATGTCGGCATATTTCCTGGCATGCGTGCGTGCGTAGCGCACCTGCATCGGGCTGGTGTGCGTGCGCAGGTTGAGCCAGCGCCCCCCATCGTCCTTCATGTCGACGTAGAAGGTGTCCTGCATCGAGCGCGCGGGATGGTTCTCCGGACTGTTGAGTGCCGTGAAATTCATCCAGTCGGTTTCGATCTCCGGGCCGTCGGCCACGTCAAAACCCATCGAGCCGAAGATGGCCTCGATTCGCTCGAGCGTGCGCGACACGGGATGCAGCCCGCCGACACCCCGATGCCGGCCGGGGAGCGTGACGTCGAGCGCCTCGGCCCTCAATTGCGCGTCGAGCTCGGCGTCGGCAAGCGCCAGGCGGCGCGCACTCAGTGCGGCCTCGATACGCTGCTTGCCGGCGTTGATCGCAGCGCCTCGGACCTTCTTCTCCTCCACCGGCAAGGCGCCGAGCGACTTCAGCATCTCCGTGACTCGGCCTGCCTTGCCCAGAAAGCGCGCCTTGGCGTTTTCCAGTTCGGCAGGCGTCATCGCAGCGCCAAAGTCCGACACGGCAGCCTGCACCAGGGATTCGAGTTCGCTCATTCGTCGCTATAAAAAAAGAAGGCCGCCACCCAGGTGACGGCCTTCGATGCTTGCTGCACGCCGCTTGCACGGCGTCCGGAATCAAGCCAATTGGGCCTTCACCTTGGCAACGATGCTGCCAAACGCAGCCGGGTCGTTGACGGCCATGTCGGCAAGCACCTTGCGGTCGATGTCGATCTGGGCCTTCTTCAGTCCAGCCATGAACTTGCTGTAGCTCACGCCCAGCTCACGGCTGGCCGCATTGATACGGGCGATCCAGAGCTGGCGGAAGACACGTTTCTTGGTGCGGCGGTCGCGGTAGGCATATTGCCCGGCCTTCATCACCGCTTCCTTGGCGATTCGGAAGACGTTCTTGCGGCGGCCGCGGAAGCCCTTGGCCAGGGCGAGTACTTTCTTGTGACGGGCGCGTGCCGTTACACCACGTTTAACGCGAGGCATGTAGGTTCTCCTTCAGCAATGGGTCAAAGGCCAGCGAATGGGAGCATTTGTGCCATGCCGCCCATGTTGGTCTCGTGCACGTTCGCAGCACCACGCAGGTGGCGCTTGTTCTTCGTGGACTTCTTGGTGAGGATGTGGCGCTTGAACGCCTGACCGCGCTTGACGGTACCCCCCGGACGAACGCGAAAACGCTTCTTCGCGCTGCTCTTGGTCTTCATCTTGGGCATTTGACTGCTCCTTCTTTGTGACCCCTGCAGGCGACCGCGGTCTGCGGTGCTTGGTTGGCCTGCAACGGCTTCTCTTCGTCAGCCCCGGTGACCAGACCGGGGCTGCGAATCTCTTGAATCGTCTACTTCCTCTTGGGCGCCAGCACCATGATCATCTGGCGACCTTCCAACTTCGGCATGTTCTCCACCACCGAGACGTCCGCCAACTCGTCGCGAATCCGCTCCAGCAGCCGCATGCCGATGTCCTGGTGCGTGATCTCGCGACCCCGGTAGCGCAAGGTCACCTTGCCCTTGTCACCGTCTTCGGCGATGAAGCGGCGCAGGTTGCGCATCTTGATCGCGTAGTCGCCTTCGTCGGTGCCGGGCCGGAACTTCACTTCCTTGATCTCGATGACCTTCTGCTTGCTCTTGGCCTCGGCCGCCTTCTTCTGCTCCTGGTACTTGAACTTGCCGTAATCCATCAACCTGCACACCGGAGGCACGGCCGTCGGCGAGATCTCGACCAGGTCTACGTCGAGCTCGGTCGCCATTCGCAGCGCTTCCTGGACACTGACGACGCCCAGGGGCTCGTTCTCCGGACCATTCAAGCGCACTTCAGGCGCCATGATTTCGCGATTGAGACGGTGCTTCCGTTCGACGTTGGGCGTACGGCGGTCAAGAAACGTAGCGATGGTGAAAACCTCTTCGCGGGCGTGAAGGCAGCACGCCCGATGATGAAAACAAAACGCGCCTGGGTCGTCCGCTAGACCTTGGCAGTGATGTCGGCCGCGATCTTCTGGGCGAAGGTGTCGAGGGGCATCACGCCGAGATCCAGGTTACCCCGGGCGCGCACTGCAACGGCCCCGCTTGCCTTCTCCTTGTCGCCTACGACCAGGATGAACGGAACCTTCTGCATCGAATGCTCGCGGATTTTATACGCAATTTTTTCGTTCCGCAAATCGGCCGCTGCTCTAACTCCTTGTTTTTGAAGCGTTTTCACGACTTCCCCGGCGTAGTCTGCCTGCCCCTCGGTGATGCAGGCGACCATCACCTGCGCCGGCGCCAGCCACACCGGCAGCGCCCCGGCATGCTGTTCGATCAGGATGCCGATGAAGCGCTCGAGGCTGCCGACGATGGCCCGGTGCAGCATCACCGGCGGCCGGCGCTCGCCGGTTTCGGTCACGTACTCGGCCTGCAGGCGCTCGGCCATCGAGAAGTCGACCTGCATCGTGCCGCATTGCCAGGGCCGGCCCAGGGCGTCCTTGAGCGTGTACTCGATCTTCGGCCCGTAGAAGGCACCGTCGCCCGGGGCGATCTCGAATTCGCAGCCGGAGCGCCGCAGGCTCTCCATCAGGGCATGCTCGGCCTTGTCCCACACGGCATCGGCGCCGATGCGCTGCTCGGGGCGCGTCGCCACCTTGTAGATGATGCTTGTGAAGCCGAAGTCCTGGTAGACACGGCGCAACAGCGCTGTGTAGGCCACGCACTCGTCGAGGATCTGATCCTCGGTGCAGAAGACATGGCCGTCGTCCTGCGTGAAGCCGCGCACGCGCATGATCCCGTGCAGGCCCCCGGTGGGTTCGTTGCGGTGGCATTGGCCGAACTCGCCGTAGCGCAGCGGCAGGTCGCGGTAGCTCTTGATGCCCTGCTTGAAGATCAGGATGTGGCCCGGGCAGTTCATCGGCTTCAGGGCGTAGTCGCGCTTCTCCGATTCGGTCGTGAACATGTTGTCGCGGTACTTGTCCCAGTGCCCCGTCTTCTCCCACAGCGTCTTGTCGAGGATCTGCGGCGCCTTGACTTCCTGGTAGCCGTTGTCGCGGTAGACCGCGCGCATGTACTGCTCGACCTGCTGCCACACCGTCCAGCCCTTGGGATGCCAGAACACCAGGCCCGGGGCATGCTCGTCGAGGTGGAACAGGTCGAGCTCTCGGCCCAGTTTGCGGTGGTCGCGCTTCTCGGCCTCCTCGAGCATCGTCAGGTACTGCTGCAGCTCTTCCTTGGTCGCCCAGGCGGTACCGTAGATGCGCTGCAATTGCTCGTTGCGGTGGTCGCCGCGCCAGTAGGCGCCGGCCACCTTCATCAGCTTGAAGTGCTTGAGCTTGCCCGTGCTCGGCACATGCGGGCCGCGGCACAGGTCCTCGAAGGCGCCTTCGCTGTACAGGCCGATTTCCTGGTCGGCCGGAATGCCGGCAATGATCTCGGCCTTGTAATGCTCGCCCATGGCCTTGAAATGGGCCACCGCCTCGTCGCGCGGCAGCACGCGGCGCGTGACCTTCTCGTCCTTCTTGGCCAGCTCGGACATCTTGGCCTCGATCGCGGCCAGATCTTCGGGCGTGAAAGGCCGCTTGTAGGCAAAGTCGTAGTAGAAGCCGTGCTCGATCACGGGCCCGATCGTGACCTGCGCCTCCGGAAACAGCGACTTCACGGCGTAGGCCAGCAGGTGCGCCGTCGAGTGGCGGATCAGTTCCAGCCCGTCGGCGTCCTTGTCGGTGACGATGGCCAGCGTCGCGTCGGCCTCGATGCGGTGGCTGGTATCGACCAGCTTGGCCGTCGACGCGTCCGGCAAGCGCCGCCTTGGCCAGGCCGGCACCGATCGATGCAGCGACCTCGGCGACCGTCACGGGCTGCGCGAACTCGCGCTTCGAGCCGTCGGGCAGTTGAATCGAAATCATGGCGACACCTTCGGAAGACAAAAAAAGCGCGGTACACGACCGCGCTTTTCGACAACAGGGGGAGTGGAACTGGGCAGACGAGCGCGAGCGACTACACCGTCGTGACGGTGGCCGTAGTTCGCGGTGTCATAACCGACATGCCTTTCTCGCCCTTGTATGTTTCTGACAGCATCGATTCTAGTTCAGCCGCCCGTCACAGTCGATAGAGCTGGTTGCCCTCGATGCGCACCCGGTCGCCGACGCGCAGGTCGCCGACGCTCTTGAATTCAAAGCTGCGCAGGCCCCCGTAGTCGACCTGCACGCTCACGCGCACCGTCTGCTGCTCCCGGCGGGCGTTCTTCTCGACTTCGTTGCCGATCAGCGCGCCGCCGACAGCGCCGGCCACGGTGCCGACATTCTTGCCCGAATTGCTGTCCGCGAACTGGCGCCCGACGACGGCGCCGATCACGCCGCCCACCACCGCGCCCGTACCCGACGCCTGCTCGCCGCTCGGATTCACGGTCTCGATCGCGCGCACGACGCCGTAGGACAGCGCCGCGGGAGCCGTGCGCGAGGGGCTGTACACAGGGGCGTTGGTCGCCTGCGGGCGACTGGCGCAGGCCGACAACATGACCAGAGTCAATACGGGGACTGCCAGGCGAATCATTCGTTGCATCGGGTACTCCTGCAGGAGCGGCAAGTCGCCGCGATGCTTACCCAACGCATGCCGCGATCGATCGGTTGATCGCCAGCCCGCGTTTACTTGCGTTTACATCGGGCTGCGCGCCAGCGGCCTGCGGCTCAAAATGGCCTGTTCTCGCACCGACGGCACCGCGCGGCACAATTGGCGCTTGTCTCCCATCGCACCGCCCGCCATGCCCGCCACCGTCATCACCCGCGCCGACCTTGTCGACAGCGTCGCTGCCGCGCTGCAATACATCAGCTACTACCACCCCGCGGACTACATCGCGCACCTGGCGCGCGCCTACGAGCGCGAGCAAAGCCCTGCTGCCAAGGACGCGATGGCGCAGATCCTGACCAACTCCCGCATGTCGGCCGAGGGCAAGCGCCCGATGTGCCAGGACACCGGCATCGTCAATG
>CAVUEP010000064.1:0-11538 GCA_963740395.1 uncultured beta proteobacterium
CGGTCGGGGCCGACGTGAAAGACACGCATTTCTGCAGCCGCGCTCAGGCCTTCAGCAGACGCGCTGCGTCGAGTGCGAAATAGCTCAGCACCCCGTCGGCGCCGGCGCGCTTGAAGGCCAGCAGGGTCTCCATCATCACCGCGTCATGGTCGAGCCAGCCATTGGCGGCCGCGGCCTTGAGCATGGCGTATTCGCCGCTGACCTGGTAGGCGAAGGTGGGCATGCGGAACTCGTCCTTGACGCGCCGCAGGATGTCCAGGTACGGCAGCCCCGGCTTGACCATCACCATGTCGGCACCCTCGGCAATGTCGAGCGCCACTTCACGCAGGGCCTCGTCGCTGTTGGCGGGGTCCATCTGGTAGGCCTTCTTGTCGCTCTTGCCCAGGTTGGCGGCCGAGCCGACCGCGTCGCGGAAGGGGCCGTAGAACGCACTCGCGTACTTGGCGCTGTATGCCATGATTTTCGTAGTAATGGCGCCGCGCGATTCGAGCGCCGCTCGGATCGCTCCAATCCTGCCGTCCATCATGTCGCTCGGGGCGACGATGTCGACGCCGGCAGCGGCCTGCACCAGCGCCTGTTTCGTCAACACGGCCACCGTCTCGTCGTTGAGGATATAGCCGCTGGCGTCGATCAGACCGTCCTGGCCATGGCTGGTGTAGGGGTCCAGGGCGACATCGGTCAGCAGGCCGAGCTCGGGAAATCGGCGCTTCAACTCCCGCACCGCACGCGGCACCAGGCCCTCGGGATTCAGGGCCTCGCGGCCGTCGGGCGTCTTCAGCGCCGGCTCGATCACCGGAAACAGGGCCATCACCGGCACGCCGAGCTCGAGGCATTGCTCGGCCTGCGACAACAAGCGATCGATCGACCGTCGCTGCACACCCGGCATCGAAAGCACGTCCTCGGACCGTTGCGAGCCGTCGAGCACAAACACCGGATAAATCAGGTCGGTGCTCGAGAGCTGGTTCTCGCGCACCAGGGCGCGAGTCGACGCCTCCCGCCGCAGGCGGCGCGGTCGGCTCGCGGGATACGGAGGTAGCGGCGGTGTGGACATGGCTTCGTTGGGTGGATCAGCCGCAACCGCCCGCCGGCGCCGGCGTCGTCTTCGGCAACCTGTGATCGGGCAGTTACAAGCGACGCACGCTCTGCTAAAGTGGCCCGCGAATGATAGCCGCAAGGCTGTTGTTCCCTGCTTTTCCTCCCTGAGCAGGTGCCTTAGCGTGATGACAGCGATAAGGCTTTTCAGCCCCGGCCTTGCGGCCGGGGCTTTTTAATGGGCGTCGCGGATCTGGTCCGCATAATTGGCGCCCATGAGCGTCGGCTTCCTCTGGGTCAAGGCCCTTCACATCGTCTTCGTCGCGAGCTGGTTCGCCGGGCTGTTCTACCTGCCCCGGCTGTTCGTCAACCTGGCCATGGTGCCCACCGACAGCGTGGCCGAGCGCGAACGCCTGTTGTTGATGGCGCGCAAGCTGTATCGCTTTGCCGGCCTGTTGATGGCGCCGGCGCTGGCCCTGGGCTTCGTGCTTTGGCTGGTATACGGTGTCGGCCTCGGGCCGGGCAGCGGCTGGCTTCATGCCAAGCTCGTGGTTGTGGCCATGGCCATCGGTTACCACCACGCCTGCGGCCGTTTGTTGAGCGCGTTCGAGACCGGTGCGCAGCGACGCAGCGACCGCTGGTACCGGGTCTTCAACGAGGTCTCGGTGTTGTTGTTCGCTGCCGCCGTGGTGCTGGTCGTCGTCAAGCCGTTCTGAACATGACCCCGAGCGCCGCGAGGCATCGCAGCACCGCGTGGCCGCTCGCACTGTTGTTCGCGGCCCTGGTCGTGTACGCCAGCCTGTTCCCGTTCACCGGCTGGCGCTGGCCACCGACATTGGGCGGCCTCGAGTTGCTGCAGTTGCATTGGCCGCCGTGGCGCGATCGATTCGACGAGGCGGCGAACTTGCTGGGTTACGTGCCGCTGGGGGCACTGTTGTTCATTGCCGTTGCCCGCAGCGGCGGCAGTGTGCGGGCGGGCCTGATGACGGCCATACTGTGCAGCGCGGCCCTGTCGTACCTGGTCGAGGTGACACAGAACTTCCTGCCGACGCGCGTGCCCTCGCTCAAGGACAGTGCGTTCAACGTCGTCGGGGCCTTGGCTGGTTCGCTGTCGGCCCTGCTGCTGCAGGCCTTGGGCTGGGTCGACCGCTGGCACATGCTGCGCGAACGTTGGTTTGCACGGCGCAGCGCGGGCGCGTTCGCGCTGTTGCTGCTGTGGCCCGTCGGGCTGCTGTTCCCGACGCCCGTGCCGCTGGGTCTGGGCCAGGTGTGGGGCGAATTGCGGACCTTGGCTGACGCTGCCTTTGCGGGCACACCCTGGGCAGCCGACGTCGCGGTCTGGCTTGGGGAGGGTCAATCGGTCGACGCGCCGCCGTTGCCGCGCGCACGTGAATTGATGGCAATTGCCTTGGGCTTGACGGCACCGTGCCTGGTGGCGTTTGCGACCACACGACCAGGCTTGCATCGTCTGGCCCTGCTGGGTGGCGCGGCGGCTCTCGCGGCGGCGGTCAGCACGCTGTCGACCGCGCTCAACTTCGGCCCCGACCACGCCTTGGCCTGGTGGACACCGACGACGGCGCGCGCGGTGGCCCTGGGCGGCCTGCTGGCCTTGCTGGCGGCAGGCGTCAGCGAACGTGTTGCTGCGGGGTTGGCCCTGGCTGCCTTGACAGCTTTGGTGGTGCTGGTCGCGCAGGCGCCCGCGGACCCGTACTATGCCGCCAGCCTGCGTGGCTGGGAGCAGGGCCAGTTCATTCGCTTTCATGGCCTGGCGCAGTGGATCGGCTGGCTGTGGCCGTACGCGGCGATGCTCTGGCTGTTGGCCCGGTTGGCGCGCCAGGACGCAAGATAGTGCCACCTACAATTGGCCGATGACTTCGAGCTACTACGCGCGTCACATTTTCTTCTGCACCAATCAGCGTGCCGATGGCGAAGCCTGCTGCGCGCAACACGATCCGCAAGCGGCGCAGAAGCACTGCAAGTCGCGCGTCAAGGCGGCGGGCATCAATGGGCCGGGCGGTGTGCGCGTCAACAGCGCGGGGTGCCTGGATCGCTGCGCGGGCGGCCCGGTGGCCGTGGTCTACCCGGACGCGGTCTGGTACCACTACGTCGACCTCAGCGACATCGACGAAATCGTCGACTCGCACCTGATCAGCGGCAAAGTCGTCGAGCGCTTGTTGCTCGCGCCGGACGTGGGTCACTGACGCCACCTTGGCCGTGAACCCTCGTACCCAACGGCGACTGATCGCCGGCCCCGCGGGCGACCTCGATTGCGCCATTGACGAGCCCGAGGGCGCCCTGCAGGGCGTGGCGGTCGTCTGCCATCCGCACCCGCAGCATGGCGGCACGATGGACAACAAGGTCGCGGTGACGCTGGCCCGCGCCTTCACGCAATGCGGCTGGCGCGCGGTGCGTTTCAACTTTCGCGGCGTCGGCGGCTCGGCCGGCGCCTGGGACGAAGGCCGCGGCGAGATCGAGGACGCGCTCGCGGTGGCCGCCGCGATGCGCGAGCCGGGGCAGGCGCTGGCCTGGGCCGGTTTCTCGTTTGGCGCCTACGTGGCCTCGCAGGCGGCGGTGGCGTTGCCGCCGTCGCGACTGGTGCTGATCGGTCCGGCGACGGCCAGTTTCACGGTGGCACCGGTACCCGGCGACACCCTGGTCGTTCACGGCGAGGTTGACGAGGTCGTGCCGCTGGCGGCCACGCTCGACTGGGCGCGCCCGCAATCGTTACCGGTCGTCGTCGTTCCCGGCGGCGGCCATTTCTTTCACGGGCAACTGTCCTTGTTGAAGTCGTTGGTGGTGCGCCACCTGTCGGCGCCGGCGGGCTGAGCCCATCCACTGAACTGACTGTGACTTTGATGATTCGACGTTTCGTTTTCGCCCTGGCTGCGGCCAGCCTGCTTGTTTCGACCGCGGTGGGGGCCCAGCCCCTGCAACCACCGGAAGTGGCCGCGCGCCAGTACATCCTGCTCGACCTGACCACCGGCCAGACCTTGGCCGAGCGCGATGCCGACACCGCGACCGACCCGGCGTCGCTGACCAAGCTCATGACCGCGTACGTCGTGTTCGGCGCGCTGCGCGACAAGAAGCTGGCGCTCGAGCAGCAGGTCGCGGTCAGCGCGCGGGCCTGGGATGAGCGCAAGGGCGACCCGTCATTGATGTTCATCAACACCACGATGCGCCCGACCGTCGACGAGTTGCTGCACGGCATGATCGTGCAGTCGGGCAACGACGCCTCGGTGGCGCTGGCCGAGGCGGTCGGCGGCACGGTCGAGAACTTCACGGCCATGATGAACCGCCAGGCCCAGGCCTGGGGACTGAAGAGCACCAGCTTCAAGAACGTGACCGGCATGGACGAGACCGGCCACAAGTCGAGTGCGCGCGACGTCGCGCTGATCGCGTCGCATGTGATCCGCGACTTTCCGCAGTACTACCGCTACTACAGCATCAGGGAGTGGACCTACAACAAGATTCGCCAGGACAACCGCAACCTGCTGCTGCGCCGTGACCCGACGGTCGACGGCATGAAGACCGGCTTCACCGACGCCGCGGGCTACTGCCTGGTAGCCAGCGCCGCGCGCGACTACCCGAACCTCGGTGCCGGCAACAAGCGCCGCCTGCTCAGCGTGGTGCTCGGCACGGCGTCGCGCGAAGCGCGGGCCAACGAGAGCCAGAAGCTGCTCAACTGGGGCTTCCAGGCCTTCGATCCGGTCAAGCTGTTCGAGGCCGGCAAGCCCATCGTCTCGCCCGAAGTCTGGAAGGGCACGCAGCGCCAGGCCCAGCTGGGCAGCGACGCTGCCGTCGTGATTGCGGTGCCGCGAGGCGAAGCCGACAAGCTGCAGACCCGCATCGAGCGCACCGAGCCCCTGGTCGCGCCCCTGGCCAAGGGGCAGCGTGTGGGCACGCTGAAGGTGAGCACGGCGGGCGGCGCGCCCGTGGCCGACGTGCCCTTGGTGGTGCTCGAGGCCGTGAACGAGGCGGGAGTGTTCGGCCGTGCCTGGGACTCGATCCGGCTGTGGATCCGGTAGTAAGCTGGCTGCCTGACCGAGGAACCCGCATGACCACGCCCCTGCCCGAAACCCTGTGCTACCTGAATGGGGAGTACCTGCGCCTTTGCGACGCCAAGGTCAGCGTGCTCGACCGCGGTTTCATCTTCGGCGACGGCATCTACGAGGTCGCGCCGGTCTATGGCCGCAAGCTGTTCAGGATCGACGAGCACTTGGCGCGCCTGCAGCGCTCGCTGGCCAAACTGCGCATTGCCAACCCGCACACGCGAGATGAGTGGCTCGAGCGCTGCCGGCGCCTGGTGGCGGAGCTGGCCAAGACGGGCCAGGGCGAGGACCAACTCGTCTACATCCAGGTCACGCGGGGCGTGGGCCTGCGCGACCATGTCATGCCGACCGACATCGCGCCCACCGTGTTCATGATGGTCAACCCGATGAAGCCGGCCAGCGCCGAAATGCGACACCACGGCGTGGCCTGCACGACCGCGCGTGACTTCCGCTGGGAGCGCGGCGACATCAAGAGCACCTCGCTGCTGGGCAATGTGCTGGCGCGACAGATGTCGGCTGACCATGGCGCGCTCGAGACGATCATGTTCCGCGACGGAGCAGCCGGCGGCCCCTGGCTCACAGAAGCCGCCGCCAGCAACGTCTGGGTCGTGCACGAAGGGGCGCTGCTGGGCCCGCCCAAGAGCGAGCATGTGCTCGAAGGCATTCGCTACGACCTGCTGCGCGAGCTGTGCGAGGAGGAGGGCATTGCCTACAACCTGCGCCCGCTGTCTGAAGCCGATGTGCGCGCCGCCGATGAAGTGCTGCTCAGTTCGGCCACCAAGGAGGTGCTGGCGGTGACGAAGATCGATGGCGATCCGGTGGGGCATGGTGCCTTGCGCGGCAAGCCCGGGCCGGTCTATGCGCGGCTCTACGAGGCCTACCAGCGGGCCAAGGCGACGCAGTCGATATGAGCTGCCGATGAGCGCGGGATCGCCGCCGCCCAGCCTGATCGAGTACCCCAGCGCCTTCCCGATCAAGGTGATGGGCGTCAATGCCGAGGGGTTCACGCAGGCGATCGTCACCGTGGCACGGCAATTTGACCCGGGATTCGACCCGGCGAGCGTCGAGTCGCGCCCGAGCAAGGCCGGCAATTACCTGGGCCTGACCCTCACCGTCACGGCCACCAGCCGCGAACAGCTCGACGAGCTGTACCGCACGCTGTCGACGCATCCGATGGTCAAGGTCGTGCTCTGAATCAGGACGCCGGCGCGCCGATCCGGGCGTCGAGTTCCTTGACCTTGCTCGGTGCCGCGTCGTCGCCATTGCGCGCGGCCACGCTGTACCAGTAGCGCGCTTCCTTCAGGTCGCGCTCGACGCCGTCACCGGCTTCGTACATCGAGGCGATCAGGTACTGCGCGCCCACGTCACCGCCTTGTGCAGCGATACGGAACCAGCGTGCAGCCTGAGCGGGGTCCTTGGTTGCGCCACGGCCGAGGTAATGGGCGGTGCCGATGGCCACTTGACCGTCGACACTGCCTGCCTCGGCGGCGCGACGATACCAGTGGTTGGCCTGCACCAGGTTGATCGCCGCACCGGCTCGACCCTGTTCGTGGAGTTGCGCCAGACCATACATGGCGGTCACGAAGCCCGCCTCGGCGGCGCGCGACATCAGTTTCAGCGCCTGAGCCGGGCTCGCGCCCGGCACCTCCCCGCGCAAATGCATCACGGCCAGGTTGTAGTCGGCTGCAGCGACGCCCGCGCGCGACAGTCGCGTGAACGCACTGCGCGCAGCCGTCAGCTCACCGCGCTCGTAGGCCGCGACGGCGGCGTCGAGGCCGCCCGCCGGCGGCGCGGCTTGCGTCAACGTGGCTGCGGTCAAGAAGGCAACGAGCAAGGGGGCGCGCATGGCGGGTTCCGGGTCGACTTGCCGCGACGATACGCCGTGACGGTTCGTGGGTCGCGCGAGGGGCGAAAGACCTTTCAATGTGAGCGCCATGCGAGACTGAACGCCTCATGCTGGTACGTCATCTTGGCCGCTGCGACTGGGCCACCACTGCCGACGCGATGCGCACGTTCACGCAAGCGCGCGACGAGTCCACCCCCGACGAGCTGTGGCTGGCCGAGCACGACCCGGTGTACACACAGGGCATCGCCGGCCGGTCCGAGCACGTGATCGACGCGGCCGGCATTCCCGTCTTGCGCAGCAACCGCGGCGGCCAGGTCACGTATCACGCGCCTGGCCAGGTCGTGGCCTATCCGTTGGTCGACCTGCAACGGCTCTCGATCTACGTCAAGGAGTATGTGTACCGAGTCGAGTCTGCCGTCCTCAAGGTCCTCGAAGGCTACGGCGTCACGGGTCACCGCGTCGCCGGCGCACCAGGCATCTATGTCCGCCTGGACGATCCGTCCGGGCATGCGGCGATCCACGGCCCTGCCGATCCGACTGACCCGTTTCGTGGTTTGGGCAAGATCGCCGCACTGGGCATCAAGGTCAGCCGCCACCGGGCATACCACGGCGTGGCGTTGAACGTCGCCATGGACCTGGAGCCCTTTGAGCGCATCAACCCTTGCGGTTACGCCGGGCTGCAATCCGTCGATCTGGCTAGACTCGGCGTTACCACCACCTGGCGCGAGGCGGCCGACCGGCTCGCCGCGCGCCTTGCCAGCCAGCTCACGCCATGACCACCGACACCTCCACGCCCGCCTACGACCCCAGCGCCAAGCAAAAGGCGCAGGCCAAGACGGCGCGCATCCCGATCAAGGTCGTCCCCGCCGAGGTGCTGAAGAAGCCCGAGTGGATCCGTGTCAAGGCCGGCTCGCCGAGCACGCGCTTCTACGAGATCAAGCAGATCCTGCGCGAGAACAAGCTCAACACCGTGTGCGAGGAAGCCAGCTGCCCGAACATCGGCGAGTGCTTCGGCAAGGGCACCGCGACGTTCATGATCATGGGCGACAAGTGCACGCGGCGCTGCCCGTTCTGCGACGTCGGGCATGGTCGACCCGACCCGCTGGACGCCGACGAGCCGCTGAACCTGGCCCGAACCATCGCGGCGCTCAAGCTCAAGTACGTGGTGATCACGAGCGTCGATCGTGATGACCTGCGCGACGGCGGTGCGGCGCACTTCGTCGACTGCATCCGCCAGACGCGCGCTCTCTCGCCGGCCACGCAGATCGAGGTGCTGGTACCCGACTTCCGTGGCCGCGACGACCGCGCGCTCGAGATCCTCAAGGCCGCGCCGCCCGACGTGATGAACCACAACCTCGAAACGATCCCGCGCCTGTACAAGGAAGCGCGGCCGGGTTCGGATTACGCCTTCAGCCTGAATCTGCTGAAGAAGTTCAAGGCCCTGCACCCGAGCGTACCGACCAAGAGCGGCCTGATGGTCGGCCTGGGCGAGACCGATGAGGAAATCCTGGCCGTGATGCGTGACATGCGTGCGCACCGGATCGAGATGCTGACCATCGGTCAGTACCTCGCGCCCAGCGGCCACCACCTGCCGGTGCGCCGCTATGTCCACCCGGACACGTTCAAGATGTTCGAGCGCGAGGCCGCGGCACTGGGCTTCTCGCATGCCGCCGTCGGCCCGATGGTGCGATCGAGCTACCACGCCGACGCGCAGGCGCATGCGGCCGGACTTGCTGCCATGCCTGCCGCTTGACGCCGCACGCGGGCGCGAGCACACTCGCGCCCTCCCACCAACCGACACCCGAAAGGAGACGCACATGGCACGCCACATGACTGACCTTGTCGTGACCCTCGGGATCGCTTCGGTCCGCTTGCACGCTCGCTGAGCCAGGCCCTGCGGCCTGCATCGGTGGCCTGCCGGCCGCCGAACTGATTCCTCCCTCGACCTCATTGCTTCGCTGATGCGAAGCCCGTTGCCGATCGCGCCCCTGCGGGCCGGCAGGCACTCGTTGGATGGAGATCAAGATGCAGGAACTGGACTTCGATCGGCTGCGGCCGATCGGGCTGTCGATCGCGATGGCCCGTGTGATCACGCTGGCGCGTGAGGAATTGGCCGGCGCGCCGCTGCGCGTCACCGAGGTGCACCGCGAAACCATCGCTGTGCATGACGGTGTGGCCTCATTTACCACACGCGTGCTACCGCGCCTGTCGCGCAGCTTGGCTGAGGACAGCGCCAGCCTCGCGGTTGGCGACTGGGTACTGGGCGAACCCGACCGCCATGGCGATTGGTGGATTCACGCGTGCATTGCGCCGCAGTCGCAGCTTGCGCGGCGCGACATGCATGGCCTGCCCCAGGTGTTTGCCAGCAACGTCGACACCGCGTTGCTGGTGATGGGGCTGGACGCCGACTTCAGCCCGCGCCGGCTGGAGCGCTATCTGGCATTGGTACAGGGCAGTGGCGTCGAGCCTGTCGTCGTGCTGACCAAGGCCGACCTGTGCCTGGACGACGTGCCGCAGCGCATCGAGACGTTGCTCACGCGGTTGCCGGCTGGATTGAACATCGTCGCCGTCAACGCACTCGAGGCGACAGCGGCAAGCGACTTGGCGCCGTGGCTTGCCGCGGGCCAGACGTTGGTCATGCTGGGTTCGAGCGGCGCGGGCAAGTCGACCTTGACCAACACCCTGCTCGGCGCAGCGGTCCAGGACACGGGAGGCGTGCGCCAGGGTGACGGGCGAGGGCGGCATACGACGACGGTGCGCTCGCTGCACCTGCTGCCATCGGGCGCCTGCGTGATCGACACGCCAGGGGTGCGCACCTTGCGCCCCGCCACCGACATCGCCGGCGCCGGTTTCGATGATGTCAGGGAGCTGGCGCAACAGTGCCGCTTTCGCGATTGCCGCCATCAGGGCGAGCCGGGCTGCGCGGTGCGTGAGGGCGTCCAGGCCGATCGCCTGGCCAACTTCCACAAGCTCGAGCGTGAACACCGGCGCGACACGCTGACCGCGCTCGAGCGACGCGAACAGCTCAACCTGTGGAAGGTCAGAGGCCGTGCCTCACGGGCCCGGATTCGAGAGAAGCAGGGCCGCTGAGGCGGCCTCGGCTTGCGTCAGGTCTGCGCCAGCAGTTCCTCGATCAGTCCATCCAGCGCGGCAAAGTCAGGCGCCCCGACGTAGCGCTTGACGATGCGGCCACGCTTGTCGATCAGGAACGTTGTCGGCGTGAGCGCGACGTCGCCGAAGCGCTGGGCGATCTCGCCGGTGTTGTCGATGGCCACGCCAAAGGGCAGTTGCCTCGACTGCGCGAAGTGGGCCACCCGGGCCGGCGCGTCATAACGCATCGCCACGGCCAGGGTTTCGTAGTCGCGGCCGTTGAACTTGTTGTGCGTGGCTGCGAATCCAGGCATCTCGGCCACGCAGGTGACGCAACTCGTGGCCCAGAAATTGACCAGGATCACCTTGCCGCGCAATGACGAGGTGTTTCCCTTGTGCCCGTCGAGCAGCGTGTACGACACTGCAGGCGCGACCTCGGCGGTCATACCTGTGCGCCAGACCAGCGCACCTGCGGCCAGCACGACAGCTGCAACCGCGGCGATGACCACGGGGCGCGAGAACTTCATGGAGACCCCTCGAATGCGACGCAGACAGTTTACGACCACGATCTTCACGGTACCGGCGTTGGGCTTTGCCAGCTGGGCGTATGGCTTCTCACTCACCGAAGGCGATGCAGCCGGCGGTGTTCGCGCCGCGCTCTCGCGTGGCGCCAACAGCGCCGTGAGCTTGCTCGGGCGCAAAGACGGCTTTCTCGGCAACCCGAGCGTGCGCATCGAACTGCCGGGGTTCCTGAACGATGCCGCCAAGCTGCTGAAGTTCACCGGCCAGGGAAAGCGGGTCGACGACCTCGTGACCGCGATGAACCGCGCTGCCGAGGCCGCCATGCCAGAGGCCAAGGCCCTGTTGGTCAATGCGGTGAAGTCGATGTCGGTCGAAGACGCATTGCAGATCGTGCGCGGCGGGGAAACCTCCGTGACCCAATTCTTCAGCACCAAGACCCGCGAGCCGATCGGCCAGAAGTTCCTGCCGATCGTCAGCCGCGCGACCGAGAAGGTGGCCTTGGCCCAGAAATACGACGCCGTTGCCGGCAAGGCCGCCGGCATGGGCCTGTTGAACAAGGACGAGGCTGACCTGAAGGGTTACGTGACCGGCAAGGCGCTCGACGGCCTGTACTTCATGATCGGTGAAGAGGAGAAGAAGATCCGCCGTGACCCGGTGGCCACCGGCAGTGCAATCCTGAAGAAGGTATTCGGGGGCTGATCAGACGGCACCAAGTTCGCGCAGGCGCGCGTACTCGGCGGCGCCAATGCCCAGTTCGGACAGCACCTCCTCGGTGTGCTGCCCGAGAAGTGGCGGCGCCCGCCGCACCTGGACCGGCGTGGCCGACAATTTCATCGGGCTCGCGACCAGCCGCAAGTCATTGGTCAACGGGTGCGGCACGGGCACTGCCATCTCGCGCGCCAGAACCTGCGGATCAGCGAACACCTCGGCCAGGTTGTTGATCGGGCCGCAGGGCACCTTGGCGCTTTCCAGCGCGCTGAGCCATTGCTGCTTGCTGCG
>CAVUEP010000065.1:0-27858 GCA_963740395.1 uncultured beta proteobacterium
CATGGTCAACTGCAACCCCGAGACCGTGTCGACCGATTACGACACCAGCGATCGCCTCTACTTTGAGCCAGTGACGCTGGAGGACGTGCTCGAGATCGTCGACAAGGAGAAACCCGTCGGCGTCATCGTCCAATACGGTGGCCAGACCCCGCTGAAGCTTGCGCTGGACCTTGAGCGTGCCGGCGTTCCGATCATCGGCACCAGCCCGGACTCGATCGACATCGCAGAGGATCGCGAGCGCTTCCAGAAGTTGCTGCAACAACTCGGATTGCGGCAGCCGCCCAATCGCACCGCACGCACCGAAGAGGCCGCGTTGCAGTTGGCGCAGGAAATCGGCTATCCGCTGGTGGTTCGGCCGAGTTACGTGCTGGGCGGCCGCGCGATGGAGATCGTCCATGGCGACAAGGACCTCGAGCGCTACATGCGCGAGGCCGTGCGAGTGTCCGAGAAGTCGCCCGTCCTGCTGGATCGATTTCTCGACGACGCCATCGAGGTCGACGTCGACTGCATCAGTGACGGTACGCGACGTGATGATCGGCGGCATCATGGAGCACGTCGAGCAGGCGGGGGTGCACTCGGGCGATTCGGCATGCTCGCTGCCGGCGTATTCGCTGTCGCCTGCGCTGCAGGACGAACTGCGCCGCCAGACCACGCTGATGGCCAGGGCGCTCAATGTCGTGGGTCTGATGAATGTGCAGTTCGCCGTGCAGGGCGAGGGTGACGACGCCGTGGTCTTCGTGCTCGAAGTCAATCCGCGCGCCTCGCGCACCGTGCCGTTTGTCAGCAAGGCCACGGCTCAGCCGCTGGCGAAGATCGCTGCGCGGTGCATGGCCGGACAGACGCTCCGGGATCAGCGCGGACATGGCGGGATCGCGCCGCATGAGGTCGTCCCGGCCTACTTCAGCATCAAGGAGGCGGTGTTTCCGTTCAACAAGTTTCCTGGGGTCGACCCGATCCTCGGCCCGGAAATGCGCTCCACGGGAGAGGTCATGGGCGTGGGCGCGACCTTTGGCGAGGCGATGCTGAAGAGCCAGCTGGGCGCCGGATCGCGACTTCCGGACCAGGGTACCGTGGTGATCACGGTCAAGGACAACGACAAGGACCGTGCCGTCAAAGTGGCGTCGGAGTTGCACGACCTCGGATTTTCCGTGGTCGCGACCCGAGGGACCGCTGCGGCGATTGCTGCTGCTGGGGTGCCGGTGAAAGCCGTCAACAAGGTCAAGGACGGCCGGCCGCACATCGCCGATCTGATCAAGGCAGGAGAGATCCAGCTGGTGTTCACGACGGTCGACGAAACGCGCACGGCCATCGCCGATTCACGCTACATCCGTACGGCGGCGCTCGCCAATCGAGTGACCTACTACACCACGATGGCCGGTTGCGAGGCCGCGACCGAAGCTCTGAAGCACGCAGACGACCTGGTCGTGCAGTCGCTGCAGGAACTGCACGCTCAGTTGCTGAATTAGAATTGCAGCAATCTTCCGCCGCCAAGTGTCCAATTCGGACCCGGGCGGCGGCTTCGTTTCAGACCTGACCCGAGCGCCGATCACGACCATGGCTACCGTTCCCCTGACTGTTCGCGGGCTGCACAAGCTCAAGAACGAGCTGCAGCAGCTCAAAGGCGTGGATCGCCATGCCGTGATCCAGGCCATTGCGGAGGCGCGTGCCCAGGGCGATCTGTCAGAAAACGCCGAGTACGAAGCCGCCAAGGACAAGCAGGGCTTCATCGAAGGCCGCATTCTCGAGCTCGAGAGCAAGCTGGCGGCCGCTCAGGTCATCGACCCGAGCACGCTCGACGCCGGCGGCCGGGTGGTGTTTGGCGCAACGGTCAACCTGGAAGAAGAAGCCACCGGCGCGAAGGTGACGTACCAGATCGTCGGCGACGACGAGGCCGACCTGAAGCTGGGGCTGATTTCGATCAGTTCACCGATCGCCCGGGCCTTGATCGGCAAGGAAGCGGGCGATGTGGCCGATGTTCAGGCGCCCGGGGGCGTCAAGAGCTACGAGATCATGGACGTGCGCTACGTCTGAGCGGCATCGCTCAGGCGGCGCTCTTCTTGGCGCTGGTCAAGCGCTTCTTCGCCCGCTTGATCGTCCCGCCCGCCGTGACCCGCTGATTGCCGTGCACGGTCAACTTCTTCACTTGGGGGCGGTGGTTGCCGCTCTTGCTGAACTTCAGGATCTTGACGACCCGCGAGCCTCCCGATCGCCTGCCGGCATCGGATGCTTCCTTGGGCACGGGCGGCCGCCAGAACACCAGCAGTTTGCCGATGTGTTGAATGGGTGCCGCGTTGAGCGCCTCTGCCAGTTCGAGGAAGACCGCCTCGCGGGCAGGGCGGTCGTCGCTGAACATCCTGATCTTGATCAGGCCGTGCGCCCGCAACGCAGCGTCGGCTTCCTTGCGGACAGCGGCCGTGAGGCCTTCGGCGCCGACGGCCACAACGGGGTCGAGGTGGTGAGCCGCCGCGCGGTGTTCCTTGCGCTGGGCGGGTGTGAGCTGGATGGCAGGCATGTCTCTATTATCAGTGCCCCATGAAGATCAAGACCAAAAGCAAGAAGGTCAACAAGGCGTGGCTGGCCGACCATATCAACGACCCCTACGTGAAGCTGGCGCAGCGCGAGGGCTACCGCGCGCGTGCAGCCTACAAGCTGAAGGAAATCGACGAGTCCTTGTCATTGATCAAGCCCGGCCAGGTCGTGATCGACCTGGGCTGTGCGCCCGGCGCGTGGAGTCAATACCTGCGGCGGCGATTTGCGCCGAAGGAGGCTGGCATCGGCGGCGCTGCGGTGGGCGAGTTGAACGGCAGCATCATCGCGCTGGACCTGATCGAGGTCGAACCGATCGAGGGGGTGCGTTTCATTCAGGGTGACTTCAACGACGATGCGGTGCTGGCCGCGTTGGAGGCTGAACTGGCCGGCCGGCCGGTGGATCTGGTGCTGTCGGACATGGCGCCGAACCTGTCGGGCATCGCCAGTTCCGATGCGGCGCGGGTGGCGCATCTGGTCGAACTGGCCCTGGACTTCGCACTCAAACACCTTCGACCCGAGGGCGCACTGCTGGTCAAACTCTTCCATGGCAGCGGCTACAGCCAACTGGTGAAGCTGTTCAAGAATCACTTCCGGGTGGTCCGGCCGATCAAGCCAAAGGCCTCGCGCGACCGTTCCGCTGAAACCTTTCTCGTCGGCATCGGTCCCAAGGGATCGTGACAAGTGCTGGCAAGGCGTCGAATGCGCGCCGCGCGCGAGTCGACTTGACAGGACTAAAATCGACCCCATATCCATGGCAGCGCCATTTCGGGCGCTCCGTGGAACAACGGCACAAGGAGCCGCGTTGAACAATCAATGGTTTTCCAAGATTGCTGTCTGGCTTGTCATCGCACTGGTGCTGTTCACCGTGTTCCGGCAGTTCGATCGTGGCGCGGTCGCAGGCGGGCAGATCGGCTACTCCGACTTTCTGGAGGAAGTTCGCAGCAAGCGCATCAAGTCGGTCACGTTGCAGGAAGCTGCCGCCGGTGGCACCGAGATCATCGCCATCACCAACGACGACAAGCGCATTCGCAGCACGGCCACCTACCTTGATCGCGGGCTGGTCGGCGACCTGATCAGCAACAACGTCAAGTTCGACGTCAAGCCGCGCGAGGAGCCCTCGCTGCTGATGACGATCCTGATCAGCTGGGGTCCGTTCCTGCTGCTGATCGGCGTCTGGATCTATTTCATGCGCCAGATGCAGGGCGGCGGCAAGGGCGGCGCGTTCAGCTTCGGCAAGAGCAAGGCACGCATGCTCGACGAGGCCAACAACACGACCACGTTTGCCGACGTCGCCGGTTGCGAAGAGGCCAAGGAGGAAGTCAAGGAGCTGGTCGACTTCCTGAAGGATCCGCAGCGATTCCAGAAGCTGGGCGGGCGCATCCCGCGCGGCGTGCTCCTGGTCGGGCCCCCTGGCACGGGCAAGACATTGCTCGCCAAGGCCATTGCCGGTGAGGCCAAGGTCCCGTTCTTCAGCATCAGCGGCTCGGATTTTGTCGAGATGTTCGTCGGTGTGGGTGCTGCCCGCGTTCGCGACATGTTCGAGCAAGCCAAGAAGAGCGCACCCTGCATCATCTTTGTCGACGAGATCGACGCCGTCGGCCGCCACCGCGGCGCCGGCCTGGGGGGCGGCAACGACGAGCGCGAGCAGACGCTGAACCAGATGCTGGTCGAGATGGACGGCTTCGAGACCAACGTCGGCGTGATCGTGATGGCCGCGACCAACCGACCCGACATCCTGGACCCGGCGCTGTTGCGTCCGGGCCGATTCGACCGCCAGGTGTTCGTGTCGCTGCCCGACGTGCGCGGTCGCGAGGCGATCCTCAACGTGCACATGCGCAAGGTGCCGGTGGGCCAGGACATCCGTGCCGACCTGCTGGCTCGCGGCACACCCGGCTTCTCGGGCGCCGACCTCGCCAACCTGGTCAACGAGGCGGCCCTGTTCGCCGCGCGCCGCAACGGGCGCGTGGTCGAGATGGTCGACTTCGAGAAGGCCAAGGACAAGATCATGATGGGCCCCGAGCGCAAGAGCATGGTCATGCCCGAGGAAGAGCGCAAGAACACGGCGTACCACGAGTCTGGTCACGCGTTGGTGGCCAAGCTGCTGCCCAAGACCGACCCGGTGCACAAGGTCACCGTGATACCGCGCGGCCGGGCGCTGGGTGTGACGATGCAGTTGCCCGAGGGCGACCGCTACAGCCTGGACAAGGAGCGCATGCTCTCGACGATCAGCGTGCTGTTCGGCGGGCGCATCGCCGAAGAGGTGTTCATGCACCAGATGACCACTGGCGCCAGCAACGACTTCGAGCGCGCCACTGCGATCGCGCGCGACATGGTCACGCGCTACGGCATGACCGACGAGCTGGGCCCGATGGTCTACGCCGAGAACGAGGGCGAGGTCTTCCTCGGGCGCTCGGTAACGAAGACCACGACCATGTCCGAAGAGACGATGCGCAAGGTCGACCTCGTGATCCGCCGCATCATCGATGAGCAGTACGCCGTCGCGCGCAAGCTGATCGAAGACAACCAGGACAAGATGCACGCAATGGCAAGTGCCCTTCTCGAATGGGAAACCATCGATTCCGACCAGATCGATGACATCATGAACGGCAAGCCGCCGCGCGCGCCCAAGGACTGGCCGACCTCGCCGCCGCCCAAGAGCGGTGGGGGCGCGCCTGCGGTGGGTACCGACGAGGCTGCCGCGACGGCCTGAGAGCGTCATGCGGGATTGCGCAACGGGGCTTCGGCCCCGTTCGTCTTGATGCCATGAACATGTGGCGTACCAGCCGCTTTGCCGTTGACCTCGGGCAACCGAGGGTGATGGCGATCGTCAATGTCACGCCCGACTCGTTCTCGGACGCCGGCCAGACGGCCGACGCCGCGAGCGCGATCATGCGCTGCGACGCCATGCTGCGCGAGGGTGCCCATATCCTGGACATCGGCGGTGAGTCGACCCGACCCGGGTCGCGGCAGCCCAGCGCAGAGGAGGAGTTGCAGCGCGTGCTGCCGGTGCTGCGCCATGCCGTGACGCTGGGTGTGCCGGTCTCGGTCGATACCAGTCAACCCCTCGTGATGCGCGCCGCGCTCGACCTCGGCGTGGACATCGTCAACGACGTGCGCGCCTTGCAGCGCGCGGGCGCGCTCGATGCGTTGGCGTCCCACGCCAGCGCCGGTGTGTGCCTGATGCACATGCAGGGCGAGCCGGGAACGATGCAGTCCGCACCGGCCTATGGTGATGTCGTTGCCGAGGTGTGTGAATTTCTCGGCGCGCGTCGCGCCGTGCTGCGCGCGCGCGGGATCGCATCGGAGCGCATCGTTGTCGATCCGGGGATCGGTTTCGGCAAGACTGTCGCGCACAATCTGGCCCTGCTGCGCCACCAACGGCGTCTGCTCGCGATCGGGGCGCCGCTGCTGGTGGGCTGGTCACGCAAGTCGACGCTCGGCAGCCTGACCGGTCGGGGCGTGCAAGACCGGTTGATGCTCAGCGTGGCTGCGGCATTGATCGCGGTGCAGCGCGGGGCGCGCATAGTGCGCGTGCACGACGTGGCGGCGACGGTCGATGCGCTGGCCTTATGGCACGCGGTCGGCGATAACGACGAGGGGGAGGAACAATGAGCAGACGCTACTTCGGCACCGACGGCATCCGTGGCACGGTCGGGCAGGAACCGATCACGCCTGATTTCATGCTGCGCCTGGGCCATGCGGTCGGTCGCGTGCTCAAGCGGTCGTCGGCGCGACCCGCAGTCGTGATCGGCAAGGACACGCGGATCTCGGGCTACATGATCGAGTCCGCGCTTGAAGCCGGCTTCGCGTCGGCGGGCGTGGACACCTTGCTCTCGGGGCCGCTGCCAACGCCCGGCGTGGCCTACCTCACGCGCGCCTTGCGGCTGGATCTCGGGGTGGTCATCAGCGCCTCGCACAACGCCTTCGCAGACAACGGCATCAAGTTCTTTTCCGCCAGCGGCCAGAAGCTGCCCGACGCGTGGGAGCTGGCAGTCGAGGCCGCCCTGCTCGAAACGCCGCAATGGTCGGACTCGGCCGGCCTGGGCAAGGCGCGCCGCATCGACGACGCCGGGGGGCGCTACGTCGAGTTCTGCAAGAGCACGGTTGGCAGCGATCTGTCGCTGAAGGGGCTGACGTTGGTGGTCGATGGCGCCCATGGTGCCGCCTACACCGTGGCACCGGACGTGTTCCACGAACTGGGCGCCGAAGTCATCCGAATTGGTTGTGCGCCCGACGGGTTGAACATCAATGCGGGTGTGGGCGCCACATCGCCGGTCGCCTTGGTCGCTGCCGTGGCCGAGCATCGCGCCGACTACGGCATCGCGCTCGACGGTGATGCCGATCGCCTGCAGTTGGTAGACGCCAGCGGGCGCCTGTTCAACGGCGACGAGCTGCTTTATGTGATGGTGGCAGATCGCCTGGCCCGCGGCCAGTCGGTACCCGGCGTGGTCGGCACCCTGATGACCAACATGGCCGTGGAGCTGGCGCTGCGTGATCTCGGCGTCGAGCTGGTGCGCGCCAAGGTCGGCGACCGCTATGTCCTCGAGGAATTGACGGCGCGTGGCTGGCAACTCGGCGGCGAAGGCTCGGGCCACCTGCTGGCTCTGGACAAGCACACCACCGGCGACGGCATCATCAGCGCCTTGCAGGTGCTGCAGGCCGTGCTGACCTCGGGCAAGTCACTGGCGCAGATGCTGGCGCCGGTGACGCTGTTTCCGCAGGTGCTCATCAATGTGCGCGTGGCGGCCGGCAGCGATCATCGCAGCAACAAGCGCCTGGGCGAGGCGCAGGCGAGCACCGAGCGCGAACTGGGCGAGGCTGGCAGGGTGCTGATCCGCGCCTCGGGAACCGAGCCCGTGCTGCGCGTGATGGTCGAGGCGCGCGACGCGGCGCAGGCCCGTGCCTGCGCGGAGCGCCTGGCCGCGGCGGCACGCACCTGAGGGCACCCAGGGCGTGGGCCGGGGCCTTGGCAAGCCCCCGCGCGGCGCGCCCGATGGCGAGTCGAGCGTCGGCGTTGTCACGTGGCTGACATATGGCCGCGCTAGAGTGCCAACAGACCCGCAGCCACCTTCGCACGCTGCGGGCGCAGAACAGAAAGGTCCTTCATGAACATCGCATCGATTCGCACCGTCGCGCTCGCCATGGCGACACTTGCCGCGACCTGTGCATCCGCCCAAGACGTCACGGGCGCCGGTGCCTCATTCCCGGCCCCCATCTACGCCAAGTGGGCTGACGCGTACCACAAGGCCACCGGCGCGCGCATCAACTACCAGTCTGTCGGCTCAGGCGCGGGCGTGCGCCAGATCAAGGCCAAGACCGTGGACTTCGGCGCCAGCGATGCGCCGCTGACCGACGAAGAACTGGCCAAGGACGGCATGATCCAGTTCCCGACCGTGATCGGGGGCGTCGTGCCCGTCGTCAACATCAAGGGCATTGCGCCGGGGCAGATCAAGCTCACGGGTGCTGTCCTCGGCGACATCTACCTGGGCAAGGTCACCAAGTGGAATGACGCGGCAATTGCGTCATTGAACGCCGGCGTGCCGCTGCCTGACGCGGCGATCGCCGTCGTGCGCCGCGCCGACGGTTCGGGCACCAGCTACATCTTCACCAACTACCTGTCCAAGGTGAACGCCGAGTGGAAGGCCAAGGTGGGCGAAGGCACGGCGGTGAACTGGCCCACCGGCGCCGGCGGCAAGGGCAACGAAGGCGTGTCGGCGTTCGTGCAGCGCCTGCCCAACTCGATCGGCTACGTCGAGTACGCCTACGCCAAGCAGAACAAGATGTCCTACGTGCAGTTGCGCAACAAGGATGGCGCCTTCGTCTCGCCCACCGACGACAGCTTCAAGGCCGCCGCGGCCGGCGTCGACTGGTCCAAGAGCTTTTCGCAGGACATGACCGACAAACCAGGCAAGGCCACCTGGCCGCTGACCAGTTCGACGTTCATCCTCATGTACCGCCAGCAGGACAAGCCAGCCACGGGTTCCAACGCCCTGAAGTTCTTCGACTGGGCCTACGCCAACGGCGACAAGATGGCTGACGACCTTGACTACGTGCCGCTGCCGGACTCGGTCAAGGCGCTGGTGCGCAAGCAGTGGTCCGACGCCATCAAGGACGGTTCGGGCAAGTCCATCGCCTACAAGTGAGGCGCGGCTCAGTGCAGGTGGCCCGGCACCGGGTCGGCCGGCAACCCTGGCCGCTACACTGCCCGACACTCCACGGGACCCAGTGATCAGCATGCAGCATGTGGCGCCGCAAGGCCGCCGGCCAGAACGCCGCGTTGTGGCGCCTTGGGCCGACGCCGTCTTTGCGGTGCTGGCAACAGGCGCGGCCTGGCTGACCCTGGCCCTGCTGGCCGGCATCATCGTTTCGCTGGTCATCGGGGCGGCGCCTGCGATCCAGGAGTTCGGCCTCGGTTTCCTGGTCAGCAAGGATTGGGACCCGGTGCAGGAGAAGTTCGGCGGCCTGGTGATGATCTACGGCACGCTGATGACCTCGTTCATCGCGCTGCTGATCGCGGTACCGGTGAGCTTTGGCATCGCCCTGTTCCTGACCGAGTTGTCGCCGGGCTGGTTGAAGCGTCCGCTGGGCATCGCCATCGAATTGCTGGCCGCGGTGCCGTCGATCGTCTACGGCATGTGGGGGCTGCTCGTGTTCGGTCCGATCCTGGCGACCTACGTCCAGCAGCCACTGCAGGCGCTTTTCGCGGGCACGCCCTACCTCGGCGCGCTGGTGTCGGGCCCGCCGGTCGGGATCGGGCTGCTTTCGGCGGGGATCATCCTGGCGATCATGGTCATCCCCTTCATCGCGTCGGTGATGCGCGACGTGTTCGAGGTCACGCCCGCGCTGCTGAAGGAGTCAGCCTATGGCTTGGGCGCGACGACCTGGGAAGTGGTCTGGAACGTCGTGTTGCCCTACACCAAGACGGGGGTCGTGGGCGGCATCATGTTGGGACTGGGTCGCGCCCTGGGCGAAACGATGGCCGTGACGTTCGTCATCGGCAACTTCAACCAGCTCGATTCGCTATCACTGTTCGAGGCCGCCAACAGCATCACCTCGGCACTGGCCAACGAATTTGCCGAGGCCGGTGCGGGTCTGCATCAGGCCTCGCTGATCTATCTCGGCCTGGTCCTGTTCTTCATCACCTTCGTCGTGCTGGCGCTGTCCAAGCTGTTGCTGTCGCAGCTCAAGAAGGGCGAGGGCAGCCGCACATGACCGACATCTCTGCCAGCCGGATGGCCAAGCACCGGTCGCGGCGGCGCACCAACGTCATCGCCCTGACGCTGTCGCTGCTGGCAATGTCGTTCGGCCTGGTCTGGCTGGCCTGGATCCTGTTCGAGACGGTCTACCTGGGCATTGGCGGGCTGAGCCTGACGGTCTTCACCGAGATGACACCGCCGCCGCTGGCCGAAACCGGCGGCCTGGCCAATGCCATCTTTGGCTCCGTCGTGATGGTGGGCCTGGCCACCGCGCTGGGCACGCCGATCGGCATCCTGGCGGGCATCTACCTCGCCGAATACGGCCAGAAGACCTGGCTGGGCAGCATCACCGGTTTCATCAACGACATCCTGCTGTCGGCGCCGTCGATCGTTGTGGGTCTGTTCATCTATGCCGTGGTGGTGGCGCGGCTGAAGAGCTTCTCCGCACTCGCCGGCGTGCTGGCGCTGGCGTTGATCGTGATCCCGGTCGTGATACGCCAGACCCAGAACATGCTGGCGCTGATTCCGAATGCCTTGCGCGAGGCCGCGTATGCGCTGGGCACACCCAAGTGGAAGGTCATCTATTCCGTGACGCTGAAGGCCGCGCGGGCCGGCGTGATCACGGGCGTTCTCCTGGCACTGGCGCGAATTGCGGGAGAAACCGCGCCGCTGCTGTTCACGGCCCTGTCGAATCAGTTCTGGACCAACGACCTGCGCGAGCCGATGGCCAGCCTGCCGGTGACGATCTTCAAGTTCGCGATGAGCCCGTACGAGAACTGGCAGAAGCTCGCCTGGACGGGCGTTTTCCTGATCACGCTGGGCGTGCTGGCGCTGAATATCCTGGCCCGCGTGCTGTTCCGCAACAAACACTGAGACCCGGCGCATGGATGCCAAAGTCAATCTGCCCCTGACCGAGAAGGCCAAGCTTTCGGTCCGCGACCTGAACTTCTACTACGGCAACTTCCTGGCGCTCAAGGACATCAATCTGGATATTCCGGAGCACAAGGTCACCGCCTTCATCGGCCCTTCGGGCTGTGGCAAGAGCACCTTGCTGCGCTGCTTCAACCGCATGTTCGAGCTCTATCCGGAGCAGCGCGCCGAAGGTCAGGTGCTCCTCGACGGCGATGACATCCTGCGCTCCAAGCTCGACGTCAGCCTGATCCGCGCCAAGATCGGCATGGTGTTTCAGAAACCGACACCGTTTCCGATGTCGATCTACGACAACATCGCCTTCGGCGTGCGCCTCTTCGAAGCGCTGCCGCGTGTCGAGATGGACGAGCGTGTCGAATGGGCGCTGAAAAAGGCCGCGCTGTGGGGCGAGGTCAAGGACAAGCTGGGCCAGAGCGGCTCGGGCCTCTCGGGCGGCCAGCAGCAGCGCCTGTGCATCGCCCGCGGCATCGCCATCAAACCCGAGGTGATGCTGCTCGATGAACCCTGCTCGGCACTCGACCCGATCTCCACAGGCAAGATCGAGGAACTGATCCACGAACTGAAGGCCGACTACACCGTGGTCATCGTTACGCACAATATGCAGCAGGCGGCGCGTTGCTCAGACTACACCGCCTACATGTACCTGGGCGACTTGATCGAGTTCGGCCCGACCGCCGAACTCTTCATGAAGCCCAAGAAGCGTGACACCGAGGACTACATCACCGGCCGCTTCGGCTGAGGAACTTCGATGACTGAAAAGCACCTCTCGACCCAATTCGACGCTGAGTTGTCAGGCATTTCCGGGCGCGTGCTCGAGATGGGCGGCCTGGTGGAGTCGCAGGTCGCGCAAGGCGTCGCGGCGCTGACGGCGCTCGATGGCGACGCTGCGGCGCAGGTGCTCCTGGTCGAGGAGCGCGTCAACGTCATGGAAATGGAGATCGACCGCGACCTCTCGGCCATCATCGCGCGGCGCCAGCCCACCGCGCGCGACCTGCGGCTGCTGATCTCGATCAGCCGGACCATTGCGAACCTGGAGCGGGTTGGCGACGAAGCGGCGCGAATTGCCCGAGCCGTGCAGCGCCTGGTCAACAGCGGCGTCTCCAGCCACCTGCGCCTGCCGATGGGCGATCTCACGGTCGAGTCCGACCTGGCGATTGCCCAGCTGCGCAAGGCTCTCGACGCGTTCGCACGCCTGGATACGGCGCAGGCCCTGGAAGTGTTGCGCGCCGACGACCAGATCGACCGCGAATTCGAGGGTCTGTTGCGCAAGCTCATCACCTACATGATGGAAGACCCGCGCACGATCTCGGCCAGCATCGACATGATCTTCGTCGCCAAGGCGATCGAGCGCGTCGGCGACCATGCAAAGAACCTGGCCGAGGCCATCATCTACGTGGTCAAGGGCACCGATGTGCGTCACAGCTCGGTCGAAGCGGTGGCTGTCGCCGTGCGATGAGCCGCATCCTGGTCGTCGAGGACGAGCCCGCGATCGCCGAACTGGTGGCGATCAACCTGCGCCACGCCGGCCACGACGTGGACCTCGTCGGCGATGGCGAGGCAGCGATGCAGAGCGTCGACCGCATGCTGCCGGACCTGGTGCTGCTGGACTGGATGCTGCCGGGCAGATCCGGCCTGGCGCTGGCCAAGTCCTGGCGTGCCGACCCGCGCACGCGGGCGTTGCCGATCATCATGCTGACGGCGCGCTCGCAGGAGAGCGACAAACTCGCCGGTCTCGACGGTGGGGCCGATGACTACCTGACCAAACCGTTCTCGCCCAAGGAGATGCTGGCGCGCATTCGTGCGGTGCTGCGACGCAAGGCGCCGCAAGCGCTCGACGAGGCGGTCGAGCTGGCGGGCCTGCGGCTCGACCCGGGCACACGGCGCGTGACGCGCGAGGTCGACGGCGCGACGCGCGAGGTCAAGGTCGGGCCGACCGAGTTCCGTCTGCTGCACTTCCTGATGACGCATCCCGAGCGCGTCCACAGCCGCACCCAGTTGCTGGACCGCGTCTGGGGCGACCATGTCTACATCGAGGAGCGCACCGTCGACGTCCACATCAAGCGTTTGCGCGACGCGCTGGCGCCCGTCAACGCCGCGCAGTTCGTCGAGACCGTTCGTGGCGCCGGCTATCGACTGACGCAGGCCAAGTCGCAGTCTGCGTGAGTGCCCAGGACTTGCGATCGAACACCGCAGCGCGTAGCTTGAAGGTCGACCCGTGACCCTGATGCTGTTGCGCCTGGCCGGCGTGCTGATGGTCCTCGCACTCGGTGCTGCGTTGGGCTGGGTCGTCGGCAGCGTCCTGCGATGGCCGCTGCTCGGCGCCGTGTCCGGTGCCACGGCCGGCATCGCCATCGCGACCTTGCGCGACGCCTGGCGCGCGCGCCGACTGCGCGCCTGGCTGCGCGGCGCACAGGAGCAGCCGGCGCCGCGACACACGGGTCTCTGGGGTGATCTGGCCTACCGCATCGAGCGCCTGCTGCGCATGCGCGAACGCGAGATCGTGCACGAGCGTGATCGCCTGCAGCAGTTCCTCTCGGCCATCGAGGCGTCGCCCAACGGCGTCATGATGCTCGACGCCAACGACCAGATCACCTGGTGCAACTCGCAGGCGGCCGACCATTTCGGCATCGATCCCGAGCGCGACCGCCTGCAGCGCGTGACCAATCTGGTGCGCTCGCCGGCCTTCGTCGCGCACCTTCAGCAGGGGCATTTCGACGAGCCCGTCGTCATCGCCAGCCCGGACGGTCGCGCCCGGCTCTCGGTGCTCTTGCGAAGCTATGGCGACGATTCCAAGCTCGTGCTGTCGCAGGACATCACCGAGCGCGAGCGCACCGACGCCATGCGCCGCGACTTTGTCGCCAACGCGTCGCACGAAATCCGCACGCCGTTGACGGTGCTGGCGGGCTTCGTCGAAACCCTCTCCAGCGTGCCGCTGGATGCTGCCGAGCAGCAGCGCGTACTGGGCCTGATGCGGCAGCAGACCGACCGCATCCAGGCGCTGGTCGACGATCTGCTGACACTGGCACAACTCGAAGGCAGTGCGCGGCCACTGCCCGATCGCTGGTTGGCGATGGACCCTTTGCTGGCCCAGGTGCTGGCCGATGCGCAGCTGCTGTCGGCGGGGCGCCACCGCATCGAGCTGTCGGCGTTGCCGGGCTGCGAGGTGGCCGGCAGCGAAAGCGAACTGGCCAGTGCCATGGGCAACCTCGTCACCAACGCCATTCGCTACACGCCCAGCGGCGGATCGATCAAGATCGAATGGCGAATTCGCGACCAGGACGGCTGCGCAGAATTCGAGGTGCGCGACACGGGCATCGGCATCGGGCGCGAGCAGCTGCCGCGGCTGACCGAGCGCTTCTACCGCGTCGATGGCAGCCGCACGCGCGAGACGGGAGGCACCGGGCTGGGGCTGACCATCGTCAAACATGTGGCGCAGCGACATGGTGGCGAGCTCGACATGCAAAGCGAGCTCGGGCAGGGGTCAAGTTTCAGGTTGATCTTGCCAGCGGCGCGGGTGCGCACCACCGAGGCGCGAGCCGCTGCGGAGCACTTCAACGAGAGCGGTGCAGCACCACCGTCATCTCATCGCGGTCAGTCGGCCGCCTGACCCGGGCGACCTCGTCCCAGCCGGCGGGCGGGCTCAATCGAGGCTGAAAGCGGCTTTCCTGCATCAGTCGCACCGCGCAGGTCTCGAGTGCGTCCTGGCTGGCATCGACAGGCCATCGTCCGTACTGCTCGAGCGCGGCCAGCGCCGAACGCGGATAGCCCGGCGCGGCGACGCACGCGCCGGCAGGCACATGCGGCGCCAGGCGCTCGACCCAAGGCCGATTGCTGCGTGCGTAGTCGAGCAGCGGCAGCCAGAGCGTCATCAACAACAGCCAGGCCAGCGCGACGCCGCCAGCGGGCAGCACCAGGCTCTTCCAGAGGGCGTGCTGGTGCCGTCCGGTACGCCAGCGCACCAGCGCCAGCCATGCCACCGTGCCCGCCACCGCCAGCGCGAAGCGCGGCAGTGAGAACGGCATCGTGAAGCCGGGCGCCAGCTTGGCGACATTGGCGGCGATCCGCGCGGGCTCGCCCGTGAGCATCGCCGCGTAGATGACCCAGATCGCCAGCGCGGCGAACGTGAAGAAGAAGACCGAGAACCAGTCGACGGCTGCACTCGTGCCACGCTGCAGCGTCGGCAGCGCAAAGGCAGCGAGCGCTGCAAAACCGGGCAGGCCGATCATCAGGGCGCGATCGAAGCCGCCGCCGGCAATGCAGGCCAGCAGGGACACCGCGGACAAGGCAAGCGGCAGCGCCATGTGGCGCTTGTTCAAATGTCCGCGCCAGCGCCACAGGGCCCATAGCGCCAGCAGCCAGACGGGCCACAGGAACCACAGCCACAGCCGCATCAATTGCGCGCCTTGCGCGACATTGGCCTGGAACTCGACGCGCCAGGCCCAGGTGTCCAAGCCGATGGCCGCGAGCGCGGCCAGCAGCGTCGCCGATGCGAGCCAGCCGGCAAAGTTGCGCGCGGCCGCGAAACTCGAGCGTGCGCTGATGACGATGGCCAGGGTGCCGAACAGGACCGCCATGGTGGGTGCGCCAGAGGCTGCCATCAACGGCAGGCCCAGCAGCACGGCCGTGCGCGCACGCCAGCGTCGATAAGGCGCCGCCGCGCAGGCCCAGAGCGCCAGCGCGGCAGCGAACAACTGCGCCAATTCCGGCGTCGTCTCGTGACCGAGTTGCAGCAAGCCCAGCGAGGCGATCAGCGCGAGCAATGCGCCGTCGGCCATCGCGCGGGCATAGTCCACCGGATGGGCCTCGCCGCCGAAGGCGAATGCCACAGGTTGCGCCGCCTCGGTGCGGGCAAGTTGGAACGTGGTGTACCAGGTCAGCACCAGCACCCCGGCCAACAGCAGGCCGAACGGGACGCGTGCGGCCATCGGGGCGTCGACCATCGGTGCCAGCAGCCAGATGCTGGCCGCGCCAAGCCAGTGCGGCAGCAGCGCGTTCTCGGGCAGCAGGCCGCCGATGGTCGGCGCCAACCAGGCTGTGCGGCCCTCGGCCATGGCGAGCATGTAGCCGAAAGCGGTCTGGTCGGCGTGGCGCCAGGGGTCGCGCCCGAACAGGCCAGGCAGCACGTACGCGGCACACAGCAACACCAGGGCCAAACGCGGCAGGCGCTGCACGGCGCGCTGCGTCACCAGGGCCGGGGAGGGAATCGAGGTCACGACCCGATCATGCCCCGTGGGCAAAAAGAAAGGCAGCCGAGGCTGCCCTTGTCGTGCCTGCCATGCAGACGATCACTTCTTGGCGGTGAGCTTGGCGAACTTGTTGCGGAACTTCTCGACACGGCCACCGAGGTTGTCGATGCTCTTCTGCGTGCCGGTATAGAACGGATGCGACTCGCTGGTCGTCTCGACCTTGAACAGCGGCAACTCGCGGCCGTCATCCATCGTGATCATTTCCTTGGTCTGCGCGCAGGAGCGCGTGACGAACTTGAAACCGTTGGACAGATCGACGAAACAGACGTCGCGATATGCCGGGTGAATGCCTTCTTTCATGGGAACCTCTCGCTTGGGTTTGGGTAGCCACGCCACGCAGTGACGCACTTGCCGGAGCGGAAAACCGCAAATTATAGCCAGGGCGGCGCGCGGGCGCCTCCCTCGGCGCCGTCAGTCAGCCGCCGCGGCGCATCATGTCGAAGAAGTCGAGGTTGTTCTTGCTGGCCTTCATCTTGTCCAGGATGAACTCCATCGCCTCGATCTCGTCCATCGGGTAGAGCAGTTTGCGCAGGATCCAGGTCTTCTGCAGGATTTCAGGCTTGAGCAGCAGTTCCTCGCGCCGCGTGCCGCTCTTGTTGAGCAGGATCGACGGGTAGACACGCTTCTCTGACATGCGCCGATCCAGATAGATCTCGCAGTTTCCCGTGCCCTTGAACTCTTCGTAGATGACCTCGTCCATGCGCGAGCCGGTGTCGACCAGCGCGGTGCCGATGATGGTCAGCGAGCCGCCTTCCTCGACATTGCGCGCCGCACCGAAGAAGCGCTTGGGCCGCTGCAGGGCATTGGCGTCGACGCCGCCGGTGAGCACCTTGCCCGACGAGGGCAGGACGTTGTTGTAGGCCCGTGCCAGACGCGTGATCGAGTCGAGCAGGATCACCACGTCCTTCTTCATCTCGACCAGGCGCTTGGCGCGCTCGATCACCATTTCGGCCACCTGCACGTGGCGTGCGGCGGGCTCGTCGAAGGTCGAGCTGATGACCTCGCCGCGCACCGTGCGCTGCATTTCGGTCACTTCCTCGGGGCGCTCGTCGACCAGCAGCACGATCAGGTGCACGTCGGGGTGGTTCGCGACGATGGCGTGCGCGAAGTGCTGCATCATCACCGTCTTGCCGCTCTTGGGCTGCGACACCAGCAGCGCGCGCTGGCCTTTGCCCAGCGGGGCGATCAGGTCGATGATGCGGCTGGTGATGTTCTCTTCGCTCTTGATCTCGCGTTCGAGCTTGAACTGTTCCTTCGGGAACAGCGGCGTCAAGTTCTCGAACATGATCTTGTGCTTGCTCTCCTCGGGCAGCAGGCCGTTGACCCGGTCGACCTTGACCAGGGCAAAGTAGCGCTCGCCGTCCTTGGGTACGCGCACTTCGCCTTCGACCATGTCGCCGGTGTGCAGGTTGAAGCGGCGGATCTGGCTCGGGCTGAGGTAGATGTCGTCGGTGCGAGGCCATGTAGCTGGCCTCGATCGAGCGCAGGAAGCCGAAGCCGTCGGGCAGCACTTCGAGCACGCCGTCGCCGAAGACCTGCTCGCCGCCCTTGGCGCGCTTCTTCATGATCGCGAACATCAACTCCTGCTTGCGCAGACGAGCGACGTTCTCGATCTCCAGCTCGTCGCCCATTTTTATGAGCTCTGAGACGTGCTGCGCTTTCAGTTCTGACAGATGCATGGCGTTGGCCAACCTTCAGGGTGACACGGGCCTTGCCAGGCAGCGTGCCGGATGGATCGACCCCATTGGAAACCTCAGGGTGCGGCCCCTGCTGGGGCACTCGACGCGCGGGTGGCGCGACCGTTTGACTCTAAGCAGGGGTGGGGGCCGAAACCGCGGGCCTGGTGCCGTCTACCGGCAAACGCACAGGGCGCGGTGGCAATCTCAATCCGGGGCGGCGTGGGCCGCCACGGCAATGCGCAGATTATAGATGACCGTCGATGAAGGACGTCAACTGTGATTTCGACAGCATGCCGACCTTGGTCGCCGCCAGCTGGCCGTCCTTGAACAGCATCAGTGTGGGAATGCCCCGGATGCCGAACTTGGCGGGCACGTCGCGATTCTCGTCGACGTTCATCTTGGCGATCTGCAGGCGGCCGCTGTAGTCCTTGGACACCTCGTCGAGGAGCGGCGCAATCATCTTGCACGGGCCGCACCATTCGGCCCAATAGTCCACCAGCACCGGTGTGCCGGACTTCAGGACGTCGGCCTCGAAGGACGCGTCGGAGACATGTTTGATCAATTCACTGCTCATGGTGGGTGGTCCTCAGAGCCCGGGCGACTTTGGCGGCACAGGGCACAATCATTCTGACACAAGCATCCATTTGGTCCGCGCCGCGAGCCCTTGAGTTTCTCAATGACACCGTTAGCCCGCCACCGGCTCGACTGCGGCCCTGTCGACAGAGACTTCTGGCCCGCGCTGGCGCGGGAATCGGCGTGTTGGCTGAACCAGGCTGGTGCCCCCGCGCGCGACGCCATCCTGTTGCTGCCCCACGCCAGCCTGCTGAGCCACGCCCGCGCAGCATTTGCCGGCCTGGGCGGGTGGCAGCCACGCATCGAGACCTTGTCGACGTTGGCGGCCAGCGTCGGGCCGCGACCGCCGGCGCGGGCCGGCGCACCGTGCGGCGATCGCGGCGTCGACAGGCTCAACGTGGCGACCTTGTTGCGCGGGCAGGCCATGGGCCGCGCCTTGGCCGCTCGCGACCCGCGAGCATTCGACGCCGCGGTCGACGCGCTGGCCGCGACGGCCGACGCCCTGCAGCTCGCCGCGGCAGCTCAACCGCCGGGCCGTCGAACCGACTGGTGGGAGCGCCTGCGTGCTGCCTTGCCCGCCGTGACGGGTCCCGGCGCGACCGAGCGCTGGCTGGTGCGTCTGGCACTCGAATGGGCCGCCGCTGCCGACGCACCGGACACCGACGCCTTGTGGGCGCTGCGTCCGTCGGCCTGGATCGCCATGCACGCCGTGGGCGAGGATGCGTTCACAAACCAGTTGCTCGCGCAGGCGCTGGCCGACGACGTCCCGGCGCTGTCGCTTGACGCCTCTCCCGCGCCGGCTGGGCCCTTCGAAGCGTCGGCCTCGCTACCGGCGCCACGCGTGTCGACCGCAGAGTCGCTCGAGGATGAAGCCTGCGCGGCGGCGCTGGCGGTGCTGGCGGCCCTGGAGCGCGGCCAGGAACCGGTCGCCCTGATCGCCCAGGACCGGCTGGTCGTGCGCCGTGTCTGCGCCTTGCTCGATCGTGCCGGCGTCCGCCTCGTCGACGAAACCGGCTGGACCTTGTCGACAACGCGCGCCGCTGCGCACCTGATGTCCTTGCTGCGCGCGGCCGTGCCCGGTGCGGGCCGGGACACCCTGGTCGAGGCGCTCAAGGTCGAGGCGCCCGTGGCCGCGGAGGCCCTCGAGGATGCCTGGCGCCGCGAGCGCGAACCGAGCGACCGCGCCCTGGACGCTTTGCATGACCTGGAGCAGCGTCTGGTCGCCTTGCGTGGCGCGGGCAAGCGCCGCCTGTCGGCCTGGACCATGGCGTTGCGCACCGCAGCACCGGCGCTGATGGCCCTGCTAGCGACAGACCCGGCGGGACGCGAGTTGCTGTCTGCACTGCACCTGGACGCTGCGCCGGGTTCGGCCGCTTGGCGCGATGCCGCCGACGCGACGGCGTTCGACCTCCAGGCCTTCACGGCGTGGGTCGACGCCACGCTCGAGGCGTCGAGCTTCGTGCTCGCCGCGGCTGACCAGGCGCAGGTCGTGGTCACGCCGCTCGCGCGCGCGGCCCTGCGGCCCTTCGGTGCCGTGGTCATGCCGGGCTGCGACGATCAGCACCTGGGCGCCGCAGCCGTGCTGCCGTCCCTGATGCCTGACGCCGTGGCACGCGATTTCGGTATCCCCGAGGCCTCGTTGCGGCGTGAGCGGGAGGCCCTGGCGTTCGCCCAACTGCTGCGCGCGCCGAATCTGCACCTGCTGCACCGAAGCCACGACGGCGACGAGCCCTTGTCGATCAGTCCGCTGGTCGAACTCGCCTGGCATGCGCGGCGCCGGGCGCGGCAGGCGATTCCCGCGCATGCGCGGGTGGTGCTTCCACGGGCGCAGGTCGAACGGCTGCCGTTGTCGCGCCCCGCGCCGACGATGGCACAGCACCTGCCTCCGCGCCTGTCGGCCTCGGCGGTGGAAGCGCTGCGCGCCTGTCCTTATCGCTTCTTTGCCCGTGTGGCATTGGGCCTGGGCGAGAGCAGCGAACTCGACGCCGCTCTCGACAAGAGCGACCATGGACGCTGGTTGCATGCGGTGCTGCATCGCTTTCACAGCGAGCGCGACGGCCGCGACGACCGCGGGCAATTGCTTGCCGCGGCAGCCGCTGTGCAGCAAGACCTGGCGCTTGACGCGGCGGCGCATTGGCCGTTTCACGCCGCGTTCGACAGCGTCGCCGAGCATTACCTGGCGTGGCTGCATGAGCGTGACGCGCAGGGCTGGCGCTTTGCCGGTGGCGAACTCGAACGCCGCTGCGCGCCGCCGGACCTCGACGGCCTGGTGCTCGACGGTCGACTGGACCGCATCGACACGGGGCCCGACGGCGGCGCGATGCTGATCGACTACAAGACCGGCAACGCGGACAAGCTGAGCAAGCGGGTGCGCGAGCCGTTGGAGGACACGCAGCTTGCGTTTTACGCGGTGCTGCTGACCGACGAGCCTCACGAGCCGCCGCCGCGAGCGGTCTACCTCGCGATCGACGAGCGCAAACCGCCGCGCGAGATCGAGCACCCGGACGTCGCGCTCAGCGCGTCCTTGCTGGTCGAGGGCCTGGCAGCGGACCTGGCCGACCTGCGCGCGGGCGCCGGCGCGCCCGCGCTCGGGGAGGGCGAGTCCTGCGAGCATTGCCATGCGCGCGGGCTGTGCCGACGCGATCATTGGACGGAGTTGTGACCCACCCCCGAAGCGGCTTCGCCGCTCCCCCTCAAGGGGGCCGCGCCAGCGGCCGGGCGGAGCCCGATCCGCGGCCCGTGCTTGGCTATGCGCGCGGCGTGCGAGCGTGACAGACATGGTTGCGCCGTCGTTCAGCCTGGATGGTCGCCGCGTCGAGCGCGATGCGTTCTATGCCGTGGCCTGCGACCCGCGGCGCCACGTCGTGGTCGAAGCCTGCGCTGGGGCCGGCAAGACCTGGATGCTGGTGGCGCGCATCGTGCGCGCGCTGGTGGAAGGGGCGCAGCCGCAGGACATCCTGGCGATCACGTTCACGCGCAAGGCCGCGGGCGAGATGCGCACGCGGCTCTCGATGTGCCTGCGCGAGGCGGCCCAACTCAGCCCGGCCGATGCCGCGGCGGAGCTGGTCACGTTTGGCGTGCCGGCGCAGGCCGCCCAGGCGCAGGCGCAGGCCTACATCGACCTGCATGAGCGGGTGCTGGCCAGCGGCCGCGCGGTCGAGGTGCGTACCTTCCACGCCTGGTATGCGCAACTCGTGCGCGCCGCGCCGATCGACCTGTTGGCCAGCCTGGGGCTGTCGCCCGACATGACGCCGCTGGAGGACATCAGCGACCTGCAGCCCGCATTGATGCGGGAGTTCCACCGCGCGGTGCTGGCCGACGCATCCCTGCAGTGCGACTACCGCATGCTCAGTCTGCGCCATGGCCGCTTCGCGCTCGAGGCCTGGTTCGCTGAGGCCCTGTCGCGGCGGGCCGAAATCGAACTGGCAGACGAGGTGGGCGTGCTCGAGGCGAGCATCGAGCCGGGGCCCGATCCGAACCCGGCGGCGCAGATCCGTGAGGCGACCATCGTCGCGGCCGTGCGCTCGCTTGCGCACCAGCTGAGCGAGCGCGAGAAGCACAGGGCGCAGGCGCAGGCGGCCGCGGCCGGCCTGATCGACAGCCTGGCCCTGGCCGACGACCTCGCCGCCTACCTCGGTCTGCGCGCGGCGCTGTTCACTGCCGGCGGCACCGGCACGCCGCGCAAGCAACTGGGCGAGCTGCCGCAGCAGCTGCAGTTGTGCGAGACCCTGGAACGGCTGGCGCCGCAGATCGCGCAGGTCCAGGCGCATCAGGACCACATCGCCATGACGCGTTTGTCGCGCGTGCTGTTCGCACAGTACGCCAGCCTGAAGCGTCGCCGCGGCCTGATCGACATGGTCGATCTGGAGCGCGTCGCGCTCGCGCTGTTGTCCGACCACGAACTGTCGGGCTGGGTCCAGGAGCGTCTGGACGCGCGCGTGGGCCACCTGCTGATCGACGAATTCCAGGACACCAGCCCACTGCAGTGGCACGCACTGTACGGCTGGCTGGCGGCCTACGCCGGGGCCGGCGGCGGCGGCGCGGGCCCGCGCCTGTTCATCGTCGGCGACCCCAAGCAGAGCATCTACCGCTTTCGCCGCGCCGAGCCGCGCGTGTTCGAGGCCGCCCAGCGTTTCGTCGTCGACGCGCTCGGCGGCACGCTGGCCGCGTGCGACCACACGCGCCGCTGCGCGCCCGGCGTGGTGGCGGCGATCAATGGCGTCTTTGGCGAGGCCGCGCGCGAAGGCGCATTGGCTGTCTGGCGCGATCACAGCACCGAGGTCGCATCGCCGCCCGGCGACGCGCCGGCGGTGTGGCGACTGGCGAGCGCCGAACGGCCGCCCCGGGCCACGCGCGGCGAGGGTGACGATGCAGAGCGCGTCTGGCGTGCATCGCTGCGCACGCCGCGCGTCGAGGCCCGGCTGGTGTTGCGCGAGGCCGAGGCCGGCGAGGTCGCGCGTGCGGTCGAGACGCTGATCCGCGTCGAGGGGGTGCCCCCCGGCGACATCCTGGTGCTGGCGCGCAAGCGCTCGGTGCTGGCGCAGGCTACCGACGCGTTGGCGGCCTTGCACCTGCCGCATGTCGCCCCGGAAGACCTGCGCCTGGCGGAACTGCCCGAAGTGCAGGACCTGCTGGCCGTGCTCGATGTCCTGGCCTCGCAAGGCCAGGCGCTGTCGCTCGCGCGTGCGCTGAAGAGCCCCCTGTTCGGCGCGAGTGACGACGACCTGCTGGCGCTGGCGAACAACGCCCGGGAGCTCGGCGGGTGGTGGCCGGCCCTGATGGCATGCGCCACCGACGCCAACGCCAGCGCAGCATTGCAGCGCGCCGCCAGGCTGCTGGCGCAGTGGCAGGCCGATGCGCCGACCCTGCCGCCACACGACCTGCTCGACCGCATCGTGCACCAGGGCGACCTGTTGCCCCGCCTGGCCGCGGTGGTGCCGCCCGAGCGCCATGCCCGCGCGATGGAAGCCGTACGCGCGCTGCTGGCGGCTGCACTCGAACTCGACGGCGGGCGCTACGCCTCGCCCTACAGCTTCGTGCGCGCGCTCCGGCAGCGCCGCGTGCTGGCGCCGCCCGCGCAACAGCATGACGCCGTGCGTCTGCTGACGATCCACGGTGCCAAGGGCCTCGAGGCCCGGGTCGTGCTGCTGATGGACGCCGACCCGGAGCCGCCGCGTGTGGAGACGTCGACCTTGCTGATCGACTGGCCGGTCGACGCGGCGCGGCCGTCGTGCGTGGGCTTCGTCGCGTCCGAAGCGCGCTGCCCGCCGTCGCTGCAAGCCCTGCTGGACAGCGAACGCGCGGCACGCACGCGCGAGGAATTCAACGCCTTCTACGTGGCGCTGACGCGGGCTGAAGAACGCTTGATCGTCAGTCGAACGCCACCGCGGAACGCGAGTCCGCGGCCCTCGTGGTGGTCGCGGCTGGGGCCGCACGCGGCCGACTGGCCGGACACGGCCCTGCAGGTCGCCGCTGCCACGGCAACGCAGGCCAGCTTTGTCGCCCTGCCGCTGGGCCGGCCCGCGGCTGCGGTCGTGCCCCAGGCGCTGCCGGCGCAGGACGATGCCGCCGCGCGCCTGGGCCAGGCGGTGCACCGGGCGCTCGAGTGGGCGACCGCGGCCGACCCGCCTCGCCTGGCCGATCTGGCCGCCGCAGCGGCAGCTGAGTTCGGCCTCGCCGACGGGTCTGCGGTGCAGGCCATCGCGGCGCGCGTGCTGGGCAGCCCGTCGTGCGCGCACCTGTTCGATCGGCGGGCCCTGGCCTGGGCCGGCAACGAGGTGCCGGTCGCCGGCGTCGAACGGCAGACCGGCCAGGTGCTGCGCATCGACCGGCTGGTATGCACCGCAGGTGGGGCGCCGTCCTGGTGGGTGCTCGACTACAAGCTGGCGGGCGCGCCGCAACTCGAGGCCGCGTACCGGGAACAGCTCGATGCCTACCGCCGTGCCGTGCAGGCGTTGCAGCCGGGCGACGTCGTACGCGCCGCTTTCATCAACGCGGCCGGCGAGTTGATCGAGCTCGACTGAGCGCCACCCCCGGGGGCCGGCCGAACTGCAGCCGGGTCAGGGCCGTTTTTCCACGCCTGTTCTGCGCTTCGCATGAGGGCGGCGCGCGGTTCAATCGCGGGGCACGCATTGCCGGTTACTTTCGCTCGCCACCTCGCCCATGTCTGACACGACCGCCTCTGCCACGCGCGCGCCCGCGATGCGCAAGCTTGGCCGGTTCGAGCTGCATCAACTGCTTGGCCGCAGCGCGCGCACCATGGCCTGGCGCGCGCTGGACCCGAGCACCCGTCAAGAGCTGACTCTCGTGATGCCGCGCCAGCAGCCGGCCACGCCCGCTGCGCTGGCGGTCTGGCTCGAGCAGGCGCGTCGCGGTACGCGCTTGTCGCACCCGAACCTGGCCCATGCGGTCGAGGTCGGGACCCAGGAGAACTGGCCCTTCGTCGCCTATGACGGCGCCATCGGTCCGACGCTGGCCGAGCGCCGTGCGCCGCGCGAGGGCGAGGTCTGCGCCGATGTCGCCCGCTGGATCTCACAGGCGCTGTCCGGGCTCGCCTTCGCGCATGACGCGGGGGTCGCGCACCGCGACCTGCAGCCCTTCCTGCTGACGTTGAGCGACAGCGGCGCGGTGCGCGTGCTGGGCCTGGAAGTCGCTGCGGGTGATGTCGACGCAGCCTCAGCCGACGGTGGTGCGCGGCGCCGAGACCCTGCGCCAGTCGCGCGACGATGCCGAGCGCGACGTGCTGGCGATGGGCGTCGTGCTGCATGGGCTGCTGACGGGCGCGCCCGCGCTGGAGCAGTCTGACGTTGCGCGCGTGATTGCGCAGCTGCCGCCCCTCGGACGCGAGACCCTGCGCCTGCCCTGGGACCTGCCGCGCCTGGTACCCGACCCCCTGCGCACCATTGCCAACCGCGCCACCGACCGCCAGCCGCGCCAGCGCTACCGCAATGCGCGCACGCTGGCGCGCGCCCTCGAAGGCTGGCTCGAAGCCGACGCCAACCAAGGTGTGGACGCGCATGAACAGCTGATCGAGCGCGTGCGCCAGGTCGGCGCCTTGCCCGCGCTGCCGGGCGGCGCCGCGCGGGCCGCACGGCTGGCGCTGATGGAGCGCCAGCACACCGAAGAGTTGGCGCAGGTCGTGCTGTGCGACCCGGCACTGAGTTTTGAATTGCTGCGCAACGTCAACAGCGCGCAGGTGCGCGGCACGCAGGTCTCCGGCAACGGTCCCGTGCTGACGATTCGCCGGGCGATTGCAATGGTTGGACTGGACGGCGTGCGCCGCAGCGCGCATGTCCTGCGCGCGTGGCCCGGGCCCCTCGATGCCGCCGGCGCGCACGATCTCGAGACGGACCATCGACCGTGCCATGCACGCCGCCCGCCTGGCGCAGTGGCTGCGCCCGGCAGGCTACGACGCCGAGGTCGTGTCGCTGGTGGCATTGATTCAGAACCTGGGCCGCCTGGTCGTGCAGTACCACTACGCCGACGAGATGGCCCAGGTGCGACGACTGATGCAGCCCGTCATGCTGCCCGGCGCCGAGCCCGACGCCGCGCCCGAGCCCGGGCTGAGCGAGCAGACGGCAGCCTATGCCGTGCTCGGCGCCGACATCGAAGGCATGGGCGCTGCGGTGGCGCGCTGGTGGGGCATGGACGCAGCCGTGCTGCACATGATGCGCAGGCTTCCGGCCGATGTGCCGGTGCGCCAGATCGAGAGCGACGACGACATGCTGCGTGCCGTGGCCAGTGCCGCCAACGAGGCGGTCGATGCACTGTCGACCCCGGCCCAACTGCAAGTGGCCGCAGTCAACCGCGTCGCGACGCGCTATGCCCGCGTGCTTTCAACTACTGCACGCGACCTGCAATCGGCGCTGCAAGCCAGCGCGACGGCGGGTTCTGTACCGACCGCCAACGACGACAGCGGTGCCGCGCCTGCGGCCTGACGCGCGGGCGCGATGCAGTGCGATGCGGGGGAGGGTGACGAGCCCGATCTCGGCACTGGTGGCAACGCTTAGGGCTGCTTGGTTCCCCACCTGACCCGGTTGGGCGCGCTCCCATGCGAGGAGGCCCGTCGCTGGCGATTGTAGGCGAGGGGTGCCCTTGCGCGGCACCCCGCCTCGGTCACAAGGAAACGGCCGCCATCATCGGGTACGGGTCGTAGCGCGCCTTCGGCTGCCAGGATGAGTCGACTTCCTCGTTCACACGAAACTGCGCCATCGCTTGGACCAGAGCCTGCGCGCTGTGGGTCAGCGCGACATCGTCGGCCGACACCATGGACATCCCGGGATCGTTCAGCAGGAACATTCGACCGCCCAGGGTCTCCGGGCTCGCCATCGACAGCGGCGCCGAGCCGCCACCAATTACCGAGCCGTCGGCGAGCCGGATCTCCTCGATGCGGTTGGCCGTACCGACGTACCAGTTGGCCACCGTCAGCACATCGGCGGCGCCGGTGATGCCCACCAGCAGGTGGTTGCCGCTGCGCGTGAGCGTAACTTGGCTAGCGACGACGCCGGCACCGATCTCGATGCGGTCAGCACTGCCGCCGGCGTCATTGATCGTGTCGTTGCCCTGGCCCACTCCCCAGCGGTAGATGTCGTTCGAAGTCGTCGAGTTGTCGGTCAGTGTGTCGTTTCCGGCGCCGCCGTCATAGATGTCGTCCCCGGCCAGGCCGCTCAGGGTGTTGTTGCCGCTGTTGCCGGTGAGGACGTTGTTCAGGGTGTTGCCGGTGCCGTTTAGTGCGCTGGTGCCGGTGAGCGTCAGGTTCTCCAGGTCGTTGCCCAAGGTGCGCGTCACCGAGGACCGCACGGTGTCGATGCCCTCGGCGGCGTATTCAGTCGTCACGTCGCCGGTGGCGTTGACCACATACGTGTCGTCGCCGGTGCCACCCAGCATCGTGTCGTTGCCCGCGCCGCCGTTGAGGGTGTCGTTGCCGGCGCCGCCACTGAGCGTGTTGGCGCCGCTGTTGCCGGTCAGAACGTTGTCCAGCCCGTTGCCGGTGCCGCTGATTGCCATGCTCCCGGTCAGGGTCAGGTTCTCCACGTCATCGCCCAGCGCCCACGTCACACTGCTCCTGATCAGGTCTGTGCCCTCATTGGCGAGTTCGATCACGAGGTCGCCCACGTCATCCACGGTGTACGTGTCGTTGCCTGCGCCGCCGATGAGCGTGTCGGCTCCCGCGGCGCCATTGAGCGCATTGGCTGCGCTGTTGCCTGTGAGGATGTTGTTCAGGGCGTTGCCGGTGGCGTTGATGGCGTTGCTGCCCGTCAGCGTCAGGTTCTCCAGGTTGTCGCCCAAGGTGCGCGTGACCGATGTGCGCACGGTGTCCACGCCCTCGTCGGCGTTCTCCATTGTCACGTCGCCTGCAGCATTGACGACATAGATGTCGTCTCCGGCTCCGCCGTGCATCGTGTCGATGCCCGCGCCGCCGTCGAGCGTGTCGTTGCCCGCGCCGCCAATCAAGACGTTGGCGGCGCCGTTGCCGGTGAGCACGTTATCCAGGCTGTTGCCCGTGCCGTTGATCGCCGTGCCGCCGGTCAGCGTCAGGTGCTCGACGTGCTCACCAAGCGTGTAGGTCGCGCTGGACAGCACCGTGTCGGTCCCCTCGTTGGGCAAATTCGTGACTACATCGGTCGCGACATTCACGACATAGACGTCGTTGCCGACACCGCCCAGCAGCGTGTCGTCCCCGGCGCCGCCGTTGAGCACGTCGTC
>CAVUEP010000066.1:0-22417 GCA_963740395.1 uncultured beta proteobacterium
TCGGCTTATTAGAAGCCAGAACATCTACAACGATGGCTTCAAGTCTGAGGGCCTCGCATATATCTCACATGAACAAGCAACGAAGTTGGACGGCGTAACTGTTAACGCTGGTGATGTCTTGCTCAATATCACGGGAGATTCGGTCGCACGTGTTTCTGCACCGAGTGATGTATTGCCTGCTCGTGTAAATCAGCATGTAGCGATTATTCGTCCTGCACAAAAGGCATTCGATGCACGTTTCATTCGCTACTATCTTGCGGCTCCGCAACAGCAGGAGTTGTTATTAGTCATGGCAAGCTCTGGTGCAACAAGAGACGCACTAACGAAAGGTATGATTGAAGCCTTGCGCATACCGAAGCCTTCACTGGTTGAGCAAAAGGCGATTGCAGATCATTCACGCTTTCCAGGCCGATCGAGCCGCATGGGCCACATGCGCTCGGGCGCCAACTTGATCTCGATGTCCTGCGTCGGGCGGCCGTCCTCAAAATGAAATTGCTGCGTGGCCGAGCCAGGTATCGTCCTTCACGATCGGCTGAGGGGATGCGCATAAGAGCGGCTGCAGCTATCAGCAACAACCGCTCTCATGCGAACTACTGCAATTGGCGTTTAGAAATTAAAAGTTGCCGATGTTGTCTTTGTTGAACACAGTTGGCGGGCCGGTGATGATCACGTTAAGTGCGCCAATCGTGCGCTTGCCCAGATTGGCACGTCAAATGTGGTGCCTTCCTGGGCCTGGATAGTGCCATTTACCAGGCCAACGGCCAGATAAGCGGACAGGTAACCTTCATCGAACGGGCTCCACAACGCAAAGGCTTTAACGGTGCCATCGGTGATGAATTGTCGCATCTGATTGGGAGTGCCCAGACCGGTAACTTCCAGACCTGCACCTACGGCGTTTGCGCCGCCTGGCTGGCGTCCGGCCAATTCAACGCACTGCCGCGGCGGCCGCTACACCGACGGTTGTCGGGGCAATGATGCCACGCAGATCAGGATACTTCGACAGCAGGCTTTCACATTCGGTCAGGCTCTTCTGCGGATCGTCGTTGCCATAGACCACATCGACCAGTTGCATCTTGGCATATTTTGGATCCTTCAACGCCGTCTTCATACCCTCGATCCAGAAGTTCTGGTCGGGCGCATCAGCGGTTGCGCTGAGCACAGCAATCTTGCCCTCATAGCCGATGAGCGAACCCATGAGCTCAACCTGGCTGGAGCCGGTGATATTGAAGTCCATCGGCAGCGCGGCCGCGTGCGGGTGTTTCGTTCTCTGGGAATGTCTGAGTTGACGATCAACACCTTGATGCCCTGGCACACGCTTCCGTAAAGACCTGGTTCGGCGCATCGGGGCTGTTGGGCGAAATGGCGATCACGTTGACGCCGCGTTGAATCTGATCCTTCACGAACGACACCTGCGAAGTTGCTTCGGCCGTGGCCGGGGCGGTGGTCGTGAATTCGCACTTCAACTCATCACAGGCTTTTTTAAAGCCGGCGATGATCGAGTCGAAATACGGATTGCCCGTGTTCTTGGGGATATAAACGATCTTGATCGGGCCGGCTGTAGTAGGTTGAGCGGGCGCTGCGGTTACTGGGCTGCGGGCACAGATGTGGCTGCGGGTTGGGCGGGCGCAGGTGTGGCGGCTGGCGCACAGGACGCCAACAAAACCGAAGCGATCACGAGCAATGCGAACACGAAATTGAAACGTTTAGTCATGATATGTTCCTCCAAGGAATTTGACTTTGTGTAGATCTAACATTACGAGCAACAGACATTACTACCTCTAATCCTTAGTTTCGTATTACACCTCACCTCCTTTCTATCGAATTTGAGTAACATCCAAGCCCTAGTCCCGTTGACGACTGAAACGGGTGATCACATTGGACGCTATCACAGCGATGATGAGTAATGTGCCAACAACGGCGAGCTGGTTTTCCGCTTTGACGTTGGCAACACCCAACCCGGTGCGCAGAAATCCCACCAGGAAAACAGCAATGATCGAACCAAAAATGGTGCCGCGTCCACCGTGAGATGTTGGTGCCGCCCAATACAACGGCGGTGATCACATCGAGTTCGAGACTTGGGCACCTTGAAGTTGGCGATGCGGCCCTTCAGCGTGGCGATCAGCGCGGCGGCATCGACCTGCGCGCCCGGCTTGGGCACCACCACCGCCACCACGGCCTCGCCGAAGTCGGCATGCGGCACACCCACCACGGCGCTCTCGGCCACCCCCGGCTGCTCGTTGAGGCAGGCCTCGATCTCGGCCGGGTAGACGTTGTAGCCGCCGCTGATGATCAGGTCCTTGCTGCGGCCGACGATCGTGACCACGCCCTGGGCGTCGATCTTGCCGACGTCGCCGGTCTTGAACCACAGGTCGTCGGTGAATTCTTCGGCCGTCTTCTCGGGCATGCGCCAGTAGCCCTTGAACACGCTCGGGCCCTTGACTTCGATGCCGCCGACTTCGTCCACGCCGCAGGAGTGACCCTTGTCGTCGCGCACCCGCAGTTGCACACCTGGCAGCGAAAAGCCAACCGTGCCGGCGCGACGCTCGCCGTCCTTGGCATGGTAGGGGTTGGACGTCAGCATCACGGTCTCGCTCATGCCGTAGCGCTCGACGATGGTGTGGCCGGTGCGCTCGCGCCAGGCCTCGAAGGTCTCGGGCAGCAACGGCGCCGAGCCCGCGACAAACACGCGCATCGAGGCACAGGCCTGTCGCGTCAGCGACGCCTCCGCGAGCATGCGCACGTACAGCGTGGGCACGCCCATGAACACGGTGGCGCGGGGCATCTGCGCAATGCAGGCCTTGGGGTCGAAGCGGTTGAACCACAGCATCTTGGCGCCGGCCAGCAACGCACCGTGGCTGGCGACGAACAGGCCATGCACATGGAAGATCGGCAGCGCGTGGATCAGCACATCGCTCGCCTGCCAGCCCCACCACGCATGCAGCGTGCGCGCATTGGCCAGCAGGTTGCCGTGCGTGAGCATGGCGCCCTTGCTGCGCCCGGTGGTGCCGCTGGTGTAGAGCAGCGCGGCCAGTTCGTCGGCCTCCCTGAACGCGGGTTCGTGCTCGTCACTGTGCTGCGCGGCGCGCTCGAGCAGGCTGCCACTGGCGTCGTCGTTCAGCGTGAAGACGTTCTGCACGCCGGCCTTGAACGCCAACGGGCTGAGCCAGGGAAAGTTGCGCCCACTGCAGACCACGACGCCCGGCTCGGCGTTGCCGATGAAGTACTCGATCTCGCCGGCCTGGTAGGCCGTGTTCAGTGGCAGGTACAGGAACCCGGCGCGCAGCACCGCCAGGTACAGCAGCAGGGCCTCGACGCTCTTCTCGGTCTGCACCGCCACGCGCGCACCGGCCGGCAGATCCAGCGACGCGAGCAGATTGGCGATGCGTGCGCTGGCGCGTTCGATGTCGCGCCAGGTGTAGTAGCGCGGTGCGGCGCTGTCGCAGGTCTCGATCGCGGTGGCGTCGAGGTCGGCAGGGAAGGCGGCGCGCAGCGCCACGTACAGGTTCTGGTTGTCGGCCATGGATCTCTAGAAGCGCGGGGGACGTTTTTCGTTGAATGCCGCCAAGCCTTCACGGTGCTCGGCGCTGTCGGCATAGTCGTAATGGGAGGCTCGCTGCGCCGCGCCCGACAGCGGCCGGGTCGCGAACTCGCGCAGCGCGCGCTTGTTCAGGCGCAGCGCCTGCGGCGACAGCCTGGCGATGCGCTCGGCGGTGTGCTGTGCCTCGATGCCCACCTGGTCGTCGGCCACCACGCGCGTGACCAGGCCGCGCTCGCGCGCGGCCTGCGCATCGAGCATACGCGCCTCGATCAGCAGTTCGCGCAGGACGCTGGTGCCGAAGGCCGCGGCGACGATCTCGAGTTCGGCCGGCGCCATCGGAAAACCGAGCTTGGCGATCGGCACGCCGAAGCGGCTCGACGCTCCGGCAATGCGGATGTCGCAGCAGGCCGCGACTTCCAGGCCGCCGCCGATGCAGGCGCCGTCGATTTGCGCCACCAGCGGCAGGTCGCAGTCGCGCATCGCCTGCAGGGCCGGCAGCACCTCGTCCTCGTGGTACTGGGCGAGCGTCTCGTGGTCGAAACGGAAGTCGCTGAACTCCTCGATGTCGCCGCCAGCGCCAAAATTGCCGTCGGTGCCGGCGACGACGACCACGCGCACATTGCTGGGTTGCGCCTGCAGGGCCTCGAAATGCCCGCGCAGCTCGCGCCACATGGCGCGCGTCAACGCATTCAGGCGCTCCGGGTTGCACAGCGTGATGCGCGCAATCCCCGAGATCGCTCCTGCATCGAAGGCAACCTGTTCCGTCATGAGGCCAGCGCCGGGCCGTCCCCAGCGGCCTGAGCTCCCCTCGGGGGGCGCGAGCGCAGCGAGCGTCGGGCCGTCATTTCAGTCCAGCTTCGCGCCCGAGGCCTTGACCACTTCGGCCCAGCGCTTGACTTCGCTCGACACGAACTTGCCGAAATCGTCGCCCCACAGGTTCGGCGTCTCGGTGCCCAGGCCCGTCCACATGGTCTTGAGCTCGTCGCTGTTGAGGGCCTTCTTCATCTCGTTCTGCATCGCGGTCACGACCTCGCGTGGCGTGCCCTTGGGCGCCCAAAGCGCGTACCAGGTGGCGACCTCGTACTTCGGCGCGCCGCCGGTCTTGGCCAATGGCAGGTCGGGGAAGCCCGGCGCGGCCTTGCCCGATGCCACCGCGATGGCGCGGATGCGCCCGCCCTTGATGTGACCCGCCGACGAACCCAGGCCATCGAACATCAGGTCGACCTGGCCGGCGATCAGGTCCTGCAGGGCCGGCCCGGCGCCGCGGTAGGGGATGTGCGTGACAAACGTGCCGGTCTGCAGCTTGAACAGCTCGCCGGCCAGGTGGTGCGAGGTGCCGTTGCCGGCCGAGCCGTAGTTCAGCTTGCCCGGGTTCTTGCGCATCAAGTCGAGCAACTGCGGCAAGGTCGTCGCGGCCACCTTCTGCGGATTGACGACGATCACCTGCGGCACGCTCGAGATCAGCCCGACGGGGACGAAGTCGGTCTCGATGTTGTAGTCGAGCTTGGGGTACATGCTCGGCGCGATGGTGTGGTGCACCGCGCCCATGAAGAAGGTGTAGCCGTCGGGCGCGGCCTTGGCCGCGAGGTTTGCGCCCAGCGTGCCGCCGGCGCCGCCCTTGTTGTCGATCACGAACTGGCGCCCGACGTTCTTGGTCATGACGGCGAACAGCGGCCGCGCGAAGGCGTCGGTGCCGCCGCCAGGCGGGAACGGCACCACGATCGTGACCGGCTTGGTCGGCCAGGCCTGGGCCTGCGCCATCGGTGCGCTGAACGTTGCGGTCGTGGCAGCCACCACGGCAACTGCCCACTTGATTTCAAGCTTGAACATGGAAGCGATCCTGGGTAGATGAAGAACAGAGTTCAGAGCAATGCCGATACCGCGCGGCTGTGTGCCACCTTGTCGTGGGCAAAGCGGTCGTGGTACAGCTCAATCTTGGCCAGATCGTAGAGGTAGTTGACCATCATGCCCGCCGACTGCTTCAGGCCCTTGACCGACAGGTCGGCACTGGCATTCAGGCGCTCCAGCCGGGCCCCATTGTCGAGGTGAAAACGCGCCACCGGGTCGCCCTGCGGCTGCGGGGAAACATGTACGAGGTAATACGCAGCCAGGCGCCACAGCGCGTGGTGCGCCGCGGCATCGAGTCGCGCCAGCCGCGCGGCGTGGCCGAGTGCGGCCAGGTCCCCGCCGCAGGCCGCGCGCAGCTGCTGCAGTGCGGTTGCCAACGCGCCGAGGGACTCGTCTTCGGCGCGCTGCAACCAGCCCAGCAAACCGGGGATCGGCGACAGGGTGCAGAAGGTCTTGAGCTGCGGCAGCTCGCGCTTCAGGAATTCGGCCACGCGCTTGATCAGGAAATTCCCCAGTGACACCCCGCGCAGCCCGGGCTGGCAATTGCTGATCGAATAGAACACGGCCACCTTGAATTGTTCGGCCGGCAGTGGCGGCGAACGCTTGTCGATCAATGGGGCGATGGCCTCGGCCATTTCGGGCAGCAGGGCCACCTCGACGAAGATCAGCGGCTCGTCGCGCAACTGCGGGTGGAAGAAGGCGAAGCAGCGGCGGTCGGGCTGCAGGCGGCGGCGCAGGTCGTCCCAGCCGTCGATCTCGTGCACCGCCTCATGCCGGATGATCTGCTCGAGCAGTTGCGCCGGCGCGTTCCAGTCGACCTTGCGCATCTCGAGAAATCCGGGGTTGAACCACGACGACAGCAGGTGCAGCAGGTCGGCCTCGACCACGCCCCATTGCGGATGGCGCGCCAGCTTTTCCAGCAGGCGTCGGCGCAGCCGCACGATCGCCGCGGTGCCGCCGGGCGCGCCATTCAGGCGCCGGAACAGCTCCTGGCGCAGCGGTTCGGCCAGTCGCGTCAGCCGGATCAGCGACTGCGCGCCCGGTGCCGCAGCGTAGTCGCGTGCCGCGGCCAATACCGCCTTCGGCTCGGGGCTGAAATCGCTTGCCAGGCGGTCGAAGAAGCGCGCGCGCTGCTCCTCGCTGAGCGCGTCGATGCGCTGCACGATCTGCTGCGCCAGCTTGGGTCCGTTGGCCTCGCCGCGCACCGACAGCAGGCGACGGCAGTCGGCCAGCACGAGGCGAAGGGCAGCGGAATCGGCCATGATGGAAGTCGGCGTAGCCGCCAGCGAAGCTGGCCGATCAAGTATCGCCCAGACGACGCATTCGGCGCCCACGCGATCCGCGTCACCAAGGCATGATAGGGGGTGCGCGCGCTGGGCGCAGCCATTACCAGGAGACCCGGAAATGCAACGCATCGGATTCATTGGCGCCTCGGGAATGATGGGCCATGGCATGGCCAAGAACCTGCGCGCCAAGGGCTACCCCCTGACGCTGACGGTGCACCGCAACCGCGACCGCGTCGCCGATCTGCTGGCCGCGGGGGCGACGCTGGTCGCGACCGCGGCCGAGATGGCACGCAACAGCGATGTCGTGTTCCTCTGCGTCACCGGCTCACCCCAGGTCGAGGAGGCCGTCAATGGGCCCCAGGGCCTGCTCGCCGGCGCAGCCAAGGGGCTGGTCATCGTCGACACGTCGACCGCCGAGCCCGAGTCGACGAACCGGCTGCGCGGCATTTGCGAGCCCAAGGGCGTGTTCTTTGTCGACGCACCACTCGCGCGCACCCCGGCCGAGGCCGAGGCCGGCAAGCTCAACGTGATGGTCGGGGCCAGCGATGCGCAGTTCGCCCAGCTCGAGCCGGTGTTGCGCGCCTTCGCCGAGAACATCTTCCACGTCGGCGGCCCCGGCGCCGGGCATGTGATCAAGCTGCTCAACAACTTCATCGCCCAGGCCAGTTGCACGGCCGTGGCCGAGGCCTTCGCGGTCGGCCAGAAGGCCGGCATCGACCTGCGCCAGCTGGTCGCGCTGATGTCGGCCGGGCTGGTCAACTCCGGCCTGATCCAGTTGATGGCCAAGACCCTGGACGGCGACCTGGCCGGCATGAAGTTCGAACTGAACAACGCCCGCAAGGACATCCGCTATTACACCCACCTGGCCGAGGGCCTGGGCGTGCCCACCGTCGTCGGCGAGGGCGTGCACCAGTCGCTGTCGCTGGCCTGCTCGCTCGGCTACGGCAGCAAGTTCGTGCCCTCGCTGGTCGAGGCGCAGGAGAAGATCACCGGCGCCAAGATCGTTCCGCGATAGTCAGCGGCGGCGGAGAGCGGACGCGCATTCCCAAGCGGACGCCGCGGATCCGGCTCCGCCGGTCCGCTGGCAGCGCCCCCTTGAGGGGGAGCGGCGCAGCCGCTTCGGGGGTGGGCCACGTCAGAGTGTGCCCGGCGGGAACAGGTTCGGGATGAACAGCGCGACGCTGGGCCACATGATGACAGCGCCAGCACCAGGAACATCGGCATCAGCATGATCATCGTGTCCTTGAGCACGTCGATGCAGGCGCACCTTGGCCACCGCGCAGGCGATCATCAGGCACAGGCCATAGGGCGGCGTCACCAGGCCGAAGGCCAGCGAGACGATGCCGATCATCGCGAACTGCACCGGGTCCATGCCGACCGCTCTGCGCCAGCGGCTGCAGGATCGTGCCGACGATGATGATCGCCGGGATCGCATCGAGGAAGCAGCCGACGATCAGGAACACGCCGGCGATGAAGAAGCCGGTGGCCGGTGATGCCCATGCCCCAGTCCGACACGCCCTCGAGCAGCGCCTTGGGGATCTGGTAGTAGGCCAGCAGCCAGCCGAACGCCGCTGGCCGTGCCGACGCAGAACAGCGCCACCGCCGACAGCCTGCCGGTCTCGAGCAGCGCCGTCGTACAGGCCCTTGCAGGTCCATCTCGCGGTAGACGAAGATCGACAGCGCGCCGGCATAGAGCACCGCGATGCAGGCCGACTCGGTCGCCGTGAACCAGCCGAAGACCTTGCCGCCGATGATGATGAACGGCGTCATCAGCGCCGGCATCGCGACGCAGCATCGCCGACGAGCAACTCGCTCGAACGTCGAGCGCGCGATAGGTCGGGTAGTCGCGCTGCTTGGCGTAGGCGTGCACGGTGCGCCATCTGCGCCAGCGCGATCAGCAGGCCGGGCACGATGCCGGCCAGGAACAGCGCGCCGATCGACATCGAGAGCACGCCGCCCCAGACGATCATCAGGATCGACGGCGGAATGATCACGGCCAGCACCGACGAGACCGCGGTGATGGCGACCGAGAAGCGACGTCGTAGCCTTCCTTGATCTGCGCCTCGATGAAGATCTTGCTCTGGCTGGCGGCGTCGGCGGTCGACGAGCCCGAGATGCCGGCGAAGAAGAACGACAGCACGACGTTGATCTGCGCCAGCGCCGCCGGGCAAGTGCCCGACCATGGCGCGCGACAGACGCACCAGCCGGTCGGTGATGCCGCCGACGTTCATCAGGTTGGCCGTCAGCAGGAAGAACGGCACCGCCAGCAGGATGAACGAGTTGTAGGCGTTGAAGGTCTCGTTGAACAGCGATCATCGGCGACGAGCCGGTGCTCGTAGGCGCAGCATCGGCAGGCAGGCCAGGCCGAGCGCGAACGCGACCGGCACGCGCAGCGAACATCAGGGTGAAGAAGATCGCCGAACAGGATCAGCGGCGGCGGTCGCCGGGTCCAGCGTGGCGCCGGTCATGCCGCGGGCTCCGCCGCTCGACAGCACGCGTGATGGCGTCCAGCAGCTGCTCGCCGAGGAACACGAGCCAGGTCAGGCCGGCCAGCGGCCAGGCGATGAAGATCAGCCACAGCGGCAGCTCGGCCAGTTCGGAGATCTGGTTCCAGCCGAACTGCGTGAACTCGATGCCCCACCAGAGGAAGACCAGCGGCGAACACCAGCACGAACACGCTGGCGACGATGCGCAGCAGCGCGTTGGCGCCGCGGCGTCAGCGCCGGCCAGACGTCGACGTCGAAATGCGTGCCGTCGCGCATGCCGATCATGGCGCCGATCATGATCATCCAGATGAACAGGAAGCGCGCCATCTCCTCGGTCCAGATGTAGGACGGGATCAGCGCGGTGTAGCGCGAGAAGATCTGCATGGTGACCGGGACGATCAGGATCGCGACCGATGACGACCAGCAAGCCAGCGCAGCAGCCGGCTAGTAGCCAGCGCGGTGAACTTTCTCGGATAGGCAGACATCGCAAAACGGCGACGCCGCGGCGGCCGACGCCGGAGCGTCGCCGCTCTGCCTCGGCGTGGCGTTACTTGATCGCGTTGATCTTGGCGTAGGATCGCGTCGGCGCCGATTTCCTTGGCGTAGGCCGCCATCACCGGGTCGACCAGCTTCTTCATCGCGGCGCGGTCGGTGAACGGGATGCGCTTGAGCTTGCCGGCCTTCTCCAGCGCCTCGAGCTTGGCGCGTGTCTTCGCGACGACTCGATCTGGCGGCCATAGGCGCCGGCTTCCTTGCCGGCCTTGACGATCGCCGCCTGCAGGTCGGCCGGCAGCTTGGCGAAGGTCTTGCCGGAGAAGCACAGCGGCCGGATCGTGATCGCGTGCTGCGTCATCGACCAGGTTGCGGCGCGACCTCGTAGAACTTCATCTGCTCGACGCCGGCGGCCTCGTTCTCGCCGGCGGCGATGACGCCGTTCTGGATCGCGTTGTAGACCTCGTTGTAGGCGATCACGGTCGGCGCCATGCCGACCGCGGCAAAGGTGCTGCTCCAGATCGGCGCGCCCTGCACGCGCACCTTGAGGCCCTTGATCTCGGCCAGGTTGCTGCACCGGCTTGTTGACGAAGATGTTGCGCGTGCCGCCGCCGGCATAGCCGATCAGCATGACCTCGGCCTTTTGCGCCACCTCGTCGGCGATCGGCTTGAGGATGTCGGCGTCGAGCACCTTGTTCCAGTGGTCGAGGTCGCGGAACAGGAACGGCGCGTCGATGAACGGCGCCGCCTTGGAGAAGGTCGACATGTGGGCCGGCGACACGATGGCGTAGTCGACCGCCTTGCCCTGGTTCATGTAGGCGAAGTAGTCCTTCTCCAGGCCCAGTTCGCTGTTGCTTGTGCAGGACGAAGTTGACCGGCTTGCCGTAGTACTTCTTGACCAGTTCCTCGAACTTCACCAGCGACTTGGTGAAGGCATGGTCGTCGTTGAACTGCGACGCGCCGTGCAGGGTGATCGCCTGGGCCCGGGCGCTGCCGATGAACGGTGCCGTGATCGCCGCGCCCGCGGCCACCGTGCCAATGAACTTTCTGCGTTGCATCATGGGGAATCTCCTGGTTGGGCAAGGCAGGCTATGCCGATCACTTCCGGCGCGCATTGGGGCCACCCCGGATATGACTGCGGCGGCCCCGGCGGGTCGCGCATTCGGGCCAGCCCCAAGGCCGGCGAGCCATTTTGGTGCAGCAAGGTCGCTCAGCTACAGTGAGCCCGCCAGACTTGTTGCCATGCCCGCCCCGCCCGTGCTCCCAGCCGATGCCGACAGCCTGCTCAAGCTGGCCGCGCAAAGCATGTTCGACACCTTCGCACAAGCGGCGATGGGGATGCTGGTGGTCGACCGCGAGCACCGCGTGGTCTGGATCAGCGAGGGCTACAAGAGTTTCCTGCCGGCGCTGGGCTTCGCAGCGGAGTCGGATTTCGTCGGCAAGCGCGTCGAAGAGGTGGTGCCCAACACACTGATGGCGCAAGTGATCGACAGCGGACGCCCGATCATGGTCGACCTGCTGACCAACCAGGCCGGCACCTTTCTGGTCAGCCGCCTGCCGCTGCGCGACGACGCGGGCCAGGTCATCGGTGCGATCGGCCTGGTGCTGCTCGACCACCCGGAAACGACGATGCAGCCGCTGATGACGAAGTTCTCGCGCCTGCAGGCCGAGCTTGACGCAGCACGCGCGCAACTCGCCGAGCAGCGGCGGCCGAAGTACAGCATTGCCAGCTTCATCGGCGCGAGCCCGGCGGCACTCGAAGTCAAGCGCCACGCGCGGCGCGTGGCGCAGAACACGTCCACCGTGCTGCTGCTGGGCGAAACCGGCACCGGCAAGGAGTTGCTGGCGCAGGCCATCCACGCCGCAAGCCCGCGCGCGCCAAGGCCCTTCGTCGGCATCAACATCGCCGCGATCCCCGAAGCCCTGCTCGAAGCCGAACTCTTCGGCGTTGCCCCCGGCGCCTTCACCGGCGCCGAGCGCAAGCCGCGCGAGGGCAAGTTCAAGGTCGCCGACGGCGGCACCTTGTTCCTCGACGAGATCGGCGACATGCCGCTGGCGCTGCAAAGCAAACTGCTGCGCGTGCTGCAGGAGCGCGAAGTCGAGCCCCTCGGCAGCAACCGCGTCGAACCGGTTGACGTGCGCGTGATCGCCGCCACCAGCCGCGACTCTGGCCGGCATGGTGGCCGAGGGCCGCTTCCGCGCCGACCTGTACTACCGCCTGAACGTGTTGCCGATCCGCCTGCCGCCCTTGCGCGAGCGCCGCGACGACATCGAGCCGCTTGCCGAGGCCTTGCTCGAAGACATCGGGCGGCGCAGCGGCCTGGCCACACGCGGCCTGGCGCCCGACGCGATCGAGCAGCTGGCCCGCGAACCGTGGCCCGGCAACATCCGCGAACTGCGCAACGTGTTGGAGCAGGCCGCACTGATGCACGACGAGTTGGTGCTGCACGCCTCGCACTTCGCCGCGCCCACGGCGCAGGCTGCGCCCGCGGCGCCCCCAGCGCCACCCAAGGACCTGCTGCAACCCCTGCCCGACCAGGTTGCCGCGCTCGAACGCGCGGCCATTGCCGCCGCGCTGCGCGCCACCGGCGGCAACCGCCTGGCCGCGGCGAAGATGTTGCGCATGTCGCGCGCGGCGCTGTACGACCGGCTCGCGCGCTACCCCGAACTGGATGCGAGCAAGCCGTGAGCACCTTCGTATTGGTGCACGGGGCCTGGGGCGGCGCCTGGATCTGGCGCCGCGTGCTCGGCCCGCTGCGCGCCGCCGGCCACGAGGTGCATGCCGTGACCTTGACGGGCGACGGCGAGCGCGCCCACCTGCGGCGACGCGATATCACGCTGCGCACGCACATCGACGATGTGCTTGGCCTGATCGCCGCCGAAGAGCTGCACGCCATCACGCTGGTCGGCCACAGCTATGCCGGCCAGGTGATCACGGGCGCGGCCGACGCACTGCTGGCGCGCGGCACCGGCGCGCTGCGGCATCTGGTCTACGTCGATGCCATGGTGCCGCTGCCGGGCGAAGGCTGGGGCAGCCACCATGCCCACGAGGTCGTGGCCGCACGCACGGCCGCCGCTGCGGCCAACGACCACGCGCTGCCGCCGCCGGACCCGCGCGACTTCGGCTTGAGCGGTGCCGACCGCGACTGGCTGCTCCGCCGGCAGGTGCCGCACCCGTTCGGCCCCTACCGCGAGCCAATGCACTTCGACGGCGAGCGCTGGGCTGCCGTGCCGCGAACCTTCATCGACTGCAACCGGCCCGCTTACCCGACCATCGACGGCTCGCGCCAGCGCGTGCGCAGTCAGCCGGGTTGGCGCATCGTCGAGTTGACGACGGGGCATTGCCCGATGGTCAGCGCGCCCGAGCTGCTGGTGTCGCAGCTGCTCGCGCTAGGCTAGCTGCGCAGGCTGGCAGGCCATCGAGCGTCGCCGGTCGAGCGACCGGTACAAGCTTGATTGCCGTCGGCGGGCACTGGTGGGTTGACAGCCGCGCTCGACCCCTTGCGGACGTTCACGAACGAGGGTCTTGCCGCTGTTTGCGTGCTTCCCTCGGCGCGTGCCGCGGACGTGGGGTGGCCGCTTTCGCTCATGTCCCCCGACGACAGCCTGGCGGCTGGCGTCTCCTCCTTTACTTCGCTACTGCGGCCGCCCCACGCCCGCGGCAGTCTGCATGGGCGGCCTTCGATGAGGGCGAAACGCCGCTGCTGCCGGATCAGGCCGCTGGGGTGCCCTGCGCAGCGAAGTAAAGGAGGAGACGTCGGCCGACAGGCCGTCGTCGGGGGACATGAGCGAAAGCGGTCACCCCACGTCGCGGCACGCGCCGAGGCAGGCACGCGTAGCGGCAAGCACCGTCGCGAACGTCCGCAAATGGCCGACAGAGTGAATTCGCTGGCCGCACTCGAGCAGCCTCCATTGCGTGACAGCCGTCGGTCAGCGCCGCTTCCATCGGCATAGCAAAGTGCGGCCCTGTCGATTGCGCAGACACGTTGCGTGAAAAACAGTCACGCCCAGTCGGGGTCGAACGCCGCGAAACGCGCTGCGAGGCCTTGGGTGGGCCTGCAGGGGTCCAACCCAGCCGATTCGCTCAGGGTTTGCACTGCATCGGCAGCATGTGGCCCGCGAATTGCAGTTCACTGTGTTGCCGCGCAGTACTGTCCGCGCCCCGTACACATCTGCGAACCGAAGATGGACACCCGCCCGTGAACCGCAAGCTCCGCATGGCCAAGCTGACCGACGATGAAGCGCCGCCGCAGCGCCTGCCCGGCCTGTCGCTGGGGGCGCACGCACGACCCCCGCGCCCGTGACAGCCACCCCTGCGATTCCGCCAGCGAGCATCGACTGCAAGCCGCCGACCCTGATGGTTGCGCTGGCACTTGGCGCGTTGCCGCTGATCGGCAGCGTGCCGTTGATCCTCGCTGTCTATCGCTTTCCCACCAGTGTGGTCGGACGATTGCGAGCCGTTGGCTCGCGCGTCCGAACGCGCTTTTTTGTCGTTGTTTCATCCCCAGGAGAATGACTTGAACTACAAACTGCATCCGATTGCCGCCGCCGCGAAGCTGGCGACCTTGGCCAGCGTCGCCGGCGCCCTGTTGAGCGGCTGCTGGGGCGACAACGACCTGCCGGTCAACTCCCTGCCTTCGGGCATGACGCAGCAAGGGGTCACGGTCTATCCCGCCACCGCCACCGGCAGCGGCAGCACCGCGGCCACGCAGGACCTGCTCACCGCGGGCCTGGGCAGAACCGGCATCGGCGGCGCCACGCCGGCCTATGCCGACCCGCTCGCACCGACGGCACTCGAATTGCGCCGCAACGCGGTCTTCAGCAACTACCGCGGCCTGGCCGACCCCACCGCCGCGGGCGGTTATGGCACGTTGTACGGGCCGAACGTCGATGTCAGCGGTACGGCAACGGCCAACGAGGGCCTGGTCCCGGGTCGCGAGTACATCGCCACGCTCGACGACGGCACCGGCCGCAAGCAAACGGTCATCGCGGTGCAGATCCCGGACAGCTTCAGCGCGGCGGCCCCCTGCGTCGTGCTCGGCCCATCGTCGGGCTCGCGCGGCGTGTATGGCGCGGTCGCGGCAGCCAGCGAGTGGGGCCTGAAGCGCGGCTGCGCCGTCGCGCTGACCGACGCCGGCAAGGGCGTCGGCCTTTACGACCTGACCGACGACACGGTCAACCGCATCGACGGCACGCGGGCCACGCGCACGGCCGCCGGCGCGCTCAACTTCTTCGCCGCCAACATCACCGACGCCGCCCGCGCGGCCTACAACACGCTGTTCCCGAACCGGCTCGCGCTGAAGCAGGTGCATTCGCAGCAGAACCCCGAAAAGGACTGGGGCAATGACACCCTGGCCGCTGCGCGCTACGCGCTCTTTGCCTTGAACGACCGCTACGGCAGCGTCGCCAACCCGGTGCCCTTCACCGCCGCCAACACCCTCGTCATCGCCGGCTCGGTGTCCAACGGCGGTGCGGCCGTGCTGCGTGCGGCCGAGCTGGACACCGACGGCCTGATCGATGGCGTGGTGGCCGCTGAACCCGTCGCCGAAATGCCCTCCGCCACCGGCTACGGCATCCAGCTCGGCGGCGTGCCCGTGACCGGCTTCGGCAAGACCCTCGCCGACTACACCACCTACGGCAACCTGTACCAGCCCTGCGCCGCGCTGGCCGCCCCGGCGGCCATGGCCGAATCGAGCATTTTCAATTACATGGTCCTCGTCGGCATGACCGCCCGCGCCACGGCGCGCTGCGCGGGCCTGACGGCCAAGGGCCTGCTGGTCGGTGCCGACACCGCGGCGCAGTCGCTCGACGCCTTGAACAAGCTGCGCGCCTACGGCTGGACGCCCGACAACGACCAGATGCACAACGCCCACTGGGGCCTGGGCAACGGGCCGATCCTGTCGGCGATGTACCCGGTCATGTACGGTCGCTTCCCGGTCACCGACAACGTCTGCAACACCAGCTTCGCCCAGGTCGATGCCGCGGGAGCGCCGATCGCCGTTGCTGCAACGACGAAGGCGCAGAGCTTCGCCGTCGGCAACGGCACCGCCAACGGCACGCCGGCCACCGTGGTCTACAACGACTCGGTCGGCGGCGCGCGCTCATGGCAGCTGGCCACCTCGGTCTCGACCGGCGTGCAGGACTTCGGGCTCGACAACGCGCTGTGCCAGCGCGCCCTGGTCACCGGCGTCGACGAGACCGGCGCGGCGCTGACGACGACGGCCACCTCGACGCGGCCAACCGCAGCGCAGAGCACGGCCGTGCGCGCCGGCATCGCCGAAGTGGTGCTCAACGGCAACCTGCGCGCCAAGCCGACGCTGATCGTCGCCGGGCGCAGCGACGCCCTGGTGCCGGTGAACCACAACGCGCGCGCCTACGTCGCCTTCAACAAGGTGACCGAAGGCAGCGCCAGCAAGCTCGGCTACATCGAGGTCGCCAACGCCCAGCACTTCGACGCCTTCCTGCCCTTCTCCGGCTTCGACACCCGCTTCGTGCCGCTGCACGTGTACTACGTCCGGGCCATGGACGCGATGTACGCCCACCTGAGGAACGGCACCGCGTTGCCGCCGAGCCAGGTGGTGCGGGCCACGCCGCGTGGCGGCGCCTCGCCGGCACCGGCGATCGCCGCGGCCAATGTCCCCGCGATCAGCGCGACGCCCCTGGTGGCGGACCAGATCGGGTTCGCGGGCACGTCGGTCAATGTCCCCAACTGACGCGCCTGTTTCACACTACTTGCGTTGCGCGGGCCGCGAACTCCACTGCCTCGAGTGGGGTTCGCGGCAGGGCGAGGTGCTGGTGGCCTGGCACGGATTGGCGCGCACCGGGCGCGACATGGACGAGATCGCCGCTCACCTGGCGGCGCGCGGCTGGCGTGTGCTCTGCCCCGACACGCTCGGCCGCGGCCTCAGCGAGTGGAGCCCCGAACCCGAGCGCGAATACTGCCTGGACTTCTACGTGCAGCAGGCCGCCGCGCTGTTCGACGCGCTGGACGTCGCGCACTGCCATTGGCTCGGCACCTCGATGGGCGGCGCCATCGGCACCGTGGCCGCGGCCACCACGCTGCGCGGGCGCATCGAGCGCCTGGTGCTCAACGACAACGGGCCGAGCCTGGCGCCGGCGGCGATCGAGCGCATTCGCAGCTATGCCGGTGCGCCGGCGGCCTTCACCACGGTCACAGGGCTGGAGCAATACTTCCGCAGCGTCTACGCGCCGTACGGTTGGCTCAGCGACGCACAGTGGCGGCGCCTGACCGAGACCTCCGTGCGCCGCCTGCCCGACGGCCGCGTCACGCCGCACTACGACCCGGCGATGGTGCAGCAGTTCGTGACCCGGCCCAACGACTACGAGCGTTGGGCCGAATGGGACTCGCTCGACATTCCCGTGCTGTGCCTGCGCGGCGAAACGAGCGACCTGCTGCTGCGCGAGACCACCGAGCAGATGCGCCAGCGCGGCCCGCGCGCCGTGGTCGTCGAGATCGCCGGTTGCGGCCATGCGCCGGCGCTCAACACGCCGGATCAGTTCGCCCTGGTCGAGCGCTTCCTCGCCGGTGACGCCGCTCAGTCCGCGGCGTAGAACCAGGCCTTGCAGATCAGGCCGTCGACGACCTCGTACACCGCGGCCACTTCGAAGGGCTGCTCGCGCACGCCGCTGATGCGCTCATGGTCGATAACCTTGTTGCCCAACACCATGCGGTTCACGAGTTCGGCATGCAGGCCCGGCAGGTTGAAGCGCTGGCTGGCGTAATGCGCAGCAAGCGCGGCCTTGCCCTGGATCGTCGGCTCGGCCGCGGGCGGGCGGTACAGGCAGACGTCGTCGCTGTACTCGGCCAGGAAGCGTGGCAGGTCGCGTGCGTTGTAGGCGTCGAGCTGGCGCTGCGCGACGGCGCCGGGGTCATTGGCTGGGCTCATGGCTTGTGGGGTGTCCTTCCACGACGCGTCGGCGGCAAGCACCACCACGTGACCAGGACGGCGACGCCGAACAGGGTGTAGACCAGCGCGAAGACCCAGGCCGGCGCCTCGTAGTAGAGCAGGCGCTGGACCCAGTGCTCGATGAAGCCGCCCGCATAGGTACCGACCTGCGCCTTGGCCCGCAGCGTCATCTCGAGGCGGGTCAAGGGGCAGGTGACGCCCAGCCACGACTGCAGCACGACGACCGCGATCGTCGCCAGGTGCGCCAGCCTGAACCACCTGGCATTGACCCAGCGCCAGCCCGCCAGGTTGCCAAGCAGGATCAACAGCAAGCCGCCGACCACCGCCGCGACCACGGCAGCGTGCAGCAGCAGCACGGCGTCGGCGAGTAGTTGGTAGGGCATCTCGGGCATCGGGCGCCAGGTCGCGCAACGAGAACGCGTCCACCTGCACCACCGATTCTGGGCGCCTCAACCCCAACTGCCAAGGCGCGCCAGCACCGCTCGCCCAATGCGACGAGAATGGGGGTTTTCACCCGCCCTGCCAGCCCATGACCGCCCGCCTACCCCCACACCCAACTCCTGATCGATGGCCAATGGTGCGACGCCGCCGACGGCCGCACCCTGCCCGTCGTCAACCCGGCCACCGGCAGCGAGATCGGCCGCGTCGCCCATGCCGGGCTCAAAGACCTCGACCGCGCGCTGGCCGCGACGCAGAAAGGCTTTGCGACCTGGCGCAACACGCCGGCGATCGAACGCGCCAAGATCATGCGCGCCGCGGCCGTGCTGCTGCGCGAGCGCGTCGACGCCATCGCCACGATGATGTCGCAGGAGCAGGGCAAGCCGCTGGCCGAGGCCAAGGGCGAGACGCTGGCGGCTGCCGACATCATCGAGTGGTTCGCCGACGAAAGCCGGCGCGTCTACGGCCGCGTGGTGCCGCCGCGCAACATGGCGGTCCAGAGCCTGGTGCTGAAGGAGCCGGTCGGCCCGGTGGCGGCCTTCACGCCCTGGAACTTCCCGATCAACCAGGTGGTGCGCAAGGTCTGCGCCGCGCTGACGACGGGCTGCTCGATCATCGTCAAGGCGCCCGAAGAGACGCCCGCGTCGCCGGCGGCGTTGATGAAGGCCTTCGCCGACGCCGGCGTGCCCGCCGGCGTGATCGGCCTGGTCTATGGCAACCCGGCCGAGATCTCGGGCTACCTGATCCCGCACCCGGTGATCCGCAAGATCACCTTCACCGGCAGCACGCCGGTGGGCAAGCAGCTCGCCGCGCTGGCCGGCCAGCACATGAAGCGCGCGACGATGGAGCTCGGCGGCCACGCGCCCGTGATCGTCGCCGAGGACGCCGACATCGCGCAGGCGGTCAAGGCCGCGGGCGCGGCCAAGTTCCGCAACGCCGGCCAGGTCTGCATTTCGCCGACGCGCTTCCTGGTCCACAACAGCATCCTGCGGCGAGTTCGAGCGCGCGCTGGTGGCGCAGACGCAGAAGCTCAAGGTCGGCGAGGGCATGGCCGAGGGCACGACGATGGGCCCGCTGGCCAATCCGCGGCGCCTGGCCGCGATGCAGCAGATCATGGAAGACGCGGTCAAGCGCGGCGCCAAGGTGGCCACCGGCGGCGAGCGCATCGGCTCCAGCGGCAACTACTTCGCGCCGACGGTGCTGACCGAGGTGCCCCTGGACGCGATGGTCTTCAACCAGGAGCCCTTCGGCCCGATGGCCGCGCTGCGCGGCTTCGACACGCTGGACGAAGCGATCGCCGAGAGCAACCGCCTGCCGTTCGGGCTGGCCAGCTATGCCTACACGCGGTCGCTGGCCACCGCGCATGCGCTGTCGCAGCGCGCTCGAGGTCGGCATGATCTGGATCAACCAGCCGGCGCTGGCCGTGCCCGAGATGCCCTTCGGCGGCGTCAAGGACTCGGGCTACGGCAGCGAGGGCGGTCCCGAGGCGCTCGAGGCCTACCTGGTGCCCAAGGCGGTGTCGATCCTGATGGGTTGACCCAGCCCTCAGGGCGCGGAGGCCGGGCGCGCCCGCTGCGGCACGCCCCAGCGCTCGTCATGCGTGCCACGCGGCGCCGGCCAGAAGCAGCAATGCGTCCAGGCCAGGCTGAGGCTCTCGCCGAGCACGGCTCTGGCGGCATCGCGCGTCGTCCACCAATGCAGCACGTCGATGTCGTGCGGCATGCCGGCGATGATGCCCACTTGCGTCGGTTCGCCAAAGGCCAGGCGGTAGATCGCGCGGGAGCGGCGCGCATGCGCACCCTGGCTGTAGACGTCGATGGTATCGGTCGGCACGGCATTCTTGCGCGCCCAGTCGCGCACCCAGACCGCGCTGGCAAAGGTGCGATCCTGCGCGGTCTGAGGCGTCGGCACGGCGTCGACCTGCAGACCCGGCAGTCGCTCGCGCAGCCGCTGCGCGGCGCGTTCGGCGTAGCTCGCGAACGGGCTGACCGAATCGATCGCCCCGCCCGACGTGACCACGCGTGAGTAGCCACGGCGGCGCGCATAGGCTGCAGCGGCGTCGAGTTCGCGCTCACCCAGCCAACCCTCGACGACCAGCAGCGCCGCCGGCCCGCCGTTCGCAGTGGCGACGGGCTCGCTGACGGCGAGCCAGACGCCCAGCTGCCGCGCCACCAATGTCGTCGCGGCACCGAGCAGGGCCAGCAACAGCAGCCAGCCCCACAGCGTGGGCAGCATCACTTCGCGGCGACGGAACAGGGCGGGCATGGGACGCGAGTTTCGCAAACCCGGACGCGCAGGGCCGAAAGCGTTCATAGAATGACCGGTTCACCGTGAGCAAAGTCCCTCCAAGCAACCCCACGACCCGCGGCCGCATCAGCATCCGCGGCGCGCGCCAGCACAACCTGAAGAACCTGGACCTCGACATCCACACCGGTGAGATGACCGTGGTCACGGGCCCCAGCGGCTCGGGCAAGTCGAGCCTGGTCTTCGACACGCTCTTTGCCGAGGGCCAGCGCCGCTATGTCGAGACCTTCTCGGCCTACGCGCGGCAGTTCCTCGACCGCATGGACCGGCCCGCGGTGGACCGCGTCGACGGTGTGCCGCCCGCGATCGCCATCGATCAGACCAACCCGGTGCGCAGCTCGCGCAGTACGGTCGGCACGATGACCGAACTGAACGACCACCTGAAGCTGCTCTACGCACGCGCCGCACAGCTCTACGATCAGCAGACCGCCCTGCTGGTGCGGCACGACACGCCCGAGAGCATCTGCGCCGAGCTGCTGGCGCGCGCGGTCGCCGCGGGCGATCCGCGGCTCGTGGTCACGATGCCGGTCGAGCTGCCCGCCGACACCTCGGCCGAGCAGATCGAGCAATGGCTGGCCGCCAGCGGTTTCACCCGCGTGCAGGCCGAGCGCATCGTCGGCACTCGCAAGCTCCTCGACGTCGTGGTTGATCGCTTTCGCGCCTCGACGGCCGAGAAGGTGCGCGTGGTCGAGGCCATCGAGCTGGCCCTGAAGCGCGGCAGCGGGCGCATCAACGTCTACGCCGCGGCCGACGAGGGCGAGCCGCAGCTCTGGCGCTGGTCGACCGGGCTGCACTGCCCCGAAAGCGATCTGCGCTACAGCGATCCGCAGCCGGCGCTGTTCTCGTTCAACTCGGCCTTCGGCGCCTGCGAGACCTGCCGCGGCTTCGGGCGCGTGATCGGCATCGACTTCGGCCTCGTGATCCCCGACGAGCGCAAGACCCTGCGCAGCGGAGCGATCAAGACGATCCAGACCCCGGCCTGGAAGGAATGCCAGGACGACATGATGAAGTACGCCGGCGAGGCCGGCATCCCGCGCGACACCGCCTGGGCGCAGCTGACGCCGGCGCAGCGCGACTGGGTCATCGAGGGTTCGCCGAACTGGAACGGCAAGTGGAACCAGCAGTGGTACGGCGTGCGCCGCTTCTTCGAGTACCTCGAGAGCAAGGCCTACAAGATGCACATCCGCGTGCTCTTGTCCAAGTACCGCAGCTACACGCCCTGCCCGGTCTGCGCCGGCGCGCGGCTGAAGACCGAGGCCCTGTTGTGGCGGCTGGGCTCGAAGGCGAATGCCGACGCGGTGCTGCCGGCAGGAGCATTTACTTTAATTAGAAAATCATTCATTGATGCTCATGGTACTCTACGCACCGACACTATGGTTGAAGATTTGGAAATATCGCTTCGTGTTCAAAGTGAACATTAATAGAAAATGTTGTTGATGCTAATGTTTATACTAGCGGTGTTAAGACGTTTAGAGCTCATAAGCCAGCGCATAAGATGGTTTTGTGGTTTTATAATACAAATGCGTCGCTATAAACATCTGGTGAGTCCTAAATATGGGAATCTTGGTGTATTCATACTGCCAACATCAATAATTTATGTGCTTTTGACTCTGTTCATGTTCTTTTACACGATGATTATGTTAATCTACAATTTAGTCGATTGGTTATGGGCAATACATCTTGTAGGTTTAGATATGACACAGATATTTGATTTTACTTTTGATCCATTCTTCTTGACTTTCAGTAATACAACTGTCGCTTCCTGTCATATTATTTTTTGTTCTCTTAGGATTTATGTATTACATAAAACGCATTTCCAACGAAAAACAGGGGATTTTATTACCTTATTTGATATTCAGTTTTACCTACTGGTTCCTAGGAGCACTCTTTGGGTTATTGCAGTATACTATTATGTAAAAGGCAAAAAGATAAAATGGGGACCGAATTATTTTTCGACGTGACAATATGATTGAACGAAAACGCATTAAAACTTCACGATTTTTAGCAGCATTTGCACTCACAGTTATTGCATTTCTAGTAGGATACATGATAGGAGCTATGCTCGCGAGCGCAAGCTTGATAATTTATCATATCTTG
>CAVUEP010000067.1:0-20802 GCA_963740395.1 uncultured beta proteobacterium
GCAGCGCGGCAAAGCCGTCGCTCATCGTGACCTTGCTGTGCGCGCGCGTGCCGATGTAGGCGCGCAGGATGCGTTCGTCGGTCGGGTGCAGCTCGTACAGGTGCAGGCGATCGTCGGCGCGCAGCAGCAGGTTGGCGATCGCCGGCGAACCGGGGTACTGGGTCAGTGGGGGCCAGGCGCGGCCGATCTCGTCGCCGTTGAAGCGGCGCACCAGGCGCACATAGTCGGCCAGCGCCGGCGGCAAATCATCGCGCTTCCAGAGCGTGCCGATGCCGCGCTGGAACTCGTCCTTGGTGTGCGCGTAGCGCCCTTCGAGCGAGTAGCCGCCCGCGCCGGCATGGGTGTCGACCAGGGTGTAGGGCTTGTCCTTGGCGGCCATGTGCGTGAGCACCTGGGCCAGGACCAGGTGCTTGAGCACGTCGGCGTGGTTGCCGGCATGAAAGGCGTGGCGGTAGGCGAGCATCGGTGGCGCACTGTAGCGGCTGCGAAGGTGCTAGCGCAGCAGGCCCATCGCGCGCAGCGAGTTGGCCAGGCCGCTGGCGAAGGCTTCATAGCCCGCGGCATTGGCGTGGATCTGGTCCGACCTCAGCCGCTCGTCGCCGAGCACCTGGGCCCAGCCGCCGGCGTGCAGCGGCAACGCGAGTTCGCCCGCCAACTTTGCAAACATCGGGTGGTCCGACAGGCCCGCGCCGACCGCCGCGGCCAGCGTCGGTCGTGGCACGCCCACCAGCAGCACTTGCGCGTCGGCCTCGCGTGCCAGCGCCACGATGCGACGCAGATTGGCTTCGGTTTCTGCGTCCGACAGGCGGCGCAGGAAGTCGTTGCCGCCGACGCTGACGATCACGAGCGCTGGCCGGACCGCAGCGAGCAGGGCCGGCAGACGAGCCAGGGCCTGGGCCGAGGTGTCACCCGGCACGCCGGCATTGACGATGTTCCAGCCCGTGAGGCTGGCCAGCTGCGCCGGGTAGGCCGCCTCGGCGGGCGCACCCGTGCCATGCGTGATCGAGTCGCCCAGGGCCAGCACCGTGCTGCCTGCGGCCAGCGGTTGCAAACGCATGTCGCTGCGCTTGCCACAAGAGGTCATGCTTGCGGCGAAGGCAAGCACTAACGTTCTACGTCGCATGCAGGGCGCTCTGGTGTTGATGTCCGTCAATTGCATGGCTGCAATTGTCGCAAGCAGGCGCTGGGTGCCGGCAGCGTGATGTCGACCGGGGTATGACCCCGTCATTCCGGTGGTTACGACGTGATTACACTCAAATGACAATTCCCCCCCGTTCGCCGCTCGTTGGGTCGCCCGAACCTGCAAGTAACCCCGCGGCATTGGGCGAGCGCCGGTCAGCGCCGGTGCTCGCCCAATCCCGTCTTCTTGCATCCTCTTGATTGGAGCCCCCGATGAACAAACCCACACTCGAAGGCCTGCGCCTGAACGTGCCGGCCCATGTCAAGCACCGACGCCTGATCGACTGGGTGGCCGAGATCGCGGCGCTGACCGAGGCGCGCGACGTGGTCTGGTGCGACGGCAGCGTGCCGGAGTACGACCGCCTGTGCCAGCAGTTGGTCGACGCCGGCACGATGACGCGCCTGAACCCGAAGCTGCACCCCAACAGCTATGCCGCCAACAGCGACCCGGGCGACGTGGCGCGGGTCGAAGACCGCACCTTCATCTGCAGCGAGCGCGAAGAGGATGCCGGTCCGACCAACCACTGGATGGCGCCGGCCGAGATGCGCGCGCTGCTGCAGACGGGCCAGCCCGACGGCACCCCGGCCCTGTTCAAGGGCGCGATGCGCGGCCGCACGATGTACGTGGTGCCGTTCTCGATGGGCCCGCTGGGCTCGCCGATCGCGCACATCGGCGTCGAGCTGTCGGACAGCGCGTATGTGGCGGTGAACATGCGCCTGATGACGCGCATGGGCCGCGCGGTGCTCGACGTGCTGGGCAGCGATGGCGACTTCGTGCCCTGCGTGCACACGGTGGGCAAGCCCTTGGCCGAGGGCGAGCGCGATGTGCGCTGGCCCTGCAACCCGACCAAGTACATCGTCCACTACCCCGAGACGCAGGAAATCTGGAGCTACGGCTCGGGCTACGGCGGCAACGCGCTGCTGGGCAAGAAATGCCTTGCGCTGCGCATCGCCTCGACCATGGGGCGCAAGCAGGGCTGGCTGGCCGAGCACATGCTGATCCTGGGCGTGACCTCGCCCGACGGCCGCAAGCACCATGTCGCTGCCGCGTTCCCGAGCGCCTGTGGCAAGACCAACTTCGCGATGCTGATCCCGCCCGCCGCGTTCAAGGGCTGGCAGGTCACGACGATCGGCGACGACATCGCCTGGATCAAGCCTGGCAAGGACGGGCGCCTGTACGCGATCAACCCGGAGGCGGGCTACTTCGGTGTTGCACCAGGCACCAACGACCAGACCAACCCGAACTGCATGGCGTCGTTGAAGCGCGATGCGATCTTCACCAATGTGGCCCTCACGGAGGAGGGCGGCGTGTGGTGGGAAGGCCTGACCGCGACGCCGCCGGCGCGCCTGACCGACTGGCGCGGCCAGCCCTGGACGCCCGAGATCGCCAAGGCCACGGGGGCCAAGGCGGCGCATCCCAACTCGCGCTTCACCGTGGCTGCCACCAACAACCCCGCGCTGGACCCCGAGTGGGACAACCCGGAGGGCGTGCCGATCGACGCTTTCATCTTCGGCGGCCGGCGCTCGACCACGGTGCCGCTGGTCACGCAGGCGCGCGACTGGGTCGAAGGCGTCTACATGGCCGCCACGATGGGCAGCGAGACCACCGCCGCGATGGCGGGCGGCAACGGCGCCGTGCGCCGCGATCCGTTCGCGATGCTGCCGTTCTGCGGCTACCACATGAGCGACTATTTCCAGCATTGGTTCGACCTCGGCGCCAAGCTGAAGGCCAGCGGCGCGACGCTGCCGAAGATCTTCTGCGTCAACTGGTTCCGCAAGGGCGCCGACGGCAAGTTCATCTGGCCCGGCTATGGCGAGAACATGCGCGTGCTGGCCTGGATTCTCGACCGCGTCGCGGGTCAGGACGGCGGCGAGGAGCATCTGTTCGGCATCAGCCCACGCTATGACGAACTGCGCTGGGATGGGCTGGCGTTCACGCGCGAGCAGTTTGCCGGCGTGATTGGCGTCGAGCCCGAGGCCTGGCACGACGAGTTGGCGCTGCACGACGAGCTGTTCAAGAAGTTGGCGCACCACCTGCCGGCGCCGCTGAGGCAGACCAAGGACCGCATGCACGCCCGGCTGGGCGCTTGAACCGTCGCGGCCGGCGCGGTCCGGCCGGCCCGACAATCGGGGCATGAAACTGGACCTGACCGACGCCGAGCTCGACGAGCTCGACGAGTTGCTGCAGGCGACACCCGAGCCCTTGGTGCCGCAAGACATGCTGATGCTCGATGGCTACCTGGTCGGCATGCTGGTGCAGCCTCGCGTGGTGCCGGTCGAGGAGTGGTTGCCTCCGGTATTCGACCTCGAAGGGCGGGCATTGCCGCCCGACTGCGACCCGGCCTGGCTGGCACGCTGCAGTCTGCTGATCGAGCGCCGCCGCCAGGCGCTGAATGCCGCCATCAGCGAAGACGGCTGGTTCGATCCCCTCGTGGTGGACACCGACCGCGAGCCGCCGGTGAGCGAATACGAGCCGGTGCAGTCGCCGGTGTCGCGCGCGCTGCTGCCCTGGGCCGCCGGCTTTCACTGGGCGCAGGAATGCTGCCACGACCTCGGCGACGCGCAGGACGACGCCGTGGCCAGTGCCTTGGCTCGCATCTACCGCCATCTGCCGGCCGAGACCGACGACGACCGCGAGGTCGTCGCGGTGCTCGACCGCGAGCACCCGCTGGCCACGGTCGACGCGGGCGTCGAGGACCTGGTGCTGGCCGCGGTCGATCTCTGGGACCTGACCCACCGCGAGCGCTTCCATGTCGACCCGGTCAAGCGCGACGCGCCCAAGGTCGGCCGCAATGACCCCTGCCCCTGTGGCAGCGGCAAGAAGTACAAGCAGTGCCACGGCAAGACCTGAAGACGTGAACATCCAACTGCTGTCCGACCTGCACCTCGAGAGCGAGGACTTCGAGCCCGAGCCGCAGCCCGGCGCGGAACTGCTGGTGCTGGCGGGTGACATCGATTCGACCTGGCGTGGCTACGACCGTTTCGCAGCCTGGCCCGTGCCCGTGCTGGCCGTGGCCGGCAACCACGAATTCGATGGCCGCGAGGTCAACGATGCCTGGCCGGCGCTGCGCCGGCACTGCGGCAGCCTGGGCATCACGCTGCTCGAGCGCGACAGCGTGGTCTTGACCTCGCGCGCCGGGCGCCGCGTGCGTTTCCTGGGCACCGTGCGGTGGTGCGACTTCGACGCCCTGGGTGTTGCGGAGCGACCGCGCGCACTGCGCGCCGGTGCCTACTTCCAGCGCGTGATGGCGGCCACGCTCGGCGGTGCACCATTCGGCGCCGAGGCGGTCCGCCGCGAGGCACTGGCCTGCCAGGCCTGGCTGGCCAGCGCGCTGGCGCAACAGGCGCAGGGGCGCTGGGACGCCACCGTGGCCATCACGCATTTCGCGCCGAGCCTGCGCAGTGCCGACCCGCGCTATGGCGCGCTGCCGAGCACGGCAAGCTTTTGCAATGCCGACGATGCCTTGCTGAGCGCGGCCGATCTCTGGCTGCATGGCCACCTGCATTGCCGCCACGACTACCGCGTCGAGCATGGCCCTGCGCATGCCACGCGGGTTGTCAGCCAGGCGCGCGGGCTCGAAGCCAAGGCCGAGACCGTGGGCTACGATGCCGAGAAGCTGATTTCCGTTTGATTGACACAGCGCGGGTTGCGTGGGGCGCGACCGGTGCACACTGGGCTGACAACGCAAGGAGAGTCACGATGAAGATCCTGGTCGCCGTCGACGGCAGTCGCCACACCAAGCACATGCTGGCCTACCTGGCCGCCCATGAGGAGTGGTTCGGCTCGCAACACCGCTACACCGTGCTGACCGTGGTCTCGCCGGTGCCCTCGCGCGCCGCGGTCGCATTGACCTCCGACATGCTCAAGGGCTACTACGACTCGGAAGCCGAGGGCATCCTGAAGCCGATTCGGGTGTTCCTGGGCAAGCAGGGGGTCGAGGCGGAATTCGTCAAGAAGACCGGTGTCGCCGCGGACACGATCGCGGCGGTGGCCGAGAAGGGCAAGTTCGACCTGCTCGTGATGGGTTCACACGGCCACGGTGCCGTGGCCAACCTCGTGATGGGTTCGGTGGTCACGAAGGTGATGGCCCATTGCAGCACCCCGGTGCTGCTGATTCGCTGAGCACTGCACGCGCCGCCTAGGGCGCGCGCGGGCGCTGGTTCAATGCTCGGGCGTGGCGCCGTCGGGCCAGCACGACGCTGCCGCGGCATGCGCCTCGTCGTCCCGGCCTTCATGCTCCAGCGCGGCCAGGCTGTACTCCAGTCCGAAGGCGGTGCCCATGTCGGCCGCGTCGGGCTCGCTGGTGCTGTCTTCCCACACGCGGGCCAGCCGCTGCAGGGTCGACATTTTTCTCGTCGCTGGCATGCTGGTTCTCCTGGCTCCGCGAAGAAGCCTGTGTGAGTGAGTATCGACAGTGTCGGACTGAAACTGAGCCGCGATCAGGAGAAATGAAGGGGGTCCGCGCTGCAGTTCACAGTCGCGGGCGCAACCGTGGTTGCCGCACGACGCTGAGGTCTCCGCTTCTTGGGATGGCGTCGCGCCGGCTGCCCACTAAGCTCAGTCTGGACTTCACCCGACGACCCTCTGCGCCATGCGACCGAGTGCACTGAAAGCATTGACCTGGGCGACCGTGGCCGCGGCCGTTGCCAGCGCGCTGTGGCTGGCAATGGTCGAGGCCGAACTGGGCTCGACCTGGCGCGTCACCGTCGCGCCGGCCACGTCGCCGTCCTTGCTATCTGCGGCGGGGCCGCGGGGGTCGCGTGGGCGCGCCCGGCCGCGACACGTCGGCCAGCAGCAGCGTGCACCGCACCAGATCCTCCACCGCTTCTGACACGCTCTCGGGCGGCGCCAGTTGGTTGATCAGCTCGCGCAGGTCGTCGATCTCTTCGAGATCGTCGGGATCGAAGTGGGCGTAGAGCGTGGCCAGTGGTTCGCGCAATGCCGCGCCGCCAAGTGCCAGCAGCTGCGGAAACAGGTCGAGCGCCGCGGCGAACCCCGCCACCCAGGGCAGGACCACCTGCGACGGCAAGCACTCCGTCTGGCCGGGCTCGGTCTCGAGATCGAACACCCAGGGATCGAACCATTGGCGCGTGGCGATGGCCTGCTCGAGTTCGGCATGGCGGCGCAGCACCAGCGCCCGGATCGGTGCCAGATCCACGCCCGGTGGTCTGGCCCGGCCTTCGAGGTCCGCCACATGCGCCAGCCAGCGTTCGCTCGGCACGCTGTGCGGCTGCAACAGCACGCCGACCAGGAAACCGTCGAGCGCCGACAGGTCCAGCGGCTCGAGCGGCGGCGGCAGGGCGTCGAGCAGCTCTTCGAGCTGGTCGCGCTCGCGGTCGCTGAGCGGGCGGGAAGGCTTGCCGGTGGACATGGGCTCGATTGTCGCGGTTCGCCGCCTGAATCGGCCCACCATCCGCTCGACCGGGGCGACGCACTAGACTTGGGGCAACCGCCTGTTTTTCTGCCTTGAGGAGTTCCCATGGGTGCCACCGAAGCCTTCACCACCACCACCGACATCGGCCACTGGATCGCCGGCCAGCGCGACATCGGCGCCAGCGGTCGGCTGCAGGCGGTCCACAACCCGGCCACCGGCGCCGTGTCGCGCCAGGTGCACCTGGGCGGTGTGCGCGAAGTGGCGGCCGCGGTGGCCGCCGCCGACGAGGCCTTCCCAGCCTGGGCCGACACGCCGCCGATCCGCCGCGCGCGGGTCCTGAACAAGTTCCTCGAGCTGATGAACCGCCACAAGGACTCGCTGGCCGCGATGATCACGGCCGAGCATGGCAAGGTGTTTTCCGACGCGCAGGGCGAGGTCATGCGCGGCATCGATATCGTCGAGTTCGCCTGTGGCGTGCCGCAGCTGCTCAAGGGCGATTTCACCGACCAGGTCTCCACGGGCATGGACAACTGGACCCTGCGCCAACCGCTGGGCGTGGTCGCCGGCGTCACGCCGTTCAACTTCCCCTGCATGGTGCCGTGCTGGATGTTCCCGTTGGCGCTGGCCTGCGGCAATACCTTCGTCTTGAAACCCAGCCCGCTCGATCCGAGCCCCAGCCTGCTGATGGCCGAGCTGTTGCGCGAGGCCGGCCTGCCCGACGGCGTGTTCAACGTCGTGCAGGGCGACAAGGTGGCGGTCGAGGCGCTGATGGCGCACCCGCTGGTGCGCGCACTGAGCTTCGTCGGCTCGACGCCGATCGCCCACTCGCTCTACCAGAGCGGCGCTGCGCAGGGCAAGCGCGTGCAGGCGCTGGGCGGGGCCAAGAACCACATGGTCGTGATGCCCGACGCCGACATCGACCAGACCATCGACGCGCTGATCGGCAGCGCCTACGGCTCGGCCGGCGAGCGCTGCATGGCGATCTCGGTCGCGGTGCTGGTGGGCGACGTCGCCGACAAGGTGATGCCCAAGCTGGCCGAGCGCGCGCGCGCGCTCAAGGTCGGCAACGGCCTGGATCCGGCGTCCGAGATGGGCCCGGTGATCAGCCGCGCCGCCAAGGAGCGCATCGAGACCTACATCGCGCTCGGTGTCGAGGAGGGCGCCAAGCTCGTCGTCGATGGCCGCGGCTTCACGATCGAGGGACACGAGCAGGGCTTCTTCACCGGCGGCACGCTGTTCGACCATGTCAAGCCGTCGATGCGCATCTACCAGGAAGAGATCTTCGGCCCGGTGCTGGTCTGTGTGCGTGCGAAGGACTTCGCCGAAGCCGTGCAACTCGTCAACGACCACGAGTTCGGCAACGGCGTGGCCTGCTACACCAGCGACGGCAACGTGGCGCGCGAGTTCGCACGCCGCATCCAGGTCGGCATGGTCGGCATCAATGTGCCCGATTCCGGTGCCGATGGCGTGGCATGGCTTCGGCGGCTGGAAGCGCAGCCTGTTCGGCGACATGCACGCCTACGGTGAAGAAGGCGTGCGCTTCTACACCAAGCAGAAGAGCGTGATGCAGCGCTGGCCGGCCAGCGTGGCCAAGGGCGCCGAGTTCGTGATGCCGACGGCCAAGTAGCGGCGGGCACCCGCGCGATCAGGCCAGCGGGACACACGGCTGCGCTCATGTCCCCCGGGCGGAGCTGCGCCCCGCCCTCCTCCTCTACTTCGCTGCGCAGTGCGCCCCACCAGCCTGATCAGCTACCGATCAGCCCGCCGTCGCTTGCGCCGCACCACTACAGTGGCCGAGCGCGGGCGCCCGCCGCTCTGGAAGTCGGGCCAGTTCGAGAACTTGCTCGGCTCGGCCGGGTCGCTGCGGTCGCTCGGCGTCTCGCCCGGGTGCTGGATGTTGACGAACATGGTCGTGCCGTCGGGCGTCCAGGTCACGCCGGTGACTTCGCTGTTGATCGGGCCGGTGAGGAAGCGGCGGGTCTGCCCTGTCGCCACGTCGCAGGCCAGCATCTGGTTGTTGCCGAAGTTCTTCATCTCGCCCTTGTACATCTGCGTGGCGTGGGCGTCGGTCTGGATCCACAGCAGGCCGCGGGCGTCGAAGGCGATGCCGTCGGGGCAGGCGTAGATGTCGCCCTGGATGTTGCCCTTGGCTTCGGCGCGCGCATTGGCCGGGTCGCCGGCCAGCACCAGGTGGTTCCACGTGAACGTCGTGCCGTCGAAGTCGCGGTCGTCCTGCCAGCGGATGATCTGGCCCATGACGTTGTTGGCGCGCGGGTTCGCGGCATCGACGCCGGGAAAGTTGGGGCCGCCGCGCGAGCTGTTGTTGGTCAGCGTGCAATAGACCCAGCCGTTGTGTGGGTCGATCGCCAGCCACTCCGGCCGGTCCATCTTGGTGGCGCCGAGCAGGTCACTCGCCTGGCGCGACTTGATCACCACCTCGCCCTGGTCGGCAAAGCCCTTGGCCGCGGTCAGCGGGCCCTGGCCGTGAACCAGCGGCAGCCAGTTGCCGGTGCCGTCGGCGTTGAAGCGCGCCACGTACAGCACGCCATGGTCGAGCAGGGTGCGGTTGGCCTTGGCGCCGCCCGGCGCGATCCTGTCGCGGCTGACGAACTTGTAGATGTATTCGAAGCGCGCGTCCTCGCCCGAATAGACCACCGCACGACCGTCCTTGGTCACGCCGACCCAGGCCCCTTCGTGCGCGGCGCGGCCCAGCGCGGTGCGCTTGACCGGCGTGCTGGTCGGGTCCATCGGGTCGATCTCGACCACCCAGCCGAAGCGGTTCGGCTCGTTCGGGTTCTTCACCGCGTCGAAGCGCGCATCGAACTCGTGCCACCGGTAGCCCCAGCCGTCCTTGCGCATGCCCCAGCGCTTCTGGTGCTCCGACAGCTTGTCGCCGCCGCCGAAGTAGCCCATGAAGTTTTCTTCGCCCGACAGGTAGGTGCCCCAGGGCGTCTGGCTGCTGGCGCAGTTGTTCAGCGTGCCCAGCACGGTGCGGCCCTCGGGGTCGGCGGCGGTCTTGAACAGGGCATGGCCGGCAGCAGGGGCCGCCGCACCGCAAACGGCGTGTTGCCGGTGAAGCGGCGCGCATAGCGCGAGGGCCGCACCATCTGCCAGCGGCCGTCCTTCATCGCCACCTCGACCACCGACAGGCCATGCGCGGCCTGGGCCTTCTTCACCTTCTCGGCGTTCCAGGCGGTCTGGCCGCCGACATGCAGCAGCCCGTCGTCGGTGTACTCGTGGTTCATCGCCAGCAGGCCACGGTGGTTGCCGTTGCCGTCGACGGCGTAGAAGTGAATGCCGTCATGGTGCATGCCCATCTGCACCGCCTGGTCGGCGGCGCTGTTGGAGGCGTCGGGTCGCCAGGCCGGCATGTTGCCGGGCACACCGATCGGCTCGCCCCAGGCCGCAATGACGTCGGCGACATAGCCGTCGGGCACCACCAGCGTGTCGGTGGCCACCGCGGGCACGCCCTTGAATGTCATGACCGGGCGCATCGGCTTGGGCGTCTCGCGCATCGGGGCCGTGGCGCAGCCCGCCACCAGCGGCGCGTACAGCGCGGCGGCCGCCAGGCCGACGCCGCCGCGCAATACCGTGCGCCGCGCCGGGTCGCTTACATCATGGATGCTCGGATTGGCCGAGCGGTTGCTGTCTTCCATGCTGTCGAAGTCCTTGGCGGCCATGGGGAGCTCCCGGGTTGGGGTTGAACGGATCGGGCAGGGTGTCTTGAATTGCAGGCGCGCAGCAAGGTGGGGGTCAGGGCGTCAATTCGAACAGCGCCGAACCGTCGCCGTTGTCTTTGACCAGCTTGATCTTCGGATTCGCCGCCAGGTGCGCGATGCCCCCGGCACCCGAGACAAAACGCATCTTGACGCCCGCCACTGCCTGCACGCTCCAATTGCCATCGGCGCTGGGGTTGAATTGCCTGGCCGCGGCCAGGTAGTCGACCAGCGCCTCGCGGTTCTCGTCGGGCGCGTCCATCACAATGTTCTTGCCGTCCAGGCCGGGAAAACTGCCACCGCCGCCGGCGCGGTAGTTGTTCGTGACGACGATGAACGCGGCCGCATCATCGATTGGCTGGCCCGCGAAGCGCAGGTCGACGATGCGCCGCGCGGCCGCATCAAGGAGCTTGCCATTGCGGTCGTAGCGCGCGGGCTGGGTCACGTCGATGCGGTAGCTCACGCCGTCCAGGGTGTCGAAGTTGTAGCTCGGGAACGAGGCATTGACCAGTGACTGTTCGGCGGGGCCGGCCGGGTCGATGCGGTTGAAGGCCTGCGCCGACATCTCCAGCCACTCGCGTACCAGGGCGCCGCTGATTCTCACGGCCTTGATGGTATTGGGGTAGATGTAGAGGTCGGAGACGTTGCGCACGGCAATCGGCCCGGCCGGCACATCGGTGTAGTAGCTGAAGCCCTGGCGCCCACCGGTCTTGAACGGCGCCGCAGCCGACAGCAGAGGCAGCTTCTCGTACTCGGTGCCTTGGAGCGCGCGCCGGGCGTAGGCCAGCTGCGCCTGCGACACCACCTGCACGGAGGGGTCGTCGGCGACCTGCGCGAAGTAGCTGTGGATCGGCGCGGTGGTGCGCGCCACCTCGCCGCGCACATAGTCGAGCGTGGCCTGGTGCTCCGCGCCGATGGTGGCGGCGACGAGCGGGTCGGCATCGACCAGTGCCTTGCGGTTGGCGCGGTCCCAGATCGGGCGGATCTCGGCCCGGCTGTCCTTGACCTTCCAGCCGCGCCCGGCGGGTTCGAGCACCAGGTCGATCACGCCCAGGTGGTCGCCCCAGCGGCCGGGCATCACTGCGGGCACGCCATTGATCGTGCCCTTGGCCAGGTCGACCTTCGTATAGTTGGCGAAGGACTTGCTCGGGAATTCGCCATGCGAGTGACCGAACAGGATCGCGTCGATGCCGGGTACCTCAGCCAGCCGCGCCACCGAATTCTCGGCGAAGCGCGGCGTCTCGCCGCGTTCGAAGCCCGAGTGCGGCACGGCGATCACGAGCTGCGCGCCCTCGGCCCGCATCTTCGGCACCAGCGCCTGCGCGGTCTCGAGGATGTCGGTGGTGACGACCTTGCCCTCCAGGTGGCCCTTGTCCCAGAGCATGATCTGCGGCGGCACGAAACCGATCACGCCGACCTTCATCGTGTGCACGGCGCCCGCTTCATCGCTGAAACGGCGCTCGAGGATTACGTAGGGTGTGAAGGCGAACGGCGACTTCATCGCCTCGACGCCCGGCGTGGCCACGCGCACATTGGCGCTGACGTAGGGGAAGTTCGCGCCGGCGATGGCCTGGCGCAGGAACGGCAGGCCGTAGTTGAACTCGTGGTTGCCGATGTTGGCGGCGTCGTACCCGAGCTGGTTCATCACCTTGAAGGCCGGGTGCACCTGGCCCACAGCCAACGGTTTGACGCGCGCCACGACGTCGCCCAGCGGACTGCCCTGGATCAGGTCACCGTTGTCGAGCAACAGGCTGTTGCGCGACTCGGCGCGCGCGGCCTTGATCAGCGTGATCGCCTTGGCCAGGCCATATTCATGCGTGATGCGGTCCTGGTAGTAGTCGTAGTTGAGCAGGTTCATGTGCACATCGGTGGTCTCGAGGATGCGCAACTTGAGGTCGGCGCCCAGTGCACCGGCATGCGTCAGCACCGCGGCCAGGGCCAGCGGCAGCAACGACAGGAATCTTGTCTTCATGGACGGCTTGCGGGTTGGGGTGGCGGCATTGTGCGCACTGGCGCGCTGCGCGCGTGCCCCTGAAAACGCCTAGCCCGCGGCGCCTGCGTCAGAGATGCCGCGCCAGCGCCTGCACGTCTTCTGGGAAAAGCTGGCCGGCCTCGGCCTGCAGCACGCGGCCATCTCGACCGCGCATCAGCGTCACCGGCAGGCCGCGCGGTTTGGGCAGCGCGGCGTGCAGCACCGGCGTGACCCAGGCGGCGGGCAGGGTGTAGCCGCGGCGCGCGAGGTAGTCGCGCGGGGCCTGTGGCTGCTTGTCGATCGACAGCGCCAGCACCATCAGGCCGCGCGGCCGGTCGCGATGCGCGCGCCACAACGCCTCGATATGCGGCGTGGTCTCGGCGCAGAACGGGCACCAACTCGCCCACCAGTAGATCAAGAGCACGCGACCGTCGGCGTCACGCGGCTCGAACTTCGTGCCGTCCAGGCGCTCGATGGCTGGCAACGTGAGCGGGCTGCCCACCGCCGGCAGCGGTCGCGCCTTGGCCTCCTGGGTCGCCGCGTCGCCGAGCGCGGACTGCGTGCGGCCCAGCCCCGGCGCGGCCAGGGTGCAAGCGGCGATCAGGCGGCGGCGCAAAGGGTTCATGATGGGCGAAGGCTACAGCTTTTCGGTCTCGCTGGTGCGCGGCTGCCATTTCATCAGGCGTCGCTCGATGCGCCCAACCAACATGTCGAGCAGCAGCGCAAAGACGGTCAGCACCAGGATGCCGGCCATCACGGTATTGATGTCGAAACTGCCCTCGGCCTGCAGGATCAGGTAACCCACGCCCTGGCTGGAACCCAGGTACTCGCCGACCACGGCGCCGACGAAAGCCAAACCGACGCTGGTGTGCAGCGAGGAGAAAACCCAGCTGGTGGCGCTGGGCAGGTAGACATGGCGCAGCAGCTGCTTGGGGCTGGCGCCGAGCATGCGCGCATTGGCCAGCACCACCGGGCTGACTTCCTTGACGCCCTGGTAGACATTGAAGAAGACGATGAAGAACACCAGCGTCACGCCCAGCGCCACCTTGGAGGCCATGCCCAGGCCGAACCAGACCGCGAAGATCGGCGCCAGGATGATGCGCGGCATCGAGTTGAAGGCCGTGATGTAGGGCTCGAGCACCGCACTGGCCGTCGGACTCAGGGCCAGCCACAGGCCCGTGGCCAGGCCGAGCACCGAGCCGATGCCGAAGGCCATGATGGTTTCGCTCAGCGTCACGACCAGGTGGCGATAGATGTCGGCGTCGACGACGAACCAGGTCCAGATGCGCCCCAGGATGCGCAGCGGCTCGCCGAAGAAGAACGCGGCCTGGCGGTCGTTGTCGAAGAACAGCGGCGGCAGCAGGCCGGGCGCGGTCAGCACATGCCAGACCACGAACAAGCCCAATAGCAGGCCGACCTGCCAGACGCGGATCGCGCGGGATCGGGTGTGTTTCGACTTCATTGTCTCAAGCCGCCGCCGGTCGCAACTCGCCAAGCAAGCCCCCAAGCGCACGCCGCGGATCGGGCTTTGCCCGGCCGCTGGCGGGCCTTGCAGGCCGCATGGCCGCGAGACGCGGCCATTCCTCGGCCCGTCCAAGCCGACGCAGGTCGGCTTGGAGCCGCGGGCCTCGGCCCCCTTGAGGGGGAGCGGCGAAGCCGCTTCGGGGGTGGTTCATGTCAAGCCGCCTTGGCCACCAGCTGCTGTGCGTAGCCTTTCAAGACCTCGTCGCGTAGCACGTCCCAGATTGCGCGGTGCAACTCGATGAAGCGCGGGTTGACCTTGATCTCGGCCACGTCGCGCGGGCGGGCAATGTCGACCTCGAAGGCGCCGATCGGCCGTGACGCCGGGCCCGCGCTCATCACCACCACGCTGTCGCTCATGGCGATCGCCTCGTCCAGGTCGTGGGTGATGAAGAGCACCGCCTTTTTCTTGGCCGACCACAGCGCCAGCACCTCGTTCTCCATCAACTGCCGGGTCTGGATATCCAGGGCCGAGAAGGGCTCGTCCATCAGGATGATGTCGGGGTCCAGCGCCAGGGTCTGTGCCAGCGAGGTGCGCTTGCGCATGCCGCCCGAGAGCTGGTGCGGATAGCGGTCGCCGAAGCCACCGAGGCCGACGCGCTTGAGCCAATCGTCGGCCTGCGCGCGCGCATCTGCAGCCGGTAGGCCGTGGAACTCCAGCCCGGCCATCACGTTGCCCAACGCAGTACGCCAGGGCATCAGGCTGTCGGCCTGGAACATGTACCCCGCGCGCGTGTTCAGCCCGGTCAGCGGCGCGCCGAACACCCACACGTCGCCGACGCTGGGTGCCAGCAGCCCCGCGGCCACGTTCAGCAGCGTGCTCTTGCCGCAGCCGGTCGGGCCGACCACGGCGACGAACTCGCCCGCGCCCACCGTCAGCGAGACATCGCTGACGGCCGTGTAGCGCTGGCCCGGGTCGTCGCGGCTGGCGAAGGTGCAGGCCACCCCGTCGAGCTGAAGCGCAGGCGCGTTCATCAGCCCTTGGGATACTTGGCGTTGGCCTTCTTCGCGAACTCGTTGGTGTACACCGCGCCGAGGTCCAGTTTGGCCTTGGCGATCTCGGCGTCGATGCTGGCCAGCGCGCGGAACGCGGTGTCCGAACCCTTCTCCGGAATCATGCCGTCTGCCGACAACGCCCCCTTGGCGGCCAGGAAGGCGTCGATGTAGACGGCGCGGTCGCCGAGCAGGAAGGCCTCGGGCACATTGCTGATGATGTCGCTGGCGCCGGCCGACTGGATCCACTTGCTGGCGCGCACCATCGCGTTGGCCAGCGCCTGCGTGGTGTTCGGGTTCTTGTCGATGAAGCCTTGCGGCGTGTACAGGCAGCCGGCGGGCATGGGGCCGCCGAACACCTTCTCGGACTCGGCGACGATGCGCGTGTCGGAGACGATCTTCAGGTCGCCCGAGCGCTGCAGCAGCGTGATCACGGGGTCGAGGTTGCTGATGGCATCGATCTGGCCGGTGCGCATCGCCGCCACCGCGCCCTGCGACGCGCCCACACCGATGATCGCCACGTCGGTCGGCTTCAGCCCGGCCTTGGCGAGGATGAAGTTGACCATCACGTTGGTCGACGAGCCCGGCGCGGTGACGCCGATCTTCTTGCCCTTCAGGTCGGCCACGGTCTTGAAGTCGGGCATCGTCTTCGGGTTCACGCCCAGCACGATCTGCGGCGCGCGGCCCTGCAGCACGAAGGCGCGCATCGGCTGGCCCTTGAACTGCATGTTGACGGTGTGCTCGAAGGCGCCCGAGACCACGTCGGCGCTGCCGCCGACCACGGCCTGCAGCGCGCGCGCGCCGCCGGCGAAGTCGACGATCGTGACGTCCAGGCCCTCGGCCTTGAAGTAGCCGCGCTGCTCGGCAATCGTCAGCGGCAGGTAGTACAGCAGGTTCTTGCCGCCCACGGCGATCGTGACCTTGGTCTTCTCCAGGGCCTGGCTGCGCGCCAGGGTCGGCAGGGCCAGGGCCGCCGCGGCGGCGGCGCTGTGCAGGGCAAAGGTTCGGCGTTGCATGGCGTGGTCTCCGAAGGGGGAATGACTCAATGTAGCCGCCATGCGCACGGCGCGCTCTCGGGGCCTGCCCCAACGCCGCGCGCGGTGCCAGAATGGCCCGACCATGCTCAAAGTCCTCGGCCGAATCTCGTCGATCAATGTGCGCAAGGTGCTCTGGACCTGCGACGAGATCGGGATCCCCTTCGAACGCGAAGACTGGGGCCTCGGCTTCAAGTCGCCGCAGGCACCCGAATTCCTGGCGCTGAACCCCAACGCCAAGGTGCCCGTGATCCGCGAGGACGACGGCTTCGCGCTGTGGGAGTCCAACACCATCTGCCGCTACCTGGTGGGCCGCGCCGGCCGCGACGACCTGCTGCCCACCGAGCCGCGCGCACGCGCCGGGGTCGAACAATGGATCGACTGGCAGTCGGGCGACTTGAACACCGCTGCCCGCTACGCCTTCTGGGCCTTGTTGCGCCGCAGTCCGGCCTACGCCGACCCGGTCGCCATCGAGGCCAGCCGGCAGGGTTGGAACCAGCACATGCAGATCCTCGAAGCCCACCTGCAGCGCGCGGGTGACTTCGTGGCGGGTGCCACGTTCACGTTGGCCGACATCATGGTCGGGCTGTCGGTGCACCGCTGGTCGTTGGTGCCGATGGAGCGGCCTGACCTGCCGGCATTGACCGCGTATCGCGAACGTCTCAAACAGCGCGAGGCCTACGCACGCTACGCTGCCATGGACAACCCGTGAGCCTTGTATCGAACGTGCGGATGTTGCGCGGGACGGCGCGCTGATGGCCATCGAGATTTCACCCGAGCAGCGCCAGGAAGCCATCGCGTCCATCGAACGCTACTTCCGCGAACACATGGACGAGAAGATCGGCAACATCGCCGCCGGCGCGCTGCTGGGCTACTTTCTCGAAGAGCTCGGGCCCATCGTCTACAACCAGGCCGTCGCCGACGTGCAGGCGCGCCTGCAGGCGCGCGTGATGGAGGTCGACATCGAGGTCCACGAAGACGAATTCCAATACTGGCGCAAGTTCGACAGCGCAAGGAAGAAACGATGACCGCAAGATCCAACGCCGCCCGCAGTGTTCTCGTCACCGGCGCCAGCCGCGGCATCGGCGCGGCCGCGGCCATTGCCTGCGCGCGCCAGGGCTGGGACGTGGCCGTCAACTTTGCCCGCGACCAGGCCGCGGCCGAAGCCGTCGCCGTGCAGGTGCGCGCGCTGGGCCGGCGCGCCATCGTCGTCCAGGCCGACGTCGCCGACGAGGCCGCGGTGCTGGCGATGTTCGCGCGCGTCGACGCCGAACTCGGGCCGCTGCAGGGCCTCGTGAACAACGCCGGCGTGATCGACGTGCAGGCGCGCGTGCAGGACATGAGCGTGGCGCGGCTGCAGCGCATGTTCGGCATCAACGTCATCGGCAACATCGTCTGCGCGCGCGAAGCGGTCAAGCGCATGAGCACGAAACAAGGCGCGAACGCAGTCGGGCCCGCTGGCAGCGGGCGGGGCGGCTCGATCGTCAACCTCTCCAGCGTCGCGGCCAAGCTCGGTGCGCCGGGCTGGTATGTCGACTACGCCGCCAGCAAGGGCGCGATCGACAGCTTCACCACCGGCCTGGCGCGCGAGGTGGCCCTGGAGGGCATCCGCGTCAACGCGGTGCGCCCGGGCATCATCGACACCGACATCCACGCCTCGGGCGGCCAGCCCGACCGCGCGCACGAGTCGGCGGCGCTGATCCCGATGCAGCGCCCGGGCACGGCCGACGAGGTGGCCGCGGCGATCGTCTGGTTGCTGTCCGACGCCGCCGCGTACACCACCGGCGCCATCCTCGACGTCAGCGGCGGGCGCTGAGCGCGCCTAGGGATTGTCGCGTGCGGCTGCGCGCAGCCACGATCGTGGCCCATTCAACCAGCCCGGGAGCGCGCCATGGCCACCAGGACCACCAAGGGCTCGACGCGCAAGGCCCGGGCCAAGCAGATCCGCACCAGTTTCCAGGCGGCGAAGTTCGATGCCCGGCCTGACCGGCTGGACTTTCGCGACCTGCCCTACGCCCCACCGCTGCGCTCGCTGGCGCCCTGCTGGCCCGAGGACAGCCTGCTGCACGACTGGCTGCCCCGCTACGTCAAGGCCGAACTCGTGCTCGACCAGGGCTTGGAGGGCGCGTGCACGGGCTTCGGGCTGGCCTGTGTCATCAACCATCTGTTCTGGGTGCGTCACCTGAGCACAGGCAGCACCAAGCCCTTCAACCAGGTCAGTCCGCGCATGCTCTATGAGCTGGCGCGGCGCTACGACGAATGGCAGGGCGACAGCTATGAAGGTTCGTCGTGCCGCGGCGCGCTCAAGGGCTGGCACAAGCATGGCGTGTGCACCGATGCGCTGTGGCGCTACCGCGCCAAGGACGGCGACGTACGCCTGCTCAAGCCCGCCGAGGGTTGGGACATCGACGCCGTGACGCGGCCGCTGGGCGTGTACTACCGCGTGAACCGCAAGTCGGTGGTCGACATGCAGGCGGCGATTCAGCAGATCGGCGCCATCTACGTGTCGGCGCGGGTGCACGACGGCTGGGACCGGGTGCCCGAAGTCAACCAGGTGCCGCGCGCGCATGGCAAGTTGCCGCTGATCCCGCCGCCCGCCGACCCCAGGAATACCGGCGGCCACGCCTTCGCCCTGGTCGGCTACAACGAACGCGGCTTCGTGGTCCAGAACTCCTGGGGCCCGGGCTGGGGCGCGGGAGGCTTTGCCGTGCTCTCGTACGCCGACTGGGTGGCCTATGGCACCGACGCCTGGGCCGTGGCGCTGGGCGTGCCCCAACAAGCGGCGCGCCAGCGCCAGCGCATCGAGGCCCTGCGCTGGCCTTCGCGCAGCGGCCGCTCCTTGGGCTTCTTCGACTTCACACCGCGCAACCCCGACAACCCGCCCGACGACCCCTGGCCGATCGACCGCGAGTTCGAGCACAAGCCCTACCAGCCCTGGACCACGGCCCAGGCCTACAGCCACGCGCTGGTGATGGGCAATGACGGCAAGGTGTGCATCACCGACATCACGGCCGGCATCAGCGGCGACGCCGCGCGCCTGGTGCGCGAAATCGCCTTCACGCGGCCCAGGGCCTGGTTCGTGGGCAAGGCCCAGCCCAAGCTCGTGATCTACGCGCATGGCGGCCTGAACAGCGAGACCGAGGCGATCGACCGCATCCGCGTGCTGGCACCGTACTTCGAGGCCAACGAGATCTACCCGCTGTTCATCGCCTGGCGCACCGGGCCGCTGGAAACGCTGCTGTCGATGCTGGAGGACAAGTTCCGCGCCTTTTTCGGCGTCTCCACACCGGAAGAGATGCGCGCGGCCGGCTTCATCGACGACCTGGGCGAAGCCCGCGACCGCCGCGTCGAGGAGTTCGCCCGCGTGGTACTCAAGGGTGTCTGGACCGAGATGCGCGAGAACGCCCAGCGCGGCGCCCTGGGCGACCATGGCCTGGCCCTGCTGGCGCAGTCATTGGCCGGCTTGCGCGATGCGATGCGCAGCCGCGGCCTGCAAGTGCATCTGGTGGGCCACTCGGCCGGCGCGATCCTGCTGGGCCACCTGCTCACGCAGCTGGCCAAGCCCCCCGGCAGCGCCCAGGCCGTGGCGGTGGCGACTTGCACGTTGTATGCGGCGGCCTGCTCGATGCCCTTCGCGGTCGACAAGTACCTGCGCGCGGCCAAGGCGATCCTGCCCGGCAGCCAGATCGAGCTGCACTGCCTCAAGGACCGCGAGGAGAAAGACGACTTCCTGGCCGGCACCAAGGGCCTGCACCTGTATGGCAAGTCGCTGCTGTACCTGGTCAGCCGCGCGCTCGACGAAGAGCACAAGATGCCGTTGCTGGGCTTGGAGCGCGCCGTGGTGGCCGGCTTCGAGCATGACGCCGACCAATGGGCCGAGTCGAAGCTGCCCACGGTGCAGCAGTGGCAGGCGCAATTCAAGGGCACGGTGGTGCCGGTGCCCACGCCCAGCATCCCGGTCAACAAGAAGGGCAAGACCGAGCCCGCGCAGCACGGCTCGTTCGACAACAACGTGCTCGTGATCCAGCAGACCCTGCAGCGCATCCGCGGCGCGCCGATCGTCGCGCCAGTGGAGTGGCTGGATTACTGACTCGGTTGCCGCCGGCCCAGGCGAGCGCCCGGTGACGGCGCTGCAGCCGGCCAGGTGGACCATGACACGTCAGGAAGCGGCGGAACCTGCTGCATGGGCGAGTCCCCGGCGCTCAGCTCTTGGCGGCGACGTTGCTGGCCGCCGCCTTGGCCGCCTTCTCGCGTTCGACGCGTTCGGTGACGTCGCGCGCCACGGCGACCGAGCCGAGCGCAGCACCTGAGGCGTCGCAGACCAGCGCAAAACTCATCTCGACGTACAGCTTCTGTCCCGACTTGTGCTGCCCCCGGGCATCCTCTCAGACCAGTTACCGATCGTCGCCATGGTGTGCCATTACCACTCCATCTAGCTAATCGGACGCAAGCTCATCTACAGATGATAAATCTTTCACCCGAAGGCATATCCGGTATTAGCAGTCGTTTCCAACTGTTGTCCCGAGTCTGTAGGTAGATTCTTACGCGTTACTTACCCGTCCGCCACTAAGTCCGAAGACTTCGTTCGACTTGCATGTGTTAAGCATACCGCCAGCGTTCATCCTGAGCCAGGATCAAACTCTCCATGGTGTCTTTATACTTTCAGAATTGCAAAGGGTGCGGATCGCGGTATCGGCAAGCGGACTTTTTGGCCTATCGCGTGGCTGGCTATTGCACCGAAGAATGCTCACACCATGAACCACGGGGCAAGCCAACACCGAGGACATAGGCTGGCGGCAGCAGGCGATTGTGCAGCACCGTCACAACGCAAGCGGTATGAACACGATGACGAGCACCAAGTCGCACAAAACAACCAGCCGCAACCTTTGACGAACAAGGGAATGAGCTAGCCTCCTCCCCCTCCTCAACCCATCCTGCATGATGCGGATGCAATGAGACGTGAATCGTCGTCGGTTTATCGGGACAGATGCGACAAGGCCCTGGACCAGCGG
>CAVUEP010000068.1:0-66311 GCA_963740395.1 uncultured beta proteobacterium
ATCAGGCAGGTGATCAGGCGGGTATCAAGTCCGCAACCTTGCTGGTGAAGGGCGAGAATGCTTACGGCTATGCCAAGACAGAAAGTGGTGTTCACCGCTTGGTCCGTATTTCGCCTTATGACAGCGCTGCAAAGCGCCACACGAGCTTTTCGAGCGTCTGGGTCTATCCTGTCATTGATGACAATATCGATATCGAAATCAACGAAGGCGATCTGAAGATCGACACTTATCGTGCTTCAGGCGCAGGCGGACAGCATGTTAACACCACCAATTCCGCGGTCCGCATCACCCACAAGCCATCTGGCATTGTCGTGGCCACCAGAACGACCGCAGCCAGCACAAGAACCGTGCAACCGCTATGGGCATGCTGAAGGCGCGTCTGTATGAAGCCGAACTGCGCAAGCGTGAGGAAGTCGCAAGCGGCGAATATGCAGCGAAGACCGAAATTGGTTGGGGTCACCAAATTCGTTCTTACGTCCTCCAGCCCTATCAGATGGTCAAGGATTTGCGCACCGGTGTCACTTCCCCGACGCCTGGCGACGTGCTCGACGGCGACCTCGACAATTTCATCGCCGCCGCACTCGCGCAGCGCGTGACTGGCGAGGCAGTGTCTGAAGCGAGACACCCCTCCAGCGCTCGTCACTTGCGCCGATCGACGGCTCTGGGCCCCTTGCGGGCGTTCGCATCGGTGCTTGCGCCTGCGTGCCTGCAGCGGCGCGGATCAGGCCGCCGGGGCGCCCTGCTCCGCTCATGTCCCCCGGCCTGGGCCTGCGGCCCGGGCCTCCTCCTTTACTTCGCTGCGCAGGGCACCCCAGCGGCCCGATCCGGCGGCAGCCGTGGTTCGCCATCGTCGAACACCACCCAGGTGGCCTGCCGCGGGCGTGGGGTGGGCGCTGCAGCGAAGTATAGGAGGAGACGGCGCCCGCCAGGGCGTCGTCGGGGGACATGAGCGAAAGCGGCCGCCCCGCGCCCGCGGCACGCGCCGATGCAAGCACGCCCGCCGCGCCAAGGCAGGCGTTCGTGAAGGTGCGCAATGGGCCCAGAACAGTAGCCTGTGACATGCGGCGTGGGTGGGGCCAAGCGCGCTGGCCTGAGATCACGGGCATCATCGGCGCATGCAGATCACGTTCAAGCTCTACGCCAGCCTGACCCAGTACCTGCCTGCCGACGCGCGGCGCAGCAACCAGCTGCCGCTCGACATTGCCGAGGGCACGCCGATCGCGAAGATCATCGAGCCCTTCGGCCTGCCCGAGAAGCTGGTGCACCTGGTACTCGTCAACGGCGTCTACGTGCCGCCCGCGCAGCGACTGAGCTATGTGCCCAAGGAAGGCGACGTGCTGGCGATCTGGCCGCCGATCGGCGGCGGCTGACCCGCCGTGCAGGCCTGGTACGCCGCGCAGTTCGAGCGCGAGATGGGTTGCACCGCGGTCGAGTTGCGGCAATGGCTGCCCGGCGCGGTGCGCGGTCGCGAGGTGGCGCTGACCGCTGACGCAGCCGAGGTCGCGATCGACAACGGCCAACTCAAGCTGCGGTGGCAGACGCTGCCACCGCGCCAGATCGCGTTGGTGCGGCTGCCTCGACTGCAGGTCGGTTTCGAGTTCATCGACGTGAGCGAGGCCGCGCGCCAGGCCTTCATGCGCTACTTCGATCTATACACCCAACGTGGTGGCGGCTGACTGGGACCACCCCCGTAGCGGCTTTGCCGCTCCCCCTCAAGGGGGCTGAGGCCCGCGGCTCCAAGCTTGTCGGCTTGGACGGGCCGATGAATGGTCGCGTGTCGCGGCCATGCGGCCTGCAAGGCCCGCTGGCGGACCGGCGGAGCCGGATCCGCGGCGGCTGCTTGGTTGCTGCGTTTGTCGCGTGCATCAACGCGATTGAAGTGGGCGACCGAGGTCAGCGCTCTGAAGATCCGGTGGCGACGGCCTCGACGTAATCGCTGCTGGTCACGGCATTCGGGCAGGCGCCCGCCGCGGCCGGGCGGCAGGCCGTCGCGCTGAGCTGGTAGGTGCGCACCGTCGCGGCGCCTTCGGTGTGCGTGCCCGTCAGCGTGCAGCGCACCGTCACCGGGTGCGCGCCCGAGGCCAGCGGCAGATTGAGGTTGGTGGCCGCGACGCAACTCGCCGCCGCGCCCATGCGGATGCGAAAGCGGCCCCACTCCAGCCCGGCCTGCGCTGCCTGCTCGGCACGTGCCGCGCCGATCTCGCGCGCCGCGCTGGCGTGCATCGTGCCGCTCAAGGACACGGTATAGACCAGCATGCCGCCCAGCAGCACGATCAGCGCCAGCATCAACACCACCGAGACCCCGCGCTGGTGTGGGCTCATGTCGCCTCCCGCACGCTGAATTCGACCACCGCCTCGGCCGACTCGACCTGGCCTGCGCCCAGGTTCGTGACCGGCTGACTGGTGCGCAACCACACGGTCAACAGGCCGCCACTGCCGACGCCGCCGGTGGCGTTGTAAGTGAAGCGGCAGGCGCTGACGCGCGTGGCCAATGGTGCCGACGTCGCGCCACCGAAGGCGATCGGCTGCACGGCCGCCACCGCGTAGCCCGAATAGCGCGTCAGTCGTTGCGTGGCCGGGTTGCACTCGTAGCTGACCGGGGTGGCGACGACATAGAAGCGCCGGTTCGCCGGCGCCAGGGCAAAAATGTGCGGCGTCACGCTGAGCCGCTGGTCGGTGCCCACGGCCGCCACGCTTTGCAGGCGGCTCTTGATGCCGCCCACGGGCATGCCGGTGCCGCCGAAGTACGGGTCACCGTTGGCGACGCCCGGACCGAGCGGGTTGATCACGATCCAGTCGCTGCCGGCGACGGGGGCCGTGCCGTCCAACGGGCCCAGGGTCGTGAAGCAGCTCTCGTTGCAGGCGAACTCCATCACGTCGTTCGCGCCCGGTGCGCTGCAGATGGCGGGGCAACTTTGGGCGCCGCCCGAGGCGCCAGCCCGGAACCGGCCCGAGGCGCGGACCTCGAGGTATTCGACGAACTGCCGCGCCCCGACCTGGCGCACACGCACGCTGTTGGGCAGCGCCTGGGCCAGGTCGGCGCGCAGCCGCGATACGCTGACGTCGAGTTCGCTGGCCAACGCGGCGCGCCGCGCCGCGCTCAGGTGCGCCGACATCGGCAATTGCAGCAGCGGCACCATGACCATCGCCAGGATGCCCAGCAGCGTGATCGCGACCACCATCTCGACCAAGGTGAAGCCGCGCTCGCGTCTCACGGCGGGCCCAGCCGGCGCTGGGCCGCACCAAGCCGGCTGGCGCCCCCGCGGGGGGCAGCGAACGAAGTGAGCGTGGGGGTTCCCAGCCGGCGCCGGGCCGCCCCAAGCCGGCTGGCGCCCCCGCGGGGGGCAGCGAACGACGTGAGCGTGGGGGCTCATTCCAATCTCAGAGTTTGTTCGGTGCATGGCGCACTCGCAGGCCTTCGGCCGTGACCGCCGGTGTGCCGGGGCAGGTGACGGCCACGACGATGCGCAGCGCCTGCGGTCGGCCGTTGGCGTCGAGCGCCGCGATGCCGGGCAGGGCCTGGGCGGCCAGGGTCACCAGCACGCTGCAGCCGACCAGCGGGCCGGTGGCGTTGAGCACCAGACCGTTGAGGTCGCACAGGCCGGCGCAACCCGGGCCGGGCATCGCGAATCCCTGGTAGTCGCTGACGCCGTCGAACCGGTTGGCCGCGTTGTAGCGCGTCTCGCCGGGCTCGGGGCCGAGGCCGTCGACGGTCGAGGCGCAACCGGTGCCGCCGACGAACGCACCCGTGGCGACGGCGGCACGCGCATCGATGGGGTCGCAGTAGGTGAAGGGCATGTGCCGCACTTCGTCGAGCAGGCCCTGGGCCAGCGTGAGCGACTGGCGCGCCTTGAGCGTCTCGGCGGTCGCGGCCGACTGGCGCGCGGAGATGGTTGTCATGGCCGCGGCGACGATGCCCAGCAACACGATGATGAGCAACACGTCGAGCAGGGTGAAGCCGCGTGCGGGCGTGCGCCGCGCGCCCCTGGGGCCGCGTCGGGCGTTCGCCGTGGCGGCGGCGCGGTCGCGGGGGGCCATGGCGCTAGAAGACGATGCCGGTCTCGCGACTGACGGTGAAGGTGTTGGCGCCGACGCTGATCACGTGGTTGGCGTTCGGCGCGGGCTGCCCCGCGATGTTGAAGCGCACCAGCGCCGCGCCGCCCAGGACGACGCCCGCGGGTACGGGAACGACGAAGGGATCGCTGCTGCCGGGTGTGGCGACGGGCGCGGCCAGATTGCAGGCCGGGCCGTTGGCGTAGACGACTTGCGCTTGGGCCGGCGTGAGCAGCACGCAGACATCGCGCCGCTGCGTCAGTGCGACCTTGCGGCTGTACTGCACCAGGGCGCGCAGCTGATCCAGAAATCCGCGCTCCTGCAGCGCGCGCCGATCGGTCAGGCGCGGCAGGGCCACGGCCGCGAGCACGCCCATCACGAGCATCACCACGATCAGCTCGACCATGGTGAAGCCGCGTGCAGGCGCGCGCATTCAGGCCCTCAGCAACCCGCCGAATTGATGGCGGTGATGGTGGGCGCCTGGCCCAGCGCCGGGGGCGCCGTGTAGTTGAACGAGCAGTTGGCCGCCGCCGTGCCGCCCGTCACGCGGACCTGGATGCCACCGGCGACGCCGGCGGTCTGGTAGCCGTCGGCGGCCAAGGCGGCATTGATCTGCGCGCCGGTCGGTGCACCGCTGAGTTGCACCACGCCCGCAGCCAGGATGATGCCGTTGGCGTTGGCAGTCGGGTACAGCAGCGTGACCTGGGTCAGGCCGTTCTCGGTACAGATGTTGCCGTTGCCGGCCGCGTTGATGTTGGGCACGCCGCCGCCGCTGGGGCAGGCCGGCTGCACCTGGCCCTGGCGCGCCATCGCCGTGCCGTGGACCATGGCCGAGGCCGCGGCCACCGCGCCGCGCGCCGCGTTGAGCTTGGCGATGCGGGCGTCGCGCTGCAGGTTCGTGAAGCGTGGCAGCGCGACCGCCGCAAGCACGCCGAGGATGACGATCACGACGATCAGCTCGATCATCGTGAAGCCGCGTTGGTGTCTGGTTTGCATGGTGATTTCTCCTAGATTGCGGGTCGATGCGGGGCGCCGTGCGTGCCGCAGCAGACCAGGGCCTGACTGCATATCGGCGTCGGCGGCGCCGACTTGAGGGGACTACTTCACGACATGACTGCCCAATCTCCCACATCGGCATGAACACGCCCAGCGCCAGCACAAGAACCATGCCGCCGAGCATGACGATCAGGATCGGCTCGATCTTCGAAGACAGGGTCTTGAGCTCGTACTCGACTTCGCTCTGGTACATGCGGCCGATCTCGTCGAGCATTTCGCCCAGCGAGCCCGACTCCTCGCCGACCATGATCATCTGCAGCACCACGGGCGTGAAGATGCCGGTGCGCTGGCTCGTCGACAGCAGGCTCTCGCCGCGCTCGACACCGCTGCGCATGTCGTGCAGGGCGTTGGCCACATAGGCGTTCTCGACCACCTGGGCGCTGAGCGTCAGGCCGTTCACGATCGGCACGCCGCTCTTGAAAACCAGGGCCAGGCTGCGCGCGGCCTGCGACAGCACGCCCTTGCGCACCAGGGTGCCGGCGATGGGCAGGCGCAGCTTGAGCCGGTCCCAGGCCAGGCGACCCGGCACCGTGGCCAGGAACGAGCGCGCCATCAGCATGGCGGCGACGACGCCGCCGAGCAGCGCTGGCCACCAATCGAGCATGAAGCGCGAACTGCCGAGCAGGATGCGCGTCATCAGCGGCAGTTCGGCCCGCATGTTCTCGAACACCTTGGCGAAGGCCGGGATGACGAAGAGGTTGATCACGACCACGGCGGCGACCATGGCCAGGATGACGAAGCTGGGGTAGCGCAGGGCGGTCTTGACCTGGTCGCGCATGAATTTCTGGAACTCGAGGTGGTGAAACAGGCTGAGGAAGATCTCTTCCAGCCGGCCGGTGGTCTCGCCGACCTTGACCATCGAGACATAGAACGGATCGAACACATCGCCGCGTTTGGCCAGCGCCTGCGACAGCTCCAGGCCGGCGTCGAGCGACTCGTTGAGGTCGCGCATCAGCCTGGCCAACGCCGGCTGCGCCGCCGACTCCTCGAGCGCCTTGAGCGCGCGCATGATCGGGATGCCGGTGCGCATCAGCGTGTACATCTGGCGCGAGAACATCATCAGTGCCACCGGGCCGATGCGGTCGCGCCCGAACCAGCGCGCCAGCACATCGCCGGCCTCGTCGACATGGCGCACAGGCTCGATGACGAGCGGCGTGACACCGGTGCCCAGCAGCCAGTCGGCCACGTGACCCGCAGTCGCTGCGTCCAGGGTGCCGGAAACGACCCGGTTTTCGGGGTTGCGGCCCGACCAGGCGAAGCTGCTCATGATTGGTTGGCCACGCGCATCGCTTCGCTCACGGTGGTCTTGCCCGCCCGCGCCAGACGCACGGCGTCGGCCCGCAGCGTGAAACTGGCGAACTGCTCGCGCGCGATGCGCGTGAACTCGGCCGGATCCCCCTGGCCGGCGGCATGCACCAGCTCGGGCGTCATTTCGAGCATCTCGTAGACCCCGGCGCGGCCGCGGTAGCCGGTGCCGCGGCAGGTGTCGCAGCCCGCGCCATGGTGGTATCCGGCGTGATCGAATCCTTCGCCGAGTTCGAGTTGCAACCACTCGGTCTCATGGGCCTCGAGCTGGTGCGGGACCTTGCAGTTTTGGCAGATCGTCCGCACCAATCGCTGCGCGATCACGAGCCGCAGGCTGAGCGCGATCATGTAAGGCGGGATGCCCATGTCGGCCAGGCGCAGTGCGGCGCCGGCCGCGTCGTTGGTGTGCAGCGTGGACAGCACGAGGTGGCCGGTCAGGGCTGCGCGCAGGCCGATCTCGGCGGTCTCCTGATCGCGCATTTCGCCCACCAGCAGGACGTCGGGATCCTGGCGCAGGCAGCTGCGCAGCACGCGCGCGAAACTGAGGTCGATCTTCTCGTGCACCTGGACCTGGTTCAGGCCCGGCAACCGGTACTCGACCGGATCCTCGACCGTGATGATCTTGGTCTCGGGCTTGTTCAGTTCGGCCAGCGCGGCGTAGAGCGTGGTGGTCTTGCCGCTGCCGGTCGGGCCCGTGACCAGAATCAAGCCGGCGGTCGCCTTCAAGGCCACGCGCAGGCGCGCCAGGATGGCGTCGGGCAGGCCGATCGCGTCGAGTTGCAGCCGGTCGGCGTTCTGCGCCAGCAGGCGCATCACGACCGCCTCGCCATACTGCGTCGGCAGGGTCGAGATGCGCACGTCGATCACGGTGGCGCCGACCGTCATCTGGAAGCGGCCGTCCTGGGGCAGGCGCTTCTCGGAGATGTCGAGCGAGGACATCAGCTTCAGGCGCTGCACCATCGCCGCGGCGATCTTGGGTTCGTAGGTGTTCTGCAGTGTCATCACGCCGTCGATGCGCAGGCGGATGGCGACGTTCTTCTCCTGCGGCTCGATGTGCACGTCAGACACTGTCTGTGCCACCGCGGTCTCGAAGATCGAGTTCAGCAGGCGCACGATCGGGGCGTCGTCGCTGCCGACGCCGAAGTCCAGCCCGGCCCGCGCGGGTGCTGCCTGGGCGATGTCGGCCGCGACTTCGATCGCCAGCCCGGCCATTTCCTCGCGGCGCTGGTAGATGCGGTCGATCGCCGCCAGCAGCAGGCGCTCGGTCACGGCCACGGGCTTTACGGCGACGCGCAGCAGGCGCGTGACTTCGTCTTGCGCGAAGATGTCGGTCGGGTCGGCAAATCCGACCAACAGCACGCCGTCGCGTTCGTCCAGCACGATGGCGCGAAAGCGCCGCGCCTGTGCCTCGGGCAGTCGGCGCACCAGATCCGCATCGACTTCGCGCTTGCGCAGATCGACGAAGGGAATCTTCATCTGCTGCGCGACGACTTCGCTGACCTTGTCCTCGCCGACGAAGCCCAGGTCCGACAGCAAGCGGCCGAGCTTGCGCCCGCTCTTCTTCTGTTCGGCCAGGGCTTCGTTGAGCTGCTCCGCCGTGATCAGGCCCTGGGCGATCAGGACATCGCCGAGACGGAATTTCTGCGGTGCGCTCACTTGGGATTCCTTAGGCAGTGGTGGGCGGCGGGCCGCATCTCACCCCAGCGACGCGAGCTTTTGCTCGACGTAGGTCTGCACGTCGGGCCGCAGCGTGCCCAGCGCGCGTGCGCGCCGCAGGGCCTGCCGCGCGAGATCGGTCTGTTCGTTGGCCTCGAGCGCGAGTCCCAGCCCCAGCCACCAGGCGGCGTTGCTCGGGTCCAGGCGCAGGGCGGCCTCGTAGGCCGGCAAGGCCTCGACGTAGCGGCCCTGGCGCGCCAGGATCGCGGCGCGCAGGCCATGGGCTTCGCCGGCCAAGGCGGTGCCCGCCGGCAACAGGGCCAGCGCGCCGTCGGCGTCGCCGGTCTCGGCCTTCAGGCGCGCCAGCAGGTAGGCCAGGCGCGGTTGCTGTGGCGTGCGATCGAGCCCGGCGCGCAGCAGGGCACCGGCTTCGTCGAGGCGCTGGGCCTCGAACATCAGCACCGCGGCGAGTTGGCGCGCGCCGGCATGATCGGGATCGGCACGCAGGGCCTCGAGCGCGCGCTCGATGGCCGCATGACTGTGGCCGCTTTGTCCCAGTTCCAGCGCGTGGCGATAGGCCACCGTGGCACGTTGTGCGGCGCTGAGTGGGATCGGACTCTTCTCGGCCGTCCCCTTGGGGGCGGTCGGCGCCGCGGCCGGGTTGGGCGCGGCCGCGCTCTGGACCGATCTGACGAGCGTCGCAGTGGCGAGCGGCAGTTCGGCGTCGCGCGGCGCGGGGGTTGGGTTCGACGGCGACTGCCGGGCGCTGACCCGCGGCGCGCGCATCCTCGGGGCCGTTGGCGCGGCGATGGCCAATTGCACCGTGGCGGGGGTTGTCGTCGGTTCGGGTGTGGCCACCTGCGGCGCCGGATCGGCCAGCGTCACAGGCAGCGGTTGACGGGCCTCGGTGGAGAGCAGCACCGGCCAATCGGCCAGCGCGGTCGCCGTGACCGCGGCCGCGCCAATCACGGCCATGACCTGCCAGCGCCGCGACTTGGTCGGGCCGTGTTCGACCGCAACTGCCGTCGTGCCAGGCAGGGGCGGCGCGCGCCGAGCGTCCAGGGCGTTGAGCATGCTGTTGATCACGCTCATGCCCGTGCTCCCTGGAGTTGTCCGCGCGTGCGCAGGGCAATCAGCGAGCGGCGCAGCGCGGCGGCGCTGCGCCGCTGCGCTGCCTGGTCGCGTATCGCGGTCCAGGCCTGGCGCCAGCCCACCGTGTGGTGGCCCTCGCCATAGGCCAGCATCAAGGTCTTGTGGGCCAGGATGTTGGTGCGCCGCGGCACGCCGCGGCTGGCATGCCAGAGCAGCCAACGTGCCGCGCGGCCAAAGACCTGCGGGCCGCGCCAGCCCGCCACGCGCAGTCGATGGCGCAGGTAGCGGTCGAAATCGTCACGTGACATGCCCGTCAGGTGGGCGGCGAAGCCGATGCGGCTCGCCAGCGAACGGATCGGCCGCGCGGCAAGCCGGTCGTCGAGTTCGGGCTGGCCGAACAGGACGATCTGCAGCAGCTTGGTCTTGCCGGTCTCGAGATTCGTGAGCAGGCGCAGTGCCTCCAGGCATTCCAGGCTCAGGGCCTGCGCTTCGTCGATGCAGAGCACGGCGCGCTGGCCCTGCGCGGCCAGACGCAGCAGCTCGGCCTCGACGACGCCGTAGAGCGAATGCTCGTCCAGGCCGCGGCGACGCGGCAGGCCGAGCTCCTCGCCGAGCGCGCGCAGCAGGCCGCAGGGACTCAGGCGGGGGTTGAGGATGTAGGCGCTGACCACGTCGGCGGGCATCTGCGCGAGCAGGGTGCGGCACAGCAGGGTCTTGCCGGTACCGACTTCTCCGGTGATCTTGACGAAACCCTCGCCCGAGTCCAGCGCCAGGCGCAGCAGGTTGAGCGCCGACAGGTGCTGGCGTGCGCGGTAGGCGTACTCGGTGTCGGGCGTGATCGCGAACGGCAGTTCGCGCAGGCCGAAATGTTCGAGGTACATCGCCGCTACCTCGTCGCTGCGGCCGGCTCGGCCGAATTCGACGCCGTGCGCGGCGCATCCAGGCTGCGCAGGCGTGCGTCGGTGGCGGCCAGGTCCTCGCGCCACTGCGTCTCTCCCTTGATCACGGTGGGCTTGATCAGGAACACCAACTCGCGCTTCTCGAGCGATTGGTTGGTGCGCTTGAAGAGGTGGCCCGCGAACGGCACGTCGCCGGCGCCGGGCAGCTGGGCCTTGTCATCGACCTGGCGCTGTTTCATCAGCCCACCGATCGCGACGATGTGGCCGTCCATCACGCGCACGACGGTGTCGGTCTCGTTGACGTTGCTCGAGGCCAGCGGCAGGGTGAAGTTGCCCAGGTTGCCCAGGTTGACGACGCGGCTGCGTTCGGAGACCTCGCTGACCGAGGGCCGCACATGCATCGTCACCATGCCGTCTTCGTCGATCTGCGGTGTGACGTCCAGCGCGATGCCGGAGAAGAAAGGCTGCACCGTGATCGTCGGCGTGGTCACGCTGCCCGAGGCGCTGGCCGTCGTCGTGGTCGAGATGTTGGTGATGTAGAAGTCGTCGGTGCCCACGCGCAGCAAGGCCTTCTGGTTGTTCAGCGCCGCCACGCGCGGCGAGGACAGCACATGCACCGTGCCCTGGGTCTCGAGGAAGGCCAGCAGGCCGTTGAAGCTGTTGGTCGTGAAGGCCAGGCCGAGCATGCCCGAGCCGCCGCGTCGCAAACGGGCTGGCGACCAGCTGCGCCAAGGTGGTCGGGGTGATGGTGGGGGGCGTGGTGCTGGCATCGATCGCCCGTGACCAGCGAACCCGCCGGAATGCCCAGGCCCGAGCCGATGCTGCCGGGTACGTTGATGCGCCCGGCGTCGGCGCCGACCGAGAAGCGGTGGTTGCCTTGCGTGAGCCCGGCCCAGTTGATGCCCGACTCGAAGCCTTCCTTCAGGCTGACCTCGACGATCTTGGCCTCGAGCATCACCTGGCGCTCGATCGACAGCCGCGCCGAACGCAGGAAGTTCTCGACTTCGCGCTGCTCCTTCGGAAACGCCTTCACGACGATGGTGCCGGTGTGTTGCGAGATCACGATCTGGCGCCCGGCGTCGCTGCCGATCAGGGCCTTGAGCGAGCTTTCGAGCTCCTTCCAGAAGTCGGCGTCGGTGGTGGTCGAGACATGGCTGCCTTCGCTCGCGCTGGTGCTCGAGCCGCCACTGCTGCCTGCGCTGCCGTTGGCACTCGACGTGATCGACCCCGCGATGACGCGGGTGTCGCTGCGGCCGCTGCGCTTGGCGCTGGTGTAGGCGACCTGGAACATGCGGGTTTGCAGCGCCGGGGTCTGGATGAAGACGCGATTGCCTTCGATCCGGTATTCGAAGCCATGCATTTCGCGCATCACGTCCAGCGCCTCGCGAACCGTCACGTCCTTCAGGTTCAGCGTTACGCTGCCGCTCAGGCCCGGCGGCACCAGGATGCTGTAGCGCGAACCCGAGGCCATGGCGTGGAAGACCTGTTGGACCGTCGCGCTGTTGACGGCGAGGTCGAAGCGCGCCTCGGGCAACGCAGCCGGCCGCGGCAGATCCTGCGCCAGCGGCGGCAGCAACGCCGAACCGATGCGCTCGGGCAGCTTGGGCGCGGGTCGCGGCGCCAGCGCGGCCTTCATCTCGTTGTCGATGCTGAGGCCGGTCGCCCGTGGCGGCGGGCCGCTCTGGCAGGCCGCTAGCAGGGCGCTCAACAGGGTCGCCCCGGTCAGTTGGAAGGTGCGCGTGTTCATGGTTGGCCTTGCACGGAATCGGTGGAGTTCGACGCGCCGCGGTCATCCGACGAGTGCGTGGTGGCGGGTGGCGGAAACAGGGCGAGGCGCTCGGTGCGCCCGTTGGGGTGGCGCAGCAACGCGGCGTCGATGCGAACCCCCGCCAGCCGAGCGCCGCGCACGGGCTGGCCGGGCACGATCCAGCTGCCATCGATCAAGGCCGCCGGCGCGCTGCCCAGGCGCACGCCGCGCAGCCCCGAGGCGGGTTCGACGATGGCCGCGCCGCTGGCGCCGACCCTTGATGCAGGTGGCGCGAAAGGGGCGTCGGGCCCCATGGCGGCGGCCCAATGCGGCAGCAGGGCCAGCGCGATGACGTTGAGCCGCGTCAGAAGGCCAGCCATGTGCGCTCCTCGCTGATGGTGGTCAGCACCAGGCTGGCTTGAACCGCACCCGCAGTGCCACTGGGTACGACGCGGAGGCGCTCGACCCGCAGCGGCGCCAGCTGGCGCTCGAGTTGTTCGACGGTTCGCAGCACATTCCTGACCGGCCCTTCAAGGCGCAGTTCGGTGCGATGGCGGTACAAGGTCGGGCGCGGCACGGCGGGCGTTGTGCTTGCCTCGACGGGGTTCGTCTGACCGCTGTCCGCGGTCGGTATGGCGTTGGCCACCGCGAGTTCCTCGACCGGCAGCGCTGCAAGGCTTGCCAGGCGCACGCCCTCGCCAAGGAGTGAGCGCGTCACGAAGGTGCCCACCGGCTCGCGCTGCGAGGCCTTCAGGCCCAGCGCGGCGAGCTTGGCTTCGAGCCCGCGGTTGCGCTCGCGCAACCCGTCCAGGGCGGCTGAGTTCTGTGCCGCGGCCGCCACCTCGGCGTCGCTGCGGCTGCGTTCGGATTCGGCGGCCGATTCGGCAATCGCGACGCGTTTGTCGCGTGTGGGCGCGACCCAGAGGGCCTGTACACCGATGGCCATTGCGAGCATGCCGCCGGCCAGCATCAGGCGCTCGCGGTGTGGCAGGGCGTCGATGCGGGCCACTGCGGCATGCAGGCGTTCCATCATTGCAGGCCTCCGACCGCGCGAGCACTGTCGATGCTCGACAGCAGGAATCCGTAGTGCGGCGGCGTTGCCGCCGTGGGCGCGGCGTCGGTGCCGGTGGGCGTCTCGTCGCGTTCACCGGGCTGCAATGCGAACAGATGCAGCGGCAGGCCGCGGAACGCGGGCTGCGCCCCCAGATGATTGGCAAAACCGGCCAGGGCCTTGGCATCCAGCGCACTGCCGGCAATGCGCACGCCACGTTCGACGCTGAACTCGACCTCTTGCAGCCACAGCGTGTCGGGCATCGCAGCGATCAGTGCGCGCATGCGCGCGGCGTTGTCGCGTGGCAACTCGGCGAAGCTGCCGACGGCTTGCAGCAGGTTCTCGTTGGCGCTGACGCGTGCCTGGAGTTCGCTCAGCGTCGCGTCGCCCGTTTCGGCACTCGCCACCCCCGCGTCCTGCGCGTCCGACATGGCATGGGCCAGGTAACTCCTGAGTGCCTGAGCTTCGTAGGCCACATGTCCGGCGGTGCCCACGGCCAGCACCAGGGCCAGGCCGAGCACGAACCTGCCGTTGCACCAGTCGCGCGTCGGTACCAGGTCGGGATCGAGCAGATTGATCTGTTGCGTCATGACGCGGTTTCCTCGCGCAGGGCAGCGCCGATCGCCGGCAGCAGGTCGATCCCTTGGGACACGCTCATCAGTGGTGTGTCGATTTCGATATCGAGCCAATCGCGCAGGACCAGCGGCCTGACCTGCAAGGTGATGTGCGCGGCCAGCGGCGCGGTCAGGTCCAGGCCGTCCTGCTCCTGTGTCACCCACAGGCGACCCAGCGCGGCGGCATAGAACTGGCGGTCAAAGGAGTCGCTGCTGCGCTGCACGTCCTGCCCCAGGCGTTCGACGAGGGCATCCCGGCCCTCGGGGCTGGCGTCGAGGTACTGGCTTGCGCTCAAGTCGAAGCGGCGCAGGCTGCACAACTCGCCGCGCCACACGATGACCAGGGTGGTGCGCTTCAGTCCCACGTGCAGCACCGCGCACGCGCTCTCGCCGGCGGCCAACAGGGCCAGATTGCGCAGGGCGAGCTCGGGTACGTCGATGCTCTGTACGTCCAGCTTGGCATCCCGTGAGCGCGTCATCCAGCGGGCGATCGTCTGGCGGCGTGCCACCACGACCAACGCCTGCTGCGTACGTGAGCTGCCCGAATCGGTGGGCACGAGCAAACAGGCGATGCTGGCTTCTTCGGGCGCGAAGTCGATCAAGTCCTTGACGCGCCAACGCATGGCGTTGGCCATTTCTTCGGGCTGGACGTCAGGGGCGTCCAGCGGCACGATCTGGTAGTCGTCGCTGTCGAGCAGCAGGTTGACATTGGCGTGCCGCAGGCCCTGCTGGCGCTGCCAGCGGGCCAGTGTCGCCAGCGCGGCATCACCACGGGACGTGTGCACCGCCGTCAAACGGGGTTTGACGCCGGTGCGGCGGCTCACCACGGCGCCTGTCGCATGAGCCGCATCGACATGGATGCCGAGGCAGCCCGGCGCGGCGGCGGGCGTCAGCGGCCAAGCGAGCAGTGATCGGAGCGACATCGGGTTTCCCAGGCACGGGGACAGAGTTGCGGTCAGTCTAGAAGTGGCTCGCTCCCTGCAATGGGCCGAACAGGTGCGCAAACACAGCGCTGTTCGCTTCCCTGGCGCCCCCGGTCGTGGACATGCCGACGCCTGCCACGCGGTGCCGGCCGGAGCCGGGTGCGGCACAATCGCGCGCGTTTCTAGAGGCCACTCAAGCCGTGAATGAACTGTTCCTGATGCTGGGCATCGAGTCCTGGAAACCGGTGCTCAGCAGCCTGCTGCTGCCGCCGGTGCCGCTGCTGCTGCTGACACTGGTCGGGGCGCGAATGATCCTCTGGCGCCGTGGCTGGGGTTGGCTGTTGGTGTTGCTGGCCACGGCCGGCCTCTGGCTGGGTGCCTGCAGTGCGGTGGGTGAATGGCTGCAGCGGTCGCTGCTGGTGCCCCCGCCCGTGCTGAGTGCCGAGCGCATCGGCGCATTGCGGCAAGTGGTGAGCGTCCGTCCTGCCGTGGCCGTTGTGATCCTCGGTGGCGGTCGCGAGGCGGTCGCGCCCGAGTATGGCGTCGCCAGCCTGAGTCCCTTGGCGCTGGAGCGCCTGCGGTATGGCATCTGGCTTGGCCGGCAGACCGGCGCGCCGCTGATGTTCAGTGGCGGGCTCGGACATGCGGCACAGCCGGGGCGGTCGGAAGCCGAAGTCGCCGCAGAGATCGCGCTGCGCGAGTTCGGCCGTGCGTTGCGCTGGACCGAGGCCCGTTCCCGCGACACACGCGAGAACGCCCAGTTCGCCGTGGCGACGCTGCGCGAACTCAATCTCGAGCAGGTCGTCGTGGTGACCCACGGCTGGCATATGCCGCGGGCGCTGAGAGCGTTTGAGGAGGCTTGCGTGCGCGCGGGCGTCAACTGGCAACTCGTGCCCGCGCCGATGGGAATGGCCTCGCGCGTCGAGAGCCCGACGTTGCGCTGGGTGCCCTCGTCCGAGGGGTTCCTGCTGGTGCGTGCGGTGGTGCGAGAGAAGATGGCCTGGTGGCTGGGCGCCTAAATGGATGCCGGCGTCGCCAGGGCCCCGTCCTGGCCAGGCTGCTAGATCAGGGGCCCGCGTGTGAAAACGGGTTCCCAGAAATGCGAAACCCCTCCGCACAGAAGTTTGGAGGGGCGGGTGGCTGACGCCACCGTTCGGGGCTCGGGAGGATATGGGTCCTGGGCTCCTTGGGCGCAGAGACTGCGCCACTAAGTTTGCCGGCTTGCGCTGGCGGCCCCACGGTAATTCAGCGCCGGTCGAGCGGCAACCCCAGTTTGCCAATCGCTGCGGCGGCGGTCATTGCCAACGCCATTTGACAATCACGGCTGGCGCATCAAGTGTGTGGCGACGCCATCACTGCGTCGAACAGGTCGGCTACCGCGCGTGTCACGTCGGCCGGCATCGCGATCGTACGGCCCCACTCGCGCGAGGTCTCGCCGGGCCATTTGTTCGTCGCGTCCAGGCCCATCTTGCCGCCCAGCCCGCTCACCGGTGAGGCGAAATCCAGGTAGTCGATGGGCGTGTTCTCGACCAGCGTGGTGTCGCGCACCGGGTCGACGCGGGTGGTCATGGCCCAGATGACTTCCTTCCAGTCGCGGATGTCCACGTCGGCGTCGGTGACGACGATGAACTTGGTGTACATGAACTGGCGCAGAAAGCTCCAGAGACCGAACATCACGCGTTTGGCATGTCCCGGATAGGCCTTCTTGATCGAAATCACGGCCAACCGGTAGCTGCATCCCTCGGGCGGCAGGTAGAAGTCGGTGATCTCGGGAAACTGCTTCTGCAGGATCGGCACGAACACCTCGTTCAGTGCCACGCCCAGCACCGCGGGCTCGTCCGGGGGCTTGCCGGTGTAGGTCGAGTGGTAGATGGGGTCGTTCCGGTGCGTGATCCGGTCGATGCGAAACACCGGAAACCAGTCCTGCTCGTTGTAATAGCCGGTGTGGTCGCCGAACGGGCCCTCGAGCGCATGCAGGTAGCCGCCGCGTTCGGCGACCTGGACGCCATGTTCGCTTTCCCCGGCAAAGCCCGCTGCGGCGGTGGGAATGTGGCCCTCGAGGACGAATTCGGCGCTGGCGGGCGCCTGCAGCTTGAGCGGCCCCTCACCCACGGCGCTGTCAGCGACCTCGGTGCGGCTGCCGCGCAGCAGGCCGGCGAACTGGTACTCCGACAGGGTGTCGGGCACTGGGGTGACGGCGCCCAGGATCGTGGCCGGGTCGGCGCCCAGGGCGACGACGATCGGGAAGGGCCGGCCCGGGTTGGCGCGGGTGAAATCGCGGAAGTCCAGGGCGCCACCGCGGTGGGCGAGCCAGCGCATGATCACTTCGCGGCGGCCGATCACCTGCTGCCGGTAGATACCCAGGTTCTGGCGCGTGCGCGGCGCCGGCACCGATTGCGGTCCACGCGTGATCGTCAGGCCCCACGTGATCAATGGGCCCGCATCGTCGGGCCAGCAGGTCTGGACGGGCAAGCGCGCCAGGTCGACGTCGTCGCCTTCCAGCACGACCTGCTGGCACGGCGCGCTGCGTACCGTGGCCGGCTTCATGTCCCACACGGCCTTGACCATCTTCAGGAGCCGCCCGGCGTCCTTGAGGCCGCGCGGCGGCTCGGGCTCCTTCAGGCTGGCCAGCACCCGGCCGACGTCGCGCAAGCCGGCGAGATCTGTTGCGCCCATGCCCAAGGCCACGCGTTTGGGGGTGCCAAATAGGTTGATCAGGGCGGGTATCTTGTAACCCACTGGATGTTCAACCAGCATCGCCGGCCCCCCTGCGCGCAGCACGCGGTCAGCAAGCGCTGTCATCTCAAGCCGCGCCGACACGGGTTGTGGCACCCGACGCAACTCGCCGAGGGCTTCGAGCTGGGCCATGAAGTCGCGCAGATCCCCGTATTTCATAGATTGGAATCGTCTTGTTATTGAAATCTATATACTTGACCGGTTATTACGCGGCTTCCTAGAATTCCCCGACCCTGAAGATTTAGGGTTAACCAGCAGTCCCGGCGATCCAAGCTAGGGGTGTGCTGGGTAGCTTACGAGTCGGAGCATCTGAGCGAGCCACGTCAACGCGGTGGCGCCCACTCCGCAGACGATTATCACTGTCGCCGTCGCCTGGAATCACGCCTGCTCGACGAGGCGCCTGGGTCAGGCGGCAGTGGCAAGAAAGGAAATGAAGTGTCAGCACTGCAAGTACTTCGATCGGCCCGCACCGCCTGCGCGGTGTTCGTGCGCGACGTCGGCAATGGCTTGCTGGAAGTCGGCCACAACGGCCTGGCGCTGGTCGGTCTGCTGGCGTTGACCGCGGCCGTCTTTGTCGCCGGGCAGGCTGACCTGCGCCACGGCGCCGAGAGCTTTGCCCGCGGCTGGCTGCAGGAGCGCCATGAGGAGCGCACCACGCGAGACGGCAATATCCTGCTGGCGATGGCCGAGCCGGCCGCAGTGACGCGTGCCACGGCGGCCGACCCGCGGGTGCTCGACCGCCAGCAGGCAGCGGTGGCGCAGTGGTTGTCGCGGCGCTACAAGGTGGCGCCCGAGCCGATCAGCCGCCTGGTGCAGGAAGCCTGGGTGGTCGGCCGCAAGGCCCAGATCGATCCGACGTTGATTCTGGCCATCATGGCGGTCGAGTCGAGCTTCAACCCGTTCGCGCAGAGTGCCATGGGAGCCCAGGGCCTGATGCAGGTGATGACGCGCGTGCACGACGACAAGTACGAGGCCTTTGGCGGCAACCATGCGGCGTTCGACCCGGTGACGAATATGCGCGTCGGTGTGCAGGTGCTGCGCGAGTGCATCGCCCGCGCCGGCAGCGTCGAGGACGGACTGCGCTACTACGTGGGCGCGGCCAATCTGCCCGACGACGGCGGCTATGCCGTCAAGGTGCTGAGCGAGCAAGCCCATTTGCGGCTGGTGGCGGCCGGCAGCAGCGTGGCATTGAACGTGCCGCAGTCGGGCGTGGTCCTGCCCGTCAAGGGCACGGCGCCCGCGCCGGACGCAGCCGCGACGACGCCCTCGAAGGCCGAGCGCTCCGCCCCTGACACGGGCGAGCAGTTGGCCATGGCGCGCCGCCCGGTCTGAGCCGAGCCGCGGCCTGAGCTGCCGCTACACTGCGGCCCTGCGCAACTGGCGATAGGGCGGCACCTGCCGCCCGAGGTGGCCTACCACCGGGAAGCGCAGGTGGCTTGCACTGGCATTTGCCCATGCAGGCCGCGTCAGCCGTGCGCCTGGGCAGCCCTGCGTTCGACCGGTGCCGCCGGTCGCCGCGATGGCCCCTCACTCTGAAGAGCACTGCCAGCATCATGTTCAACCGCACCCAGCACACCCTTGCCCAGGTCGACCCCGACGTCTGGGCCGCGATCCAGGCCGAGAACCAGCGCCAGGAAGACCACATCGAGCTGATCGCCAGCGAAAACTACACCAGCCCGGCCGTGATGGCCGCCCAGGGCTCGCAGCTGACCAACAAGTACGCCGAGGGCTACCCCGGCAAGCGCTATTACGGTGGCTGCGAGAACGTCGACGTGGTCGAACAACTGGCCATCGACCGCTGCAAGCAGCTCTTCGGCGCCCAGTTCGCCAATGTCCAGGCCAATTCGGGCTCGCAGGCGAACCAGGCGGTGTTCTTCGGCCTGCTGCAGCCGGGCGACACGATCATGGGCATGAGCCTGGCCGAAGGCGGCCACCTCACCCACGGCATGGCGCTGAACATGAGCGGCAAGTGGTTCAAGGTGGTCAGCTACGGCCTCGACGCCAACGAGGTGATCGACTACGCAGCGATGGAGCGCCTGGCGCACGAAGCCAAGCCCAAGCTGATCATCGCTGGTGCCTCGGCCTACAGCCTGCACATCGACTTCGAGCGCTTTGCCAAGGTGGCCAAGGCCGTCGGCGCGATCTTCATGGTCGACATGGCGCATTACGCCGGCCTGATCGCCGCGGGCGTCTACCCGAATCCGGTGCCGCATGCCGACGTCGTGACGTCGACCACGCACAAGAGCCTGCGCGGCCCGCGCGGCGGCATCGTCGTGATGAACGACGAGGCCATCGCCAAGAAGATCAACAGCGCCATCTTCCCCGGCATCCAGGGCGGCCCGCTGATGCACGTGATCGCCGGCAAGGCGGTGGCCTTCAAGGAGGCGCTCGAGCCGTCGTTCAAGGCCTACCAGACAGCAGGTGGTGACGAACGCCCGCGTGCTGGCCGAGACGCTCGCCGAGCGCGGACTGCGCATCGTCAGCGGCCGCACCGAGAGCCACCTGATGCTGGTCGACCTGCGCCCCAAGGGGCTGACCGGCAAGGAGGCCGAGGCCGTCCTGGGCCTGGCGCACATGACCTGCAACAAGAACGGCATTCCGAACGACCCGCAGAAGCCGATGGTCACCAGCGGCATCCGCCTGGGTTCGCCGGCATTCACCACGCGCGGGTTCAAGGAGGATCAGGCGCGCCAGACGGGGCACCTGATCGCCGACGTGCTCGACAAGCCGCATGACGAAGCCAACCTGGCTGCGGTGCGCGCCAAGGTGGCCGTGCTGACGCGCGACTTTCCCGTCTACAAATGATTGCCTTGGCGCAGGCGCGTCGCTGAATGCGCTGCCCCTTCTGCAGCCACGACGACACCCAGGTCGTCGAGACCCGGGAGTCCGACGAAGGCGACGTCATCCGCCGGCGCCGCCGCTGCCTGAAGTGCGAGAAGCGCTTCACCACCTACGAGCGGCCCGAGATCGCCATGCCCACGGTGGTCAAGAAGGACGGCGGCCGCGCCGAGTTCGACCGCGCCAAGGTGCGCGCGTCGATGGCGCTGGCGCTGCGCAAGCGGCCGGTGAGCGTGGAGCAGACTCGACGCCGCGGTCGAGCGCATCGAAGACAAGCTGCTGACCAGCGGCGCGCGCGAAGTGGCCTCCACGCGCCTGGGCGAACTCGTGATGCGCGAGCTCAAGCGCATCGACAAGGTGGCCTACGTGCGCTTTGCGTCGGTGTACCGCAGCTTCGAGGACGTTGACGAGTTCCGCCAGCTGATCCGCGACATCTGACGCGCGGCGCACCAGCGCAGTGCGGCTCCCTCCGTTGGGGGTGGCCCCCTTTGGAGGGACGCCGACCGGCGCTGCGCTGCCTAAAGTCATCTCCATCAACCCGAGGAGATCGACATGCACCGCTTTCCAACCCACACCCCACAGCGCGGCCTGAGCCTGGTCGAATGCTGCATCACGCTGGCGATCACAAGCATTCTTGTGGGTACGGCGGCGCCGTCGTTCGACGGCATGTTGAAGACGCGGCGTCTTGACGGCCAGGCGGCCGAGCTCGCCGTCGACCTGCACTACGTGCGTTCCGAGGCCGTGGCGCGCAACCAGGGCATGCGCATCGGTTTTCACCACACGGCCGCGGGCAGCTGCACCGTGATCCACACCGGCGCGGCGACGGACTGCGCCTGCGACAGCAGCGGCGCAGCCCAATGCGTCAACGGCGCCACCGCGCTGAAGACGGTCTTCAGTCCTGCCGGCAGCGGCGTTGCGGTACAGGCCAACGTGGCGTCGATGCGCTTCGACCCGATCAACGGCACGGTCACGCCCGCGGGCACGGTGCGTGTGACTGTGGCCGACGGACGTGCCGTGCACCATGTGGTGAACATCATGGGGCGGGTGCGCTCCTGCTCGCCCGGTGGAGCGATCAAGGGTTATCGCGCATGCTGATTTCCTTGCCTTAGGGGGGTGCACGGTCCGGGCTGACGGGCGGCTGAAAATGGCCGATGACCGGTGGCTCAGGGGATGATGTCATTGCGACCCGACCGCCAGAATCGGCGTCATGTATCCGAGGCTGCACCCGAGTCAACGCGGCGATCTGAAGCTGCGCTGCGCCGGATTCACGCTGATCGAAGTGATGATCGTGGTGGCGGTGATTGCGCTGCTCGCCACAGTGGCCATGCCCACGTATTACGAGTCGGTCCGCAAGAGTCGCCGCGCCGATGCGATCACCGCATTGAACAAGATTGCGCAGGAGCAGGAGCGCTGGCGTGCAAACAACAGCACGTTCACGAACGTCCTAGGCAGCGCCGGCCTGAACGTCGCGAACCCCAGTTCGGGCTACTACACGTTGGGTGTGACTGGCAACACGGCGACTGCGTATGTGGCTACCGCGACCGCTGCGGGGTCGCAGGCCAGTGACACAAAGTGCACCTCGCTGATCTTCACGATGAACAGTGGGACCGTCACTTACGGATCGACGGGTACCGCCACCCCCGGGAAGTGCTGGAACCGATGAGCACGTCGCGCCACCGCGCCCAGCGCGGCTTCACGATGATCGAGCTGATGACCGTCCTGGTCATTACCGGGGTTCTCTTGTCGCTGGCAGTCCCTTCATTTCGTGAGTTGCTGGCGCGCAACCGGATCGAGGGGGTGGCCAGCGAGCTGTCCACTGACCTGCAATATGCGCGCAGTGAAGCGGTTTCGCGCAATGCGCAGGTGGGTCTGATCGCCGGAGCCAGGTGCTATACCGTGTTCGCCGTCGGCAGTACGCCTGCCTCAAGCTGCACGAACCTGGGCACCGGCGGTGTCTCCATCAAGGCCGTGACGATTGACGTCGCTGCCACGAGCCTGGCGTTCACATCGAACGGCGGCCAGGCGTTCATCCAGTTCGATCCGGTGCGTGGCATGGCCACCGACGCGGGTGGCGTCAACGACTGGTCAGGCCACGTCGATGTCAGGTCTACGGCGGGTGATTGGCAGTTGCGCGCGGAGGTCACGAACTTCGGCCGCGCCAGGGCTTGCAGTCCATCGGGAACATTCAAGGGGTACCCGCCATGCTGACTTCGATTTCGGGCGACCGCCATCACGGCCAGCGCGGGCTGTCGATCGTCGAATTGCTGGTTGGCGTTGCCGTCGGCCTGTTCATCGTCGGCGGCGCCGCGAAGCTGTTTGCCGACAACCTGAGCAACAGTCGCCGCATGCTGGTCGAGACGCGAATCAACCAGGACCTGCGGGCGGCTGCCGACCTGATCGTTCGCGACCTGCGCCGCGCAGGGTATTGGCGCAATGCGGCTGCCGGCGTGTCCTCGGATCCTGTGGTGCCGGCTGTCGTCAATCCGTATCGCGTCGTTGACGCCACGACCGTCGCCAACCAGGTGACTTACAGCTACTCCAAAGACAGCATCGACACGCTCGACAACGCGACCGAGGGCTTTGGCGTCAGGCGGGGTGTTGATGGAGCGACAGGTCGAGGTGTCGTGCAGTTGCGTACGGCCAACGCGTGGCAGACGCTGACCGACCCGTCCACGCTTGAGATTCCAACCGCCGCGGACCTGTCGATCACGCCCAGCGCAAACCGGGTCGTCGAGCTCTGGGACTCGTGCGCCTGCCTGTTTGAAATGACCTGTACAGGCAACCAGTTCCTGCTGCTGGATCCGACCACTGCCGCGCAGGGGATTCACTATGCCGGCCGCCCGCGCATGGCGATTCGCGAATACACCGTGGCAATCACCGGGCGCGCGGTCAGTGATGTGCGCGTGCGCCGCCAAGTTGCCGAGACGGTGCGCGTGCGCAACGACGAGGTCTTCGGCGCGTGTCCGTGATCGGGGGAACGACCATGAACCTCTTGTACGCCAAACGACCGACGCGTCGAATCGATCAGCGCGGTGCGGCCGCGCTTGCCGTTGCGCTCGTCCTTCTGTTTGGCATGACCGTGACGGCGTTTTTCGCCAGCCGCGGCATGATCTTCGAGCAACGCACGTCCGCCAATCAGTACAGATCGACCAAGGCGTTCGAAGTGGCCGAGGCTGGCCTGGAGTGGGCGGTCGCGCGAATGAACGACGAGAGTTTTGCGGTGGCTGCGCCGTCATGCGACGCGGTCGTCGGAGGGGTCGCGACGCTCACCGAACGCTACCTGCAGCGCAACGCTGCCGGCTTCGTCTGGACCGGCGGCGCGCGCCGTTTGATGGCCTGCCGCATTGGGGCGGCGGGTGCCGTGAGCTGCAGCTGTCCGGCGCCGGGTACCGCGCCGTCTTTCGCAAGTGCCTTCGACGCCGAGGCACGCTTCCTGGTCGAGTTCGTGGCGGGTCCGGACCCGTCGTCGGTGCGCATCATCTCGCGCGGATGCACCAACGCCGGTGCGGCCTGCGAGCTCGGCGCCGGAACGCCCGATGCATCCGCCATCGTCACCGCGTTGTTCAAGATCAAGCCAGCGGTGCCGAGCGCCCCGGGTGCCGGCCTCGTCACTGGGGCCGGGGCCAGCACGGGCGGCAATCTGACGGTGATCAACAAGGATCCGCGCAGCAACGGCATCACGATCAACTCAGGCTCCGTCGTGGATCTTGGCGGATCGACTTCTGTGGTCACGCTTGATGGCACACCGGCGCGGGCCTCGGTTCTCGACAACGACCCTGCGCTGCGCAACCTGACGAATGCGGACGCCAGCGGCGAACTCTACTTTCGAAGCTTCTTCAACGAGGGCTTCTCTGACTTCAGGAACAGCCCCACCACCTGGATCATCACCTCAGGTTCCTGTGCTGCATACAGCGGGCGGTGCACGCAATGCACAGGCAACGCCGGCGACTGCGGCACGGCAATCTCGGACGCATACCGCGATCACAACGTCGAGCGCTTCTGGGCCGACGTGGGCATCGATCTGCGTGGGAACAATGGCCCCGATTCGGCGGATCGCTCGATCCATGGTTCGCCCAACCGGCCGCTTGCCATCGCCAGCACGGCCAACATTGATTTCAGCGGCGCCATCACCGCGTACGGCATGTTCTATGCGGCCTCGTCGTCAGCCGACGCCAACTACATCAGCCCGGGCAACGGCGGCGCAACGGTTTACGGTTCGATCATCACGCGCGGCAACTTCTTGAAGGGCAGCGGCAACATGCGTGTGATCTACGACGCCAACCTTTTCAGCCCGCAGAACCAGCCGATGCTGCTGGTGCGCGTGCCCGGCAGCTGGCGTGACAGCCTGAATGAACTCTGATCGGGCCCATGCCTGGACGGGAGACCCCAAAGTGAACACCGACATCACCCATCGCCGGACGCAGCGCCGCTCCGAGGCCGGCTTTACCCTGGTCGAAGCCCTGGTCTCGCTGCTGGTCGTGTCGTTCGGCATGCTGGCAATTGCAGGGATGCAGGCGACCCTGGCCAAGAACGCCGATCTCGCCAAGCAGCGCACCGAGGCGGTCCGATTGGCGCAAGTCAAGATGGAAGAGTTGCGCGCCTTTGATTCGATCGTGTCAGGCGAGGGAACCTGGAACTACGCGACGGACGTCGTGTCGGGTGCCGATGCCCCCGTCACGCCGACGGACTCCAACACCGCCTTCACGCTCAGCTGGGCCGTGACCGGTCCGGACGGCGTCACGCCGGCGGGTGCGAACGATGCGCAGAAGTGGATTCATGTCACGGTTCAGTGGGCGGATCGCGCGAGCACGGCGTTGAATCACAGCATCACACTCGACTCCAACATCGCGCGCAACAACCCGACTGCGCTCAAGGGCCTGGTCGCCGGGCAGGCGCAGCCGCGGGTCAGGCAGCCGAGAAATCGCAACCTGAACATTCCGTACCCCTCTGTCGCCTTGGGCGGCGGCAGGCAGAGCGCGTTCATCCCGCCGCCGGGCGCCGTCGTCTACGTTTTCGACAACACGACCGGCAATATCGTCAGCAGCTGCCCGGTGCCCACGGCCAGCATCACCTCGCTGTCGCGCAGCGGCAGCACGGTGACCGTGACCACGACCGGCCACACGTTTGTGGTCGGCAACCGGGTTGCAATCACGGGCGCCAGTGATGTGGCATTCAATGGCACGTTCAGCGTCGTCAGCGCGCCGTCCGGGACGACTTTCACGTATACGATGCCAACGCCGTTACCCTCGGCCACGACGGCCACCGGGGGCGCCGCCACCTTCCAGCTCGTCGAGGGCATCATCCTGTCATCGGCAGGCCTCACCTGCTCCGGCCTTGACGCCTACCTGCTCAGCGGCTACGTGCGCTTCAGCGACAGAACGAATTCGGGTCATGTCGCCGCGGACGCGGAAAGCTCGACCCGTCCGACGCTGCCATTGGCGAGTGCCAACCCATTGACGATCGACGCGTCGGCCACCGGCAACGGCCCTTCGGCATTCAACTGTTTTGCGCAGCCGCAGGTCGTCGTTTCCACGCCCAACGTGAACCCCTCGACGATCGCGTCAATCAGCCGCGCGAGCGCGACCGGCGTCGTGACGGTCACGACGACTGGCGCCCATGGCTTGCCGGTGTCCGCACGCGTCGCCACGGAGGGCTTGAGCGACTTCAGCTTCGAGGGCTCGTTCGAGGTCGTGAGTGTGCCGAGCAGTACGACACTGACCTACCTGCAACCTGGCGCGGATGCCAGCATCAGCGGCACGACCAGCGGCCCCGTCATCAGCCAGATCAAATTGATCCAGCAGATCACGCTGACGGCATCCGAGCCGATTCCCTCGGCCTACAACAGCACCGAGTCCGTTTTCACGTCCTATGCCTGCGTCGTCACACCCGTCGACGACGACGGCAACCCCGTGACGCCGGCCGCATGGTGGGGGCAGGTCGATCTCAGTCCATCGGGCTGGACGATCGGCACGAGTTCCGCCTCGTACCGGGTCTGCCGCTACAGTGGCGACTACGTCAGTGGCGGAAGCGTCTCGAACGCGGAGCACCCACGCTACTACCGACGCGTCAGCGGGGCACTGACCAGCCAGAACTTCTTCGTCATCCGCGGCGACCTCCTTTGCCCCGGGGATGTGCCGGTCGACTTCAATGCCGGCGGCAACTCTGTCAGCGACTTGCTCAATGCCAATACCGTACCGCACCAACCGCCATCCATTGCACAGTTCTCCTACCAATGCCTCACCGTCAACGGTTCACATCAATGCTCGGGGGGCAACAAGCAGCAGATCGAGTCCTCGACGCCCACGCTGGCGGTGCCCATGTTCTGATGTGGCGTACCGCGCCGATCTGTAGCCGCCGATGACCGATACGATGGCGCAGGCCCTGCGCTTGGCTGGGCTTTCGACGGCCCTGAGCGAGCCGAATCCGCGCGTCGGTTGCGTCATCGTCGGCACCAATGGCGTGTCGATGGCGAGTGGCCATACGCAGCAGGCCGGCGGCCCGCACGCCGAAGTCGTGGCCCTGCGTGCCGCCCGCGATGCCGGCCACGAGGTTCGCGGCACCACCGCCTACGTCACGCTCGAGCCGTGCTCGCACCAGGGCCGTACGCCGCCCTGTTGCGATGCCTTGATCGAGACCGGCATCGGCAAGGTCATCGTAGCAGTCGAGGACCCGAACCCACTGGTTGCGGGCCAGGGCATTGCGCGCCTGCGCGCCGCGGGCATCGAGGTCGAGGTGGTCGGGGGCGATTGGGGCGCCGCCTCGCGCGAGCTCAACATCGGCTTCTTCTCGCGCATGGTGCGCGGGCGGCCCTGGGTGCGGATGAAGATTGCGGCCTCGCTCGATGGGCGCACCGCGCTCGACGACGGAACCAGCCAATGGATCACGGGCGAGGCGGCGCGGACCGATGGTCACGCCTGGCGCAAGCGCGCCGGCGCGGTGCTGACGGGCATCGGCACGGTGCGCGATGACGATCCGCGGCTCGATGTGCGGCTGGTGCCGACCGACAAGCAGCCGCTGCGCGTGGTCGTCGACTCCCGGCTCGACCTCGCGTCGAGCGCCCGCGTGCTGCAGCCGCCGGGCAAGGCGCTGGTCTACACGGCGAGCGATGACGCGGCGCGCATCGCCTCGTTGACTTCGCCGCATGTCGAAGTCGCGCGCCTGCCGGCCAGCGCGCAGGGCAAGACCGACCTCGCCGCCATGCTCGCCGATCTGGCCCGGCGCGAGGTCAACGAACTGCATGTCGAGGCCGGCGAGAAGCTCAACGGCTCGCTGCTGCGCGCGGGCCTGGTCGACGAATTGCTGGTCTATGTGGCGCCGCGGCTGTTCGGGCCCGGGCGCGGCATGGCCGCCATCGGCCCGCTGGCGTCGTTGGCCGAGAGCCTGGACTTCGAGTTCGTCGATGTCGAGCGCGTCGGCGCTGACTTGCGCTTGCGCCTTCGCCCGCCCGGCCGCGCCAGTTTCTAGGCGCTGCACCCGCTGCGCAGCGCAGGCTGCGCCCGGGGTCGCCACCTACAATCCCGGCCATGGCAATTTCCCCCGTTCCCGAGCTGGTGGCCGACCTCGCCGCCGGCCGCATGGTGATCCTGGTCGACGAGGAAGACCGCGAGAACGAAGGCGACCTGGTGCTGGCGGCCGACCATGTCACGCCCGAGGCCATCAACTTCATGGCCAAGCATGGTCGCGGCCTGATCTGCCTGACGCTCACGCGCGAACGCTGCGAACGCCTGGAATTGCCGCCGATGGCGCGCCGCAACGGCACCAAGCATGGCACCGCGTTCACGGTCTCGATCGAGGCCGCCACCGGCGTCACGACCGGCATTTCGGCGGCCGACCGCGCGCGCACCGTGCAGGCCGCCGTGGCGCGCGACGCCCAGGCCGGCGACCTGGTGCAGCCCGGCCATATCTTTCCGCTGCTGGCGCAGGACGGCGGCGTGTTGATGCGCGCCGGGCATACCGAGGCCGGCTGCGACCTGGCCGGCATGGCTGGGTTGACGCCGGCCGCCGTGATCTGCGAGATCATGAACGACGACGGCACCATGGCGCGCCTGCCCGACCTGCAGGTCTTCGCCCGTGAGCACGGCCTGAAGATCGGCACCATCGCCGCGCTGATCCAGCACCGCAGCCACAACGAGTCGCTGATCGAGTCGCTCGGCACGCGCGAGTTGCGCACGGCACAGGGCGCCTTCCAGTGCACCGTGTTCCGTGACCGCAGCTGGGGCGGCCTGCACCTGGCGCTGACCGTCGGCCAATGGTCGGCGGCTGACGAAGTGCCGGTGCGCGTGCATGAGCCGCTGTCGGTGATGGACCTGCTCGACGCCGACACCAGCCCGCATTCCTGGCCGCTGCCGGCCGCGCTGGCTGCGTTGCAGCAGGCCGGGCGTGGCGTGGCGGTGCTGCTCAATGCGGGCGCCGACGCAGCCGGCCTGCTCGGCCGCGTGTTGCCGTCGCCGGCATCTTCGGCCCCGCCGCCGCCGCAGATGGACCTGCGCACCTACGGCGTGGGCGCGCAGATCCTGCGACATGTCGGCGTGCACCGCATGCAGTTGCTGGGCAACCCGCGGCGCATGCCCAGCATGACCGGCTACGGCCTCGAAGTCACTGGCTTCATCGCCGCGCCTCACTGAAAGGTCAGAGCTCCGTCATGCAAGGTTCCAATATCGGCGCTGAAACGCCACTCGACGGCGACGGGCTGCACATCGGCATCGTCCGCGCCCGCTTCAACGACCCGGTCACGCGCAAGCTCGAAGAGGCCTGCCTGGCCGAACTGGCGCGCCTGGGCGTGGCCGACAAGCACATCCGGCAGGTCAGCGTGCCCGGTGCGCTGGAAATCCCGCTGGCCTTGAAGGCCCTGGCCGAGAGCGAGGAGCATGACGCGCTGATCGCGCTCGGCTGCGTGATCCGCGGTGAGACCTACCACTTCGAACTCGTGGCCAACGAGAGCGCTGCCGGCGTGACGCGCGTCGGGCTCGACCACCAGCTGCCCGTGGCCAATGCGATCCTGACGGTGGAGAACGAAGCGCAGGCCTGGGCCCGCGCCCAAGACAAGGGCCGTGACGCGGCGCGCGTCGCGGTCGAGATGGCCAACCTGATGGAGCTCCTCACGTGAGCGGCCCCGCGGCAAAGAAAGCCGCGCGCCGCACACCGGCCAAGTCGCAGCGCCGGCGTTCGCGCGAACTGGCGGTGCAGGGCCTGTACGAGTGGCTGCTGTCGGGCGCCGACGCGGCCAGCATCGATGCGCACATGCGCGAGCACGACGGTTTCGAGAAATGCGACAGCGTCCACTTCGACGCTTTGCTGAACGGGTGCATTGCCGAAGCGGCGGCGCTCGACGCCGTGCTGGCCAGGCATGTGGACCGCAAGACCACCGAGTTGTCGCCGGTCGAGCATGGCGTGCTCATGATCGGCGTGTACGAGCTCATGCACTGCATCGACGTCCCGTACAAGGTGGCGATCAACGAGGCGGTCGAGCTGGCCAAGTCCTTTGGCGGCACCGACGGTCACAAGTACGTCAACGGCGTGCTCGACAAGGCGGCTGGCGACCTGCGGCCGGTCGAGGTCCAGGCCGCGCGCGCCGCCCGCGCCTGAGTTGCCTGCGTGTGAATTTCCCACCCGGCGTGTACGGCGTTGGCCGCGCGCCCGCGACGTGGTGACAAAGCGTTAAGCCCGCGACGCTTGACACGAATTCGAACCACTTGCCGGGCCCGTAAAGTGCGCCGCGCCGATAAGCTCTCGAAGTCATGAGCAACCACCCCTCCGACCGGCCCGCAGGCGACGTCGATGACGACGCCTTTGCCGTCACGATCGCCGACGAACTGGTTGACAGCGACGACCCCGAGGCGCTGCCCGGCGCGGTGCCGGCCGACGAGCGCCCGTTGCAGTCGCTGCCGACGATCGGCCATGTGGGGCGCTATGCGCTGAAGTACCAGCTCGGCGCAGGCGGCCTGGGCACGGTGTACGCTGCCCTGGACCCCCTGTTGTCGCGGCCGATCGCGGTCAAGACCCTGCATGTCGATTCCGTCGCCGCGCAGCGCGAGGCATTGGAGTCGCAGTTGCTGGCCGAGGCGCGGGCCGCGGCGGGCCTGAACCACCAGAACATCGTCACCGTATTCGACGCCGGGCTGGCAGAGCAGGGCGTGTACATCGCCATGGAGCGCCTGCAGGGGCGCGACCTGCGTCATCTGCTGGCCGACGGCTGGCGCCCCGAGCCCGTGCAGGCCGCGCGCATCGCCAAGCGCATTGCCGATGCGCTGGCCTACGCGCACAGCCATGGCGTGATTCACTGCGACATCAAGCCGGCCAACATCTTCATGATCGGTCGCACCCAACCCAAGGTGCTCGACTTCGGTATCGCCCGCGTGGCGGCCCAACAGAGTGCAGCCGACGGCATGCCGGACTTCGACCCCGCGTCGGGCGCCAGCGTACCCCCGGCGGATCTCGGTTCACCGTACTACGTGGCGCCCGAACACTTGCAGGGGCACGTGCTCGATCTGCGTTGCGACGTCTATGGCGTGGGCGTCGTGCTGTACGAATTGCTCACCGGCCGGCGTGCCTTCGGTGGCAACTCGCTCGAGGCGATCCGCCAGGCCGTGCTCGAGTCCGACGTGCCACCGGTGCACGTGGTCAATCACAACGTCAACGCCGGCCTCTCGGCCATCGTCGCGCGGGCCATGGCCCGCGAGCCCGCACAGCGATACCGCTCGGCGCGCCAACTGGTGCGGGCGCTGCGCGGCTGGCTCGAAGAAGAAGCAGACTCGCAAGCGGCATCGCCGGTCGACCGCTCGAATTGGGCCTGGGCCACGTTCGCCGGACTGGGACTCGGCGCCGCGCTGACCTTCTGGGTGCTGGCCACCGGCAGTGGCGCGCCGGTTCCGGCCGAAGCGCGCATCGAGGCGCCCGCGGTGGCCGCGGTGCTGGCCCCGCCCGCCCCCGCGCTGCCGGCCGTGGCGCCCGTCGAAGCGCCGCTCGTGCTGGCCAAGGTCGGCCCGACGCCGACCGCCAAAGCCGCGAAGGCTGACGCCGTCGAATCGGTGCGCGCGCGCGAGCGCCGCCTGGCGCGCGAAGCCGCCACCGCGACGGCCGTGCCCGTCGCAGCGCCGCAGGCGCCAGTGCAGGCGTCGCCAGGCGTGGTTCAACTGGCCATCAGCCCCTGGGGGCAGGTCGAAGTCGACGGCGTGGCCGCGGGCACCACGCCGCCGCTGGCGCGCCTGACCCTGGCGCCCGGCAAACACCAGATCGTCGTCCGCAACGACGACTTTCCGCCGTTGAGCGTGACCGTCACCGTGGCCGACGACAAGCCCGTGACGCTGCGGCATCGCTTCGGGTCTTGAGCGCGATGATGCTGCCTCGGGCCGGCCTTGCCGTCGCGCTGCTTGCTGCCACGCTGGGCGGCTGCGCCGTGGCGCCGCAGGGCGGCCTGTCCGAAGTCATGCAGCGGCCGGCCGAGCGCGCCTTGCTTGCCGGGCTGCGCGCCTACGACGACGCACAGTACGCCGACGCCGAGCGCGAACTCTCCAAGGCCCTGACGACCGGGCTGGTCAGCGTCAAGGACCGTGCGACCGCGCACAAGCACCTGGCCTTCGTCTACTGCGCGAGCCAGCGCGTCGCGCCGTGCGAGGCCGCGTTCCGGGCTGCGCGCGAAGCCGATCCCGAGTTCGCGCTGACCCGGGCCGAGGCCGGGCATCCGCTCTGGGGCCCGGTCTACAAGCGCATCGCTGCCGCGCCCTAGCGAGCGTTTCCGACGCGTGGCGACATAATCGTGCGCAGCATGACAGCCGCGCTCACGTTCTCGCATCCTGTGCGCATCTACTGGGAAGACACCGACGCCGGTGGTGTGGTGTTCTACGCCAACTACCTGAAGTTCTTCGAGCGCGCGCGCACCGAGTGGCTGCGCAGCCTGGGGCTGGCGCAGCAGCGCCTGCGCGATGAAGAGGGGTTGGTGTTCGTCGTCACCGATTCGCAGCTGCGCTACGTGCAGCCGGCTCGCCTGGACGACGAGTTGACGGTCCAGGTCTCGATCGCCGAGGCCGCGCGCGCGACCATGACGCTGGCGCAGTCGGCGCTGCGCGGCAATACCCTGCTCGTGGACGGCCGCATCGGACTGGCCTGCGTCGAGGCAGCGACGTTCCGGCCGCGGCGACTTCCCAAGGCCTTACTCGACGCACTCGCGTCGCAACCCAACACGCCATGAACCAGGACCTCTCGATCATTTCTCTCGTACTGCACGCCAGCTTCGTGGTGCAGGTGGTGATGGCCATCCTGCTGGTCGTGTCGCTGATCAGCTGGACCGTGATCTTCGGCAAGGTCTTCGGCCTCAAGCAGGTGCGCGAGCGCAACGATGCGTTCGAGCGCGACTTCTGGTCGGGCCGCAATCTGTCGGAGATGTACCAGGCCACCAGCGGCAAACCGTCGCAGAAGACCTCCGCGCCGATCGAACGCATCTTCGCCAGCGGCATGCGCGAGTTCCTGAAGTTGCACGAGAGGAAGCTCGACGCCGGCGTGCAGCTCGACGGCGCGCGCCGTGCCATGCGCGCCAGCTTCCAGCGCGAGCTCGACGTGATCGAGAGCCACCTCAGCTTTCTCGGCTCGGTCGGGTCGGTCAGCCCCTACGTGGGCCTGTTCGGCACGGTGTGGGGCATCATGCATGCCTTCGTCGGCTTGGCCAACCTGCAGCAGGTGACGCTGGCCACGGTGGCGCCGGGCATTGCCGAGGCGCTCGTGGCCACCGCGCTCGGTCTCTTCGCGGCGATTCCCGCGGTGCTGGCCTACAACCGCTTCGCACGCGACATCGACCGCATCGCGATCCAGCTCGAGACCTTCATCGAGGAGTTCTCCAATATCCTGCAGCGCAACGCTGGCCAGGCCTAGGTGGACGCGCAATGGCTCAAGTGATGGCTCGAGGCGGCAGTGGTCGCCGGCGCACGATGAACGAGATCAACATGGTCCCGTTCATCGACGTGATGCTGGTGCTGCTGATCATCTTCATGGTGACGGCGCCGCTGATCACGACCGGCGTGATCGACCTGCCCAGTGTGGGCAAGTCCAGTGCCAAGCCGCCGAGCTTCGTCGAGGTGATCGTCGGGACCGACGAGCGCCTGAAGTTGAAGATCGATGGCAAGGCCGATGCGCTGCCGATCACGCTGCCGCAACTCTCCGCGCGCGTGAAGTCCGTGCAGGCGGGCAATGCCGAGACGCCGGTCGTGATCTCGGCCGAGCGCAGCGTCAAGTACGAAGCGGTGGTGCGCGTGATGGACACGCTGCAAAAGGCGGGCGTGAAGCGCGTGGGCTTGTCAGTGAAGCAGGGAACGTGACCCGCAAGGCATCCGACGGCGCCGACCCGCTGCGCCCGCATCGGCCTTCGGGCCTGCGCCGTGGCGCGTTGCTGGCCATCGTGATTCACGGCGGCCTGGTGGTGGCGCTGGCCGTGGGCGTGAGCTGGCGCTCGCGCGAGCCGGCGGGCGCGACGGCGGAGTTGTGGGCCGCGGTGCCCGAGTTCGCTGCGCCGGCCCCCGTGGCGCCCCCACCGCCGCCACCCACGCCTGAACCGCGTCCTGCGCCGACACCGCCGCCGCAACCTGCACCCAAGCCCGCGCCGACCGTCGACGCCGCGGCCGAGCGCGCCGCCGAGATCGCGATCGAGAAGGCCAAGCGCGAGCGCGAACTGGCACTTGAACAAGAGCGCGAGCGCGAACGCGAACGCAAAGCCAAGGCCGAAGCGGAGAAGAAGCGGCTGCTGGCCGAGCAGGAGGCCCAGCGCAAGAAGGAAGAGGCCGAGGAGGCACAGCGCAAGAAGCTTGCCGAGCAGGAAGCCCAGCGCAAGAAGCTGCTGGCCGAAAAAGCCGAGAAAGCAGAACAGGCGCGGATCGAGAAGCTGCGCGAGGACAACCTCAAGCGCATCCAGGGTCAGGCCGGGGCCACCGGCGCGCCCAGCGCGACGGGCACGGCGCAACGCGACGCCGGGCCGTCTGCGGGCTACGCCGGTCGCATCATCGCCCGCGTCAAACCCAACATCGTCTTCACCGACGCCATCGTCGGCAAGCCCACCGCCAGCGTCGAAGTCCGCACCGCACCCGACGGCACGATCGTCGGGCGCCGGCTCGTCAAGGCCAGCGGCAACAAGGAATGGGACGAGGCCGTGCTGCGTGCGCTGGACCGCACCGAAATCCTGCCGCGCGACACCGACGGCCGCGTCCCGTCGCCGATGACGATCGACTTCACGCCCTGATCAGCGCTTCTCTCTCGGGCATGCGCCCGAGCAGGTAGAACTCGTCGTTGGGACGCAGCGAGATCAGGTTGGCCATGCGGTTGGACAGACCGAACAGGGCCGTGATGGCGCCGATGTCCCAGATGTCCTCGTCGGAGAAGCCGTGCAGGCGCAGCACCGCGAAGTCGGCCTCGCCGATGTTCGCCGAGTCGTGGCTCACCTTCAGCGCGAACGCCAGCATGGCGCGCTGGCGCTCGCTGATGTCGGCCTTGAGGTAGTTCGTCGCCAGCTGGTCGGCGATCTGCGGCTGCTTGGCATAGACCCGCAGGATCGCGCCATGCGCCACCACGCAGTACAGGCAGTTGTTGGCGCCCGAGGTGGCGACGATGATCATCTCGCGCTCGGCCTTCGATAGCGCCGCTGTCTTCCTTCAGCAGCAGCGCGTCATGCCAGTCGAAGAAGGCCCGCGCCTCGTCGGGGCGGTGGGCAAAGCCCAGGAAGACATTGGGCACGAAGCCGGCCTTGGCCTGCACATCGAGGATGCGCTGGCGCAGGTCCTCGGGCAGGTCCTTCAGCTCAGGCACGGGCCAGCGCGAGATCGGCGATGAGTTCATGTTTCCACTCCGGTTCGAAATTGCATGGCATGCAGGCGGGCGTAGAGGCCGCCGCGCGCGAGTAGCTCGGCATGGCTGCCCTGCTCGACGATGCGGCCCTGGTGCATGGCCACGACGCGGTCGGCATGCTCGATCGTCGACAGGCGGTGCGCGATCACGAGCGTGGTGCGACCCTTCATCAGGACTTCGAGCGCGTCCTGCACCGCGCGCTCGCTCTGGCTGTCCAGCGCCGATGTGGCCTCGTCGAGGATCAGCACCGGCGCGTCCTTGTAGATCGCGCGCGCAATCGCCAGGCGCTGGCGCTGGCCGCCCGACAGCTGGCTCGCGTTGTGGCCCAGCACGGTGTCCAGCCCCTGCGGCAGCGCCAGCGCAAAGTCGAGCAGGTGCGCGCTCTTCAGGGCAGCCCGCACGCGCTCGGGGTCGACCGCCTCGCCCAGCGTCACATTGGCTGTGACGGTGTCGTTGAAGAGCACCACGTCCTGGCTGACCAGGGCGAACTGGCTGCGCAGGGCGTCCAGCCGCCATTCGCGCAGCGGTACGCCGTCCAGGCTCAGCTCGCCCTGGCTGGGCTCGAGGAAGCGCGGCAGCAGGTTGACCAGCGAGGTCTTGCCCGCGCCCGAGGGGCCCACGAGGGCCACGGTCTCGCCCGCACTCAGCGTCAGGTTCACGTCGCTCAATGCGGGCTGCGCGTCGTCGCGGTAGTTGAGCCCGACGGCGCGCAATTCGATCGCGCCACGCACCCGCTCGGTCGGCACGAAGCTGCCGCCGCGCTCTTCCGGGCTGCGCTCGATCAGGTCGATGCCGCGTTCGAGTGCGGCCATGCCGCGGGTCAGCGGCCCCATGCTGTCCGACAGGTGCTTGAGCGGCGCCACCAGCATCAGCATGGCCGTGATGAAGGCGACGAAGTCGCCCACCGTGGTGCCCTCGCCGCCGCTTTGCGACAGCGCCATCACGATCACACCCGACAGCGCCACCGCGGCGATCAGCTGCGTGATCGGCGAACTCGTGGCCGCCGCCGCGGCCGACTTGACCATCAGCCGGCGCAGCAACTGGCTGTGCTGGTTGAAGCGTTGACCCTGTGCGGCGCCCGCGCCGTGCAGGCGCACGATGCGCCAGGCCAGCACGTTTTCCTCGACCACATAGGCGAGTTCGTCGGTGGCCGCCTGGTGCGCGCGCGTGAGCTTGTCGATACGCCGCGACACCACGCGCATCACCAGCGCCACGGCAGGCGCCAGCAGGGCCACCAGCAACGTCAGCTGCCAGTTCAGCCACAGCAGGTAGCCGAACAGCGCCACCAGGGTCATGGCATCGCGCACCACGACCAACAGGGCCTGCACCAGCCAGACCGCGCCGGCCTGGGCCTCGTAGACGATGGTGTTGGTCAGGCTGCTGGCGTTGTGTTGCGTGAACATGGCCGGCGTCGCGGTCATGAGCCGCGTGAACATCACTTCGCGCAGCGACAACACGCCGCGGTTGGCGGCCCAGGCGAGCGAGTAGTTGGCCAGAAACGCCGCCAGGCCGCGCAGCATGAACAGGCCGATGATGGCCGCCGGCACCAACCACAAGGAGAAGCTGCGCTCGGCGCCGAAGCCGTGGTCGAGCAGGTACTTCAGCAGTGCCGGGATCATCGGCTCGGTGGTGGCGGCGGTCGCCGCGGCAGCGATGGCGACGATGAAGCCGACACGGCTGGCGCGAAAGTACGGCGCGATGCGAGCCAGGCGTTGCAGCAGGGAAGGCTTGTGCATGGGCAGGGTGGCGGCTGTGACGCACAGGTTCTGCGGCAGGTCACAGCCGGGCACATTATCGCGGTGGCCCATGCGGCGGCGCGGCCCGGGGCGTGCCTACAATGCCTGCGACCCCCTGCTGCCTCGCTCACGCACTGATGCCACTGCCAACGAACCTCGCCACCCGCCGCCATTGGTGCGCCCGCCTTGCCACTTTGGGGGCCGCCAGTTCGCTGCCGGCCTGGGCCCAGTTCCGGGTCGAGATCACGGGCGTTGGCGCGACGCAGTTGCCGGTCGCGATTGCCAGGTTTCGCGATGAAGACAAGGCCGGCCCGAATGCTGCGATCGGCAGCATCGTGCGCGCCGACCTCGAGCGCAGCGGTCAGTTCCGCAACCTCGACGTCAGCGCTGCCCTGGACGAAACCTCGCGCCCGTCCATGAGCGAGTGGCGCAGCCAGGGCGCCGATGCCCTGGTCGCGGGCTCGGTCGCCCGCCTTGCCGACGGCCGCTGGGACGTGCGCTACAAGCTGTGGGACGTGGTCAAGGGCCAGGACCTCGGCGGTCAGAGCCTGGCCGTCGTCACCGCCGACCTGCGCCTGGCCGCCCACCGCGTCGCCGACGCGATCTACGAGCGCCTGACCGGTGACAAGGGCGTGTTCTCGACCCGCATCGCCTATGTCACGCGCGCGGCGAACCGCTTCACGCTGCGCATCACCGACGCCGACGGCGAGGGCGGGCAGGTGGCGCTGACCAGCGTCGAGCCGATCATTTCGCCAGCCTGGTCGCCCGACGGTCGCGAGCTTGCTTACGTGTCCTTCGAGTCGCAGAAGGCGGTGGTGTGGGTGCAGGACGTCTCCAGCGGCCAGCGCCGGCCGGTGGCCAATTTTCGCGGCAGCAACAGCGCGCCGGCCTGGTCGCCCGACGGCCGCCAGCTGGTGCTGTCGCTCTCGCGCGAAGGCGGCACGCAGCTGTACTCGATGAGCCGAGACGGCACCGGGGTGAAGCGCCTGACGCAAAGCAGTGCGATCGATACCGAGGCCGCGTTTGCCCCCGATGGCCGCACCATCTACTTCGTCAGCGACCGCGGCGGCGGCCCGCAGATCTACCGCATGCCTGCCGCGGGCGGCAATCCCGAGCGCGTGAGCTTTACCGGCAGCTACAACATCAGCCCCGCGGTCTCGCCCGACGGGCGCACGTTGGCCTACATTTCGCGCGGAGGGGGCAGCAGTTTTCGCCTGCACACGATGGACCCCACCGGAGGGAACGTCCAGGCCCTCACCGACACCAATGACGACGAGAGCCCCAGCTTTGCGCCCAATGGCAAGTTGATCATCTATGCCTCGAGCGCCCAGGGGCGCGACGTGCTCATGACCAGCACCCTCGACGGCCGCATCAAGACCCGACTGCTGTCCTCGGGTCTGGACGTGCGCGAGCCGGTGTGGGGCCCCTTCAACCGCTGATTGCCGACCCAGGAGAACCCATGCAACGCCTTCGATTCGTCCTTTCCGCATTCGCGATCGCCGCCATCGCGGCCGGTTGCAGTTCGCCGATCAAGCTCGAGGACAAGACCGACGTCCCGGTCGAGTCGCGCACGCCCACGCCTGCGGGAGGCGCAGGGGCGGGCAGCGGCGCTGCGGGTGCGGGCCAGGCGGGCCAGTCGCAGGTAGCGACGGTCAACGTCGGACAGGACGCGGCAGCCGCCGCGGCCGCGTCGCGCATCGTGTATTTCGACTTTGACAGCTTCGCTGTCAAGGACGAGTACCGATCTGTCATCGAGCTGCAGTCCAAACGACTGGCTGCCAATCGCGCGCAGCGCGCGACCATCGAAGGCCATACCGACGAGCGTGGCGGCCGCGAGTACAACCTGGCGCTCGGGCAGAAGCGTGCCGAGGCCGTGCTCAAGGCGATGAACCTGCTGGGCGTGTCCGAGGCGCAGCTCGAGGCGGTGAGCTTCGGCAAGGAGCGCCCGGCACTGCAGGGCAGCGACGAGGCCGCCTGGGCCAAGAACCGCCGTGCCGAGATCAAGGACCGTTGACCAAATGCGCTGGCAACCTGCGATGGTGGTGGTGGCCGCGGCGTTGGCCGCGGTTTCGGCGCATGCGCAGCTGTTTCCCGACAACGAGGCGCGCAAGGCGATCCTGGAGTTGCGCGCGACGGACGAGGCGCAGGCCAAGCAACTGGCCGATCTTGTGGCAGCCCAGAAGGCGGCCAACAAGGAAATGCTCGAGCAGATTCAGCAGTTGCGGCGCAGCCTGCTCGACCTGAACAACCAGATCGAGGCGGTGCGCGCCGACATGGCGCGCCAGCGCGGCAGCGACGAGCAGCTCGCACGCAGCGTGGCCGAGTTGCAGCAGCGGCAGAAGGACATTGCCCAGGGCGTCGAAGACCGCATGCGCAAGCTCGAACCGCTCAAGGTCAGCGTCGACGGCAAGGAGTTCCTCGCCGACCCTGAGGAAAAACGCCAGTACGACGAGGCCTTTGCACTGATCCGCGGTGGCGATTTCGCGGCCGCGGCGACCGCGTTCGGCAACTTCTCGCGGCGCTTTCCTGCCAGTGGCTACACCGACGCTGCGCGCTTCTGGCTCGGCAACGCGCAGTACGGCAAGCGCGAGTACAAGGAAGCGGTGGCGACGTTTCGCGGTTTCATCAATGGCGCGCCCGAGCACCCGCGCGTGCCCGAGGCCCTGCTCGCAGTGGCCAATTGCCAGGCCGAGATGAAGGACAGCAAGGCCGCGCGCGTCACGCTGGCCGACCTGGTGAAGAGGTTCCCGCAATCCGAAGCCGCGCAAGCCGGCAAGGAACGGCTCGCGGCCCTGAAGTAGCGCGCGGTCCGCGAGCGCCGCATGCAAAGCATCGACATGGCGGCCGTCAGCGCGCAGGTGCTGTGGGCCGCGTTCGCGCTTGAGCGTGGCCTTTGGCGCCATCGCGCAGCGCACCCACTTCTGCACCATGGGCGCCATCGCCGACATCGTCAACATCGGCGACTGGTCGCGCATGCGCATGTGGGTGCTGGCCATCGGCGTGGCCATGCTCGGCTTCAACGCCATGGTCGCAGCCGGCTGGGTTCAGGCCGGCAATTCGATCTACGCCGCGCCGCGCCTGACCTGGTTGTCGGCCCTGGTCGGCGGACTGATGTTCGGCTTTGGCATGGTGCTGGCATCGGGCTGCGGCAGCAAGACGCTGGTGCGCATGGGTGGCGGCAACCTGAAGGCGGTGGTGGTGTTCATCGTGCTCGGCCTGAGCGCGTTTGCCACGCTCAAGGGCATCACGGCGGTGGCCCGCGTGGCCACGGTGGACCGGGTCGCGCTCGAGTTCGCCACCGGACAGGACCTGCCCTCGCTGGCCGCCTCGCTGCTGGGTCTGAGCCCGGCGCAGGCGGCGCTGGCGCTGGGCGCCTTGCTCGGCGGCGGGCTCGTGGCCTGGGTGCTGCGTCGCCGCGAAGGCCGCAGCGGGGACGTCCTGCTCGGCGGGCTGGGCATCGGCGCCGTGATCGCGGCAATGTGGTGGGTCTCGGGCCGCCTGGGCTACGTGACGGAGGACCCGAACACGCTGCAGGAGGCCTTTGTGGCCACCAACTCGCAGCGCATGGAGTCGCTCTCGTTCGTGGCGCCGATCGCCTACACGCTGGACTGGCTGCTGTTCTTCAGCGACAGGAGCAAGCTGCTGACGCTGGGCATCGTCAGCACTGTCGGCGTCGTCGTCGGCTCGGCGCTGTGGGCGCTGGTGAGCCGCGCCTTCCGCTGGGAAGGCTTTGCCAGCGTCGAAGACACCGCCAACCACTTGGTCGGTGCCACGCTGATGGGCGTGGGCGGCGTCATGGCGCTGGGTTGCACCATCGGCCAGGGCCTGTCGGGTGTGTCGACACTGGCGCTGGGCAGCTTCATTGCGCTGGGCGCGATCATGGCCGGCGCGGTGCTCGCGCTGCGCTACCAGGTGTGGCGCATCGAGAACGCCGCGTGAGCGCAGAACTGACCCCCGACCTGGAACGCCGCTTCGGCGGCCTGCGCCGCCTGCACGGCGACGCGGGGTATGCGCGGCTGCGGGCTGCGCGCGTGGCCGTCGTCGGTCTGGGTGGCGTCGGCTCGTGGGCCGTCGAGGCCCTGGCGCGCTGCGGCGTGGCCGAGCTGACCTTGATCGACCTCGACCACATTGCCGAATCGAACATCAACCGCCAGGTGCAGGCGCTGGGCGCCACGCTGGGCCAGTCCAAGGCGCAGGCATTGGCTGCGCGCGTGGCCGACATCCACCCGGGGTGCCTCGTGCGCAACGTCGAGGAGTTCGCCAGCAGCGAGAACTGGCCGGCCTTGCTGCCGCAACCGGTCGATGCCGTGATCGATGCCTGCGACCAGGTGCGCGCCAAGCAGGCGCTGGCGGCCTGGGCGCTGCGCGAGCGCGTGGCCTTCGTCTGCGTCGGCGCGGCAGGCGGCAAGCAGCTGGCGCAGGCGGTCGAGATCGAGGACATCGCTGCGAGCACGCACGACCCACTGCTGGCGTCGCTGCGCCAGCGCCTGCGCCAGCACGAGGGCGCAGCGCGCAAGGGAGCGATCGGCGTGCGGTGCGTGTTTTCGCGCGAGAGCGTGGGCGCGCCGCGCGGCCCCGAAGGCGAGGGCAACGGCGAGAACAATCTGAACTGTCACGGCTATGGATCGAGCGTCGCCGTGACGGCGACATTCGGATTTGCCGCCGCTGGCGAAGCGATCCAGCAACTGCTCCGCCCCCGCTGAAAGGGCACCCCGAAAACTTGCCTCTATAATGCCGCGCTCTGCGGACGGGTTGTTAGCTCAGTCGGTAGAGCAGCGGACTTTTAATCCGTTGGTCGCAGGTTCGAATCCTGCACAACCCACCACTCGACAAGCATCGAGCGGGTCCTTAGCTCAGTTGGTAGAGCAGCGGACTCTTAATCCGTTGGTCGAAGGTTCGAATCCTTCAGGGCCCACCATTTAGATCAACGGCTTAGCTGCAAGGCTAGGCCGTTGTCGTTTGGGGACCGTGACGCAAACGTGCCAAAACTGGCCCATCCGTGTCACGCCGCGCCGCGCCGCGATTCGAGTCGCCGCCGCCAAGAAGTTCTTTGGGGCAACGTGCGCCTACCGTTCGACCCAGTCTCCTTGCGTTTCGAGCCGCGTTCGCGCAATGCCCGCGAGCTCAGGTGAGGCCACTTGAGCGGCGTCAAGCTCTGGATCCGGCGAGTACGACAACATAGCAAAGCTCAGTGCTGGTTGTGTCCTCGACTGGCATTGCCGACGGGGCAAAGGCGGTAGGCGTCGCGCCGACCAAAATGTGCCACTCTGGTCGCAGACCGTGGGCCCCAACGAACCCGTACCATCCCGGATCCCTCGAGTGCCACAAGCCATGATCGATTCGCGCTTTCCTTCACGCTGGAGCCGGAACGGGTCCACGCCGATGACTTCCGCGTCGGGTTCGATTGGCCGCAAGTCGATGACGTTCTGCTCGACGAACCCGCGCCGCTCTGGCATCTTGACCGCTGCATGGTGCAGTTCGACGGCTTCTGCGTCGTGACCGAAAGCCTGCGTCATGGAATTCCAGTGGGCGTGCGCGTCGGCGATGTCGGTGGCGTTGGAGTTCTTGCTGGCGGCTTGCCGGTGCTAACAACAGTCGCCGCTCATGGCGGTTAGGCAGGCGCACATGAAGCGAAACAAGTTTTTTGTCGCAGCCGGGACAACAGTCCTGGTCCTGGCAGTCGCCGCAGGCGCTGCCTATCTGCGCTTCGGGCGCGCCGTTGACGTGCCTATTGTCGAGGCGGTGCAGGGCAAGGTGATCCTGCGCGTGGTCGGCCCCGGCACGTTGCAGGCCCGCGTGCCGGTGACGCTGAGTTCGCGCATCACGGCGATGGTCAAGCAGCTCAACGTCGATGCCGGAGACATCGTCAAACGCGGGCAGGAGCTTGCCGTGCTCGATGATCGCGACCTCGCCGCACGGCGCGGCGTCGTTGGCGGCCAACAAGTGGCGCTGTCGCGAAACGTCAGCGCGGCGCAGGCGAGCGTGGCCAAGGCGCAGGCCGATCTCGAACTGGCGCGCAGCAAACAGCGTCGCGATGCCGAGTTGATGCGCACCGGCTTCGTGTCGCAGGCCGTGCTCGACGGCTCGGATGCCGCGCTCCAGGCGGCAACAGCCAATCTGGACAACGCTCGCGCGACACATTCGGCGCGAGAGGCCGATTTGCAGGCGCTGTCACAGGAAGCGCGCTACGCCGACACCGTGCTGTCGTTCACTCGCATCGCGGCACCGATGGACGGCGTCGTCATTTCGCGTCAGGTCGAGGTCGGAACGATGGTGGTGCCGGGCGCCGCGTTGTTGCGCATGGTCGATCCGGCCACCTTGTGGATTGCAATGCGGGTGGACGAGTCGGTGCTCGCCCGCGTGCAGATCGGCCAGGTGGCCAACATCCGCATGCGCACCGGCGAGACGCTGGCTGGCAAGGTCGCGCGTATCGCTCGCCAGTCCGATGCGGCGACGCGCGAACTAGAGGTCAACGTCGCGTTCGATGTGCCACCGGCGCGCTTCGCGATCGACCAGGAGGCTGAAGTCGCCATCATCGCTGGCGATGTATCGGGCATCGCCGTGCCGCTGACGGCCCTGACGCGCGACCGCGCAGGGCAGCAGGGTGTGTTGGTGGTTGTCGACTCGCGCACCGAATTTCGTCCGGTCCAGACCGGTGCAAGCGACGCGCGGAGCGTGTTGATCGTCAAAGGGCTGGCGGGCGGCGAGCGCCTCGTCGCCAAGGCCGAAGACGTCAATGCCGGCATGCGCGTGAAGGCGCTGGCCGCGGCCGGCCGCTGAGCAGACAGCGCCCGGGCCAGACCATGGATCTCGCGCTCAAGGACATTCGCCGTCACCTCGGCAAGTTCGTTGCCACCATCGTCGGCGTGGCCATGCTGCTTTCCATCGTGCTGGTGATGAATGGCATCTACCAGGGCAACATTGCCGACGGCGTGTGGTTGATCAATAACACCGCCACCGATCTGTGGGTGGTCGAACGGGGTCGCGGCGGGCCGTTCAACGAGAGTTCGCGCATGCCGCTGGACGCCTACAAGAGCGTGGCTGCGACGCCGGGTGTGGCCAAGGCCAGCCCGCTCGTGATCTACGGCGCACAGCGCGACATCAACGGAAAGAGCCAGCAGTTCACGATGATTGGCTACGACGTGTTCGGTGGGCTGGGTGGCCCTGGCGGCATCGTGCGCGGTCGTGCCATCGAAGCCCCGCACTACGAACTGGTGGCCGACCGCAAACTCGGCCTGGCCCTGGGCGACAAGGTGCCCCTGGGCACCCGTGAGTACACGGTGGTCGGCATCACGCACGGCGCGGTCGATTCCAGTGGCAGCCCGCTGGTGTATCTGTCGCTGCCCGATGCGCAGGAGGTGCAGTTCCAGCAGGACAACCGGGCGCTCGTCGCGGCACGCGCGGCCAGCCTCAAACGGCTGGAGCGCGCCGGCTACGCGCCCGAACAGGCCAGCCGACTGCTGCCGCTGCTGTCTACGTCGGGGGACACCGTCAACGCGGTGCTCGTGAAGCTGGCGCCGGGTGCCGACGGCTGCGCAGGTGTCGCGCCACATCCGCGACTGGCTGTACTTCAACGTCTACACCACCGACGAGGAGCGCAGCCTGATGCTCGAAGGCAAGCTGAGCAAGATGTCGGCGGTGCTGGGCTTGTTCCGCGTGCTGCTGATCATGGTCTCGATCGTGATCATCGCGCTGATCGTCTACGTGCTGACGATCGAGAAGATCAAGTCGATCGCCACGCTGAAGCTGATCGGGGCGTCGAACTGGGTGATCGTGCGCCTGATCATGGAGCAGTCGATGGCGCTGACGCTGGCGAGCTTCGCCGTGGCCTACGGGTTGCGCGAGTTGATCGTGCCCGGGTTTCCCGCGCACGCTGGCCTTCCTGCCGCAGGAAACTGCGGTCACCTTCGCGGTGATGCTGGTTGGCGGCGTGGTCGCCAGCCTGATGGCGATCTGGCATGCGCTGCGCACGCCGCCGCAGCTCGGCGCTCGGGGGCTGAGGTGGCGGCCGTCGTCGAAGTCGAAGGCGTGTCGAAGACCTTCGGCAGTGGCGACCTCGCCGTGCAGGCGCTCAAGCCGCTGTTCGTTCACCGTGCAGGAAGGCGAACTCGCGGCGCTGGACGGCCCCAGCGGCTCGGGCAAGAGCACGCTGCTGCTGGCGATCAGCCTGATCCTGCGAGCCGACCACCGGGCGCATCGTGATCGACGGGCAGGAGGTCTACAGACAACGGCCGGACCGGCGTCGACGACCGCGCCTTCCGGCGCCGCAACATCGGCTTCATCTTCCAGCAGCACAACCTGATCCCGTTCCTGACCGCGCATGGAAAACGTGGCCCTGGTGATGCAGCTCAACGGCGTCAGTCGGCGCGAGGCGACCCGCCGCGCGAAGGAGTTGCTCGGCTACCTCGAGATCGCGCATCGCGCCGATTCGCTGCCGGCCAACCTGTCGGGCGGCGAGCAGCAGCGCGTGGCGATCGGCCGCGCGCTGGCCAACGAGCCGCCGCTGATCCTGGCCGACGAGCCGACCGCGGCGCTCGACACCGAGCGCGGCCTCAAGGTGATGGCGCTGCTGCAAGCAAGATCGCGCGCGAGCGCCGTTCGGCGGTGATCACCGTGACCCACGACCACCGCATGATCGAAGGCTTCGACACCGTCTATCACCTCGAGGACGGGGTGCTGGCGCGCGTGCAGCGAGCGCAGGCAGTGGCTGCTCATTGACACAGGTTTAACCGGTACTCCAGGCGCGCGGGCGCCTCATGCCGGCGATCTTGCAGGCCTGTCCTGGATAGCCATAGGGGAAGAGTTCGAACAGGCGCTTGTGGGCAGCTGGCCCGAAGCGCTGCGCCAGGTGCCTGATGACGAAGCGGGCGTCTGCAGCGACCTGGTGCTCCTCGAAATAGCGGCGCATGAAGCGAATTGCGTCCCAGTGATCGTCGCCGAGCGCGATCCCTTCGCCGCGCGCCAGCTCCACCGCGATTGCCTCGGTCCAGTCGGCAGGGTCGACGAGATAGCCCTCCGCGTCGAGCGTGGGCATCGAAAGGCGGTCGGCCATCGGGATCACCGCGCCTGCATGAAGTGGCTTTCGAACATGGGTTGCTCCTTTCAATACTCGATGCTGAGAGCGACCGAGCCGTACGCATGGTTGGACTCCTGCTCCCGAAACTCCCGCGTACGATAGACACGCATCACGGCCAGCTTGACTCCATGTCCGGCCACCAGGCCCTGCGCGCTGAGCCCGACGGCCGCCTGCGCGACCCAAGGCCGCCGGGTGACGTGGTGGCTCGAGCGAAAGAGGTTGCCGTCGAGCGAGAAGTCGCGCGCGACGTACTTGGCTTCCAGCGTGCCGAACAGGTGAACACCGGCGCGCGGTCTCGGACGCGATGCGCGTGGCCTCGTTCGAGGTGCCTCGAATGGATGCGGCCGATGGCGGACGGTTCTCGGCGCCGGGCCGGATCGGATAGGTGCCGAAGTCGTTCGGGATATTCCAGCCGATCCGCCCCTCGATGCCCAGCGCGACCGAGGTTTCGATATTGCCCAGACGCAGTCCGACCGACCGGATCGAATCCGCGGAAAATCCGGGTGTGATCGCGCCGTCGCCACGGTAGTCCTTGAACTTGCGGTCCATCGCCAGTTGCAGCGCCGGCTCGTTCTTCAGCTGATGGTCCCAGCCGAGAAACCGCTCGGCGCCGATCGCATCGTGGATCAGGTTCTGCGCCTGCTCGGCGAGCGACCACGGTCCGATGACGCCCAGCGTGATCTCGCGCGTATCCAGTCTTTCCGTATCGCTCTGCGCTGCGTGCGTGCGGCGATTCCACGACATGCCCACATACAGCAAGCCCGCATAGGGTCGATCGTCAGCAATCAGATCTGTCCGCAGCGGATCATTGGGCGTGTACATGGACTGGCCGAACTTCACGACGACGTTCTGTGAATGCGCGATGTTCCCGGCGTCGGACCAGAAGCCTGGATTCAGGAACTTGATGAGTTCAGCGTGCAAGCGAATCGGTGTCGGCAGGCATTCAGTCCGCAGACTGCCGGCGATGTCGCGCGAAACCGCCGTGAAGGCCACGCCATTCGTGTAGTTTCGGTCGGTGTTGGCAAAGAGGTCGTTTTCCAGCCTGCACGGTCAGACCGCGGAACTCGACGGCTCTGCGACGCTGCAATGCCTCGGCGCCAGACGAGCCGTCCCCCGGTTGATTGAGCCAGGGCCGGCATCATAGTCAGGCCAAGTGCGAGCGCCAATGCGGCCTTCGCCAGCCAAGGCGCTGCCGTCACGGGATTCAATCATCGTGGCGTGACGACTGCGGGCATGATCAGTCCAGGGTGGGGTCGTTCGCAGGCGGCACGCCGCCATAGAACTCATGCAGAACGGCGACGATTTCTTCTGCCGTCTCGACGACGGAGAAGAGCTCGACGTCTTCGGCGTTGACAAGACCTTCTTCGACCAGAAACTCGAAAGTCGATGGCACGGCGCCAGAACGCGGCGCCGACCAGCACGATCGGCACGCGTTGCACTTTGCCGGTCTGCACCAGCGTGAGCACTTCGAACAACTCGTCCAGCGTGCCGTAGCCACCGGGAAAGGCCACCAGCGCCCGGGCACGCAGCAGGAAGTGCATCTTGCGCAGGCCGAAGTAGCGGAACCGGAAGCACAGCTCGGGGCTGACGAAGGGGTTGGGCGCCTGCTCGTGCGCGAGCGTGATGTTCAGGCCGATGCTGCGCGCGCCGGCGTCAAAGGCGCCGCGATTGGCCGCCTCCATGATGCCCGGCCCGCCGCCGGTGACCACCACGAAGTCGCGCCGTTGCCGCTGCTGGAAGTGGCGCGAGACGATTTCGGCGAAACGCCGCGCTTCTTCGTAGTAGCGTGCGTAGTCGAGCTGCTTGCGGGCCCGCGCAATCTGCGCCGGCAGCGTTGCATCGGCGGGCTGCGCAAGGCCGCGTTGCTCGAGCGCTGCGAGCTGCTCGCGCGCCTGTCGTTCCGGAACCAGGCGCGCGCTGCCGAAGACGACGACCGTGGACTGCACCTTGTGCCGACGCAGCTGGCGTTCCGGCTTCAGCATTTCGATCTGCAGCCGCACCGGCCGCAGATCGTCACTGGCCAGGAACTCGGTGTCCTCGTGCGCGAGGCGATAGGAGGGGCTGTCCTCGATCGCGCGAAGCAACGCCTCGCGTTCGCTCTCGCCAACCTCGGCGCTCCGGCGCAGCCGCTCACAGCCCGGTGCTCCCGACCGGAAGACGCATCTTGATCGCCGCCACGCCGAACCAGACCATGGCGGCAACCATCGAGACGCCGCCGACGATGACCAGAAGCGGTGGCACGCCGAACATCACTTCGGAAAGGATCCCGAGCGGCATCAGCATCCCGGCCAGCGTCAGCCACGAGATGCCCTTGGCCGCGAAGGCGCCAATCGGCAGGCGCAGCAGCAGGTAGCCGACGACGATGTTGATGAAGGCGAACAGGTTGCCGTGCACATGCGCCAGACGCGACTCGAAGTGCTTGCCCATGGAGTATTCAGCGATCCACGCCTCCTTGCCGGGTGCGAAGTCGCGCAGGTAGATCAGCACGAAGCCGTAGACCATGAACGCGGCGAGAAACAGGAATCCCGCGGCGATGTTCTTCTTGCCTTGCATGTCGTTCTCCTGGTTGGACGATCGGTGGCGATCGCCGTGCTAGCGTGGCCCGAACCACATGCGCGACATCAGCCGGTCCTTGAGCCTGAACTGGTGGAAGAGTGCGCCGATCACGTGCAAGCCGACCAAGGCCAGCAGCAGCTTGGCCATCAATCCGTGCACGTTGCGTGGCAACAGATGGCGGAAGTTCTCGGGCAACGGCTGCCCACTGCCGAAGAAGACGATCTGCGGCAGGTCGGCCTGGAAGGCCGTGGCCGCGCCGCTGGCGGCCATCACGAAGACGGCCAGGTACAGGCCGATGTGCACGACGCGGCCCAGCATGTCCAGCACGGCGTGGCCGGCCGTGGCCGCGGGCCGGCACCGCGGTTCGCATGCGCGTCACCAGCCGCACCAGCATCAGGCTGCCGATGGCCAGGCCGACGATCATGTGGCCGCGCAGCGCCCCGATCTTGTCAGGCGAGGCGTTCGGCAGTTTGTTGAGGAAGAAGGTACCCATTCGCCAGCGCGACCACGAGCACCAGCTGCAAGCAGCCAGTGCAGGGCCACCAGGGCAGGGTGATAGCGGAGTCGGTTGGTGGTTCATTCGGTTCTCCAATCTGTGGTCGACGTCGTTGGGAATCACTCAGAGGCTGACGCTGCTGGCCGGACACAGGCACCGTCACCGTCCCAGCCGCGATCGTGATCGCAGTCGCTCGGCGAACGCGAGTGCCGCCGACTCTTCGCCGTGCACGACGAAGGTCTGGCGCGGCGGCCGCTTGAAGCCCGCGGCCCAGGCCAGCAGCGCCGGCTTGGTCGGCGTGGGCCGAGAAGCCGCCGAGGGTGTGGACCTGGGCGCGCACCGCGATCTCCTCGCCGAAGATGCTGACCTGCTTGGCACCGTCCACCAGACGCCGGCCCAGCGTGCCCTGGGCCTGGAAGCCGGTGATCAGCACGCTGCACTCGCGCCGACCGAGGTTGTGACGCAGGTGGTGCTTGATGCGCCCGGCGTTGCACATGCCGCTGGCCGAGATGACGATCGCGCCGGCGCGAATCCGGTTCAGCGCCATCGATTCCTCGACGCTGGCGGTGAAGCGCATCGAGGGCAGGTCGCGACCGGCGGCGTGCCATTGGGCCAGGCGCTGCCCGGCTTCGTCGAACGAGGCCAGGTGCCGCATCGTGATGCGGGTCGCGGCCGCCGCCATCGGCGAATCGACATAGATGTTCAGGTTGTGGAGCCGGCCCTCGCGGGTCAGGCGGTGCAGGTGGTACAGCACTTCTTGCGTGCGCCCAACGGCAAAGGCCGGCACGATGACGTTGCCGTGCGGCAGGGTGTGCTCGAGCACCTGCACCAGTTCCTCCATCGTCGCGACCTGATCCTTGTGCGCGCGGTCGCCATAGGTCGACTCGACGAAGAGCACGTCGGCTTCTTCGATCAGCGTCGGGTCGCGCAGGATCGGCCGGCCGGGCTGGCCCAGGTCGCCGGACATCACCAGCTTGGTGGTGGTCGTTCGGGGCGGCGCCTTCGGTGACCCAGATTTCAAGGATGGCCGAGCCCAGGATGTGACCGGCGTCGCGAAAGCGGCAGCGCACGCTCGGCGTGCGGCTGCACGTCTTCGTCGTAGGCCACCGGCTGCAATTGCTGCAGGCAGTCCACGGCGTCCTGCATGGTGTAGGCGGGGGAATGTCCGCTACCGCGGGTTTGGCGCTCCTTCTACCCTTGCGACGGTTGGCCCGTTCGGCATCGGTCTCCTGTATGTGGGCGCTGTCGGGCAGCATCACGGCCAGCAGGTCGACCGTGGCATCGGTGGCGTAGATGGGCCCGGCGTAGCCAGCCTTGGTCAGCTTGGGCAGCAGACCGCTGTGGTCGATGTGGGCGTGGGTGAGCAGTACGAAGTCGAGCGTGCGCGGGTCGAAACCGAAGGGCAGCCGGTTGCGCTCGGGCGCCTCGCGGCCACCCTGAAACATGCCGCAATCGACCAGGAATCGGGTGGTGGAGGTCTCGAACAGATAGCACGACCCGGTCACCTCGCGGGCCGCACCGAAGAAGGTGACATTCATGGCTTCACCTCGGATTGCGCAACAGCCGCCACCAGGCGAATCCGGCGATGGCCACCCACACCAGCAGGCGCAGTGCCATCGCGATCGCCGTGCGCTGCTCGTAGGCGCCACCGGAAGCCACATGCACGCCGAAGGCGGCGAACGCGAGCGCCGTGGCCACTGCGATGGCGATTGCCAGCCGGGCGGCCCAGCGCTGCCGCAACCAAAGCCCGGCGCCGGCGACGACATACGCGAAACCCGCCACGAAGTTGAACCACAGCACGAAGGGCACATAGTTCCCGGCCGCCGCGACCGCCGCCGCGTCGCCGCTCAAGGTCATGCCGCCTTCCTTGATGGTCAGCAGGCCGAATCCGATCGCGACCAGGGCAATCGCGCGGAGCCAGAGACCGTGCGGGTGTTGGCGTGCTGTCATGTCACTTCCGCGCTGTTCGTGCGCTAGCGTCCGGGCCAACGCGCTCGATGCCGCGGCGGTAGATGGCAAAGGCACCCGGCGCGCAGGCGCGCACGCCTTCGAGCTTGCCGCCCAGCATGGCCTGCATCACGAGGCCCTGGACCATGCCGATGAACAGCGTGGCGGCAGCGGGGCATCGACTTGCGGCGCAATTTCGCCCGCGACTTGCCCTGTTCGATCAGGAACTGCAGGCGCTCACCGTAGCGTCGCATCAACTCCTGCGCCATGCGCTTGGCTGGCGAACGCTGTCCGCGCGCTGCAACTCGCCGAACATCATGCGTGGCACGCCCGGGTGCTTGGCCACGAAGTCGATGTGCGCCATGAACACGGCCTCCAATGCGGCCAGCGGCGACGCGGCGGCCTGTGCGGCCCGATCTGTGCGGCTGAGCAGCCGCTCGCTGACCCAGCCGATCACAGCTTCCCAGATCGCGTCCTTGGTCGGGAAGTGCCGGAACAGCGCGCCCTGGGTCAGGTTCATGTGCTCGGCAATCGCGGTCGTCGTGATCTCGCTGGGATCGCGTTCGGCGGCCAGCGCCACGACCGACTCGATCGTGAGGACGCGACGTTCGTCGGCGGGGAGGCGTGTGGTTTCGGTGGTCATCTTCATGTCCTGAACATAGTAAGTATTCTATTACTTGCTGGCGCCGACATTGATGCGCATCAACAAGCGGCGCCGAAGGGAGCGCTGATCCTCGCCGCCGTTGCTTTGCACGACGACGACTCGCATTCGGGCGCTGACCCGTGAATCCGAGCCGCGTGAACACACGCGGTCGCACCTGCTTGCGTGCGCTCAAACTGCCATGGGCAACTCAACCCAAGCCGCGAGCCCGCCGCCTTCGCGCCGCTCGAGGTTCACGATCCAGCCATTGGCATGCGCCAGTTGCTGCACGATCGCCAGACCCAGTCCGAAGCCGCCCGCCACAGGGCTCGCCGAGCCTTCGATGCGGTGGAACGGCCGGAAGACGGCGGCCAGTTGGTCCTGAGGAATTGCCGGGCCGCGGTCGAGCACGCCGATGCGCACGCGCGCAGGCTTGCCGGGCGCCGGCGCCACGGCCTGGCCGACCAACTCGATCGGCCCCGGGGCGTAGCGCAGCGCGTTGCCGAGCAGGTTGTCGAGCAGGCGCGCGAGCATCTCGGGCGCCGCAATCGCGCGCAGGCTCTCGGGGCAATGCACGTTCAGCGACGCGCCAGCGGCGTCGGCCGTGGCGCGATGCACTTGCGTGCGCGCTTTGAGCCACTCGCACAAATCGAGCGCTTGGCCGGCTTCGGGGTGCAGGCCTCTGGCGATCTCGAGCAGTTGCCCGATCAGGTGGTTCATCTCCTCGATGTCGCTCTCGAGCCGCTGCAACAGAGCCGGCTCGGGCTTGAGCGTGAGCATCTCCAGCGCCAGCCGCATGCGTGCCAGCGGTGTGCGCAGGTCGTGCGAGAGGCCGGCAAAGAGCGTCGTTCGAGCATCACTGAGCTCGCGCACCTGAACCGCCATTCGATTGAAGTGGTGCGCCAGGTCGGCCAACTCGCGCGGTCCGGTCTCGGGCAAGAGGTCGGGATGTGCGCCTTTCGCAAGCTGTGCGGCCGCGCGCTCGAAACGCGCCACCGGCTGCGCGATTCGGCTCGCCAGCCACCAGGCCAGCGCACCCACGAGCAGCGTGCCGGCGGCCAGGACCGCGGCGAGGACGCCGAGTGGGTTGGTTTGCAGCCGGCCCGTTGCGAAGCCCACGCCGATAGATCGGCCCCCGGCCGGCACCGCGATCCAGAGCCAATCGTCACCATCGGCTGCGACTTCGCGCAGGAAGAAGGCTTCGTGGCCGAGTCGGCGCTCGAAAGCGCGTTCGAGAAAACGGATGTAGAAACCGTGGAGCATTCCGCTGTCGGGCGCCGGGGGCATGCTCGGGCGCAATCCGATGTGGTGGCTGTTGGCGAGTTCCGCCTCGAATGCCGGGCGTGTCTCAGGCGGCAGCTCGGTCCAGGTTCGTGCCGACAGCACCATCAGTCCGGCGAGGTCGTCGGTGGCCCGCTCGGCCATCGGCAACATGACGAAGACCATCACGGCAGCCACGGTGACGAGTTCGAGCACGATGAACAGCGCCGCCAACCAGCGCGCGTACAGGCGAGCCAAGCCGCGGCGCCTGGGCAAGCGCTGCATCAGCTCGACTCGCCCAGCGGATGGAACAGGTAGCCCTCGCCGCGAACGGTGCGGATGTAGGCGGGGTGCGCGGGATCGACTTCGATCTTGCGGCGCAGGCGTGTCACGCGCACGTCGATGCTGCGGTCGAAGGCGCCGCGCTCGTAGCCCTTGAGCCGATCGATCAGGCTGTCGCGCGACAGCACGCGGTTGGGATGCTCGACGAAGATGCGCAACAGCTCGATCTCGCCGCTCGACACAGGCACCTCGGCGCCGTCGCGCATCAGCCGCCAAGCGTCGGTGTCGAGCGTGAACGGGCCGAAGCGGTGCAGGTGGGCGGCCGGCACTGGCTCGGCGGCAGCCTGCACCACCGCCGCGCTGGAGGGCCGGGCACGGCGAAGCAGGGCGCGCAAGCGCGCCAGCAACTCGCGCGGGCTGAAGGGCTTGGGCAGGTAGTCGTCGGCACCGACCTCGAGCCCGACGACGCGATCGATCTCCTCGCCGCGCGCCGACAGCATCAGGATCGGAATGTCGGAGGTCTTGCGCAGCCCGCGCGCGAGGCTCAAGCCATCCTCGCCGGGAAGCATCAGGTCGAGCACGATCGCGTCGGGCATGGCCTGGGCAAGACGCTCTTGCATCTGCACGCCGTCGGTCGCGGCGTCAACGACAAAGCCGCTTGTCGTGAGGTAGCTGGTCAGGAGTTCGCGCAAGGCCTGGTCGTCGTCGACGACCAGGATGCGAACCGGCGCGGAAGCGGTCATGGTGGTGCAGTCTAACGACCGCGGTAGCGCAATACGCGAGGGCGAAACACGATGAAACCCGGCGAAACGCGGTGGCACGCGCAGGACATTGCCGCGCAACCCGCCCTGAGCAACATGCAGCCCATGCACACCGAACGCTCCAACCGCCACACGACCCAGTCCGTGCCATCGCGCACTCTGCTCTTGTGCTCGGTGCTGGTTGCTCACTTGCTCGGCGCCGGCGTTGCCCACGCGGCCGACACCGACACGCAAGAGTCGCCCATCGCGCGACCGCTCGATCTGTCGCTGCCGCGCGATGTACCTGGCAAGGCCGGCCCGATCAAGAAGCACGGCGATGGCCGCATCGACAGCAAACCCTATGGCAGCGGCTACGAGGCCCGCAGACTGGGCGCCGCCAGGGACAGCACAGCCAGCGCTTCCGAGCCCGACAGCACAGCGTCTTTCGGGGCCGATCGCGCCGGTTTGCGCGGCGCAGCCACCGGGCCCGCCGCCAGATCGGTCGGGGCTGGCCCGCGCGGCGGCGGCACGGGCGGTCGCGGTCGGCGCTGAACACCACGTCCACCCATACACGAAAGAAGCACACCATGAGAACCAAGAACTCGTCAGAGATCCTCAGGACCACGGCGCTCGCGGCGCTGGCCATCATGGCCGCGGCGTTTATCGGTGCCTGCGGCGGAGGCGACGACGCGGCCACGGCGACGCTGGACGGCACCGCACAAGCCGCCGGATCGACGGCTGGCCTCGAAACAACGCTGGCAGCGATCGCCCCGGCGGCATTGTCTGCCCAGGAGGCCGAGAGCCTGGTCTTCATGCGCGAGGAAGAAAAGCTGGCACGCGATGCTTACGCCGCGATGTTCTCGCGCTGGGGCGTCAACGTCTTCGCGAACATCGGCGCCAGCGAGCAGGTGCACATGGATGCCGTGAAGCTGCTGCTGACACGCTACGCCTTGCCCGACCCGGCCGCGACCACGCCGCCGGGCCAGTTCAGCAACACGATGCTGCAAGGCCTGTACGACGCGCTGGTTGCGAGCGGTCAGGTGAGCCTCGTCGCGGCCCTGCAGGTCGGCGCCGAGATCGAGGACCTCGACATCCGCGATCTGCGGGCGATCAAGGCCACGGTCGACAACGCCGACATCCTGCTCGTTTACGAGAGCCTGGAGAAGGGTTCACGCAACCACCTGCGCGCGTTCCACGACAACCTGCTGCGCCAGGGTGGCAGCTATACGGCCAAGTACCTGACGCAGGCCGAGTACGACGCCATCGTCAACTCCCCGCAGGAAAAAGGATAGACAACCCAGCCAACGCCCTGAGCGCGCGATTTGCGCGCGGGGCAATGGTGTTGGCGGCATGGTGCCGTCGGCATTTCTCGACAACAAGGATCAGAAAAATGAAACTCATTGCCAAGACCCTGGTGGCTGCCGCCGCACTGGCCGCCCTTTCCGCGCAAGCCCAGGGCCTGTACGTCGGCGGCAGCGTCGGCGCCTCGCGCTACAGCGACGACTTCGGTGGCGCGTTCACCGACCGCTCCGACACCGGGCTCAAGTTGTATGGCGGCTATGCCATCAACCCGAACTTCAGCGTCGAAGTGGGCGTGGCCCGTCTGGGCAAGGTCAACAGCGCGGCGGGCGAAGTCAAAGGCGGTGGCCTGTTCGTCGACGCGGTGGGCATCTTGCCGCTGGCGAACAACTTCTCGCTGCTCGGGCGCATCGGTGTGTTCAACGGCATGCTCGACAGCACGCTCGCAGGCGACGACCGCGGCACCAACGTCAAGTTTGGTGCGGGCGTGCAGTACGCGATCGACAAGAACATCTCGGTGCGCGGCGAATGGGAGCGTTATCGCTTCGACACGCTGGGCGTCAAGCCGAATGCCGACCTGTACTCGGTCGGTGTCAATTACCGCTTCTGACGAGGCCCCTGCCATGAACATGAGGCGCTTACAGACGCACTTGGTATCGCGCTGGATTGACGACGATCAAACACACGTCGGGGCGGCGATTGAAAAACTCACGCCAACCTCTAGTTTTGAAGGCGACAAATCTTTCATCAACCCATAGGAGCAATTTCATGAAACGCAAATCATTGATCGCTGCGGCCATCGCCGCCAGGTTTGGTCGCCACAACCAGCATGGGCGCGTTGGCGCAAGGCGGTGGCGGTGGTGGTGGCGGCGGCGGTGGCGGCGGCGGGGAGCCGGCGCCGGTGGCGGTGCCGGTGGCGCGGGTCCAGGCGCTGCGGGTACCGCGACGCAGAGTCAGGCCCAGACCTCGCAGCAGACACAGGCGATGGTCAGCGACCCGGCAAAGGCTGTGGCGCAGATCCAGGCCAAGACTCGCGACCAGTTGAAGGCCCAGGATCAGATCCTGACGCGAACGCGCGATCAGTTGAAGACCCAGGATCAACTGCTGACGCAGACCCGTGACCAGCTGAAAACGCAGGAGCAACTGCTCACGCAGACTCGCGACCAGCTCAGGACCCAGGACCCGACGAAGACGCAGGTTCAGGACCAGTTGAAGGCGCGCGAGCAGGCCCAGACGCTGTTGCGCGATCAGTTGAAGGCGCAGGAGCAGATGCAAACGCAGACGCGCGAGCAACTGAAGACTCAGGAGCAGCTCGAGGCGAAAACGCGCGAGCAACTGAAGGCCCAGGAACAGACGCGGCTTCAGAACTAGCCGAACCGTTTCCTTTGATTCATCGACCCACAGGGGCATTTCCATGCAACGCACTTCACTGATCGCCGCGGCGATCGTCGCCGGCGTCGCCGCAGCGACGAGCATGAGCACATTCGCGCAGACAACGTCGCAGACTCAAACCCAGACGCAGGAACGCGTCTACGGCAGCCAACTGATGACCGTGCAGGAGCGCAACGAGTACCAGCAGCGCATGCGCGAGTTGAAGACGGTGCAGGAGCGCGAGGCGTTCCGCACGGAACACCACGCGAAGATGCAGGAACGCGCCAAGGAGCGCGGCGTGACGCTGCCCGCCGAACCGCCGGCGCAAGGCAAGGGCGCGGGCCCGCGTGACGGTGTTCGTCCCGGAACGGGGCAGGGTGCCGGGCCTGGAGCCGGCCCTGGCAAAGGGCGCTAGTCAAGCCTCAGCAAGCGGTCCGGCGCGCGCGGCGGGGCTGCCACGCGCGTCGGTTTCGCTATGACCACCGCGATAGGCGAACCGCGAGTGCAGACTGGTCCCACTTAGACGGTGGTGCCGTTGTCGTTGGGAGCGGGAGAACTCGTCCACTCGGTGGCGTCGCCTTTGATCGCGTGCATTTTGCGCACCACCGCGGACTTGCTGCGCAGGGAGACTCATAAATCGGCCGATTCCGCCGCTATTCATGGTGTCACTTTGGCGGGGTTTCGCTACCTTGCCGACAGGAGGTGCGCCATGTTCGATTGCATCAGACTTGCTGCGGCAACCGCGCTGTGTGTCGTTGTCGGCAACGCCAATGCTCAAGCCACACCGGCGCAGATCTGCGCGCAGGCGCCGGCACTGTACGCGGAGGGCGAGTTGAAGACGGCGTTTCGCCTCTTCTTCGCTTGTGCGATCGACGGTGACGCGGCCTCGTCGTACAGCGCGGCAATGATGATGCGCTCGGGCGAGTCGAACGATGAAGGCGAACCCAATCCCTATGGTGCACGCGTGTTCCTCGAGCATGCCGCCGCGCAAGGCTATACCGAAGCGATCTACGTGCTGGGCAAGGAATACGATGTGGGCAGCACCGCTTTCCGGCGCGATCTGAAGGTGGCGACGCAATTCTTCGCCGAGGCCGCGTGGCGCGGCCATGTCGACGCGCAGGTCGACCTCGCCACGCAGTATCTGTTGGGCCGCGGCGGCGTGCCGCAGGACGACGCCGTGGCGGCGCAGTGGTACGAACGCGCCGCCGTGGCCGGCCACTGGGGCGCTCAGTATCTGATTGCCTCGATGTACGAGCATGGCAACGGCGTCACCCGCGACGAGCACACCGCGCTACGCTGGTACGAGCGCGCGCAGGCCGGCGGTGACGAAGTCGCGCCAATGAAGGTGGCGCAGCTCAGGCAGCGCCTGACCAGCGTTGCGTGGCTGCGCCGCTTCGACTGAGTCGTCAGGGGCGTTGGACCTGAACGCCGCGGGTTCGGCCACGCACGATGCGCGGTCAGTGGGGTGGGTCCCCATGCATCGGTAACGACCGTGCGGGTTCGCAATCGTCGCCTGGTACCAAGCGTTGATACAACTTGCGCTTGCTTACGCGTTGGGCATGCCGCCGAACATTGATTTAAGGCAATCCAAAGCTCAGGTCGAACAATCAGCGAGACCATGCCCTTGATCCAAGTGCGTTCCGACCGAGCTGAGGTCAGTCGCATTAGCGAACCGTTCGCGGGAAGGACCTGGGCGCATGCCTCGGGCTGGATGCTGCTGTCAGGCACATGCCATACGGTGTCATGCGTCGTGACGTGTCGGAACCGAGCGGCTACCGTGAAGGTTCTGATGCCGTTCCTGAGCGACACGCTGACCGAGTGCGGCTACCCCTGGGAAGTGCTGGTGCTCGTCTTTTCAAGCGATGACGACACGGCCCATGTACTGACTTCATGGGCTGACGTGCCTGGGTTCCACGTCGTGCCGCTGGAGCCCGGCACGGCGTCGGGCCATGCGCTTGCGATCGGTCTGTGCCAGGCGCGCGGCGACGCCGTCCTCGTGCTTGATACCGCAAGGCTGATCAACCCGACGCTGATCCCGCAAATGATCCTGCAATGGGAGTCAGGTGCTCGACTGGTCTTTGCCACGCATGACGAGGCCCTCGGTGCCAGCTCCCTGACGCAATGGGATGACAGCGACCTGCAGCCGTTGCTCGCGACCGGGGCGTTTCACTTGCCTAGCCAGGCGACGGCGCTGGGATTGTTGGACAGGCGCCTGTTGGACCAGTTGATGGCGGGCCCCTGATCAACACGCAGCCGGTCACGCGCCCACGCCGCCCCCCGCACAGCGGGGGCGTCTTTCAGACTGGCCTAAGGCAAGGACGCCAGACTCATCGGCATGTCCAACCTAGAACGTCGGGCTTTGCGGGGTCGTGCAAGCGCGCAGAGCGATTGCGACCGCGTCGCCCACGGGGTCGCGCGAGTGCGGCGCATGCTTGCGCTGCTGACAGGCGTTTCGCGCCCTGCCAATGCGCTGGACCCGCTGGAACTTGCCCTCGGTGTCGACGTCATTGTCTTGCCGGAGGACGCGCTCGACACCTATTTTCCGGATCGCGACGCGGTCAAGGCCGTCTGAGGGGTGCCGTGTCGCGGCTCGCGGTTGGCAGCTCCAGGTTGGCCAGGCGATAGCCAACGCCGCGCATCGTGTGAATCAGGTCCGGCGATATCTTTCGCCGCAGGAAGTGCACGTGAACTTCGATGGCGTTGCTCGCCACGCTCTCGTTCCAGCCGTGGATCTCGGCCTCCAGTTCCTGCCGCGTCACGATGCGGTTCTTGCGCGAGATCAAGGCCTCGAGTACGCGCATCTCGGTGCGCGTCAGCGCAATGGTGGCGCCATGCCACATGACCGAATTGGTCGATGGCCGCAGTGTCAAGGGTCCATGGGTTTGCGTGGCGCCCTCTCCGGCGCATGCCGTATGACTGCGCCGGACGATCGCCTTGACGCGTGCATAGAGCTCGGTCAGATCGAAGGGCTTGATCAGGTAATCATCGGCGCCCAAGTCCAGGAGCCGGACGCGGTGGTCGGTGAAGGCATGGGCCGTGATCACGATGACGGGTGTGGCGTTGCCAGCGCGACGGATGTTGTTCAGGCAATCGTCGCCTCTGAGATCTGGCAGGCCCAGGTCGAGCAGCAGGCAGTCGTACGCGTGCGTGTCGCTGAGCGCGAGCAGCTGATTGCCATCGGTGGCCCAATCCACCGCGTGCCCCTCGCGCATCATGAAGCTGCAGATGGCGCGACCCAGCACTTCGTCGTCGTCAGCCATCAGCAATCGCATGTCGAATCCATTCAGCAAGTCGTGTACGTAGCGGCCACGAAGGTCAGGCGATATTGCAACTGTTTGTTGTCGTCATTGGGCCACCGGTGCTTGGCGTGCGTCACCACGTAGCCGGGGGAGGTCGCCCGGATCGCCATGCCGGCACTGTGAACGACTTGACGCGCTCGCGCCGACCCCGCCCCCCTGAACGGGGGGCGCTGGGTAGGTCTCCTACCCAGGGATGGGGTGCAGTGCTCCTTGGGGCGACGCGCGCTGCGCGATGGAATCGGCGCCTATGGTGAAGGCCCTGAGAATGCCGCTGGCGGCACGCGGGCTGCGCGTTGCGCTCGTGCTGCTGGCCCAGGCGCTGGCTGCGGCGGGGGTCGGTGCGCAGGTCTATGTCGGTACCGACAGCTCGGGCTCGCTGTTGTTGAGCAACTTTCAGTCCGACCGCGCCGCGGTCTTGCTGGTTGCGAGCGAAGCAGCACCACCCCCGGCCGTGGCCGTGGCACTGCCGGTGGGCGCCACGCGCAGCGCGGTGCCGCCAAGCCGGCGGCAGGCGCCCGCTGCGATGCAGTCATTGATCGAAGACGTTGCGCGGCACCATGAAATCTCGGTGGACCTGTTGACGGCCGTGATCAGCGTTGAATCCGGTTTCGACGCCCGTGCCGTCTCGCCCAAGGGCGCCAAGGGCTTGATGCAGTTGATGCCCGCGACGGCGAGCCGGTTCGGCGTCAAGGACGTGTTCGCGCCGCGCGAGAACCTCCACGGGGGCGCGGCCTACCTGCGGCTGCTGATGCACATGTTCGACAACGACATCCCGCTGGCGCTCGCGGCCTACAACGCCGGTGAAGGCGCCGTGGTGCGCGCCGGCCGGCGGATTCCGCCCTACGCCGAGACGCAGCAGTATGTCGCCATGGTCATGGCGCGTGCCGGCGAAGCTGTTTCGCGCAGCCTGAACAGCCGTTAAGGCAAATCGGCTGCACCCTCCCGGTTGCGGGGAGTCCCCCGGGCGGAGACGCCGTTCTTAAGCGTCGGCTAAGCCCTACCTGAAGAATCGATTGTCATGAGGTGCGTCGCATGCTGCGACCACCCGATCACTTCATTTCCAGGGTGAGTTCGTGGGCCAGACCGCAGTGAAACCAAGATGGCCGCGTCGCATAAGCCTGCACGGATTCACGTTGCTGGAGCTGCTCGTCGTGATGGTCATCATCGGACTGCTCGCCGGCATCGTCGCCCCGCAGTACTTTTCGCAGATCGGCAAGTCCAACACCAAGGTCGCGAAGGCCCAGATCGAGGCCCTGGGTCAGGCGTTGGATCAGTACCGACTCGACGTCGGCCTGTACCCCACCAGCGAACAGGGCCTGCCTGCCTTGCGCCAGGCACCGCCCCAGCTGGCGCGCTGGCAGGGCCCCTACCTGAAGCGGGATGTTCCCAATGATCCCTGGGGGCGACCCTACCTCTATCGACAGCCCGGTCAACATGGTGACTATGACCTGATCAGCTTCGGTGCGGACGGCCAGCTTGGCGGCCAGGGCGAGAACGCGGACGTCGTGTCGTGGTGAGTCGATGATCAATTCGCCCACCCTGCGCACCGAGCCCCTGGCTGTGGCATCGACTCACGTGCCGGCGCAGCGGGCGTCGCGCCGCATCGACGAGGAACAGTTTGCGCACGACCTGAGCCTGATGCTGCGCTCCGGGCTGAGTTTGCTCGAAGCGCTGCGCACCTTGGCAGAGCAGGGCGCGGGGGGCTCCGCGGTGCCGGTGCGCGCCGTGCTGGCCGCGTTGCAACGGGGTGAGTCTCTCTCCAGCGCGATGCAGGCGAGCGGCGCCTTCGGTGTGCAGCTGCTGGCCTGCGCCAAGGCCAGCGAGTTGACGGGGGATCTCGGTGACAGTCTGCAGCGCTACGCGCAGAGCGCGTCGCGCCTGCGCGTGCTGCGCAGCCGGCTCGTTTCAGCCTGCGTCTACCCGGCGCTGCTGGTAGGCGTGACGGCGGTGGTCGTGCTCTTTCTGTTGGTCTATGTGGTGCCGCGATTCGCAGTCGTGCTCGACGGCGCCGGCCCCGACGTCGGTGCGCTGTCGGGCGCGCTCATCTACCTCGGCAAGGCGCTGAACACGGTGCAATTGCCGATCTGGGTCGGGCTGGCGGCAGGCGCGGCCGCACTGGCTTGGGTGGTCTGGCGTCAGGCCCGCGCCGGCCTGCTTGCGGCGTGGACGCTGCGTCAGACGGTGCGCCTGCCCTGGATGCGAACCTATGTGCGCAGCTTCGGGCTGTCGCAGCTCGCGCGCACCTCGGCCATGTTGATCCGCTCCGGCGTGCCGGCCCTGAAGGCGCTGGCGATGTGCCGCGAACTGGTCGCGCCGTCCGACGTGGCGCGACTCGACCTCGCGCTGGCCGCGGCGTCGACCGGGACCCGGCTCGCGCGCGCACTCAGCGACTCCGGCCTGATCGACACCTTGGGATGGCGCGTGCTGCGCGTGGCCGAGGAGACCGGTCAGCTGCAGGCCACGCTCGATCGCCTGGCCGACATGCACGACGCGCTGCTCGAGCGCGGCCTGGACCGCCTGGGTCGCCTGATCGAGCCGGTGCTGATGTTGACCATCGGCACCGTGGTCGGCGGCATCGTGGTCCTGATGTACGTACCGATCTTCCAGCTGGCCAGCAGCATCCGCTGAGGCAGGGACGCCGCCAATGAAACCGACCCACGACACGGAACTCGACGAAGCGACGAGTGATGTGCTGAACGACGTCGCCGTCGCTGACCCCACCCAGCGCGCGAATGACATCGCGCGGCGCGTCGGCGAGCGGTTTTCCGCCTCGCGCAAGTTGCTCGGCAACGAGAGCGAGGAGGTGCGCCATGTGGCACTGATGCGCTGGTTGAGCGAAGGCACCGGCATGTCGCTGTGCGACCTGTCGCGCTGGTCGCCCTCCAGGGCGGACCTGGTCACGGTGCCCTTCAACGCCGGCCTGCAGCGCCTGTGCGTGGTCCTGCGCGACGACAACGACGTCCGCCACGTCGCCTTGGCCGACCCCTTCGACGCGGAACTGCGGTTGTGGCTGGAGTCGCGCATTCGCGCGGCGGGTCACCCCGCGACGCTTTGGTACGTTGCCGGCGCCAGCGACGTTGCCGCGTTCTATACCCGGCTGGAGCGCGACACGCGGGCCCTGGATGGTTCGGCCGGCCGCGGCCCCGGCATCGAGCAGGGCGTGGACGATGGCGCCGACGTGCTCCAGCTCACGCTGGCGGGCATCAGCGGCGACGAGAGCCCGGTGGTGCGGTTCGTCAACGGCACTTTGTACGACGCGCTGAGGGCCCAGGCCAGCGATATCCACCTCGAGTGTGCGGCGCAGGGATTGGCGGTCAAGTACCGCGTCGACGGTGTGCTGCAGGCGGTGGCGCGCCCCGAGGGCCGCGACTTTGCCGCGCGCGTCGTGTCGCGCGTCAAGGTGCTCGCCGATCTCGACATTTCCGAGCGCCGCGTCCCGCAGGACGGCCGCCTGAAGCTGGCGTTTGGCGGGCGCTCGATCGACGTGCGGGTCTCGATCATGCCCAGCCTGTATGGCGAAGACGCCGTGCTGCGAATTCTGGATCGCTACCAGCTGTCGGCCGAACAGACACTCAATGTCGAACACCTCGGCTTTGACGTCGAGAACGCGCGCTTCATTCGCCGACTCGGCCAGATGCCGTATGGCCTGTTGCTCGTCACCGGCCCCACCGGCAGCGGCAAGACGACCACGCTGTATGGCGTGCTGTCCGAGCTCAGCACCGGCCTGGACAAGATCGTCACGATCGAAGACCCGGTCGAGTACCAGTTGCCCGACGTGCTGCAGATCCCGGTCAACGAAGCCAAGGGCCTGACCTTTGCGCGCGGCCTGCGATCGATCCTGCGCCACGACCCGGACAAGATCATGGTCGGCGAGATTCGCGATGCCGAGACGGCGCAGATCGCGATCCAGGCCGCCCTGACGGGGCACCAGGTGTTCGCCACGGTGCACGCCAACAACGTCTTCGACGTCATCGGCCGCCTTTCGACGATGGGCGTCGACCCCTACAACCTGGTCTCGGCGCTCAACGGCGTCGTGGCGCAGCGCCTGTTGCGCCTGAATTGCACGCATTGCATGCAGGACGAAACGCCGGATGCCGAGCGCCTGGCCGCCAGCGACCTGCCGCCCGCTGCCGCCAGCTGGACGTTCCGCAAGGGCACGGGCTGCGCCAGCTGCCGCGGCACCGGCTACAAGGGCCGGCGCGCCATCGCCCAGACCCTGGCCATGGACGTCGGGCTGCGCAGCCTGATCTCCGAGCGCGCCAGCCCATCCGCCCTGCGCGAGGCCGCGCGTGAGCGTGGACTGCGCACCTTGCGTGACGCCGCGCTCGACCTGGTTCGCGCCGGCCTGACCACACTTGAAGAGGCCAACCGTGTCACAGCTGTGGAAGAGTGAGCTGCGCTTGCGACTCGAGCGTACGCGCTGCAGCGCGCAGGTGCTGGCGCCGTGGTCGCGCCGGGTGCTGGCCCAGACGCAGGTCTGGGGCCCGCCGCCCGCCTCGATCGGCACCGCGCTCGAATCGCTGCGTGGTCAATACAAGGACGAATTGCCGCGGCAGGCCCGGCTGATCGTGCCCGACGAACTTGCCTACCTGGCATTGCGCCCGCCGCGCGGCAGCTGGGCGTTGGCGATGCAGGATGCGCGCGAGCACTTTGCGCGCACGATCGGGCGGCGCGATCTGCACGTCCAGGTGGTGCCGATGCCCGGCGCGCAGCATTGGCTGGCGGCAGCCATCGATCCCGCCGATCTCGGCCCATGGCAGCGTCTGCTGGCACAGGCGCAGATCGCGGTGGTGCATGTGCACCTCGGTCTGGTCGACGACCTGCGCGCGATCGCCCCGCAGATCGGGGACAACGCACTGCTTGCGCTGCTGCGCGACGAGGGCGTGACGATGCTGCGCGTGTCGCATGGCGCGCCGGTCGAATTGGCCTGGGAGCGCTGCGACGCGGACTCGCTGCGCTGCATCGAGCAACGCCTGCTGGCGTTCCAGAATCTGGCCGAACACCGCGTGCCAGAGCGCATGGCGATCCTGTGTCGCGACGAGGCCCAGCGTTCGCTGTGGCGGGCGGTGGCGCGCGGCCACCAATGGGCCCTGCTGCTGCGCGATGCCGCACCGCTGCTGCCCAAGCTGCGCGAGGCCGCATGAAAGTCCTGCCCCAGATCGACTTCTGCGCCCGCGGTCCGCGGCCCTGGGCCGGGCTCACGCTGTGCGGTGTCGCGGCGGCGTTGCTGGCGGTGGCTGCGACCACCTACTGGCAGCAGCAGAGCGAGACCCAACAGGCGCTGGCGCGCATGAACGAGCGCACGGCGCGACAGTTGCCGGCGCTGTCGCGCAAGCTCAACGAGGCCGACCGCCAGCAGCTGGCACGCGCGTCGCGCATCGCGACCGACCTGAATGCACCCTGGGCCGACCTGCTGGCCACGTTCGAGCAGCACAGCCAAGCCGACATCGGCCTGCTCAAGCTCGAGCCCGATGCCCATGCCGCGCTGGTCCGCGTGACCGGTCATGCACGCAACGTGAGCGCGATGTTCGACTACGTCAAGGCGCTCGAGGCCGACCCGCGCCTGCACAGCGTCGCCCTGACCCAGCATCTGCTCGAGCGCGAGTCGCCTGGCCAACCGCTGCGCTTCACGTTGCAGGCGGGCTGGCGTCCTGGCGTCGTCGCGCGCAAGGGGGTGTTCTGATGGTCGCGCGGGACCTGCGGTCGTGGCTGCTTCGGCTGCAGCCCTGGCGGCACTCGTTCGTCCTGGCGTGGCGCCTGCACCTGGGACTCCCGGCCGCGACAGGGCTCGCGCTGTTGGCGGGGCTGCTGCTGGTGCAGGGCTGGCTGTGGCCCGCATTGCGCGAACAGCAGGCGCAACTGTCCTTGCGGCAGCAGCGTGAGTCGGTGGCACTGGCGAGCGCGCACAGCACAAGCCAGTCCGCTCGCGAGCCCCTTGACGTTAAAGACCTGCCGGCGACCGCGAGACGCGGGCGCGACCTGGAGCAGCTGGTCACGGCGGCGGGGCGCCACGGCCTGACGCTGGAGCGCGCCGACTACTCGAGCGGGGCGACGGCCGCCGACGGCGTGACGCGGGTCGAGGCGACATTGCCCTTGACGGGCTCTTACGGCAGCGTGCGGCAATTCGTTGCCACGGTCCTCAACGAGATGCCGCACTCGGGGCTGGAGAGCCTGCAGATCGAGCGGCCCAATGCACAGTCGAACCAGGTGCAGGCCATGGCGCGCGTGGTCTTCTTTTATCGGCGGGAGGCGCCATGATGCGCCGCCGCCTGCTCTTTGGCAGCGCCGCCGTCGCTGCGCTGTGGTCCGCGTGGATCGTGACGCAGAACGGCAGCGACGCCACCGCCATGGCGACGTCGCCGGCGCGCGGCGCACTGCCGGCGCCCCCGATGCCCGAGGTCGCGGCGCAGCCGGCCTCGCAGGCCGCATCGGGCACGGCGCCGACGCCGACGCGCCTGTCGCAGGCAGCCACGGACGATGTGTTCGCGACGCGCCAGTGGCTGCCGCCGCCGCCGCCGCCGCCGCCCGCGCCACCGCCACCGCCGCCGCCGCCGGTGGCCCCGCCGCCGCCGCCGACGCTACCGTACCGCTTCGTCGGCCTCCTCGACGAAGGCAGTGCCGCCAAGCCGCGCGTTTTTCTGTCGCTGGGCGACAAGCTGCTGGTCGCGGGCGTCGGTGACACGCTCGAGGGCGGTTACCAACTGGTCGCGATCACGACGCAGGAACTTGTGTTCAACCATGTGCAGAACAACGTCACGCTCAAGCTGGTCGTGACCGGAGGGAGATCCTGATGAGGCTGCTGTCCCGACCCTTCAC
>CAVUEP010000069.1:0-11029 GCA_963740395.1 uncultured beta proteobacterium
GTCAGTCCGGCTTCGACCGGCGTCGTGTGCTCGTTGATGTCGTGGCCGTACAGGCACAGCCCCGCTTCCAGGCGCAGGGTGTCGCGCGCGCCGAGTCCCGCAGGCTTGACTTCGGGTTGGGCGAGCAACTCCTTGGCCAGCGCCACGGCAGCCTCGGCCGGGACCGAGATCTCGAAGCCGTCTTCACCGGTGTAGCCGCTGCGCGTGACGAAGCACTCCGCGCCGGCCAGCTTGAACGTGCCGCCGGTCATGAACGTGAGACGGGCCACACCCTCGTCGAGTCGCGCCAGGGCCTGGACGGCCTTCTGGCCCTGCAGGGCCAGCAGCGCGTGCCCGGGCATCGGCACGACCTGGCAGCGGTGGCCGATGTGCGTGATCAGGCGTTGCGTGTCGGCGACCTTGCAGGCCGCATTGACGACCAGGAACAGGTCGTTCGGTCGGCGCGCGACCATGAGGTCATCAAGGATGCCGCCGGCGGAATTGGTGAACAGCGCGTAGCGCTGTTTGTTCATGGGCAGGTCGATCACGTCGACGGGCACCAGGGTCTCCAGTGCGGCGCGCAGCGTCGGCGCCGACGAGGCGCAACTGACCCATGTGCGAGACATCGAACAGCGCTGCCGATTCGCGGCATTGGCGGTGTTCGGCGATCACGCCGCCGGCGTAGTTGACCGGCATTTCGTAGCCGGCAAAGGGCACCATCTTGGCGCCCAGTTCGAGGTGCAGGTTGTACAGCGGTGTGCGTAGCAGGTCAGCGGACATGGACGGGCTCCCGAGGGCTTTCGATGCCGCCATCCTATGCTGGCGGTCGTTGGGCCCTCGCTGTCCGCTTTACCTGAGAGATTGGCGGCGTCGCGCTTGCAGCGCTTTTCCGCTTGCCCCTTCGGTGGGCTGCGTCGGGCGCAGCCTCTCTCCAGTGAGGTCACGCCTCCCCATCGGGAGGCGTTTGCCAGTCCTTTTGCCTGAGCGTTACGCTGGGGCTTTCACGCCCCAGCTTCGCCTTCGGCGGCCCGATGCGTTTCTGCGAACGCGCCGGACTCTCTCCTGGCGGGCGGCAGTGTAGCAGCGCGCGCACCATGGCATCATTACCCGCATGGGCCATGGCTTCGGAATCGAGAAACCGGCGGCGCACGCCAACGTGACGCATCGTGCGCCTGCGCGCTACATGGTGTTGATCGATTCCGCGGGGTCGACCGTGGCGCGGCTGTTTCTTGAGTCGCGCGAGGAAGTTGCCGCGTTCGACGCCGGCGCCGAGGAGGTCGCGCTGATGACGCGCGGTCTGCGGCCTGTCCTGGGTGCCACGGGACCCGAGTGGGACCGCGCCCTGGCTGGCCACAACGCGTCCGAGCGAGCCAATGCCGAGATCTTCACGCTCGACGTTTGAGCGCCCTGCTCACATCCCTGCGTAGTTCGGTCCGCCGCCGCCCTCGGGCGTGACCCAGACGATGTTCTGCGTCGGGTCCTTGATGTCGCAGGTCTTGCAATGCACGCAGTTCTGCGCATTGATCTGCAGGCGCTCGCCGCCGCCGTCGGCCTTGACGAATTCATAGACGCCCGCCGGGCAGTAGCGGCTCTCGGGGCCGGCGTACTTGGCCAGGTTGGTGGCGACCGGCACCTTGGCATCGATCAGGGTCAGGTGCGCCGGCTGGTTCTCTTCGTGGTTGGTGTTGCTGATGAAGACCGAGCTCAGGCGGTCGAACGTCAGCACGCCGTCGGGCTTGGGGTAGGCGATCTGCGGGCAGTCGGCGGCCGGTTTCAGTCGGGCATGGTCACTCTCATGGCGGTGCACCGTCCAGGGCGCGCTCTTGATGCCGAGCTTGGGCAGCAGCCAATGCTCGATGCCGGTCATCAAGGCGCCGAACAGGTTGCCCTTCTTGAACCACTGCTTGAAGTTGCGCGCGCCATTGAGTTCGTCCCAGAGCCAGCTGGCACGGAAGGCTTCGGGGTAGGCCGTGACCTCGTCGTGGCGACGGTCTTCCTTGACGACCGCCGCATACAACGCGTCGGCGCACAGCATGCCGCTCTTGATGGCCGCGTGGCTGCCCTTGATGCGCGCGGCGTTGAGGGTGCCGGCGTCGCAGCCGACCAGTGCGCCACCGGGAAACACCAGCTTGGGCAGCGAGAGCAGGCCGCCCGCCGTGATGGCGCGTGCACCGTAGCCGATGCGCTTGCCGCCCTCGATGTGCGCGCGGATCGACGGATGGGTCTTCCAGCGCTGCATCTCCTCGAATGGCGACAGCCAGGGGTTCTGGTAGTCCAGGCCGGTCACGAACCCGAGCGTGACCCGGTTGCCTTCGAGGTGGTAGAGGAAACCACCGCCATAGGTGCGGTTGTCCATCGGCCAGCCGGCGGTGTGCACCACCAGTCCGGGCCTGGCCTTGGCCGGGTCGACTTCCCACAGCTCCTTGATGCCCAGCGCATAACTCTGCGGGTCCTTGCCGCCGTCGAGCCGGTAGCGCGCGATCACCTGTTTGCCCAGGTGCCCGCGGGACCCTTCGGCGAATACCGTGTAGCGCCCGCGCAGTTCCATGCCGAGCTGAAAGCCGTCGTGCGGCTCGCCGTCCTTGCCGACGCCCAGGTTGCCGGTGGCCACGCCCCTGACCGAGCCATCGGCATCGAACAGCACCTCGGCCGCGGCAAAGCCGGGGAAGATCTCGACGCCCAGCGCTTCGGCCTGTTCGGCCAGCCACTTCGTGACCGCGCCCAGGCTGATGATGTAGTTGCCGCCGTTGTGCAGGCAGTCGGGAATCAGGAATTCGGGCGTGCGCCGCGCCTTGTGCTCGGTCAGCCACAACACCTCGTCGCCGACGACGCGCTGATTCAGCGGTGCGCCGCGCGCGCGCCAATCCGGGAACAACTCGGTCAGGGCCCGTGGATCCATCACTGCGCCGGAGAGGATGTGCGCGCCGGGTTCGGACCCCTTCTCGAGCACGACGACCGAGATCTCCTTGCTCTCGAAGGCCGCCAATTGCTTCAGGTGGATCGCGCAGGCCAGGCCGGCGGGCCCAGCGCCGACCACGACGACGTCGTACTCCATCGCTTCGCGCGGGCCATGCTGGGCCAGGATTTCCTTGGGCGTCATATGGATGTCGTTCCTAGGGCAGGTCGCAACGATTCTAAGAGCGCGTGATATCGTGAAGTGCGAAGAAATCGATGGCGATGTCGCGCGAGACCTGCGCGGACAGGAAGGGGCAGGAACATGGCGTACCAGATCGACTTGGCCGGGCGCGTGGCGCTGGTCACGGGAGCTTCCAGCGGCCTCGGGGCGCAGTTCGCGCGCACGCTGTCCGCGGCCGGCGCCGGCGTGGTGCTGACCGGTCGCCGCATCGAGCGCCTGAAAACGCTGCGTGCCGAGATCGAGGCCGCGGATGGCGACGCCCACGTGGTGGCGCTGGACGTGACCGATCACGACAGCATCCGGGCCGCGATCGCCCACGCCGAGACCGAGATGGGCACGATCGACATCCTGGTCAACAACTCGGGCGTGGGCACGACACAGGCGCTGACCGACGTCACGCCCGACGACTACGACCACGTGATGAACACCAACACGCGCGGCGCGTTCTTCGTCGCCCAGGAGGTGGCCAAGCGCATGATCGCGCGCAGCAAGGGCGCCGCGCCCGGCACCTTCACCGGCGGGCGCATCGTCAACGTGGCCTCCGTCGCCGGGCTGCGCGCCGCGTCCAAGATCGGTGTCTATGCGATGAGCAAGGCGGCCGTGATCCACATGACCAAGGTGATGGCGCTCGAATGGGGCCGCCATGGCATCAACGTCAACGCGCTGTGTCCGGGTTACATCGACACCGAGATCAACCACCATGTCTGGAAGACCGAGGCCGGCCAGAAGCTGGTGCAGACGCTGCCGAGGAAGCGCGTGGGCCAGCCGAGCGACCTGGACGTGGCGCTGATGATGCTTTGCGCCAACGAGAGCCACTTCGTCAACGGCGCGGTGATCTCGGCCGACGACGGCTACGGAGTCTAGGGACTTGCGCCTGCTGACGCCCTTGGAGTCGCGCGTGCTCGGCGTGCTGGTGGAGAAACAGCACACCGTCCCTGACACCTACCCGCTGTCGCTGAACGCGCTCGTTTCGGGCTGCAACCAGAAGACCGCCCGCGTCCCCGTGATCGAAGCCAGCGACGCCGAAGTGCTGACCGCGGTCGACGGGCTCAAGGGGTTGAGCCTGGTGTTCGAAGGCAGCGGCAGCCGTGTCGTCAAGTTCGAGCACAACACCGGCCGCGTATTGGCCGTGCCCTCGCAGTCGGTGGCGCTGCTGGCGGTGCTGATGTTGCGCGGTCCGCAGACGGCGGCCGAGTTGCGGCTGAACTGCGAGCGGCTGCACCGCTTTGCCGACATCTCTTCGGTCGAGGGTTTTCTCGAGGAGTTGGCCGCCAAGGAGCCACCACGCGTGGTCAAGCTGCCGCGCGCGGCCGGCGAGCGCGAGGCGCGCTGGGCGCATCTGCTGTGCGGCGAAGTGGCCCTGCCGGCGGCGGGCGTCGCGCCCGACGCGTCGCACGACGTCAGCGCGGGCGAACTCGCCGCCCTGAAGGCTGAACAGACGCGCCTGGCCGATGAAGTGACAGAGCTGCGCGCGCGCGTGGACCGGCTGGCACGTGAGCTGGGTCTGGACGCGCCGTGACAAGCGTCGACCAAGGATCGACTCATGCGATTTGAACTGCCAGAACAGAAGAAGCTGACCCACGAGATGGTGATCCCGATCCGTTGGGGTGACATGGACGTGATGGGCCACGTCAACAACACGGTCTACTTCCGCTACATGGAAGTGGCGCGCCTGGAGTGGATGTTCAAGATCGGCGCGCCGCCGAGCCCGGATGGCGACGGGCCCGTCATCGTCAACGCCTTCTGCAACTTCATTCGCCAGCTCGAGTACCCGGGTGACCTGCTGGCCAGGCACTATGTGGCCAACCCGGGTCGCTCAAGCTTCGACACCTTCGTCACGCTCGAGCGCAGCGATGCGCCCGGGGTGGTCTACGCCGAGGGCGGCGCCACGACGGTGTGGATCGACTTCAAGGCGCAGAAGTCGGCACCGCTGCCCGACTGGCTGCGTGCCCTGGTCGTGTGACGCGCGCGCTCAGCGCGGCAAACCGGTCGCGTAGACCTGCTGCGCCACGGCGCGCCCAAGTTCGATCACGGCCAGTGCGTAATAGCTGGAGCGGTTGTAGCGCGTGACGGCGTAGAAATTGCTCGACCCCGCGACATAGCTGCGCGCAGCCGGCCCGTTTTCGAGTTCCACCAGGGCCAGCAGGCCGTCATGCAGTTGGGCCTCGGGGGGCAACGTGGCGCCGAAGTCGGCGAACTGCTGGGCGGTGAAGGATGGCAGGATGTCGGGCACCAGCATGCGGGCACGATCGATCAGGGCCTGCGGGGCGGCCACGTCGTAGTGGGTCGGCAGGCCCCGTTGCCAGCCGTGGACGGCCAGGTAATGCGCGATGCTGCCGATCACGTCGGCAGCGTTCTCGGTGCCCATCAAGTCAATACGGCCATCGCCGTCGAAGTCGACGGCGAAACTGTTGATGCTGCCGGGCATGAACTGGGGCAGGCCGATCGCACCGGCGAAGGAGCCCATCACGCTCTGCGGGTCGCGCGCTTCGCGCTGGCACCACAGCAGCAACTCCTCGAGTTGCTCGCGAAAGAACGGCGCCCGGTCGCTGCGGCCGCTCGGAAAATCAAAGCTCAATGTGGCCAAGGCGTCGAGGACGCGAAAGCGGCCCATGACGCGACCGTAGAAGGTCTCGACACCGACGATGCCGACCATGATCTCGGGCGGCACGCCCCAGCGCTCTTGGGCCTGCGCCAGCCAGTGCCGATTGGCGCGCCAGAACGCCGCACCGGCGTCGACGCGCTCGCGCTCGATGAACCGCGCGCGGTAGGCCGCCCAGTTCTTGGCCACCCCGGGTGGTGGCGGCATGATCAACTGGGTTGCGGCGGCGACATAACGCGCCTGCGCCAGTTGCTCGCGCAGCCAGATGCCGTCGAGGCCCGGGTGTTGCTCGAGCAGTTGGTCGGCAAAGCGCATCACGTCTTCGCGCTGGCCATAGGCCGGGGACGCCAGCGCCGGGCTGGGCATGGCCTGCAAGCGTCGTGCCGGCTGGTGTTGCGCTGCCGCTGCGGTTGTGCTCAGGATCAGCAGTCCGGCCAGGCAGGTCGCGATGGGAAGGGGCAGGCGCTGTCGGCGTGAACTCATGCGCCGATTATCGCGACCGCGCGACGTCGGTCGCGGCGGCAAAGCCGCGCCACCAGGCCGGGTCGGGGCGCGTCGATGCGCTGCGACCGTAGCGCTGGCGGTCGAGCGCATCCAGTTGCAGGGCGATGGGTTCGCCCGCGGCGCCCAGGCGCGTGCGCACGCGCAGCGCCAGCGCGCGCGGGGAGTCGTGCAATGCGGTCTCGATGCCGTGTGCGGCCAGCCGCGCGACCACGCGCGAGCGCAGGCGACTGCCAGGGGTCCTGCCGGTGACGGTCCCACCAGGCCCAGCCTGCGCCGAACAGGCTGGCCGCGCTGAGCAGGCCGATCAGCAGGTAGGCCAGGTCTTCCCAGGTCGGCGAGCGCACGCCGAGATCCTTCAGCAAGTCGAACTGCTGCGTGCGCGAGTAGTTCAGGACCCATTGATTCCAGCGGTTGTTGACCAGTTCGGCGAAGGCACGCGCCTGCGCCATCAGTGCCGGACTCACGGCTGTGATGGCGCTGGCGACCGCGCCGGGCTGCGGCCGCAACGAGCGGCTGATCGCGATGCGCTCGGGTGCCACGGCGGCGGTCGGATCGACGCGCACCCAGCCGCGACCGGCCAGCCAGACTTCGGTCCACGCGTGGGCGTAGCTGTTGCGCACCACAAGGTAGCCGTCCTGCAGATCGGGATCGGCACCCTGGAACCCGGTGACGATGCGCGCCGGGATGTCCATCGCGCGCATCACGACCACAAAGGCGGTCGAGAAGTGTTCGCAGAAACCCTGCTTGCGGTCGAGCCAGAATTCGTCAATCGCGAACCGGCCCTCGTGCTCGTCGCCGTAGCCGCCCGGTGTCAGCGTGTAGGTGAAACCGCTGCGGATGGTGTCCATGACGGCCTTCACCAAGTCTTCCGGACGGGCGTTGGCGTGGCGGGGGTGGTTTCGCAGCGCCTCGGCCCAGGCCAGCGTGCGCGGGTTGTAGCCCGGCGGCAGTTCGACGTAGGCGCGCAGCGACGGCTCGTCTGTCTGCGGCCCGTGGCGGTGTTCGAGGTAGGCCCGCGCGGTCAGACGCAGCCGCTCCGTGACCGCTCGATGCGTCATCCATTGCAGGTCGGCGCGCATGAAGGAGCGCAAGCCTTCGAGCTGCGGACCATCGGCCGCGGTGGCGGGCGTGGCTTCGAGCAGCGGCAGCAGGGGCAGCCGGTTCGGCTCGAGCGTCATCTCATAGGGCAGGGCGGGTCCGCTGACGCGCAGTTGCGCGCCGCGCCGGGGCGCGTCGGCGTAGGCGGGTTCGAGGCGGTTCCACTCGATGCCGTCGAAGTGGGCCAGCACCGGGCCGCGCCAGTAGAGGGCATCGGCGGGTGGCTGCGCGCCCGCGTCAAAGCGCACGCGAAAGGCGATGCTCTCGTCCAGGGCCAACTCTGCGATGCCGCCCATGCGCAGGCTTCCCGAGAGTCCGGTCTTGGCCAGCGTGTCCTGCGGCACGGCCCACAAGGGCGCCATGCGCGGGAACAGCATGAACATCGCGATCATGATCGGCGCACCCATCAGCGCGGCCTTGGCTGCCACCGCGCCGGCGCGTGCCAGCGGGGGCCGACCGACGGGCATATGGGCCAGCACCAGCCCGGTCAACAGCCCCCAGACCGAGACCAGCATCGCCGCGGCGACCCACAGCGACTGCGAGTAGAGAAAGTTCGTCAGCACGATGAAGAAGCCGAGGAAGAACACGACCATGGCGTCACGGCGGGCCCGCAGCTCGAGCGTCTTCAGCACCATCAGCACCGCCAGCATCGTGATGCCGGCATCCTTGCCGAGCAACGTGCGGTGGCTCCACAGGGTCAGTGCCATTGCCAGCACGAGCACGGCTATCAAGAGCCAGCGGCCCGGCAGTGCCGCACTCGTCAGCGCCAGCTTGGCGCGCCACAGGATCACGATCACGGTGAGCCACGGACACCACCAGGGCAGGTGGGTGAAGTGCGGTGCCAGGGTCCAGCCGATCACGGCCAGCAGGAACAGCACATCGCGTGTGTCGCGCGGCAGATGCGACCAGCCCGGCCAGCGCAGAGTCATGACCACAGCCCCAAAGCGTCCAGGCAGCGGCGCTGCTGCGCGTTGCCGCTGCCCGGCACGACCTCGACGCCCGGCAGGCGCAGGCCGTGCGCCAGGCCGGCGGCTTCGGCGGCCAGCACCCAGGCCGCCAGCCGGGACAGCCGCGCTTCGGCGCCTGCCAGTTGTGTCTGTTGCCAGTCGAGCCAGAGTTCGGGCTGCAGGGCGCTGCTGGTGTCGCGACTGACAAGTTCGCCGGTGCGCGCCGCCTTCTTCCAGACCACGCGCTTCATGGCGTCGCCGCGCCGGTAGGCGCGTACGCCATCGAATTCGCCACCGTCGCTGGCCCGGCTTTGCGACGCTTCACCGCCCGCGCCGGGTGATGCCGGCAACGGCGCGGCCGGTTGCTCCGGTGTGGGCCAAGCCAGCACCTGAGCTGCCGGGCGCCATACAGTCCAGGCGCGGAACAGGCCGAAGGGATAGCGGGTTTCGGCGTGCAGGGCCGGCACCTCGTGCAGGCCGCGGCGTGGCGGTACGAAGGCCAGGTGCGCGCTGGCCTGGCCCCCGGCCGGCACGTCGACAAAGACGTCGTGCCTGCGGCTGTCGGCGCCGTTGAATCCGAGGCCGACCCCATGCTGCAAGCGCGTGGGGCTGCTCAGCACGATCTCGAGTTGCAGGGCCTGGCCGGCAAAGCCGGGTTGCGGCGGTTTGAGATGCAGGGTCAGGCCGCGCAAGGTGTTGTGCGTCAGGTGCATCGAGACGAATCCAGCCCCCGCGAGCAGGAAGGTCAGCACATAGCCGAGGTTGAGCTGGTAGTTGATGGTCGCCAGCAGCATGACCACCAGCACGGCGGCGAACATGAAGCCTGCGCGCGTGGGCAAGATGTAGATATTGCGCTGGGTCAGCGTCCAGCTGTCGGTGCGCGGGTGGCGGGCCTGCCACCAGGCTCGAAGTCGCTGGCGCAGGGCTCCGCTCACTGCACCGCCACCGCCTTGATCATCGCTGCCACCTGTTCGGCGGCGCCGCGTCCCGCGCCCGGCACGGGACGCAGCCGATGGGCTGCGGTCTGCACCAGCACGGCCTGGATGTCGTCGGGAGCGACATGGTCGCGCCGGTCCATCAGGGCGTGCGCCTTGGCCGCGCGCAGCACGGCAATGCCGGCCCGCGGCGACAGGCCTTCGACAAACCACTGCCCGCTGCGCGTGGCAGCGATCAGGGCTTGCAGGTAGTCCAGCAACGCATCGCCGGCATGCACGGCCAGCACCGCCTGTTGGGCGGCCACGAGCTGCACCGGCGTCATCACCGGCTTCAGGCTGTCGATCACGGCACGGCGGTCGGCGCCGCCGAGCAGGGCCCGCTCGCTGGCGCGGTCCGGGTAGCCCAGCGTGATGCACATCAGAAAGCGGTCGAGCTGGCTCTCGGGCAGCGGGTAGGTGCCGACCTGGTCGGTCGGGTTCTGCGTGGCGATGACGAAGAACGGCTGCGGCAGGGGGCGGGTCTGGTTCTCGACCGTGACCTGGTGCTCTTCCATCGCCTCGAGCAGGGCGCTTTGCGTCTTCGGGCCGGCCCGGTTGATCTCGTCGGCCAGCAGCACCTGCGCGAACACCGGTCCGGCGTGGAAGACGAACTGCTCCTTGCTGCGTTCAAAGACGCTGACGCCGACCAGGTCGCTGGGCATCATGTCGGCAGTGAACTGCACGCGGCGAAAATCCAGGCCCAGCGACACCGACAAGGCGTGGGCCAGGGTGGTCTTGCCCACCCCGGGCACGTCCTCGATCAGCAGGTGGCCGCCGGCCAGCAGGCAGGCAATACAGTCCTCGATCTGCGGCTGTTTGCCGACGATGACCGTGCTAATCTGGTCTGTGAGCCGCGCCAGTTGCAGCGTCAACGCGTTGTTGGAATCGAGCATGCGCGGCACCTTAACCGAATTGTTAGTCAGCTATGACCACCGCCTTCTACAGCCATGCCGATTGCCGTGAACATGACATGGGACGCGGCCATCCGGAGTGCGGCCAGCGCCTGGATGCCATCCAAGACCATCTGATCGCCACCGGATTGGCCGACCACCTGGACCAACGCAGTGCGCCGCTGGCCACGCTGGCGCAGATCGGGCGCGCCCACAGCTCGGGTTTCGTCAATGAGTTGCAGGAGCGCATCGAGACATTGAGCCAGAGCGGCGAGCATGTGGCGCTCGACCCCGACACCAGCGCCGGCCCGGGCACCTGGAACGCGGTCATGCGCGCTGCCGGTGCCGCGGTGGCCGCGACCGACGCCGTGATCGACGGCGACGCCGAAAACGCCTTCTGCGCCGTGCGCCCGCCCGGCCACCACGCCACGCGTGACCGCGCCATGGGCTTCTGCTTCTTCAACAGCATTGCGGTCGCGGCGCGGCATGCGCTGGATGAGCGCGGCCTGGAGCGCGTGGCGATCATCGACTTCGCGGCGATGTCGACGCGGGTTCAGTGGTCGACGAATCATGGTTGCTCGACCTGGAACGCAAGAACTTCATGGAACTGCTCGCCACCGAAAAGACCCAGGCGCGCATCGAACACATGCTCAAACACAGTAAAGCGCTGAGAAACTAGGGAGGCGCTGAATAATTCAACCGTTTGCCCTTTTAAATCTATTGATCTATGAGGCTGTTGGCGCGCCAACACCTCAAGACTTACCTTATGCGCTTAACGTGAAACTCGCGTAGCGACGAACTGTACTCCTCTCCCTTCGGGATAACCAGACACTTGCCAGCTTGCTGGGTGAGCGGATTGGCTAGTTGTTCCATCAGAGGGGGAACGGGGGTGAGGGAGA
>CAVUEP010000070.1:0-57879 GCA_963740395.1 uncultured beta proteobacterium
CGACTACCTGCCGGCGGATTCACTGATGTTTCTCGACGAGAGCCATGTGCTGATCGGCCAGTTCGGCGGCATGTACAACGGCGACCGCGCGCGCAAGACCACGCTGTCGGAGTATGGTTTTCGCCTGCCCAGTGCGCTGGACAACCGGCCGCTGAAGTTCGACGAGTTCGAGGCCCGGATGCGCCAGTCGGTCTTCGTCTCGGCCACGCCGGCCGCGTACGAGCAGGCGCATGCCGGCCAGGTTGTCGAGCAGCTCGTGCGACCGACCGGCCTCGTGGACCCGGTGGTCGAGGTGCGGCCGGCCACACACCAGGTCGACGATGTGCTGCAGGAGATTCGCCTGCGTGTCGAGGTCGGCGAGCGAGTGCTGATCACGACCCTGACCAAGCGCATGGCCGAGCAGCTCACCGAGTACCTGTCGGACAACGGCGTCAAGGTGCGCTACCTGCACAGCGACATCGACACCGTCGAGCGCGTCGAGATCCTGCGCGACCTGCGACTGGGCATGTTCGACGTGCTGGTCGGCATCAACCTGCTGCGCGAGGGACTGGACATCCCCGAGGTGTCGCTGGTGGCGATCCTCGACGCCGACAAGGAAGGCTTTCTGCGCTCCGAGCGTTCGCTGATCCAGACCATTGGCCGCGCGGCACGCAACCTCAACGGCAAGGCGGTCCTGTATGCCGACCGCATGACCGACTCGATGCAGCGCGCGATTGGCGAGACCGAGCGGCGGCGCGCCAGACAAGTCGCGCACAACCTCGCGCATGGCATCACGCCGCGCAGCGTCGTCAAGCAGGTGCGCGACCTGATCGACGGCGCGGTCTCGGCCAAGACCGCCAAGGACGACCTGCAGCGCGCGCATGCCGAGGCCGAAGTCGAGGCGATGAGCGAGAAGGACCTGGGCAAGCGCATCAAGATGCTCGAGAAGCAGATGCTCGAACACGCCCGCAACCTCGAGTTCGAGAAGGCGGCACGTGTGCGCGACCAGTTGGCGCTGTTGCGCGAGCAGGCTTTCGGCGCAGCAGGTCATGACACCAACGTGGTCGCACTGCCGGGCGGCGCGAGCAGGCCATGACGCAGCCCAGACTGCGAGTTCTGATGGTCTGCCTGGGCAACATCTGTCGCTCGCCGACCGCCGAAGTCGTGCTCCGCGAGCGCCTGCGCGCCGGCGGCTTGGCGGACCGGGTGCTGGTCGATTCCGCGGGGACCGGCTCGTGGCATGTCGGTTCGCCGCCCGATGCGCGCTCACAGCGTCATGCGTTGAGGCGGGGTTTCGACCTCTCGGGTTTGCGCGCGCGCACGGTGGTCGACGAGGACTTCAGCCGCTTCGACTTGCTGCTGGCGATGGACCAGGACAACCTGGCTGACCTCGAGCGCCTGCGGCCCGACGGTGCGACCGCCCAGTTGTCTCTGTTTGCACGGATCGAAGTGCCCGACCCCTACGTCGGCGGGCCCGATGGGTTTGATCGGGTGCTCGACATCATTGAAGAGGCCAGCGACCGCTGGATCGTCGAGTTGCGTAGTCGGCTCGGAACTTCCTGACCCGAATCCGACCAAATCACTCGGCTTCTGTTAAACTCGACTGAACTTATCGGAATAAACCAAGGGTTTTCGCGTATATCGCCGTCCCCGGATCAACCGTCCGGCGACAAGCCCAGGTGCTGTTCCTGACCCCCTATCTGGAGTCCATCATGCGTCTCACGACCAAAGGCCGTTTTGCCGTCACTGCGATGATCGACTTGGGCCTGCGCTCGACGAACGGGCCGGTGGCCCTGGCTGCGATCAGCGCGCGCCAGCAGATTTCGCTGTCCTACTTGGAGCAGCTCTTTGGCAAGCTGCGCCGTGCTGAGTTGGTGGAGAGCACACGCGGCCCCGGCGGCGGTTACTCGCTCGGCCGTGCGGCGGACGAGATCACGGTGGCTGACATCATCACTGCGGTCGATGAGCCGATCGACGCCACCGGCTGCGGTGGTCGCGAGAACTGCATGGGCGATGACAACGGCAAGTGCATGACGCACGATCTGTGGACTGCGCTGAACACGAAGATGATCGACTTCCTCAGTTCGATCTCGCTGAAGAAGCTGGTCGACGAGCAGTTGGTCAAGGGCGTCTCGATCGTCGAGTCGCCAGTGAAGCGTGCCATTTCGTCGCCACCGGTCGTCAAGCCGATCCGCATCACCGCGCCGAATTCAGTATTCGCCCTGGGCGACGCCGCCCTGACGAAGTAGTCGATCGCCAAATCCACACTACCGATAACCGACCCCCCAATGGACATGACGCCCCACTTCCCGATCTACATGGACTACGGCGCGACGACGCCGGTCGACCCGCGCGTGGTCGACGCGATGCTGCCTTGGCTGCGTGAGCATTTCGGCAACCCCGCGTCGCGCAGCCACGCCTGGGGCTGGGAGGCCGAGGCGGCGGTCGAGAAGGCCCGCGTGCAGGTGGCGGAGCTGATCGGCGCAGACGCGCGCGAGATCGTCTGGACGTCGGGCGCCACCGAGAGCGACAACCTGGCAATCAAGGGTGCTGCCAACTTCTACAAGACGCGCGGCAAGCACATCGTGACTGTGAAGACCGAGCACAAGGCCGTACTCGACACCTGCCGTGAACTGGAGCGCCAGGGCTTCGAGGTAAGCTACCTCGCAGTCGAAGAAGACGGTCTGCTCGACCTGGCGAAATTCGAGGCCGCCCTGCGTCCCGACACGATCCTGGCCTCGGTGATGTTCGTCAACAATGAGATCGGTGTCATCCAGGACATTCCCGCCATCGGCAAGCTGTGCCGCGAGCGCGGCATCATCTTCCATGTCGACGCGGCGCAGGCCACCGGCAAGGTGGCGATCGACCTGGCCACATTGCCGGTCGACCTGATGAGCCTGGCCTCGCACAAGACCTACGGCCCCAAGGGCATCGGTGCGCTATACGTGCGCAGGAAGCCGCGCGTGCGCATCGAGGCCCAGATGCACGGCGGCGGTCACGAGCGCGGGATGCGCTCGGGCACGCTGCCGACGCATCAATGCGTCGGCATGGGCGAGGCGTTTCGGATCGCCCGCGAGGAGATGGGCGTCGAAAGCGAACGCGTGCGCATGCTGCAGCAGCGCCTGCTACGCGGCCTGACCGACATCGAACAGGTCTTCATCAACGGCCATGTCGAGAAGCGGGTACCGCACAACCTGAACATCAGCTTCAACTTCGTCGAGGGCGAGTCGCTGATCATGGGTGTCAAGGGCATCGCAGTGAGTTCGGGCTCGGCCTGCACCTCGGCCAGCCTGGAGCCGAGCTATGTGTTGCGCGCGCTGGGCCGCAGTGACGAACTGGCGCATTCGAGCCTGCGCATGACGATCGGACGTTTCACGACCGAGGAAGAGATCGACTTCGCGATCAGCACCTTGAAGGACCGCGTGGCCAAGCTGCGCGATCTCTCGCCGCTGTGGGAGATGTTCAAGGACGGCATCGACATCAGCACGATCCAGTGGACCGCGCATTGAATTTGAAGGAGTACTGACATGGCATACAGCGACAAGGTCATTGACCACTACGAAAACCCGCGTAACGTCGGTTCGTTCGAGAAGGGCGACGAGACCGTGGGCACGGGAATGGTCGGTGCGCCGGCCTGCGGCGACGTGATGAAGCTGCAGATCAAGGTCAACCCGGCGACCGGGCTGATCGAGGACGCCAAGTTCAAGACCTACGGCTGCGGTTCGGCGATCGCGTCGAGTTCGCTGGTCACGGAGTGGGTCAAGGGCAAATCCCTCGATGAAGCGCTGACGATCAAGAACACGCGCATCGCCCAGGAACTGGCGCTGCCGCCGGTGAAGATCCACTGTTCGATCCTGGCTGAAGACGCGATCAAGGCGGCGGTCGAGGACTACAAAGCCAAGAAGACTCACTGAGCCCATGCCCGTTACCCTCACAGAGGCTGCTGCACGCCATGTCAGCCGCTACATCTCGCGTCGCGGCAAGGGCGTCGGCGTGCGACTGGGCGTGAAGACCACCGGCTGCTCGGGCCTGGCCTACAAACTCGAGTACGCCGACGAGGTGGCACCCGAAGACCATGTCTTCGAAGGCCACGGCGTCAAGGTGCTGATCGATCCGAAGAGCCTGCCCTACCTGGACGGCACCGAACTCGACTTCGTGCGCGAGGGCTTGAACGAGGGCTTCAAGTTCCATAACCCGCGGGAGAAGGATCGCTGCGGCTGCGGGGAGTCGTTCCGCGTCTAGCTGCCGTTGCGAGCCGGGCCGCGCCAGTCGCGCAGCCTGCACGCAGTCGCTTCGGCAGTTGCGCGTGCAATGACGACGCGACTCGCGGCTCAAGAATCATGAACCTCGAAGACAACGACTTTGTCCTGTTCGGCTTGCCGGAGACGTTCGACCTTGACCGCACTGATCTGGACGTACGGTGGCGCCGCCTGCAGTCGTCGGCGCATCCCGACCGGTTTGCGGCTGAGGGAGGCACGGCGCAACGCGTGGCGATGCAATGGTCCGTACGGATCAATGAAGCCTACCGCCGACTGCGTGAGCCGCTTTCGCGCGCGGCCTACCTGTGCGAGGTGCGTGGGGTGCCAATCGCCGCCAACAGCAACACGGCCATGCCGGCCGAGTTCCTGCAGCAGCAGATGGCCTGGCGCGAAGCGCTCGACGAAGCCGACCGCGACACCAACTTGGCCGCGCTCGAGGCCGACGTCCGGGCGGCCGAAGCCGACTTGCTGGCGCAAGTCGCAGCGCTGCTCGACGAGCAGGACTTGCCGGCTCAGGCGGCCGAACGCGTGCGCGCACTGATGTTCATTCAGCGGTTTCGCGCTGACCTCAACGAGCGCCTTGATGCGCTGCAACCGTGATCGCGTGATCCGTCATGGCCCTGCTTCAGATTTCCGAACCCGGTCAGTCGCCTGACCCGCACACGCGGCGAGTCGCCGTGGGCATCGACCTGGGCACGACTCACTCGCTCGTCGCCGCCGTGCGACACGGCATGGCCGAATGCCTGCCCGGCGCCGACGGTCGCACCATCCTGCCTTCGGCGGTGCGCTACCTTGAAGGCGGTCGTCGCGCGATCGGCGCAGAAGCCCTGGCCGCGCAGGCCGACGACCCGCTCAATACCTTGGTGTCGGTCAAGCGGCTGATGGGGCGGGCGCTGGCCGACGTCGCCGGCCATGCGAAATTGCCCTATCGCTTCGTCGATCGCCCCGGCATGGTGGCCGTCGAAACCCGCGAAGGCGTCAAGACGCCGGTGGAGGTGTCGGCCGAGATCCTGGCCGTGCTGCGCCAGCGCGCCGAGGACAGCTTCGACGTCGAGGAATTGTTCGGCGCCGTCGTCACGGTGCCGGCGTACTTCGACGATGCGCAGCGGCAGGCGACCAAGGACGCGGCAAAGCTCGCCGGTCTGAATGTGCTGCGCCTGATCAACGAGCCGACTGCCGCGGCCGTGGCCTACGGTCTGGACAATGCCAGCGAGGGCTTGTACGCGGTCTACGATTTGGGCGGCGGCACCTTCGACATTTCGCTGCTGCGCCTGACGCAGGGTGTGTTCGAAGTCATCGCGACCGGTGGCGACGCCGCACTCGGCGGCGACGACTTTGACGCCGCCCTGGCCGAATGGGCGCTCGCCGCGGCGAATCGCGTCGCCGACTCCGCGCGTGACCGCCGCGCCGTGCTGGTGGCGGCGCGGGCAGCCAAGGAAGCCCTGACGGCGGCGCACGACGTGAACTTGAGTTGCGCCCTGACGTCGGGACCGATGTCGGTGCACGTGACACGCGGCCAGTTCGAAGTGCTGACCAGGCCGCTGATCGACCGCACCCTGGCTGCCGCCCGGCGCGCATTGCGTGACGCCAAAGTCGCGCGCGCCGACGTGCAGGGCGTCGTGATGGTCGGCGGCTCGACGCGCATGCCGGCGGTGCGCACGGCGGTCGGTGAGTTGTTCGGCCGGCCACCATTGGTCAATCTCAACCCCGACGAAGTGGTGGCGGTGGGCGCCGCGATCCAGGCCAATCAATTGGCCGGCAATGCGGCCGACGGGGAGATCCTGCTGCTCGACGTGATCCCGCTTTCGCTGGGCCTCGAGACAATGGGCGGCCTGGTGGAGCGCATCGTCGAGCGCAACTGCACGATCCCCACCGCAAAGGCCCAGGATTTCACCACCTATCAGGACGGGCAGGCGGCCATGGCCCTGCACGTGGTGCAGGGCGAACGCGAACTGGTCGCCGATTGCCGCTCGCTCGGCCGCTTCGAATTGCGCGGCATCCCGCCGATGGTTGCCGGCGCGGCGCGCATCCGCGTGACCTTCGAGGTTGACGCCGACGGCCTGCTCAACGTCTCAGCGCGCGAGTTGAATTCCGGCGTCGAGGCGGCGATCACGGTCAAACCAAGCTATGGCCTGGCCGATGACGAGATCGAGCGCATGCTGCGCGACGGCTTTGCCCGGGCCGATGAGGATGCTGCGGCCCGTTCGCTGCGCGAGGCGCGCGTCGACGCCGATCGCATGCTGCTGGCGACGCGTTCGGCGCTGGCCGCCGACGGCGACCTGCTCAGCGACGACGAACGCGAAACGATCGACGCCTTGATGGGCGATGCGCAGCGCATTGCGCAAGGCGACGACCACCATGCGATCGATAGCGCAGTCAAGGCGCTGGCGGCCAGCACCGAAGCCTTTGCTGCCGCCCGCATGAACCGGGGCATCCGCAAGGCTCTCGCGGGCCGCAACGTCGAAGACCTCTGAACAGCCGCCCCATGCCAGTCATCAAGATTCTGCCCCACGCCGAGTACTGCCCCGAGGGCGACCAGATCGAAGCAGCTGCTGGCACATCGATCTGCGAAGCCATGCTCGAGAACGGCATTGCCATCGAGCATGCCTGTGAGATGAGCTGCGCCTGCACCACCTGCCACGTGATCGTGCGCGACGGATTCGACTCCCTGGGTGAGATGGACGAAAGCGAGGAAGACCTGCTCGACCGTGCCTGGGGCCTGGAGCCGACCTCGCGCCTGTCGTGCCAGGCCATCGTCTCCGACCGCGACGTGACCATTGAAATTCCGAAGTACTCGATCAACCACGCCAAGGAAAACCACTGAAGGCATGAAAAAACCCGCCTGGGCGGGTCTTCCTTGAGCCGCGCGCGGGCTCAGTTGCGAGGCACTTCGGAGCCCGTGATGGTGCGGCGGAACCACTCCCCGATCGGGCGCAGCGAGTCGAAGATCGAATCGGGTTCGCCTTCCTGCTCGCGCAGCAGGCCGCGCTCGCTGAGCATCTGGATGAACAGGCGCACCTCCAGCTTGGTCGCGCCGCTGGACAGCCCCAGGTGCTGCACCGACATGTACCGATGCGACATGTCGCTGAGCATGCGCCGGTACACCGTTCGGTGGTAGGGCGCCGGAAGATCCGGCCAGGCCGCGAGCTTGTATTCCTTCATGGTGACTGTGGGTGGGCCGCGTCCGCAATCGGCCTCTTTCTAATTCAGTGCCTCTAGAGTAGCCGCGCAAGTCCCGTCAAGCCAAGCAACTAGGGGGTGAAACCGGGATATTTCTGGCCTTCATTTGTATGGTTTTGCAAGCGGCGTGCTGCATGTCACGAACCAGGGCCGCAATTGGTCGCTGGCTACACTCAGCCAATGCAGGTCCTGGGCATCGAGTCATCTTGCGATGAAAGCGGCGTTGCCCTGGTCCAGTGGCAGGGGCACGAGCCGCCGCGCCTGTTGGCGCACGCGCTCTACAGCCAGATTCACATGCATGAAGCCTATGGCGGCGTCGTCCCGGAGTTGGCTTCGCGTGATCACATTCGCCGAATCGTTCCGCTGGCGCGCCAGGTGCTTGCGCAGGCCGGAAGCCGACTGGAGGACATCGACCTGGTGGCCTACACGCGCGGGCCGGGGCTGGCCGGTGCGTTGCTGATTGGTGCCGGGATCGGTTGCGCGCTGGCGGCGGCGCTGGATGTACCGGTGCTCGGCGTGCACCACCTCGAGGGGCACTTGTTGTCCCCGTTCCTGTCGGCCGACCCGCCGCAGTTCCCGTTCATCGCTTTGCTGGTATCGGGAGGCCATACCCAGTTGATGCGAGTGCAGGGGGTCGCCGACTATGTCTTGCTCGGCGAGACGATCGACGACGCCGCGGGCGAGGCGTTCGACAAGAGCGCCAAGTTGTTGGGCTTGGGGTACCCAGGCGGGGCCGCGTTGGCGCGACTGTCGGAGCAGGGCGACGCAACAGCATTTGCGCTCCCCAGGCCGCTGATGCACAGCGGCGACCTCGATTTCTCGTTTTCCGGCTTGAAGACGGCCGTCATGACACAGGTCCGCAAGCTGGGCCCAATGCCGAGTGCGCAACAGCGTGCGGATCTCGCCGCCTCGACCCAGGCGGCCATTGTCGAGGTCCTGGTCAAGAAATCGATGCGGGCCTTGCGTGACAGTGGCTTGGCGCGGCTGGTGGTCGCTGGAGGCGTTGGCGCCAACGCAGAACTTCGCCGCCAGCTGAATGCCGCTTGCAGGCGGGCGCATGTGCGTGTGCACTACCCCGAGCTGCACCTGTGCAGTGACAACGGCGCGATGATCGCGCTGGCTGGCGCGATGCGCGTGCAGGCAGGACGCTCCTGCGCCGCGCGCAGTCTGGGCGTCCATGTGCGGCCGCGTTGGTCGCTCGACTCGATCGACAAGCTCGACTGAGATCATGCTATCGAACTTCTACAATGCCGACTCGCACCCTGCCCACGCGCTGCCGTCGCGCCGGGCTCGATGCCGCTTGCGCCGACAGTGGCAGTGAATTCCTTCAGTTCCACCTTCTAGATGACCGCATCCCCCATGACGCGTCGCGGCGCACTGCTGCTGGCGCTTGCGGCCACTTGCGCACGTGCCGGTGCGCAAACGACTTCAGCGCCGCTGCGCCTGGCCATGATCGAGGGCCTGTCGGGTGCCTTCGCCAATGCCGGCGAGGCGGTGTGGCGCAATCTGCTGTGGGCGGTCGAACGCGTCAATCGCCGTGGCGGCGTCGCCTTGCCGGGTGGTGCACGCCGCCTCGAGTTGCTGCGCCTGGATAGCAAAGGCAAAACGGAGGAAGCGCTGTCGATGCTGCGGACTGCAATCGACCAGGGCGCCAGCGTCGTGTTGCAGGGCAACAGCTCGGCCACCGCGGCGGCGTTGATCGACGCCGTGGACAAGCACAATGAGCGTGCGCCCGAGCGGCGCGTCATGTTTCTCAACTACTCCGCCGTCGACCCGGCACTGACCAACGAGCGGTGCAGCCCCTGGCACTTTCGGTTCGACGCGCATGCCGACATGCGCCTGACCGCATTGACCGAAGTGCTACGCAGTGATCCGTCGGTGAAGAAGGTCTATCTGATAGGCCAGGACTACAGCTTTGGCCAGCACGTAAACCGGCAAGCGCGCGCGATGCTGGCCGCCAAGCGGCCCGACATCGAGATCGTCGGTGACGAATTGCACCCGATGGGGCGGGTCAAGGACTTCCTGCCCTACGCGGCCAAGATCCAGGTCAGCGGCGCACAGGCCGTACTGACCGGCAACTGGGGCAACGACCTCACGCTGCTCGTGAAAGCCACGCGCGAGGTCGGTGCTGCGCTCAAGTTCTATACCTTCTACGGCAATGCGTTGGGTGCGCCGGCGGCGATCGGCGGGGCCGGCGTTGGCGCGGTGTATGCGGTGGCCGAGTGGCACCCGAATGTGGGTGGCGCGGCGTCGGACAGTTTCTACGCAGCGTTCCGCCAACGCTTTCCCGAGCCACGCGACGACTACGTGCATGCACGGTTGCAAGTGATGATCGAGATGCTGGCGGGCGCCATCGAGCGTGCAGGGAGTGACGAAGCGGGCGCGATCGCGCGCGCCCTGTCCGGCATGACGCATGACCCCCGCGCACTCGGTGGACTGCATGCCGGCCACATGCGCGCTGGCGACCACCAGTTTCAGCAGCCCCTGGTGGTCAGCGTGATGGACCGCGTGGGCGCGCCGGGTGTGCGCCACGACGTCGAAGGCTCGGGTTTCGGATTTCGCACCGTGCGCCGTTTCGAGGCCCGCGAGCTCGAGATGCCGCACAGCTGCGAGATGCTGCGCAATACCTGATCCGCGAGACCCCGCCATGCGACCTGCCATCGACCAACTGCCTGCCTCGCGCATCCGCGAGGTCGCCAACGCCGGGCTGGGCCGCAGCGATGTGCTGGCGTTCTGGTTCGGCGAGAGTGACGAGGTCACTCCGACGGCGGTGCGAGAGGCGGCGGTGGCATCGTTGATGCGCGGAGAGACCTTCTATGCTCACAACCTGGGCCTGGCCGAGTTGCGTGAGGGCTTGGCGGCCTACGCATCGGCGTTGCACGGCCCGGTCAGCGTCGACCGCATCGCAGTCACGTCGGCCGGCGTGACCGCGTTGATGCTGGCGATGCAGCTGCTGGCGGGGGCGGGCGACGAAGTGGTTGCGGTCGTGCCGGTCTGGCCCAACTTGACGGCGCAGCCGGCCATCCTCGGCGCGAAGGTCACGCGGGTGCCGCTGGCGCCGGGCGCCGATGGCGCTTGGGCCCTGGACTTGCAGCGCCTGCTCGATACCGTGACGCCGGCCACCAAGGTCTTGCTGGTCAATGCGCCGAACAACCCGACCGGGTGGACGCTGACGCGCGCCGAACAGCAGGCCCTCCTTGCCCATTGCCGCAAGACAGGTACCTGGATCGTCGCTGATGAAGTCTATGAGCGCGTCTGGTTTGGCGCCGGCAAGGCCGCGCCCAGCTTTCTCGACATCGCCGTGCCTGAAGACCGGCTCGTCATCGCGCAAAGTTTTTCCAAGACCTTCCTCATGACTGGCTGGCGCCTGGGCTGGCTGGTGCTGCCGCCGGGCCATCTGGACGCGATCGGCAAGCTGATCGAGTTCAACAGCTCCTGCGCGCCGGTCTTCGTGCAACGCGGCGCCCTGGCAGCCTTGTCGATCGAGGCCGATTTCGTGCCCGGCCTGGTCGAGCGCCTGCGGGCCGGCCGTGATCTGCTGATCGATGGCCTGATGGCGTTGCCGGGCGTTCGCGCCGCGCAACCGCAGGGCGGCATGTACGCCTTCTTTCGTGTCGAGGGTCAAACCGACTCGCTGGCCTTTGCCAAGCACCTGGTCATGGCCCATGGCCTGGGTCTGGCGCCGGGTGTGGCCTTTGGTGACGAGGCCGAGGGCTGGCTGCGCTGGTGCTTCGCGGCCAGGGACCCGGCGCGCCTGCGCGAGGGGCTGAACCGACTGTCCGGGGCGCTTGGCCTATAATCCAAGGCTTCGCGACGGGCAACCGCCTGCGGAAACCAGCACGGCATGGGTCGGTTTCACCCGTGACCGCAAGTAGAACCGGAAACCGCGAGGGTCAGCGCCGCTCAACGCCGACGCACCCTGCCGGCGGTTTCCATGAACTAGGAAATCGCCACCATGGCCATGGGTACCCAACAAACCGCCGAGATCGTCAAGGCCAACGCACGTGCGGCCAACGACACGGGCAGCCCCGAAGTGCAGGTCGCTCTGCTGACCGCGCGTATCAACGAACTCACGCCGCATTTCAAGCTGCACGCCAAGGACCACCATGGTCGCCGCGGGCTGCTGAAGATGGTCAACCAGCGTAAGCGTCTGCTGACCTATCTGAAGGACAAGGACGCCGAGCGCTACACCGCGCTGATCCAGAAACTGGGTCTGCGCAAGTAAGAACCGACGACGACGAAAAGCCTGCGCTGGACTGAACCAGAGTGCAGGCTTTTCGCATCTGGAGGACGGAACCCGACGCGCTGCTGTGTCATTCCAATGCCGTTGCACACCGGCAACCGCTTTGGAATGGCATCCCGCCGAAGGCTCTGACCTCTGCCACCGGGCGCACGATGCGCCCCTACTGAAGCAGGAGCTGCAATGAGCATGTTCAACAAGGTCACGAAGACGTTCCAATGGGGCCAGCACACCGTCACGATGGAAACGGGCGAGATCGCTCGCCAATCGGGCGGCGCCGTGGTCGTGACGATCGACGACACTGTGGTGCTGGCGACCGTGGTCGCCAAGACCGAAGCCAAGGCCGGGCAGGATTTCTTCCCGCTGACGGTCGACTACATCGAGAAGACCTATGCCGCAGGCAAGATCCCGGGCAGCTTCTTCAAGCGTGAAGGGCGCCCGAGCGAACTCGAGACCCTGACCTCGCGCCTGATCGACCGCCCGATCCGGCCGCTGTTTCCGGAAGGCTTCTTCAACGAAGTCCAGGTCGTGATTCACGTGCTGAGCCTGAACCCCGAGGTCCAGGCCGACATCGCCGCCATGATCGGCACCAGCGCCGCGCTGGCCATTTCGGGCATCCCGTTCAATGGCCCGATCGGCGCGGCGCGCGTGGGCTACATCGACGGTCAGTACATGCTCAATCCGAGCAAGACCCAACTCGCCAGCAGCAAGATGGAGTTGATCGTCGCCGGCACGCAATCGGCCGTGTTGATGGTCGAGAGCGAGGCCGACCAGCTGAGCGAAGAAGTGATGCTCGGCGGCGTGGTCTTCGGCCACGAGCAGGGCAACATTGCCATCGCCGCGATCAACGAACTGGTGCGCGACGCCGGCAAGCCCGAGTGGCAATGGACCGCTCCGGCCAAGAATGAACCGTTTATCGCAACCGTGACTGCACTGGCCGAACCGGCACTGCGCGCGGCCTATCAGATCCGCAGCAAGCAGGCTCGCACGCAGGCCTGCCGCGAAGCCACAGCCAATGTGATGGCCTCGCTCAAGGGCGACGGCGTCGAGTTCGACAAGGTCGAGGTCGAGGGTCTGCTGTTCGAGATCGAGTCGCGCATCGTGCGTGGCCAGATCCTGGCCGGCGAGCCGCGCATCGACGGGCGCGATACGCGCACCGTGCGCCAGATCGAGATCCGCACCGGCGTGCTGCCGCGCACCCATGGCTCGGCGCTGTTCACGCGCGGCGAGACCCAGGCCGTTGTCGTGGCCACGCTCGGTACCGACCGCGACGCGCAGCGCATCGACGCGCTGGCCGGCGAGTTCACTGACAGCTTCATGCTGCACTACAACATGCCGCCCTTCGCTACCGGCGAGACCGGCCGCGTGGGTACGCCCAAGCGCCGCGAGATCGGTCACGGCCGCCTGGCCAAGCGCGCACTGATTGCCGCGTTGCCGAGCAAGGAAGACTTCCCGTACACGATCCGCCTGGTCTCGGAAATCACCGAGAGCAATGGCTCGTCGTCGATGGCGTCGGTGTGCGGCGGCTGCCTGGCCATGATGGACGCCGGTGTGCCGATGAAGGCCCATGTGGCCGGCATCGCGATGGGCCTGATCAAGGACGGCAACAAGTTCGCCGTGCTGACCGACATCCTCGGCGACGAGGATCACCTCGGCGACATGGACTTCAAGGTGGCTGGCACCACTGGCGGCATCACCGCGCTGCAGATGGACATCAAGATCCAAGGCATCACCAAGGAAATCATGCAGGTTGCGCTGGCGCAGGCCAAGGAAGCGCGCCTGCACATCCTGGGCAAGATGCAGGAGGCCGTGGGCGAAGCCAAGGCTGAGGTGTCGCAGTTCGCCCCGCGCCTTTACACGATGAAGATCAACCCGGAGAAGATCCGCGACGTGATCGGCAAGGGCGGCGCCGTCATCCGAGGCCTGACCGAGGAAACCGGGTGCGTGATCGACATCGGCGAAGATGGCACGATCACGATCGCCTCGACCGAGGCCGCCAAGGCCGAATACGCCAAGCAGCGCATCACCGAGATCACCGCCGAAGCCGAAGTCGGCAAGGTCTACGAAGGCCCGATCACGAAGATCCTGGACTTCGGAGCCCTGGTCAACATCCTGCCGGGCAAGGACGGCCTGCTGCACATCAGCCAGATCGCACACCAGCGCGTCGAGAAGGTCGAGGACTTCCTCAAGGAAGGCCAGGTCGTCAAGGTCAAGGTCCTCGAGACGGACGACAAGGGGCGCATCAAGCTGTCGCTGAAGGCGCTGCTGGACAAGCCTGAGGGTTATGTCGAGGAAGAGCGTCCGCGCCGCGACTTTGGCGATCGCCCGCGCCGTGACGACCGCGGCCCGCGCCGTGATCGCGAGCCGCGCGAGCACCGTGAGCCGCGCGGCGACGCGCCGGCTGCCGAGCCGAGCGCGCCCGAAGGCGGCGACCGCCAGCCCGAGTAAGCCACCGCGGCCTGATGCGCGCCATCGAGATCACGCAGTTCGGCGCCCCCGAGGTGCTGCGTGAGACCACCCGCCCCGACCCGACCTGCGGGCCGGGCGAGGTGCTGATCCGTGTGGCCGCGTCGGGCATCAACCGGCCCGACGTGCTGCAGCGCAAGGGGCTGTACCCGATGCCGCCCGGCGCCTCGGACTTGCCCGGGCTCGAAGTGGCCGGTGCGCTGGTCGTGCGGCGATGAGACAGGAATTGGCCGCGGCCGGCTTTGCATTGGGAGACCGCGTCTGTGCGCTGGTCGCTGGTGGCGGCTACGCCGAACTGTGCGTGGCGCCGCTTGCGCAGTGTCTGCCGGTGCCCAAGGGGCTGTCCGACATCGAGGCCGCCAGCCTGCCCGAGACCTTCTTCACCGTGTGGCAGAACGTCTTCCACATCGCCGGCTTGCAAGCCGGCGAGTGGTTGCTGGTGCAGGGCGGCTCGAGCGGCATCGGCGTGACGGCCATCCAGCTGGCCAAGGCGCTTGGGCGCCAAGGTCATCGTGACGGCCGGCAGCGACGAGAAGTGCGCAGCCTGCGTGGCCGCTGGGCGCCGACCACGCGATCAACTACCGCACGCAGGATTTCGTCGCCGAGGTCAAGCGCATCACCGACAAGCGCGGCGTCGATGTCGTGCTCGACATGGTCGCCGGCGACTATCGTCGCACGCGAAATCGAATGCCTGGCTGCCGACGGGCGCGTCGCGATCATCGCCGTCCAGGGCGGCACGCAGAGTGCGCTCGACGTCGGCGCCGTACTGCGCAAGCGCTTGAGCATCACGGGGTCGACCCTGCGTCCGCGCACCGTGGCCTACAAGGGCGTGCTGGCGCAGGCATTGCGTGAGCGCGTCTGGCCGCTGATCGAGGCTGGCCGCATCAAGCCCGTGATCCACCAGGTGTTCCCCGCGGCGCAAGCGGCCGCGGCCCACGCGCTGATGGAGTCGAGCACGCATGTGGGCAAGATCGTTCTGGACTGGACAGCATGAGTCAACGCAAGAAACTCGTCGTCGGCAACTGGAAGATGCACGGCAACCACTCGGCCAACGCGGAATTGCTGGCCGGCATCGTTGCGGCGCGGCCGTTCGCCTGCGACGTCGCGGTGTGCGTGCCCTTCCCCTACCTGGCCGAGACGGCCGTGGCGCTGACCGCGCACGACGTCCGCTGGGGTGCGCAGGATTGCTCCGCGCACGAGCATGGCGCATTCACCGGCGAGGTCTCGGCGGCGATGCTGGCCGAGTTCGGCTGCCGCTACGCGCTCGTCGGGCACTCGGAGCGTCGCGCGTTGCACGGAGAAAGTGACCAGCTCGTCGCAGACAAGGCCAAGGCCGCGCTGGCTCGCGGCGTGACGCCGGTCGTCTGCGTTGGTGAAACGCGCGCCCAGCGCGAAGCCGGCGAGACGGAAAGCGTCGTCAAGCGCCAACTTTCCGCGGCGATCCACGCCTTGGCGCATTGCGCCAGCGAAATGGTCGTGGCCTATGAACCTGTGTGGGCGATCGGCACCGGCCTGACGGCCACGCCGGAGCAGGCGCAGGCGGTGCATGCGTTGTTGCGTGCCCAATTGCGCGCAGCCACGTCGCGCGCCGATGGCATGAAGATTCTCTACGGCGGCAGCGTCAAGCCCGATAACGCGGCAACCCTCTTCGCCCAGCCCGACATCGATGGTGGCCTGATCGGTGGTGCCTCCCTGAAGGCCGCTGACTTTGTCGCCATCTGTCGCGCGGCCCAATGATCCCTCTTTCCTAGAACCACAATCACCATGCAAATCTGGATGAATCTTGTGCTGGCGGTCCAGCTCATTACGGCCGCAGCGATGATTGGCCTCGTGCTGATGCAGCAGGGAAAGGGCGCCGACATGGGTGCGTCCTTCGGTAGCGGCGCCTCTGGCAGCCTGTTCGGCGCCACCGGAAGCGCCAACTTCCTGTCGCGTTCGACCGCCGTATGCGCGACGATCTTCTTCGTTTGCACCCTGGTGCTGGCCTACTTTGGCAATGTGCGTGTTGCCAGTGATGGCAGCAGCAGCGTTTTCGATCGGCCCGCTGCGGCCAGTGCGCCGGCAGCAGCGTCGGCTCCGGCGGTGGGGCAGATACCGACCATGCCGGCTGCGGCGCCAAGCGCGTCCGACGCTGCTCCCGCTGCCAGCGCACCGGTGAAGCCCTGAAGTTTTGCCCGTAGAATTGTCTGTTGCCTGGAGCGCGGTTCGCCCTGAGTGGAGCGGGTTCAAGGCACATACCGCCGACGTGGTGAAATTGGTAGACACGCTATCTTGAGGGGGTAGTGGCGAAAGCTGTGCGAGTTCGAGTCTCGCCGTCGGCACCAACAACGCAAGCATTGTCGAAAAGCAAGGCGCCCGCTTCAGCCGCATGCATAGTGCAAGGCTGCTGAATGAATCGCTGCAACGACGAAGATGGACCTTCAACCCTACCTGCCCGTCATCCTGTTCATCCTCGTCGGTGTGGCAGTCGGCGTGGCGCCGCAGGTGCTCGGATTCGTGTTCGGCCCGAACCGGCCCGACACGCAGAAGAACAGCCCCTACGAGTGCGGCTTCGAGGCCTTCGAGGACGCACGCATGAAGTTCGACGTGCGCTACTACCTGGTGGCCATCCTCTTCATCCTGTTCGACCTCGAGATCGCCTTTCTGTTTCCTTGGGCCGTGGCGCTCAAGGAGATTGGCCCGATCGGCTTCTGGGCCATGATGCTCTTCCTGGCCATCCTCGTGGTGGGCTTCATCTACGAGTGGAAGAAGGGTGCCCTCGACTGGGAATAGCACATCATGGGCATCGAAGGCGTATTCAAGGAAGGCTACTTCACCACCTCGGTGGACACCCTGGTCAATTGGTCCAAGACCGGCTCGCTGTGGCCGATGACCTTTGGCCTGGCCTGCTGTGCGGTCGAGATGATGCACGCCGGTGCGGCGCGCTACGACATCGATCGCTTCGGCATGTTGTTCAGGCCCAGCCCGCGGCAAAGCGACCTGATGATCGTGGCGGGCACGCTGTGCAACAAGATGGCCCCGGCGTTGCGCAAGGTCTACGACCAGATGGCCGAGCCGCGCTGGGTGCTGAGCATGGGCTCCTGCGCCAACGGCGGGGGCTACTACCACTACAGCTATTCGGTCGTGCGCGGTTGCGACCGCATCGTGCCGGTCGACGTCTATGTGCCCGGCTGCCCGCCGACGGCCGAGGCGCTCCTGTACGGCATTCTGCAATTGCAGGCCAAGATCCGCCGTGAGAACACGATCGCAAGATGAGCGCCAAACTCGACCTGTTGCAGGCGGCGCTCGAGGCCGCGCTCGGCTCGCAAATCAAGACCCTGACACGAGATCATGGCGAGCTCACGCTGCTGGTCGGTGCCGAGGACTACTTGTCCGTGGCGCAACACCTGCGTGACGATCCGAGTCTGGCCTTCGCGCAATTGATCGATCTGGCCGGCCTGGATCTCAGCAGTTGGAAGGACGAACCGCACGAAGGCCCGCGGTTTGTCGTGGTGTCGCATCTGCTGTCGGTGAGTCGCAACTGGCGCCTGCGCCTGAAGGTCGTCTGTCCCGACGACGCGGTGCCGCTGGTGAGTTCGTTGACCGAAGTCTGGAGTTCAGCGAACTGGTACGAGCGCGAGGCCTTCGACCTCTACGGCATCCTCTTCGAGGGTCACGATGACCTGCGCCGCATCCTCACCGACTACGGTTTCATCGGTCATCCGATGCGCAAGGACTTCCCGGTGTCGGGCCATGTCGAGATGCGCTACGACGCCGAGCAGCGCCGCGTGATCTACCAGCCGGTGACGATCGAGCCGCGCGAAGTCACGCCCAGGATCGTGCGCGACGACACCTATGGCGGGCTCCACTGACCATGGCTGAAATCAAGAACTACACGCTCAATTTCGGCCCGCAGCATCCGGCCGCGCACGGTGTGCTGCGCCTGGTGCTCGAGCTCGACGGCGAAGTGATCCAGCGCGCCGACCCGCATATCGGCCTGCTGCACCGCGCAACCGAGAAGCTGGCCGAGAGCAAGACCTATATCCAGTCGCTGCCCTACATGGACCGTCTCGACTACGTGTCGATGATGGCCAATGAGCATGCCTACTGCCTGGCCATCGAGCGCCTGGTCGGCATCGAGGTGCCCGAGCGCGCGCAGTACATCCGCGTCATGTTCGCCGAGATCACGCGCCTGTTGAACCACCTGCTGTGGCTGGGTGCGCATGGCATCGACTGCGGCGCGATGAATATCCTCATCTACGCCTTCCGCGAGCGCGAGGACCTGTTTGACATGTACGAAGCGGTGTCTGGCGCGCGCATGCACGCGGCCTACTTCCGCCCCGGCGGCGTCTACCGCGATCTGCCGGACGCGATGCCGCAGTACCAGGTCAGCCGCATCAAGAACAAAAAGGCGATCGACGCGCTCAACACGAATCGACAGGGTTCGCTGCTCGATTTCATCGACGACTTCTGTGCCCGCTTTCCGGCCAACGTCGACGACTACGAGACCCTGCTGACCGACAACCGCATCTGGAAGCAGCGCACCGTCGGCATCGGTGTCGTCTCACCCGAGCGAGCGCTGAACCTGGGCTTCACCGGCCCGATGCTGCGCGGCTCGGGTATCGAGTGGGACCTGCGCAAGAAGCAGCCCTACGATGTCTACGACCGCATGGATTTCGACATCCCGGTCGGTGTCAATGGCGACACCTACGACCGCTACCTGGTGCGCATGGAAGAGCTGCGCCAGAGCAACCGCATCATCCAGCAATGCTCGAAGTGGCTGCGCGCCAACGCGGGCCCCGTGATCACGGCCAACCACAAGGTCGCCGCACCGTCGCGGGTGTCGATGAAGACCAACATGGAAGAGCTGATCCATCACTTCAAGCTCTTCACCGAAGGTATGCATGTGCCCGAGGGCGAGGCCTATGCCGCCGTCGAGCACCCGAAGGGCGAGTTCGGCATCTACCTGGTCAGCGACGGCGCCAACAAGCCCTACCGATTGAAGATTCGCGCCCCCGGCTTTCCGCACCTGGCTGCGCTCGACGAGATGGCGCGCGGCCACATGATCGCCGATGCGGTCGCCATCATCGGCACCATGGATATCGTATTCGGCGAGATCGATCGATGAGCTTTTCCGACGCCACCCTCGCCCGCTTTGCAACCGAGGTTGCCAAGTACCCCGCTGACCAGAAGGCTTCGGCTGTAATGGCCTGCCTGGCCATCGTGCAGCAGGAGCAGGGCTTCGTGTCGCGCCAGAGCGAGGAGGGCGTCGCTGCCTACCTGGGCATGCCCGTGATCGCGGTGCACGAGGTCACGACCTTCTACAACATGTACAACCAGCAGGCAGTGGGCCAGTACAAGCTGAACGTCTGCACCAACCTGCCTTGCGCACTGCGTGATGGCGACAAGGCGCTGGCGCACCTGTGCCACAAGTTCGGTGTCGAGCCTTACGGAACCAGTGCAGACGGCCAGTTCACCGTGCAACCCAGCGAGTGCCTCGGCGCCTGCGCCGACGCGCCGGTGATGCTGGTCAACGACCGCCAGATGCTCAGTTTCATGAGCGACGAGCGCCTGGATGAGCTGGTCGATACCCTGAAGGCGCAAGCCAAATGACGCTGGACTTGTCGCGTTTCCAGGCCACGGGCACCGAGACCTGTTTTCACGGTCGCCACATCGCGCCGCAGATTTACGCCGGGCTGGACGGCAAGAACTGGCGCCTGCAGGATTACATGGCCCGTGGTGGCTACCAGGCGCTGAAGAAGATTCTCGGCAAGGACGGCGGCGCGGGCATGACGCCCGACCAGGTCATTGCCGAGGTCAAGGTCAGCGCCTTGCGCGGCCGCGGCGGCGCGGGCTTCCCGACCGGCCTGAAGTGGAGCTTCATGCCGCGCATGTTCCCCGGCCCGAAGTACCTGGTGTGCAATTCCGACGAAGGCGAGCCCGGCACCTGCAAGGACCGCGACATCCTGGCCTTCAACCCGCACATCGTCATCGAGGGCATGGCCATCGCCGCCTATGCGATGGGGGTGAAGACCGGCTACAACTACATCCACGGCGAGATCTTCGAGATCTACGACCGCTTCGAAGAGGCGCTCGACAGAGGCGCGTGCGGCGGGCCTGCTCGGCGACAAGATCCTCGGCAGCGACTTCAGCTTCCAGCTGCACGCCTTCCACGGTTTCGGCGCCTACATCTGCGGCGAGGAGACGGCGCTGTTGGAGTCGCTCGAGGGCAAGAAGGGCCAGCCGCGCTTCAAGCCCCCGTTCCCGGCCAGCTTCGGCCTGTACGGCAAGCCGACCACGATCAACAACACCGAGACCTTCGCCGCGGTGCCGTGGATCATCAACCACGGCGGGGTGCCGTATCTCGAGGTCGGCAAGCCCAACAACGGCGGCACCAAGATCTTCTCGGTGGTGGGCGACGTCGAGCGGCCCGGCAACTTCGAGATCCCGATGGGGACCTCGTTTGCCCAGCTGCTCGAGTTGGCCGGCGGCGTGAAGGGCGGCGCACTCAAGGCCGTGATCCCTGGCGGCTCCTCGGCGCCGGTATTGCCGGCGGCAACGATGATGGACATCACGATGGACTACGACGCCATCGCCAAGGCCGGCTCGATGCTGGGCTCGGGCGCCGTGATCGTCATGAACGATACGCGCTGCATGGTCAAGAGCCTGCTGCGCCTGTCCTACTTCTACCAGCACGAGAGCTGCGGCCAGTGCACGCCGTGCCGCGAGGGCACCGGCTGGCTGTGGCGCGTGGTCGACCGCATCGAGCATGGCAAGGGCAAGATGGAAGACATCGACCTGCTGAACTCGGTGTCCGAGAACATCATGGGCCGCACCATCTGCGCGCTCGGCGACGCGGCGGCGCTGCCGGTGCGCGGGATGATCAAGCATTTCCGCGACGAATTCGTGCACCACATCGAGCACAAGTCATGTCTTGTGGGCCCGCACGCTCGGGCGAGGGCAGGTGAAGCCGCATGATTGAGATCGACCTCGACGGCAAGAAGGTCAGCGTGCCCGAGGGCAGCATGGTCATGCATGCGGCCGACGCGGCGGGTACCTACATCCCGCATTTCTGCTACCACAAGAAGCTGAGCATCGCGGCCAACTGCCGCATGTGTCTGGTCGAGGTCGAGAAGGCTCCGAAGCCGATGCCGGCCTGCGCCACGCCGGCTACCAACGGCATGGTGGTTCGCACCAACAGCGCCAAGGCGCTCAAGGCGCAGCAATCGGTAATGGAGTTCCTGCTCATCAACCACCCGCTGGATTGCCCGATCTGTGATCAGGGGGGCGAGTGCCAGCTGCAGGACCTGGCCGTGGGTTACGGGGGCTCGGCGTCGCGCTACACCGAGGAAAAGCGCGTCGTCTTCCACAAGGATGTCGGCCCGCTGGTCTCGATGGAAGAGATGACGCGCTGCATCCATTGCACCCGCTGCGTTCGCTTCGGCCAGGAAGTCGCCGGCGTGATGGAGCTGGGCATGATCCACCGCGGCGAGCACAGCGAGATCACGACCATGCTCGGCGACACGATCGACTCCGAGCTGTCGGGCAACATGATCGACATCTGCCCGGTCGGCGCGCTGACGAGCAAGCCGTTCCGCTACAGCGCCCGCACCTGGGAGCTGTCGCGTCGCAAGAGCGTCAGCCCGCACGACGGCGTGGGCGCCAACCTGATCGTGCAGGTCAAGGCGAACCAGGTCATGCGCGTGGTGCCGCTGGAAAACGAAGTCGTCAACGAATGCTGGATCGCCGACCGCGACCGTTTCTCCTACGAAGCACTCAACGGTGAGCAGCGGCTGACGCAGCCGATGGTCAAGCAGGGCGGGCAGTGGCAGGCAGTGGACTGGAACACCGCGCTGGGCTACGTTGTCGACGGCCTCAAGCGCATCCGGTCCGAATTCGGCGCCGCCGGCATCGGCGCGCTCGGCTCGGCCCATTCGACGCTCGAAGAACTGCACCTGCTGGCCAAGCTGGTGCGCGGCCTGGGCAGCGAGAACATCGATCACCGCACGCGCCACGCCGACTTCAGCAACCGTTCGGCCAGTGGCGGTGCACGCTGGCTGGGCACGAGCATCGCCTCGATGTCGGGCCTGCAGCGCGTGCTGGTGGTCGGCTCCTTCCTGCGCCGCGACCAGCCTCTGTTGGCGCAGCGCCTGCGCCAGGCGGCGCGCCGTGGCGCCCAGGTGCACAGCCTGCATGCCGTGCACGACGATTGGGCGCTGCCGCTGGCTTCGCACTTCACTGCCGCGCCCAGTGGCTGGTGCGATGCGTTGGCCCAGGTGGCCGCGGCGGTCGCGCGGTCCAAGGGTGTCGACGCACCGGTGGCGGTCAATGCCGGCGAGGTGGCGACCAAGATTGCCGAGTCGCTGCTCGGCGGCGAGCGCAAGGCCGTGTTGCTGGGCAATGCCGCCGCGCAGCACCCGCAGGCGGCACAGTTGTTGGCGCTGGCCGAATGGATCGGCGCCCAGACCGGCGCCACGGTCGGCTACCTGGGCGAGGCCGCCAACAGTGTCGGCGCGCAGTGGGTGGGTGCCATGCCGGGCGAGGGTGGCCTGAACGCCGGCCAGATGCTGAGCCAACCCATGAAGGCGCTGCTGCTGTTGGGCGTGGAGCCGGCATTCGACGCTGCCGATGCGGCGGCCGCGCGCGCGGCCCTGGCCGGATCGGGCTTGGTGGTCTCGCTCAGCCCGTTCAAGGACGCCAATACCGAGTTCGCCGATGTGCTGCTGCCGGTGGCGCCTTTCAGCGAGACCGCCGGTACCTTCGTCAACACCGAGGGCCGCGTGCAGAGCTTCCACGGCGTGGTGCGCCCGCTGGGCGAAACGCGCCCGGCTTGGAAGGTGTTGCGTGTACTCGGCAACCTGTTGGGCCTGACCGGGTTCGAGCAGGACTCGGCGGAAGAAGTGCGCGCCGAGGCGCTGGGCGACGCGACGGCGCTGGCTACACGCCTGGACAACCGCAGCGTCGCCGCCCCGGTGACCATGGTCTCGTCGACCTCGCTCGAGCGCGTCGCCGATGTCCCGATCTATTCGATCGACGCGCTGGTGCGTCGTGCGGCCGCGTTGCAGGCCACCACCGACGCCAAGGCGCCGATGGTTGGCGTGCCGAGTCGTCTTTGGCGCGAACTGGGCCTGAAGACGGGCGACGCGGTGCGTGTCAGCCAAGGTGCCGCGCAGGCCACCTTGCCGGCGCGCGAGGATGCCACGCTGGCAGCCAACGCAGTCCGGGTTGCCGCGGGGCATGCCAGCACGTCGGGCCTGGGCGCGATGTTCGGCGAGATTGCGATCGAGAGGGCCGCCCATGTCTAGCCGCCTGACCGTTTTGCACATCGCGTTGCCGCAGGAGGCGCGCCGATGATCGACTGGATCAACCAATCCGGCACCGACCTGCTCGGCCCGACGCTGTGGCTGGTGGTCTGGACCCTGATCAAGATCGTCGCGGTGCTGGCGCCACTGATGGGCTGCGTGGCCTACCTGACGCTTTGGGAGCGCAAGGCCATCGCCTGGACCCAGATCCGCCCGGGCCCGAACCGGGTCGGCCCCTACGGCCTGCTGACGCCTATCGCCGATGCGGTCAAGCTGATCTTCAAGGAGATCATCCGCCCGACCGCGGCCAACAAGGCGCTCTTCTTCCTCGGCCCGGTGATGACGATCATGCCGGCGCTCGCCGCCTGGGCCGTGATCCCGTTCGGCCCCGAGGTCGCGCTGGCCAACGTCAACGCCGGCCTGCTGTTCCTGATGGCCATCACGTCGATGGAGGTCTACGGCGTGATCATCGCCGGCTGGGCCTCGAACTCGAAGTACGCGTTCCTCGGCGCGCTGCGCGCCTCGGCGCAGATGGTCAGCTACGAGATCGCGATGGGCTTCGCGCTGGTCGTCGTGCTGATGGTCTCGGCGAGCATGAACATGACGGATATCGTCATGAGCCAGGGCCGCGGCAGCGCCGCCGACATGGGCCTGACCTTCCTGTCGTGGAACTGGCTGCCGCTGCTGCCGATCTTCGTCGTCTACTTCATCGCCGGTCTGGCCGAGACCAACCGCCACCCGTTCGACGTCGTCGAGGGCGAGTCGGAGATCGTGGCCGGCCACATGATCGAGTACTCGGGCATGAGCTTTGCCATGTTCTTCCTGGCCGAGTACGCCAACATGATCCTGGTCAGCATGCTGTGCGTGCTGCTGTTCCTCGGCGGCTGGCTGCCGCCCATCGACTCCGCGCTGTTCAACTGGATTCCGGGCTGGATCTGGCTCGGCATCAAGGTTTTCGTCGTGGTCACGATGTTCCTCTGGGTGCGTGCCACCTTCCCGCGTTACCGCTACGACCAGATCATGCGTCTGGGCTGGAAGATCTTCATTCCGGTCACGCTGGTCTGGCTCGTCGTGGTCGGGTTGTGGATCCAGTCGCCCTGGAACATCTGGAATTAGGAGACCGGCGACATGTCTGCATTCACCGCCGTCAAGGACTTCACCAGCAGCTTTCTGCTGACCGAGCTGTTCAAGGGCATGGCCATCACGGGCCGGCATTTCTTCTCGCGCCGGATCACGGTCCAGTTCCCTGAAGAGAAGACGCCACTGTCGCCGCGTTTTCGCGGCCTGCATGCGTTGCGCCGTTACGAAAACGGCGAGGAGCGCTGCATCGCCTGCAAGCTGTGCGAAGCGGTCTGCCCGGCGCTGGCGATCTCGATCGAATCCGAGGTGCGCGACGATGGCTCGCGCCGCACCACGCGCTATGACATCGACCTGACCAAGTGCATCTTCTGCGGCTTCTGCGAGGAGAGCTGCCCGGTCGACTCGATCGTCGAGACCCACATCCTCGAGTACCACGGCGAGAAGCGCGGGGACCTGTACTTCACCAAGGACATGCTGCTGGCGGTGGGTGACCGCTACGAAAAAGAGATCGCTGCGGCCCGGGCGGCCGACGCGCCCTATCGCTGAGCCGCCGAACGCGATGAACACGACCACGGCTCTCTTCTACGTCTTCTCCGCGGTGCTGCTCGGCGCCTCGTTCGGCGTCATTACCGCGCGCAGCACCGTGCACGCTGCGCTGTACCTGGTGCTGGCTTTCTTCAGCGCGGCCTGCGTCTGGATGCTGCTCAAGGCCGAGTTCCTGGCCATCGTCCTGGTGCTGGTCTATGTCGGCGCGGTGATGGTGCTGTTCCTGTTCGTCGTGATGATGCTCGACATCAACACCGACAGCACCCGGCGCAACTTCTGGCGCCACTTTCCGCTCGCCGGCCTGGTCGGCGCCTTGATCGCGCTGGAAATGACGCTGGTGCTGCGCGGTGGCTTCGACCTGGCGCAGGCCAAGCCCTTCAGCGCGGCGCAGCTCGAGCTCGGCAACAGCAAGCTGCTCGGCGTCGAGATCTACACCAATTACCTCTACCCGTTGCAACTGGCCGCGGTGCTGCTGCTGGTAGCGATCATTGCGGCGATCGCGTTGACCCTGCGCGAGCGCAAGGACTCACGCCACCAGGGCGCGTCGCAGCAGGTGCGGGCCAAGAAGGCCGACCGCGTGCGTCTGGTCAAGATGGCGGCGGTGGTCGAGCCCGCGCCCGCACCGCCACCCGCCGCGCCGGCCACGCCGGAGAAGCCCGCATGACTGGCGCTGTGACCCTGTCGCATTTCCTCTCGCTCGGCGCGATCCTGTTCGCGCTGTCCGTGATCGGCATCTTCCTCAACCGCCGCAACCTGATCGTGTTGCTGATGGCGATCGAGCTGATGCTGCTGGCGGTGAACATGAATTTCATCGCCTTCTCGCACTACCTCGGCGACATGGCCGGGCAGGTGTTCGTCTTCTTCATCCTCACCGTGGCGGCCGCCGAGTCGGCGATCGGCCTGGCGATCCTGGTCGTGCTGTTCCGCAATCGTGAATCGATCAGCGTGCAGGAACTCGACAGCTTGAAAGGCTGACGGACATGGCCGCATCGATCTCCCAGAACCTGCTGCTGACGGCCGCCTTCGCGCCGCTTGTCGGCGCCATCGTTGCCGGCTTCTTCGGCCGCAGCATCGGCCGTCGTGGCGCGCACATGGTGACGATTCTGGGCGTTCTGGTGTCGTTCATCGCCTCGGCCATCGTGCTCAAGCAGGTGGCGCTCGACGGTGCGCGCTTTGACGCCACGATCTACGAGTGGATGGTGCTGGGCGGGCTGAAGATGGAGGTCGGCTTCCTCGTCGACGGCCTGACCGCGATGATGATGGTGGTGGTCACGTTCGTGTCGCTGATGGTGCACATCTACACCATCGGCTACATGGAAGAGGACCCGGGCTACCAGCGCTTTTTCGCCTACATCTCGCTGTTCACGTTCAGCATGCTGATGCTGGTGATGAGCAACAACTTCCTGCAGCTGTTCTTCGGCTGGGAAGCGGTGGGCCTGGTGTCGTACCTGCTGATCGGCTTCTGGTACAAGAAGCCGACGGCGATCTTCGCCAACATGAAAGCCTTCATCGTCAACCGTGTCGGTGACTTCGGCTTCATCCTGGGCATCGGCCTGATCGTCACCTACGCCGGCACGCTGAATTACGCCGAAGCCTTTGCCCAGGGCGGCGAGCTCTCGCGCATCGTCTTCCCCGGCACCGACTGGATGCTGATCACGGTGGCCTGCATCTGCCTCTTCATCGGTGCGATGGGCAAAAGCGCGCAGTTCCCGCTGCATGTCTGGTTGCCCGACTCGATGGAGGGCCCGACGCCGATTTCGGCGCTGATCCACGCCGCCACGATGGTCACGGCCGGCATCTTCATGGTGGCGCGCATGAGCCCGCTGTTCGAGCTGTCGGACACCGCGCTCTCGTTCGTACTCGTGATCGGCGCGATCACGGCCCTGTTCATGGGCTTCCTGGGCATCATCCAGAACGACATCAAGCGTGTGGTGGCGTACTCCACGCTGAGCCAGCTCGGCTACATGACGGTGGCCCTGGGCGCCTCGGCCTACTCGGTGGCGGTGTTCCACCTGATGACGCATGCCTTCTTCAAGGCCTTGCTGTTCCTGGCCGCGGGCTCGGTGATCATCGGCATGCACCACGACCAGGACATCCGCAACATGGGCGGCCTGCGCAAGTACATGCGCATCACCTGGATCACGTCGCTGATCGGCTCGCTGGCGCTGATCGGCACGCCGCTGTTCGCCGGTTTCTACAGCAAGGAAAGCATCATCGACGCGGTGCGCGCGAGCCAGTTGCCAGGTGCGGGCTTCGCGGCCTTTGCCGTCATCGCCGGCGTCTTCGTCACGGCGTTCTACTCGTTCCGCATGTACTTCCTGGTGTTCCATGGAGAGGAACGCTTCCGCCACAAGCCGTTCCCGGGCGAGCATGACCACCACGATGACGGCGCGCACCATGACGCCACGCCGCACGAGTCGCCCTGGGTCGTGACCGCACCCCTGATCCTGCTCGCGATTCCCTCGGTCGTCGTCGGCTACTGGACGATCGGGCCGCTGCTGTTCGGCGACTTCCTCAAGGATTCGATCATCGTCGACGCCGCGCGCCACCCGGCGATGACCGCGTTGGGCGAGGCCTTCCACGGCGCCGCGGCAATGGCCATGCACAGTGTCGTGACCCTGCCGTTCTGGCTCGCGCTGGCCGGTGTGGTCTGTGCCTGGTGGTTCTACCTGAAGCAGCCGGCGATTCCGGCGGCGATCAAGGCCCGTTTCGAATGGGTCTACCGCCTGCTCGACAACAAGTACTACATGGACTGGTTCAACGAGCATGTGCTGGCCGCAGGGACGCGCCGGGTCGGGGTCGGCCTGTGGCAGGGCGGCGACGTGGCCCTGATCGACGGCGTGCTGGTCAACGGATCGGCGCGCGCGGTCGGCATCGTGGCCCAGATCACGCGGCGGCTGCAGACCGGCTACCTGTACTTGTACGCGCTGGTGATGCTGCTTGGCCTGTTCGGTCTCATGACCTGGCAGCTGTGGCCGCAGGTCAGCCACCTGTTCGGCTTCTAGCGAGCCCGGTCACAGAACAAGAATGCGAAAGAGAACACGATGGGTTTGTTGAGCGTCGCGATCTGGCTGCCGATCCTGGTGGGTGCGGTGCTGCTCGCGCTCGGCCGCGACGAGCACGCCGCGCAGTCGCGCTGGATCGCCCTGGTCGGTGCCATCGCCAGCTTCCTGGTCACGCTGCCGCTGATCAGCGGCTTCGACGTCGGTACGGCGTCGATGCAGTTCCAGGAAAGGGCGTCCTGGATCGATCGCTTCAATGTCTTCTACCACCTCGGTGTCGATGGCATCTCGGTGTGGTTCGTGCTGCTCACCGCCTTCATCACCGTGATCGTGGTCATCTCGGCTTGGCAAGTGATCACGGTCCGCGTGAACCAGTACATGGGCGCGTTCCTGATCCTGTCGGGGCTCATGATCGGCATCTTCTCGGCGCTAGACGGCCTGCTGTTCTACGTCTTCTTCGAAGCCACGCTGATCCCGATGTACATCATCATCGGCGTCTGGGGTGGACCGAATCGGGTTTACGCGGCATTCAAGTTCTTCCTCTACACGCTGCTCGGCTCGCTGTTGATGCTGCTGGCGCTGCTGTATCTGTATTTCAAGTCGGGAGGCAGCTTCGCCATTCTCGACTGGCACCAGCTGCCGCTGCCGCTGTCGGCCCAGAGCCTGCTGTTCTTCGCCTTCTTCGCTGCCTTCTCGGTCAAGGTGCCGATGTGGCCGGTGCACACCTGGCTGCCCGACGCGCACGTCGAGGCGCCCACCGGCGGCTCGGTGGTGCTGGCGGCGATCATGCTCAAGCTCGGCGCCTACGGCTTTCTGCGCTTCTCGCTGCCGATCGCTCCCGACGCCAGCCGCGAATGGGCCTGGTTCATCATCGCGCTGTCGTTGATCGCCGTGGTCTACATCGGCCTGGTGGCGCTGGTGCAGCAGGACATGAAGAAGTTGGTGGCCTACTCGTCGATCGCGCACATGGGCTTCGTCACGCTGGGCTTCTTCATCTTCAGCGAGCTCGGCGTCTCGGGTGGCATCGTGCAGATGATCAGCCACGGTTTCATCTCGGGTGCGATGTTCCTGTGCATCGGCGTGCTCTACGACCGCATGCACTCGCGCCAGATCGCCGATTACGGCGGCGTCGTCAACACCATGCCCAAGTTCGCCGCCTTCGCCGTCTTCTTCGCCATGGCCAACAGCGGCCTGCCCGGCACCAGCGGTTTCGTGGGCGAATGGATGGTGATCCTGGGCACGGTCAAGTTCAATTTCTGGCTCGCGGCCCTGGCGGCAACGGCGCTGATCTTCGGCGCCGCCTACAACCTGTGGATGGTCAAGCGCGTCTACTTCGGCGAGGCCGCCAACGAGCAGGTCAAGGCGCTGGTCGACATCGACCGGCGTGAGTTCCTGATGCTGGCGCTGCTGGCCGTGGCGGTGCTTTGGATGGGCGTGTACCCGAAGCCCTTTACCGACGTGATGCACGTGTCCGTGACCGAGCTGCTGCAGCATGTGGCGCAGAGCAAGCTCAACTGAGGCCAGGGCCCCGAGATGTCTTCCATGAACTGGCAAGTGCTGTACCCCGAGATCGTGTTGTTGGCGATGGCCTGCGTCATCGCCATCGTCGACCTGTTCGTCACCGACCCGGCGCGCCGCCTGACCTTCTGGTTGACACAGGCCACGCTGGCCACGGTGGCCCTGCTGCACCTGAGTGCGCTCGGAACAGGCGCGTCGCTCGAGGGCATGCAGGGCATGGTGGCCTCGGACCCGCTGGGTCATCTGCTGGCCTTCTTCGCCACCGTCTCGGTCATGGTGACGCTGGTCTATGCGCGGCCCTACATCGGTTCGCGCGAGATGCGCAAGGGCGAGTTCTTCACGCTGTCGATGTTCGCGCTGCTCGGCGTGTGCGTGATGGTCTCGGCCAAGCAACTTCCTCGTCGTCTATCTCGGGCTGGAGTTGATGAGCCTGTCGCTCTATGCGCTGACCGCGTTGCGCCGCGACCACGGCCTGTCGACCGAAGCCGCGATGAAGTACTTCGTCCTCGGCGCGCTGGCGTCGGGCTTCCTGCTCTATGGCCTGTCGATGATGTACGGCGCCACCGGCACGCTGGACATCGGCAAGGTCTTCGAGGCCATCGGCAGGGGCCAGGCCAATCCACAGGTGCTGACCTTCGGCGTCGTGTTCATCGTCGCCGGGCTGGGCTTCAAGTTCGGCGCCGCGCCCTTCCACATGTGGGTGCCCGACGTCTACCACGGTGCGCCCACCGCGGTGACGCTGCTGATTGCCGGCGCGCCGAAGCTGGCGGCCTTCGGCATCACGACTGCGGCTGCTGGTCGAGGGCATGCTGGGCCTGGCCAACGACTGGCAGCAGATGCTGGTGGTGCTGGCGGTGGCCTCGCTGTTCATCGGCAATCTGGCCGCCATCGCCCAGACCAACCTCAAGCGCCTGCTGGCCTATTCGGCCATCGCGCAGATCGGCTTCGTGCTGCTCGCGCTCAGCGCCGGCGTGATCAGCGGCAACACGCTGTCGGGGGGCAATGCCTACAGCTCGGCGCTGTTCTACATGGTCACGTATGTGTTGACCACGCTGGGCACCTTCGGCGTCATCCTGCTGCTGTCGCGCCAAGGTTTCGAGAGCGAGGAGATCAGCGACCTGGCCGGCCTGAACCAGCGCAGCCCCTGGATGGCCGCCGTGATGGCGCTCTTCATGTTCTCGCTGGCGGGGATTCCGCCGCTGGTCGGCTTCTACGCCAAGCTGTCGGTGTTGCAGGCACTGATCACGACCAACTTGGCCGGTTACCTGTGGCTCGCCGTGATCGCCGTGCTGCTGTCGCTGGTCGGTGCGTTCTACTACTTGCGCGTGGTCAAGGTGATGTACTTCGACGAGCCCGCCGCCGATGCGCCTCGCATCACCGGGGAACGCGGTGTGCAGGCCCTGCTGGCCGTCAACGGCGGCGCGGTGCTCGTGTTCGGCCTGCTGCCCGGCGGCTTGATGGCCCTGTGCATCAAGGCCATCGTGCTGCACGGTGGCGACATGACGACGCCCAAACTCGCCGCGTGAAACGTACCGAGGTTGACGCCCACCTGATCGAAACGCGCGTCGGCGCCGAGCCGGTGTGGCGCGGCCGCTTTCTCGACGTCCGGCGCGACACCGTGCGTCTGCCTGACGGCGCACAGGCCACGCGCGAGTACATCGTGCACCCCGGCGCGGTGATGACGGTACCGTTGCTGCCTGATGGGCGTCTCTTGATGGAGCGGCAGTACCGCTACCCGATGGGCCGCGTGATGCTGGAGTTTCCGGCCGGCAAGCTCGATGCCGGCGAGGCGCCCTGGACCTGCGCTATCCGCGAACTGGCCGAGGAGACCGGCTATCGTGCCACCGAGTGGGCGCGTGCAGGCATTCTGAACAACGCGATCGCCTACTCGACCGAAGCGATCGAGATCTGGTTCGCGCGCGGGTTGACGGCCGGCGTGCAGCACCTCGATGCCGGCGAATTCCTCGACACCGTCACGCATACGGTGGCCGAGCTCGACGCCATGGTTGCGAATGGCGAAGTCACCGACGCCAAGACCTTGATCGGGCTGCTTTGGTTGCAAAAGTGGCAGGCTGGGCTGTGGCCGTTGAGCTGGCAGCCCGCGCCATGAGCGGCGCTCGCTATGATGACCCGGTCATGACACCTCCAAGCACAACCCGTTCGCGGCAATGAAAGTCATCGACCTGCGCTGTCACAACGGCCATGGCTTCGAGGGCTGGTTCGCCAGCGACGAGGACTTCCTCGACCAGAATGGCCGTCAGTTGATTGCCTGCCCGCTGTGTGACGACAACGTGATCGTGCGCCTGCCCAGCGCGCCGCGCTTGAACCTGTCAGGCGCGCGCGAAACGGCGGATGCCGCACCCACGCCGCAACCACAGTTCGATGCGCAGGCGCAATGGATGAAGGTCGTGCGCCATGTGCTGGCCCACACCGAAGACGTAGGCGAGCGCTTTGCCGCCGAAGCCCGGCGCATTCATTACGGCGACGCCGCCGAACGCGGGATTCGTGGCCAGGCCACGCCTGTCGAACGCGAGGCCCTGCGCGACGAGGGCATCGAGGTCACGCAACTGCCAGTGCCGACGGCGCTGAAAGAGCCGCTGCAGTAGGGGCCGCGGCGGCGCGGCCGCCACGCACGGTCAGAGCAGCCGGCCCGGATTGAGCAGGCGCTGCGGATCGAGTGCTTGCTTGATGGCGCGCATCATCGCCATGGCGGTGGGGTCCTTGCGCCGCACCAGTTCGTCGCGTTTGAGCACGCCGATGCCGTGCTCGGCCGAGATCGACCCGTGATGGGCCGTCACGGCATCGAAGACGATGGCGTTGACCGCATGCTCCTCACTCTGCAGGAATGCCGTGCCGTCCTCGCCGGCGGGGGCTTGCACGTTGTAATGCAGGTTGCCGTCGCCGAGGTGGCCGAAGTTGACCAGGCGGATCCCGGGCCAGCGTGCCGCGAGCGTCGCGTCGGTCGCGGCACAGAATGCCGGGATGCTCGATACCGGCAGAGAAATGTCGTGCTTGATGTTCAGGCCTTCCTCGCTCTGCGCCAGCGGAATCGACTCGCGCAGGTGCCACATCGCGCGCGACTGTGCCACGCTCTCGGCGATGGCCGCGTCGTTGATCGTGCCCGCCTGCAGCGCGTCGGCGAGCAGGCCTTCGAATTGCGTGCGGGCATGGCCCGCGCTCTCGTTGTCTGACAGCTCGACCAGCACGGTCCAGGGCACCCGGGGCAGGGCCTGTCGCCGCTCCGGAAAGTGGCGGGCCACCAGTGCCAACGAAAATCCGTTCATGACCTCGAAGCCGGTCAGTCCCGGGCCCAACTGCCGCTGCGCCGCGCCCAACAAGGCCACGCAGTCGTCGAGCGAAGCGCAGGCGGCCAGCGCGGTCATCGTGGCCGCAGGCCGGGGGTGCAGCGCCAACGTCGCCGCAGTCATGATCGCCAGCGTGCCCTCGCTGCCGATCAGCAGGTCGCGCAAGTCGTAGCCGGTGTTGTCCTTGCGCAGGCCGGTCAGGCCATGCCAGACCTCGCCCGCTGCCGTCACGGCCTCCAGGCCCAGGCACAGCGAGCGCGCGTTGCCATAGCGCAGCACCTGGGTGCCACCGGCGTTGGTGGCGAGGTTGCCACCGATGGTGCAACTGCCTTCGGCCGCCAGGCTCAACGGGAACAGCAGATCGGCATCGGCGGCCGCCTGCTGCACCGCCTGCAACACGCAGCCCGCCTCCGCGGTGACGGTGAGGTTCGCCGGGTCCAAGTTGCGGATGCGGTTCATTCGCGTGAGGCTGAGCAGAATCTGCGTGCCGCTGGCATCGGGGACACCCGCACCGACGAGGCCGGTGTTGCCGCCCTGCGGCACGATCGATGCGCCATGCGATGCACAGGCGCGCACGAGGGCGGCCACTTCGTCGGTCGTGTGGGGACGCACGACGGCCAGCGCCTTGCCGCGCCAGCGCTTGCGCCAATCGGCCTCATAGGCCGACAGATCGCCCTCGGTCAGCACCTGATCGGCGCCGACGGTGTCGCGCAGCGCGGAGATCAGCGCCTCGCTCATGATGCGGCGGGCGCCGAGCGTTGACGCCAGCGCACGTGCAGCACACAGGCCGAGAACAGCAGCATGCACAGCGCCACTTCGATCAGTGCCAGCGCGACGACAACGCCGTGCTCGCTGGTGGCGCGCACGACGCCTTCGGTGAAGTAGATCCATACCAGCAGGCTGACCCAGCGGTAGGTGTACATGCGGTACTTCAGCAGACCGACCAAGGGCAACGCCAGCGGCAGCACCTTCAACGCCAGGGTGCGATTGCCCGTTGGCGCAAGCCACAGCTCCCAGGCCAGGCCGAGCAGGATCAGCCCCAGCAGGCTGCCCACGGCGAGCAGGCGCACGCGTTCGAGCGCGACGGGAGCGGTGGAAGTGAACATGTTTGGCATCATAGGGTGATGAGAAGGACTTTCGCCCCCGCCAGTTGGCGTGCTCACCTGAACGAACTGTCGGAGACGCTGCAATCCTGGCCCTGGCTGGATACGGCGCGCACCCTGCGCGAGCGCTTTCGCGAGGACCGACTCGGCCTCACGGCCAGCAGCCTGACCTTCACGACGCTGATTGCGCTGGTGCCGCTGGTGACGGTGATGCTGGCCCTGTTCAGCGCCTTCCCCATGTTTGCCAGCTTTCAGGGTGCGCTGGAGAAGTACTTCCTGCAGAGTCTGGTGCCAGACGGCATCGCCAAGCCGGTGCTGGCCGCACTGACGCAGTTCGCGTCCCAGGCCACGCGCCTGGGGGCGGCGGGTCTGGTCGTGCTCGTGATCACGGCGCTGGCCCTGATGCTGACCATCGACCGCGCGCTCAACGCGATCTGGCGCGTGCGCCGGCCGCGCTCGATCGCGCGCCGCGTGCTCGTGTATTGGGCGGCGCTGACGCTCGGGCCGCTGCTGTTGGGCATCAGCCTGTCGCTGACCGCCACCGCGCTGACGGCCTCCAGGGGCGTGATCGGCGTCCTGCCGGGCAGCCTGGGGCTGCTGCTCAACGGCCTGGAGTTCGCGCTGCTGGCTGCAGGCATGGCCGCCCTGTACCACTATGTGCCCAACACCGAGGTGCGCTGGCGCCACGCCATCGCCGGCGGCGTGTTCGTCGCCGTCGGCGTCAAGTTGGCCAAGGGCGGGCTGGCCTGGTACCTCAGTGCCATGCCCACCTACTCGACGGTCTACGGCGCCTTTGCCACCGTGCCGATCCTGCTGCTCTGGGTCTACATGGGATGGCTGATCGTGCTGTGGGGCGCCGTGATCGCGGCCTACGCGCCCAGCCTGTCCATGCATGTGCGACGCCAGCCGATCACGCCGGGCTACCGCTTCACGCTGGCGCTGGCCGTGATCGCCGAACTGGCGCGCGCCAAGCGCAGTCCGCAGCGCGGGCTGACATTGCCTGAATTGGCTGCGGCGACAGCCACCGATCCGCTGCAGGTCGAGCCGACGGTCGAATCGCTGCGCGCCCTGGATTGGGTGGCATGGCTGGACGAGGACGCGGGCAAGCGTGTGGTGCTGCTGGTCGAGCCGGACACGGCAGCGGCACAGCCGCTTGTCGATGGAATGCTCCTCGAGCCGGCCGCCGCGGCGCGGCGGTTCCGCGAGCGCACCGGCATCGATCGATTGACGGTCGGTGACCTGATCTAGACGCCTGCGACAGGCTGCCGTGCCAGCCTCGGTCAGTCCAGTCCGGCGCAGTGCATGACGCGGTTCTTGCCGGCGCGTTTGGCCGCGTACATCGCATGGTCGGCCAGTTGCAGCAGGCGAAGCGGCTGGGTCGCGTCGAGAGGCGCCAGGGCGTAGCCGATGCTGGCCGAAACGGGCCGGGCCCCGTCTTCCGCCTTCGTGCACGCGTGCACGGCGTCCAACAGGTGTCCTGCCAGCGCATGGGCCCCGGCGGCGTCACGCACCGCGGCCAGGACCAGGAATTCGTCGCCGCCGAAGCGGCCGACAGCATCTTCGGCGCGCACTGCCTGCTGCAGCGCCTGCGCCAGTTGCACCAGCAGCGCGTCACCGGCGGCGTGGCCCTTTTCGTCGTTGAGGGCCTTGAAGCCATCGAGATCGACAAAGAACAGCCCCACGGGCTGCGTCCCGCAGTCCCCGGCGGCCGCCTCGAGCCGCTCCATCATCGAGCGCCGGGCCAAGGCATCGGTCAGTCCATCGCGCTCGGCCCTGCGCTGCAGGCGCTGCTGCGATTCCGTCAGCTCGTGCACATCGATGGTCACGGTGTAGACGCCCTGAACCCGGTTTTCGTCGTCGAGGTCGGGCACGTAGCTGGTGCGCATCCAGCGCGGGCCCTCGGGCAGGTGCTCGATCAGGCGCGTGTACTGCACCGTCTCGCCAGCCAGCGCGCGCTCGAAGTACGGACGGTGCTCCTCCCATCGGGCGGCGCCGCGGACGAGGCCGATGTGCTGCCCGAGCAGCTCGCTGGCGGCCATGCCGACGGCGTGCGTGTAGGCGCGGTTGACGAAGCGCAGACGGAACTCGCGATCGACATAGGTCAGCGGGTAGGGAATGTGCTCGGTAAAGCGATCCAGGCGCTGGCGCGACTCGACCAGCGCCTCGCGTTCAACCACGTCGTCGTGGATATCGAAGGCGATCGTGTAGACGGCCTCGACCTCGCCGGCGGCGTTGCGGTCGGGGAAAACCATGGCTCGGGTCCATCGCGCGCTGGCACCCTGGTGCGTGAGTCGGCGTTCGTAGCGCACGGTATGGCCCGCGAAGGCCCCGTCGAACGCGCGGCTGGCAATGGCCCAGGCCGCAGGCCCGTACAGCTCGGACAGGGTGCGGCCGACCAGTTCCTCGCTCGGACGACCGGCCCAGCGGGCATACGGTGCATTGCAGAACAGCAGGCGCGCGTCGCGGTCCCAGCGGCCGATCGGCAGGGCGATCGCATCGACCAGACGCTCGGCCGGGTCGGCGCTCAGGTTGGTGGTCGGGGTGTCGTCGAGCTTCACGGAGGGCATCCTGGCAGCCCCGCAGGGTCGTGTCATTCACCCGGAAGGGGGTATCGGCGCGCCGTGTGACTTCGGCCACGGTGCTGCCGCCGCGCTCAAGTCGGGTGCAGCACCACGAGCAGGGCCTGGGCCGGCGTGCGGCCCGGATTGCGGATGCTGTGCGCGACATCGACAGCATAGCGCGCCGTCTCGCCATGGCGCACCCGGGCTGTCTCGCTGCCGGCCTGCACCTCGAGCGTGCCGGACTGCACCGACAGGTGCTCACGCGAGCCCGGCTCATGCGGCTGCGAGGCCAAGGTGCCGCCGGGCTGCACGGTCAGCGCATACCACTCGAACTGGCCGGCCAGCTCGATCGGCCCCAGGATGCGCAGCTCGCACTTGCCGTCCGGACTGGCCAGGCTGGGCGTGGCATGGGCCGGCACGGTCGTCAGCACCGGCGCCGCCGGGCGTTCGCCGCCGAGCAGCTCGCCCACGCCCACCCCGAGCGCGGTGGCCAGGCGCCAGACCACGGCCACGGTCGGATTGGCCTGGTGGCGCTCGATCTGCGAGAGCATCGACTTGGACACGCCGGCCAGGCGCGACAGCTCGTCCAGCGAGAGTCCGCGGGACTGCCGCAACGCGGCCAGCGCAGCGCCGACGCGCGGCGGCTGTGCGTCGGCTGGCTTGACGGCGGCAGGTCTTGGCACGATACTGGAATTTTGTTCGATATACTGGACACGTCGTGTGCGAATGCACGGCCGCATTGTGCCGCACGGAAAGCCGAAAGACCATGAGCAGCGCCTTCATCGACCATCTCACTGCCGAACTCACAACCCTGCGCGAGGCCGGGTTGTACAAGTCCGAACGCATCCTGATCACGCCCCAGGGTGCGCTCGTTCGCACCGCGGACGGTCGCGAAGTGATCAACCTGTGCGCCAACAACTACCTCGGCCTGTCGTCGCACCCCCAGGTGATCGAGGCCGCGCAGGAGGCCTTGCGCACGCATGGCTACGGCCTGTCGAGCGTGCGCTTCATCTGCGGCACCCAGGACCTGCACAAGACCCTCGAGGCCCGCCTGGCCCGCTTTCTCGGCACCGAGGACGCGATCCTCTATGCGGCGGCGTTCGACGCCAATGGCGGACTGTTCGAGCCGCTGCTGGGCGAGAACGACGCCGTGATCAGCGACGAGTTGAACCACGCCTCGATCATCGACGGCATCCGCCTGTGCAAGGCCAAGCGCTGGCGCTACAAGCACAACGACATGGGCGACCTCGAGCGCTGCCTGACCGAGGCCGCGGCCGCTGGCGCGCGCTTCAAGCTGGTCTTCACCGACGGCGTGTTCTCGATGGACGGTACCGTCGCGCGGCTCGACCAGATGCGAGCGCTGTGCGACCGCTTCGACGCGCTGCTCGGCATCGACGAGTGCCATGCCAGCGGGTTCATGGGCGCGCGCGGGCGTGGCACGCACGAGCACCGTGGCGTCTTCGGCCGTGTCGACATCATCACCGGCACCCTGGGCAAGGCCCTGGGCGGCGCCTCAGGCGGCTTCACCGCGGCGCGCAAGGAAGTGATCGAGCTGCTGCGCCAGCGCTCGCGTCCCTACCTGTTCTCGAACACCTTGATGCCCGCGATTGCCGGCGCATCGATTGCCGTCCTGGACCTGCTCGAATCCAGCACCGCGTTGCGCGACAAGCTCGAGGACAACACGCGCTGGTTTCGCCAGGCCATTGCGGCGGCGGGATTCGACATCAAGCCCGGCGAGCATGCCATCGTCCCGATCATGGTCCACGACGCCGTCGTGGCGCAGCGGCTTGCCGCGCGCCTGCTGGAGCTGGGCGTGTACGTCGTCGGCTTTTTCTTCCCCGTCGTGCCCAAGGGCCAGGCGCGCATCCGCGTGCAGATGAGCGCCGTGCACGAGCGCCAGCATCTCGAGAAGGCCGTCGCGGCGTTCACGCAGGCGGGGCGCGAACTGGGCCTTGTTCAGTGAAGGTCCTGATCATTGGCGCCAATGGCCAGATCGGCACCGAGCTGGCCGGCGAACTGCTGCTGCGCCACGGCAAGGGCGCGGTCGTCACGAGCGATCTCGCCCCGGTCGGCCGCGTGCCTGGACTGGCCCATGAGGAGCTCGATTGCACCGACATCGGCGCATTGACCAGCATCGTCGAGCGCCACGGCATCACGCAGGTCTACCACCTGGCCGCGGCCCTGTCGGCGCGCGGCGAGCAGCACCCGATGTGGGCCTGGGACCTGAACATGAAAGGTCTCCTGAACGTGCTCGAAGTGGCGCGCTCGCACAAGCTCGAGCGCATCTTCTGGCCCAGTTCGATCGCCGCCTTCGGTCCCGGGACGCCGCAGGAGAGCACGCCGCAGCACACCGTGATGGACCCGAGCACCGTCTACGGCATCAGCAAATTGGCCGGCGAGGGTTGGTGCGCTTGGTACCACAAGCACCATGGCGTCGACGTGCGCAGCCTGCGCTACCCCGGCCTGATCAGCTGGAAGACGCCGCCCGGCGGCGGCACGACCGACTACGCCATCGAGATCTTCCACGCCGCGCTGCAAAGCGGCCGCTACACCTGCTTCCTGCGCGAAGACCAGGCGCTGCCGATGATGTACATGCCCGACGCCATCCGCGCCACGCTGCAGTTGATGGAGGCGCCGCCAGAGCAGGTGATTGAGCGCCACTCCTACAACCTGGCGGGTATCAGCTTCACGCCGGTCGACATGGCCCAGGCGATCCGCAAGCGCCTGCCGGCGTTCACGATGGACTGCGAGCCCGATTTCCGCCAGGCCATCGCGGCCTCCTGGCCGCGGTCTATCGACGACAGCGCCGCGCAGCGCGACTGGGGCTGGCGGCCGCGCTACGACTTGCAGGCGATGGTGGACGACATGCTGGCCAACCTGGGCCCGCAACTCAGTTCCTAGGCCCAGGCCGACTGCGCGGTTGGACGCACTGGGTCGGGTCGGCCACGAACAGCCATCCGACGAGCAGGCAGGCCGGGACGGCCAGGAACCACGCGGCGTCGCCGCTGAGCGCCTGACCGGCAAAGCCGATGCCCAGTCCCGCGACGATGCACACGCAACAGCAGGCCGGCACGGCGCGCCAGCGACATGCGGTCGGCGGCAGGGTCCTGCGCAGTCGGCGTGCTACTCGTGTTGGGCATGAACGGGTGGTGACGCTCAAACGGCCAGCAACTCGACCTCGAACACCAGCGTCGCATTGGGCGGGATCACGCCGCCTGCGCCGCGCGCGCCGTAGCCGAGTTCGGGCGGGATGCGCAACACGCGCGTGCCGCCGACCTGCATGCCCTGCACGCCCTCGTCCCAGCCGCGAATCACCATGCCGGCGCCGAGGTTGAACTTGAACGGGTCGCCGCGGTCCTTGCTCGAGTCGAACTTGGCACCGCGCTCATCTGATGCGCTGGCGTCATGCAGCCAGCCGGTGTAGTGCACGGAAACCTTGTTGCCTGACTGCGCGGCGGCGCCGCTGCCGACGGTCGTGTCTTCGTAATGGAGTCCGCTCGGGGTGGTGGTCATGAGATCGGTGCTTTCAAAAGGTGGACGAATGGGTCCATCCTACACAGCCGCATCGGGTTCGCGCAGCCAGCGGCTGCGCCAGGCGAGCAGGGCGCCCCGCAACCACTTGTCGACATTGCTGCGCTCGGGCACGACCAGATTGAGTACCAGCGCGGCCGCGCGCAAGGCGGCCATCGGATGGTTCGGATCGATCGGCAAGGCGCCATTGCCTTTCGAGAGCTTCTCGCCGCGGGCGTCGCGCACCAGCGGCGTGTGCAGATAGCGCGGTGTGGGCAGCCCCAGCAGGCGCTGCAGGTGGATCTGGCGCGCGGTGTTGTCGGCCAGGTCCTCGCCGCGCACGACATCGGTCACGCCCTGTTCGGCATCGTCGACGACGACGGCCAGCTGATAGGCCCAGGGGCCATCGGCGCGCTGAAGCACGAAGTCGCCCACGGCATGCGTCACGTCCTGGTGCTGGGCACCGAGGCGCCGATCGTGCCAATCGATGAACACGGGTGCGGCGTCGGTGCCGCAGCGCAGGCGCCAGGCACGCGCGGGCCTGCCACCGAGTCCGCCGCGGCAGGTGCCGGGGTAGACGCGTTCGGCGCCGCGCGCCGCCGGGACGCCCAGCGCGGCCAGTTCGGTGTCGATGTCGCGCCGCGTGCAGCCGCAGGCATAGCTCAGGCCCGCCTCGCGCAGGCGCTGCAACGCCTGCGCATAGAGCGCACCGCGGTGAGATTGCCACACCGGTTCGGCGGTCGGGTTCGAGCCCGAGCGCGGCGAGTTGGTGCCTGATCACGCCATCGATGCCAGGCACGCTGCGCGGGCCATCGACATCTTCGAAGCGCAGCAGCCAGCGCCCGCCGTGCGCGCGTGCGTCGAGCCAGCTGGCCAATGCAGCCACCAGCGAGCCGGCATGCAGGGGGCCACTGGGCGACGGCGCAAAGCGGCCGACATAGGTGCCCGTCGGCGAGGTCATCAGTCGACGGCCTGCAGCATGCCCGCATGCCTCTCGAGCAGGGCCTTGCGCGTCGCCGCACTGTCCAGTTGCGCCAACCACCAGGCCAATGCCAGGCCCTGCGGCGCCTTCTTTGGCTGCGGCGCGGCGGCCTGGCGCCAGGCGTAGCCCAGGCGCACCGGCGGGTTGTCGCGCTGCAGGGTCTTCACCACGAGGCGACCGGTGCGAATGTGCTCGCGCGCCAGCGGCTCGGCCAGGTAGCCGCAGCCCAGGCAGCGCAACTGGGCCTCGACCTTGGCCTGCACCGTGGCCACCGTGAACACCTCCTGCCCCGGCAGCAGGTTCAACGTGAGGGGTTCAAGCTGACGCGCCGAGTCGGCCACCGCCACGGCGCGATGGCGCAACAGCTCCTGGTCGGGGATGGCACCCTCAAACGCAGCCAGCGGATGGTGCGGCGCCACAGCGAAGACAAAGTCCATGGCGCCCAGCGGGCGCACCTCGACGCCTGCCGGCACGACGCGCCCGCCGATCCCGACGCCGATGACCAGATCCGCCTCGCCCGACACCAATGCCTCCCAGGTGCCGCTCAGGACTTCGGTGCGCAACCGCAGGCGTGTGCCGGGGCCGCTGTCAGGTCGCCCCGCGTCCGGCCGCAGGGCATAGAACGCTTCGCACAGCTCGAACAGGGTCAGGCGCGAAATCACGCCGTCGCCGGCCACGGTGAGCTGGGTCTCCCAGCCGCTGGCGACGCGCCTGACGCGGTTGGCCACCGCATCCATCTCGGCCAGCAGGCGCCGGCCTTCGCTGAGCAGTTCCTCCCCGGCGGCCGTGAGCTTGGCCTGGCCCGAGCGACGGTCGAACAGCAGCACGTCCAGAGCGTCTTCGAGCTGGCGCACGCTGTACGTCAGTGCCGAGGGCACCTTGCCGAGTTCGCGCGCCGCCGCGGCGAAGCTGCCATTGCGGGCGATGCTGTCAACCATCGCCAGCGCATCCGGCGTCAGTGCATTGCGTGGGTCGGCCATGAAGTTCATCTTATTTGAACGCGGCCTTCAATGCAGGGTGGCTTTGCAGTGGGCCCGCGCTGCCTACAGTGAGGCCATCGAAAGGAATGCCACCATGCTGACACTGCGCAAGGCCCAGGACCGAGGATTCGCCGACCACGGCTGGCTGAAGAGCCATCACAGCTTCTCGTTCGCCGACTATCACGATCCGGCGCACATGGGCGTGGGCAACCTGCGCGTCATCAACGAAGACCGCATCGCCCCTGGCACGGGGTTCGGTACCCACAGTCACCGCGATATGGAGATCGTCAGCGTCGTCATCGACGGTGCGCTGGGCCACAAGGACAACATCGGCAATGGCGCGACCATCGTCCCCGGTGAGTTGCAGCGCATGAGCGCGGGCACCGGCATCGCGCACAGCGAGTTCAACCATGCGGCCGACCAGACCACGCACTTCCTGCAGATCTGGCTGCTGCCCAACCGCCGCGGCATCGCGCCGGGGTATGAGCAGAAGGCATTTCCCGAAGCTGACAAGCGCGGCCGCCTGCGCTTGGTGGCATCAAACGATGGGCGCGACGGTTCCGTGACCGTCCACGCTGACGCTTCGCTGCACGCGGGCCTGTTCGACGGTGACGAGCGCGCCGAACTGGCGCTGGACCCGCAGCGCCTGGCCTATGTGCATGTGGTGCGGGGCGCCATCAACGCCAACGGCCAGGCCGTGCAGGCCGGTGACGCCGTCCGCCTCGACGGTGAATCGATCCTGGTACTCGACCAGGGCCGCGACGCCGAAGTGCTTGTCTTCGACCTCGCCCCCTGACACCTCGATTTCAACCACTCTCTGGAGACTTCCCATGAACACCCAAGGCCTTCCCGTCCTGATCGCCCGCATCCTGCTGGCACTGATGTTCCTGCTTGCGGGCTTCAGCAAGTTTGCCGGCCTCGAAGGCACCGCCGGCTACATCGCCAGCAAGGGGCTCCCGATGCCGCAACTCCTGGCCCTGGCCACCGCGGCGCTCGAGGTGGTCGGCGCGCTGCTGCTGATCGTCGGCTGGCAGGCCCGCTGGGCGGCGCTGGCACTGGCCGCGTTCACGTTGCTGGCCAGCGTGCTGTTCCACAATTTCTGGGCCCTGCCAGCCGAGCAGCAGATGATGCAGCAGCTGATGTTCATGAAGAACCTGTCGGTGGTGGGCGGCCTGCTCGTCGTGTTCGGCCTGGGCGCCGGCACGCTGAGCCTGGACCAGCGCCGCGTTGCGGCGGCCTGAGGCACGACGCGCGCCGCGCTACAGTGCGGCGCATGATCGACGCAGTGGCCAGGCTCGTCACGGTGCTGCCCTGGTGGGATTGGGCAGCGCTGGCCTGGTTCTTTCTCGCCTGGATCGGCTACGCGCGCTTTGCGCGGCGGCGCGAACCGGCCAATCCCTCGCTGCTGGTGGCCGGCAACCGTGTGCGCCGGCAATGGATGCTCGAGGCGAGCAAGCGCGAAGTGCGGGTGCTCGACGCCGTCGTGTTGCAGAACCTGTCGACCAGCCCGAGCTTCTTCGCCTCGACCACGATCCTGATCGTCGGCGGCCTGCTGGCCCTGATCGGCTCGGGCGACCACACCAGCGTGCTGATGGCCGAACTGCCGTTCACGGCGCGCACGACGGCGCTGGTGCTGGATCTCAAGCTGGTGCTGCTGACCGGCATCTTCATCTATGCCTTCTTCCGCTTCACATGGAGTCTGCGCCAATACAGCCTGGGCGCGATGCTGGTGGCGTCGGCCCCCGCGCATGACGAGTTCCTGCAACTCGGCGAAGCCGCGCGCAACCGATTTGCCGATCGTGCCGGCGCCATGATGGGGCTGGCGGCCGAATCGTTCAACGACGGCACCCGCGCCTACTACTTTGCCTTTGCCGCCGCCGGTTGGCTGTTCTCGCCGCTGGCGTTCGCGCTGGGCAGTGCCGGCGTGGTGTGGATCCTCTACCAGCGCGAGTTCCACTCGGAGTCGCTGGCCCTGATGCGCGACTAGGGCGCCGCCGCCAGGTGCCAGCATATGTCTTGGCGTATGCTGATCATGCGCAATACGATATGCGAATTCCCAGGCGCTGTGCGAGCATCCCTGCCGCGATGCGGCCGAGCGCTGGCGGGTGTGCAGCGCGGCCCGAAGAGCAACCATAATTGCCGCTTTCGGTAGCTCCATTTCTTCAACTCTCGAGGAATGTCCATGATCGACACCAAGAAGCGAAACCTGTTCCGGCTGGCCGCGCTGGCCGCCGTGGCCTCCACCGCCGCACTGGTGGGTTGCGGCAAGAAGGAGGCGCCGGCCGCTGCTGCGCCCGCGGCCATGCCGACCGCTGCGTCCGCACCGGCCACGGCCGAACCGCTGAAGATCGCCTTCGCCTACGTCGGCCCGGTGGGCGACGCCGGCTGGACCTTTGCCCACGACCTGGGCCGCAAGGCCGTCGAGGCCGAGTTCGGCGACAAGGTCAAGACCAGCTACGTCGAGAACGTGCCCGAGGCGGCCGACGCCGAGCGCGTGATCCGGCAGATGGTCAGCGAGGGCAACAAGCTGATCTTCGGCACCACCTTCGGCTACATGGACCCGATGATGAAGGTCGCCGCCGACGAGAAGGGTGTCAAGTTCGAGCATGGCACCGGCTTCAAGACCGCCGACAACATGCGCACCTACGACAGCCGCACCTACGAAGGCGGCCTACCTGGCGGGCATCGTCGCCGGTGCAATGACCAAGACCAACACGCTGGGCGTGGTCGGCTCGATCCCGATTCCCGAGGTCATCCGCAACATCAACAGCTTCACGCTCGGTGCGCAGACCACGAACCCGAAGATCAAGACCAAGGTGGTCTGGATCGGCAAGTGGTTCGATCCGCCCAAGGAAGGCGAAGCCGCGCAGAGCCTGATCAATGCCGGCGCCGACATCCTGTTCCAGAACACCGACTCGACGGCCGTGCTGCAGACCGCCGAGAAGAACAAGAAGCTGGCCTTCGGCTGGGACAGCGACATGAGCGCCTTCGCCAAGGACGCGCACCTGGCCTCAGCGATCATCAACTGGGGCCCGTACTACAAGCACGCCGTCAAGGAGGCCCTCGACGGCACCTGGAAGACCGGGCAGGTGTGGTGGGGCGTCAAGGAGGGCGCGATCGACATCGTGTCCCTGAGCGACAAGGTGCCGGCCGAGGTCAAGGCCAAGGTCGATGCCGCCAAGGCCGGCCTGAAGGACGGCAGCCTGCATCCTTGGAAGGGCCCGGTCGTCGGCCAGGATGGCAAGAACGTGGTCGAGAAGGACGTGACGCCCGACGACAAGTTCATGCTCGGCATCAATTTCTACGTCAAGGGCGTCGACGGCAAGGTGCCTGCGGGCGGGAAGTAGGGCCACCCCGAAGCGGCTGCGCCGCTCCCCTCAAGGGGCACGCCAGCGGACCGGCGGAGCCGGCTCCGCGGCGTCTGCTGGGATAAGAGTCGAGGCCGCCGCGGGAAACTGCGGCGGCCTCTTGCTTTGACGGACCTGACGATGATCGACTTCGACCGCATCCCCCGTGAACGTCTGCCAGCCGTGCTGCGCACGATGCCCAAGGCCGAACTGCACATCCACATCGAGGGCTCGCTCGAACCGGAACTGATCTTCAAACTCGCGCAGCGCAATGGTGTCGCCTTGCCCTACGCCAACGTCGAGGCGCTGCGTTCGGCCTACGCCTTCACCGACCTGCAGAGCTTTCTCGACATCTACTATGCCGGCGCGAGCGTGCTGTTGAAGCGAGCAGGACTTCTTCGACATGGCCTGGGCCTATCTCGAACGCGCCGCCGCCGACAACGTGGTGCACGCGGAGGTCTTCTTCGATCCGCAGACGCACACCGACCGCGGCGTGTCCGTCGAGACCGTGATCCTCGGCCTGGAACACGCCTGCCGCCGCGCCCATGCCGAGTGGGGCCTCACGGCCAGGCTGATCCTGTGTTTCCTGCGCCACCTGAGCGAAGACGAGGCCCTGGCCACGCTGGAGGCGGCGTTGCCGTGGCGCACGCACTTCGTCGGCGTCGGCCTGGACAGCAGCGAGCAGGGGCACCCGCCGGAGAAGTTCGCGCGCGTCTTCGAGCGAGCGCGCGCGCTCGGCCTGCATGTCGTGGCGCATGCGGGCGAGGAGGGCCCGCCGGCCTACATCGAAAGTGCGCTGGATGTGCTCAAGGTCGAGCGCATCGACCATGGCGTGCGCTGCGTCGAAAGCCCGGCGCTGGTGCAGCGCCTGGCGCGCGAGCGCATGCCGCTCACGGTCTGCCCGCTGTCCAACGTCAAGCTGCGCGTGTTCGACACGCTGGCCGAACACAACCTGCCGGCGCTGCTCGATGCCGGCCTGTGCGCCACGATCAACAGCGACGACCCGGCCTATTTCGGCGGCTACCTGAACCAGAACTTCGTCGAGACCTTCGAGGCCCTGCCGGCGCTGGGTGCGCGCCAGGCCTACACGCTGGCGCGCAACAGCTTCGAGGCCAGCTTCGCCAGCGCCGACGACAAGGCGCGCTGGATCGCCGCCCTGGACGCGCACTTCGTGCAGGCTGCCGCCTCGGCCTGAGGCCGCGCGCGGCGCGCCCTACCACCTGCCGCGGCCTACAATTCGCCCTCTGCGCAACGCGTGCCACCCGCCGCGCAGACCCCTCTTCAGGTGGCCATGTCGAGGACAACCATGTCAAAAAACCTCATCCGCGGGCGCCTGCTCGCGTCGATGCTGCTATCCCTCCTGACTTGCGCTGCGGCCGCCGAGCCGCTGAAGGTCGGCTTCGTCTATGTCAGCCCGATCGGCCAGGCCGGCTGGACCTACCAGCACGACCAGGCGCGCCAGGCGATGCAGCGGGCACTCGGCGACAAGGTGCAGCACGCGCTTCGTCGAGGCGGTGCCCGAGGGCGCCGATGCCGAGCGCGTGATGCGCGACCTGGCGGCGCAGGGCCACCGCCTGATCTTCGCCACCAGCTTCGGCTACCTCGAGCCGGCGCTGCGCGTGGCCGCCGACTTCCCCAACGTGAAGTTCGAACATGCCGGCGGCTACAAGACCGCGGCCAACCTGAACACCTACAACGCGCGCTTCTACGAAGGCGCGCTGGCTCGCCGGCTGGCTGGCCGGCAAGATCGAGCCAGCGCGGCGTGGCCGGCTACGTCGCCGGCTTCCCGGTGCCCGAGGTCGTGCAGGGCATCAACGCCTTCACGCTCGGCATGCGCGCGGCCAACCCGAAGGCGACGGTGCGCGTGCTGTGGCTCAACACCTGGTTCGACCCGCCGCAAGGAACGCGAAGCCGCGCTGACGCTGATCAACGCCGGCGCCGACGTGCTGACCAACCACAGCGGCTCGCCCGCCGTGCCGCAGAGTCGGCCGAGGAGAAGGGCGTCAAGCTGATCGGCTACCAGAGCGACATGCGCGCCTACGCGCCGAATGCGCAGCTCGCCGCCGTCACCGCCGACTGGAGCGGCTACTACACGCGCGTCGCGCAGAGCGTGCTCGCCGGCCGCTGGCAGCCGCAGCCGGCCTGGGGCGGCATCAAGGACGGCATGGTCAAGCTCGCCGCCGTCGCGCCGGCGCTGCCGGCCGACGTGCGCAAGGAGCTGGCCGCGCGCGAGCGGCAACTGCTCGCTGGCACAGCCGGCCCCTTCGTCGGTCGCCTGATCGACCAGGCCGGGCAGGTGCGGCACGAAAGCGGCGCGCTGGGCGACGAAGCGATCGCGAAGATGGACTGGTTCGTCCAGGGCGTCTCGGGTACGCTGCCCAAACCCTGACGGAGAACTCGACATGCGTGCTCGGTTTCTTGCGGCCCTGACCTGCGTCGTGGCCTGTGCGCTGGCGCCGCTGCCTGCGGTGGCGCAGGTCAAGCACCTGCGCTTTGCCAGCGCGTTCGATCCGCAGAGCATGGACCCGCACGCGCTGGCGCTGCTGTACCAGACACGCGTCGTGACGCAGATCTACGAAGGTCTGGTCAACCGCGCCAAGGACTACAAGCTCGAGCCGTCGCTGGCCACGTCCTGGGAGATGCTCGATGCCACGACTTGGCGCTTCAAGCTGCGAGCGGGTGTCAAGTTCCACGACGGCGCAGCGTTCAGCGCCGACGACGCGGTGTTCTCGATCGAGCGCGCACTCGACAAGGCCTCGCAGCGCAAGAACCAGATGCTCGGCATCGTCGGCGCGAAGAAGGTCGATGCGCAGACCATCGACATCACGACCGCCGCGCCCGATGCGGTGCTGCCCGAGAAGCTGTGGCTGATCGCCATGATGAGCAAGCCATGGTGCGAGAAGCATGGCGTGCAGCGGCCCCAGGACTACAACGCCAAGCAGGAAACCTTTGCGGTGCGCAACGCCAACGGCACCGGGCCGTTCATGCTGGCGCGCTACGAGTCCGACGTGCGCACGCTGTTGAAGGCCAACCCGGCGTGGTGGGGCAAGGGCACGCCCGATCTGGCGGGCCGTTTCGGCGGCGGCAACCTCGACGAGGTCAGCTACCAGGTGATCCAGTCCGACGCCACGCGGCTGGCCGCGCTCGCCGTCGGGCCAGGTCGACTTCGTCATCGACCCGCCGTTCCAGGACCTGGCGCGGCTGAAGGCCGACAAGAGCCTGAAGGTCAGCGAGTCGACGACATCGGCACCCAGTACTTCGCGCTCGAACCAGCACAGTGCCGAGCTGCCCGGCAGCGACGTCAAGGGGCGCAACCCGTTCAAGGACCTGCGCGTGCGGCGCGCCGTGCAACTGGCGATCGACACCGACCTGATCGTGCGCCAGGTGCTGCGCGGCGAGGGCACGGTCACCGGCTCGTTCGTCTCGCCGCTGGTCGATGGCTACGTGACCGAGTTCGAGCTGCGGCCCAAGGCCGACGCGGCGGCGGCGCGCGCGCTGCTCAAGGAGGCCGGCTACGAGAACGGTTTTTCGGTGCAGATGGACTGCGTCAACGTCGCCTGGCGCGCCTCGGTCTGCCAGGCCGCCGCGGCGATGCTCGAGAAGGTCGGCATCCGTGCCAGCCTGGTCACGTCGCCGAGCGCGATCTTCTTTCCCAAGCTGAGCCAGGGCACCGGCAGCCTGGTCGAGTTCGGCTGGAGCGCGTCGCCCGATCCCTGGGGCATGATGCAATCGACTGGTGCGCAGCAACGACGGCCTGACGGCCGGCGCCTTCAACGCCGGGCGCTACAGCAACCCCAAGCTCGATGCGCTGATCGACGGCATGCGCGTCGAGCCCAACCTGGCCAAGCGGCGCCAGATGGTCGGCGACGCGCTGCGCCTGATGAACGCCGAGCTGCCGATGATTCCGCTCTACCGGCGCCAGCACAACTGGGTCATGCGGCCCAACGTCGACATGGTGCATTTGCCCAACGACGTGCTCGAACTGCGCTGGGTGACGATGCGGTAGGGCCTGTTCAGACTGCGCACGGCAGTGCGAACGGGTTGATTGGGCTGCGGCCAGAGTGGCGTGCGCGGCGTTGCCAATCCTCGCTGGGGCCCGACCCCAGCTGCGGTTGGCGCCTTGCTCACGGCCACTCTGGCTGCAACGCATCTGTCGTGCGCAGTCTGAACAGGCCCTGGCTCACACCGTCGGCGCCTGGTCGACCGGCCAGGCCGGGTTGCGCAACGCGGTCATCGCATGGTCGCGCCAGGCGCCGTCGATGAACAGGTACTCGCGCGCCAGGCCTTCCTGTTCAAACCCGAGCCGCGACAGCAGCGCCAGGCTGCGCGTGTTCTCCGGCCGCACGTTGGCCTGCACGCGGTGCAGGTGCACACGCGGGCTGAAGGCGTCGGCCAGTGCCGCCTGCAGAGCCTCGTGCATCAGGCCGCGGCCTTCAAATGCAGCGTCGATCGAGTAGCCGAGCATGGCGTTGCAGAAGGCGCGGCGCGTGATCTGCGACAGGTGGATCTGTCCCAGCGCCACGGCGGGCGCGTCGACCGCAAACAGCCACCAGCCGATCCCCGTGCCGGCGCTGATCGTGGCCGCCGTGGCCGCCAGGCTTTCGCGCTGGCCGACAACCGTGAACGTCGCGTCCGCCATCGGCGGGTTCCAGCGCGCGTGCGGCGTGCGGTTGCGGCGGTAGAAGTCGGCCACGGCGCCGGCAAAGGCCGGCTCGCTGGCGCGCAGCAGCAGGCGCGGCGTGGTCAGCGATTCGAGGGGCGTCACGCCGCCATTGTGGTGCCGGCCAGCGCGGCCGCCAACGCCGCTGCCGACGGGCCGAAGGCGTAGGCGTCCATGCCCAGCACGCCATAGGTCACGCTGCTGTGCAGGCGCAGCGGCGCAGGCTCGCGGCCGCCCGCGCCGGCGGCGATGTACCAGGGCAGCAGGTGCTCGTCGCTCGGGTGCATGTCGGCCGCATGCGGCGCCTGCCTGCGGTAGTCGAACAGGGCGTCCCAGTCGCGCGCCGCGGCGCGCGCATGCATCCAGCGGCGAAACGCCGCGCTTTCCGGGATCTCGGGTTGCTCCGCCTCGGCATGGAGGCCATTGGCGAAGACGCGCCGCAGGTTGTGCGTGATGCTGCCACTGCCCATGACCAGCACGCCTTCGCGGGCCAGCGGCGCCAGCGCCTGGCCAAGCGCGAACTGCTCCGCTGGACTCTGCGAAGGCACCCAGGCCAGCGGCAACACGGGGATGTCGGCGGCGGGGTAGGCGTAGCGCAGGGGCGTCCAGATGCCATGGTCCAGGCCCCCGTCGGCGAGCGCCTGTGCATCGATGCCGGCATCAGACAGCAAGGTGCGCACGCGCGCTGCCAGCGCCGGCGCGCCCGGCGCGTCGTAGCGCAGCCTGTTCAACCGCGAGTCGAAGTTGCCGAAATCGTAGACCGCGGCATGCTTCGCCGCGGCCAGCAACGCGGGCGCGCGCGCCAAAGTGTGCGCCGACAGGGCCAGGATCGCGCGCGGCCGGCCGAACGTGGCGTCGATGGCCGGGCCCAGGCGCCGCATGAAGGCGCCGGCTTCGCGCGGCTCGAGCGCGATCATCGGTGAGCCATGCGAGACGAAGATCGGCGGCAATGTGAGTTCGTGCGTCATGGCGCCATTGGAGTGCATTGCCCGGCGCTGCGCATTGCATCGAATTGCATGCGGCGTTCAAGCGCTTGACGCAGGGCCATTGCCGATCGGGTACCGTCACACCTTCGGCAATTCGCACAGCGCCCATGTCCACCGTTCAACGCCCCAGTCTCTGGTCCCTGGCCTGGCGCCAGACCCAGCGCGACTTTCGCGCCGGCGAGTTGCGCCTGCTGCTGGTGGCGGTGACGCTGGCCGTGTCGGCACTGACGGCGGTCGGCTTCTTTGCCGACCGGCTCGAACGCGGTCTGGCGCGCGACGCACGCCAGCTGCTTGGCGGCGACGCCATCGTTGCCAGCGACCAGCCGCCGCAACAAAGCTTTGTCGACGAGGCGCGCACACGGGCGCTGTCGGTGGCCACGACCACCAGTTTTCCGAGCATGGGCCGCGCCCCGCAGGCGCAGGGCGGCGCGTCGCGGCTGGTGGCGGTGAAGGCCGTCAGCGAGGCCTACCCCTTGCGCGGCCGGCTCAAGCTCAAGGACAGCCCAAGCGGGCGCACGCTCGATGCCGCGGGCACGCCCGAGCGCGGCACGGTGTGGGTCGATGCGTCGCTGCTCGACGCGCTGCAGCTGAAGATGGGCGATGCGCTGCTGCTCGGCGACGCCTCGCTGAAGATCGCGCGCCTGATCGTGGTCGAGCCCGACCGCGGCGCCGGCTTCATGAGCTTCGCGCCGCGCGTGATGCTCAGCCACGCCGATCTGGTTGCCACCGGACTGGTGCAGCCGGCCAGCCGCGTGACCTACCGCCTGGCGGTGGCGTCGCCGATCGGCCGCGACGCCGACGTCGCCGGCTTCGTGCGCTGGGCCGAAACCCAGGTCGAGCAGCGCAGCCTGCGCGGCGTGCGCATCGAGTCGATGGAATCCGGGCGGCCCGAGATGCAGCAGACGCTCGGACGCGCCGAGAAGTTCCTCAACCTCGTCGCCCTGCTGGCCGCGTTGCTGGCCGCGGTGGCGGTGGCCATCGCCTCGCGCGACTTCGCCGAGCGCCACCTCGACGACTGCGCCATGCTGCGCGTGCTGGGACAGCCGCAGCGGTCGATCGCCATGGCGTACGGGCTGGAGTTCGGCCTCATTGGCGCATTGGCCAGTGCGGCGGGCGTGGCGCTGGGGTTGTCCATGCACTATGTGTTCGTCTGGCTGCTGGCCGGCCTGCTCAATGTCGAATTGCCTGCGCCCGGGGCCTGGCCGGCGTTGTTCGGTGTCGGTGTCGGGCTGACGCTGCTGGCGGGATTCGGGCTGCCGCCCGTGCTGCAGCTCGCGCGCGTGCCGCCGTTGCGCGTGATTCGGCGCGACGTGGGAGGGCTCAAGGGCGCGTCGCTGGCGGTGTTGGGCGCGGGGGGGCTGGGCTTTGCCGCCCTGTTGCTGGCCGTCTCGGCGGATTGGAAGCTCGGGCTGATCGCAGTGGGCGGCTTTGCCGCGGCTGCGGCACTGTTCGCGCTCATGTCCTGGCTGGCCGTGCTCGTTCTGCGGCGGGCCGTTCCCGATGCCGGCGCGCCGCGCTGGCTGGTCCTGGCCACGCGCCAGATTGCGGCGCGTCCGGCTTTCGCGGTGCTGCAGGTCTCGGCGCTGGCAGTGGGGCTGCTGGCGCTGGTACTGCTTGTGCTGCTGCGCACCGACCTCGTGAGCAGCTGGCGTGCGGCGACGCCGTCGGATGCGCCGAACCGCTTCGTCATCAATATCCAGCCCGATCAGGGTGAAGCCTTCAAGCAGACCCTGGCGGCGGCGGGGGTGAAGAACTATGACTGGTACCCGATGATCCGCGGTCGCCTGGTCGCGATCAACGACAAGGCCGTGTCGCCCGACGGCTACGACGACCAGCGCGCCAAGCGTCTGGTCGAGCGCGAGTTCAACCTCAGCCATGACGCACGCCTGCCAAGCCACAACCGCATCGTGGGCGGGCAGTGGCGCGCCAACGAGGCCGATGCGATCAGCATCGAGGAGGGCCTGGCCGCGACGCTGGGCGTCAAGCTCGGCGACACGTTGCGCTTCGACATGGCCGGTGTGGCGCGTGAGGGCCGCATCACGAGCGTGCGCAAGGTCGACTGGGGTTCGATGCGCGTCAACTTCTTCGTCATGTTTCCCGTCGCCGCCATGCCCGGTCTGCCGGCCACGACCATTGCCGCGTTTCGTGCCCCGGATGAGGCCGGATTCGACAACGCCCTGGCGCGCGACTATCCCAACGTCACCACGGTCGACGTCTCGGCGCAGATCGGCCAGGTGCAACGCGTGCTGGACCAGGTCGTGCGCGCGGTCGAGTTCCTGTTCGGTTTCACGCTGGCCGCGGGCCTGGTGGTGCTGTTCGCCGCCGTCAGCGCCACGCGCGAGGCGCGCGCGCGCGAATTCGCGGTGATGCGCGCCCTGGGCGCGGGCCGGCGCCTGCTGGCCCAGGTGCAGCGCGCGGAGTTGCTGGGTGTCGGGGCTTTGGCCGGCCTGTTGGCGTCGATCGCGGCGATGCTGGTCGGCTGGGCGCTGGCGCGCTACGCCTTCGAGTTCCAGTGGAGCGCGTCCTGGTGGGTGCCGCTCGGGGGCGCCGCCGCGGGCGCCCTGCTTGCGCTCGGTGCCGGTTGGTGGGGGCTGCGCGAGGTGCTGCGCCGGCCCGTCGTCGAGACGCTGCGCAGGGCTGCGCAGGAGTAGCTCGCGCGACGCGCGTGGCGTCGATCGCGCGACGTGGCCGGTCAGCGACCCGCGGCGGTCACAGCGACACGCTGTCGGCCGCCGTCGTCGCAGCCGGCATCTTCGCCGGCGCGGCACGCGCACCGGCCCGCTCGATGGCCGACCGCGCGGCGACGACATGCGCGGGCGCCGCGTCGGGTTCTCTGCGCGGGGCGCCGGGCACTGCACTGTCCGACAGCCTGAACGCAGCGACGACGTCGGTCAGGCGGACCGATTGATCCTTCAGGGCTTCGGCTGCGGCTGCGGATTGCTCGACCAACGCAGAGTTCTGTTGCGTGACCTGTTCGAGGTCGGCGATTGCGGCATGGACCTGCTCGATGCCCTGGCTCTGCTCGTTGGCGGCCCCGGCGATCTCGCCGATGATGTCCTTCACGCGCTGCACGGACACGACGATCTCGTTCATCGTCGCGCCGGCGTCGGCCACCAGCCTGGCGCCGGTATCGACCTTGGCCACGCTGCCGCCGATCAGCTCCTTGATCTCCTTGGCTGCCGCGGCCGAGCGCTGGGCGAGCGAGCGCACCTCACTGGCAACCACGGCGAAGCCCCGACCTTGCTCGCCCGCGCGGGCGGCTTCGACCGCTGCGTTCAGGGCCAGGATGTTGGTCCGGAAGGCAATGCCGTCGATGACGCCCGTGATGTCGGCGATCTTCTTCGAACTGGCATTGATCTCGTCCATCGTGTGCACCACCTGTGCCACCACCGAGCCGCCACGCTGCGCCACGCCGGTGGCGGAGCTGGCAAGCTGGTTGGCGGCGCTTGCGGCTTCGGCGCTCTGGCGCACGGTGGCTGCCAGCTGCGCCATGGCGCTGGCGGTGCGTTGCAGACTGCTGGCTGCCTGCTCGGTCCGCGTCGACAGATCCAGATTGCCTGCGGCCACGTCGGCGCCCGAGCCATGGATCGTGTCGGCGGCGTTCTGGACCTGGCTGACCAGCCGGTGCAGCGATTGCTGCATGTCCTGCAGCGAGAGCTGCAGTTGGGCAATCTCATCGCGACCGGACACGACGATGCGTCGCGCGAGGTCACCGCGTGCGATGGCTGCGGCAAAGTCCGCAGCGACCGCAATCGGACGCGTGATGGCACGCGCCGTGCGCCAGACCAGCAGGGAGCCGATGAGGACGGCGGCAAACAGCGACCCGGCAAGCAGTCCCTGCGAGCGCGTCACGGCCACCGACAAGGCAGCGGCCGAGTTCGCGCTTTGCTCCTCGACCCGCGTGCGAACGTGGTCGAGGGCCTCCTGCATGGCGCGTGAGAGCGGCAGCAGTTCGGCGTCGATGCGCTGGGCGCCTTCGCCCATCAGCAGGTCATCGCGGATCTGCGCGCGCTTGGCGACAAAGCGAAGCCGGCCGGCTTCGACGGCGTTGACGAGCTCTCGCAGCCCTTCATCGGCGTCCGCGGTGATGGCATTGACCTTGCGCTGCGATTCTGCGGCCGCCTTTGCCCATGTGGCCATGTCTTCGGTCAGTCGGGCGCTCAAGGGGGCCAGGCGGTTGCGCGTGGTCTCATCATCGAGGATGCTGCCCTCCAACCGAGTCGCCGTCACGGCGCGCGCCAGATTCGCTTGCACGACACCGATCCAGTCCGACAGCACGCTCAGGCGCTCGCGGTCATGGCCGATTTGCGCATTCGCCGCCTCGATCTGACGCAACTGCCAGCCCACGGCCAGCGCGGCCAGCCCGATCAACAGCAGCAACCCCGTGATCGACGCCGCGAGGCGGTGGCTGAGGCGAGCAAATTGGAATCGGTGCGACACGGCAGAACTCCTGGCAGTGAGGGCGACGCCGTCAGGCCGGCGCTGCACTGCAGCAGTGCAGCGCGCGCTTGCGCGCAGGCGGTTCTCGATCAAGTGGCATGGCGAACGTGAAGGGCGCTTGTTGTACGCTGGGCCAGGGTGGCGCGTGCGAACAGGGCAGTCTTGAGTCGTTGAGTCATTCTGAACATGCCCGCCACGGCCGGTGTTCCGATCAGCGGGATAAAGTCGGCCCAGTTCATGCGTCCTGACCGAGTACACCGCCGATGAGCGATTCTTCCCGAATGCGCACGCTGCGCGTCTTGCACCTTGAGGACTCCGAGGTCGACCACGAGCTGGCGATGGCGCACCTGGCAGTCGATGGGCGTCCCGTGCAGACGCTGCGCGTCGAAACCGAGGACGGGTTTCGTGCGGCGCTGGAAGAGGACTGGGACGCGATCGTGTCGGACTACAACCTGCCGGGCTTCACCGGCCTGGCGGCGCTGGAGATCCTCAAGGACAGCGGACGCCTGTTGCCCTTCATCATCGTTTCCGGCGAGATCGGCGAGGACGTCGCCGTCCAGGCCATGCGCAACGGTGCCAACGACTACCTGCTCAAGAGCAACCTGGCGCGCCTGTCGCCGGCACTGGACTTGGCGATCGAGGCCAACGAGACGCGGCGCGCCCGCATGGCGGCCGACCGCGAGCTGGCGGCGTCGCGCCAGCAACTGTCCGAGCTGGCACAGCACCTGCAGACCAGTGTCGAGCAGGAGCGCGCGGCCATTGCACGCGAGATCCACGACGACGTCGGCGGTGCGCTGACGGCCCTGAAGTTCGACCTCGCCTGGATCGGCCGCCACAGCCAGGAGCCCGGCGTGCAACAGAAGGTGCAGTCGGCGCTGGAGATGGCCGCGCATGCGATCGAGGCCAGCCAGCGCGTGATGCACAACCTGCGCCCGGCGATCCTCGAGCAGGGTCTGGTGGCGGCGCTGCAGTGGATGGGGCAGCGCTTCGAGAAGCGCACCGGCGTCGAGTGCGCGTTCCGCACCAGCCACGAGAACCTCGAGCTGCCCCCCGGCGTGCCGCTGGTGGCCTACCGTGCGGTGCAGGAGGCGCTGACCAATGTCAGCAAGCATGCGCGGGCCGGCAAGGTCGCGATCGACCTATCGCTGGCGCGCGGCGTGCTGTCGATCGAAGTCAGCGACAACGGCCGCGGCCTGCGCGCCGAGGACCTCGCCAAGACCAAGAGTTTCGGCATCCGCGGCCTGCGCGAGCGCGCCGACACGGTCGGTGGCTGGGTCGATCTTTCCAGTGGCGCCAGCGGCACGACGATGATCCTGTCGGTACCGGTGGGACCGCGCGGCCCGCACAGCGGCGACAGCGCCTTCGGCGATACTGGATTCGACCGCGACAGCCACGACCCCTCCGCCTGGGGCGACCTATGATCGAAGTCATCCTCTGCGACGACCACGCGCTGATCCGGCGCGGCATCCGCGACACGCTGGCCGAGGCGGTCGACATCCGCGTCGTCGGCGAGGCCGGCGATTACGGCGAGTTGCGCAGCCTGATGCGCAACACGCGCTGCGACGTGCTGGTGCTGGACATCAACATGCCCGGGCGCAGCGGCCTGGACGTGCTGCATGTGCTCAAGGACGAGGCCAGCCCGGTCAAGGTGCTGGTGGTGAGCATGTATCCGGAAGACCAGTACGCGATCCGGGCCCTGCGCGGCGGCGCCTACGGCTACGTCAACAAGGGTGGCGATCCGCAGCAGATCGTGCAGGCGGTGCGCACCGTGGCCCAGGGGCGCAAGTACGTCACACCCGAGATCGCGCAGATGCTGGTCGAAAGCCTGACCTCGCCGACGGCCGAGCAGGCGCATGAGAGCCTGTCGGATCGCGAATTGCAGACGCTGACCCTGATCGCTTCGGGCAAGCGGCTGTCGGACATCGCCGCCGACCTGACCCTGTCGCCCAAGACCGTGTCGGTCTACCGCGCCCGTGTGCTGCAGAAGCTCGGGCTGGCGAACAATTCCGAGTTGACGGTGTACGCCATTCGCAACGGCCTGGTCGGCGAGTGACGTTGCAAGCGCGCCGCGTCGGCGCCGACGCGACAGGCCGGGAATTTACGCCGTCGCGCGCTTGCGCACGCAGTCCAGGTAGGCATGGCCGTCCGGCGGCAGACCGGCGCGCTGCGAGGTCCAGATCATGTCGCCCAGGCATTCCATCACCTGGTGCTGCGCCTCGTGGCCCGAGCCGAGCCGGGCGGCGAGCAGCTCGAAGGCCTGCTTGATGCCGCGCGGCTGGTCGATGGCCACCTGCTCCGTGATCGTCAGGTGCATCGACAGGTGCAGGAACGGGTTGCTGCGACCGTCCTCGACCGTGTAGCTCGCCGCCAACGCGGCGTCCAGGTCGGCCAGTTCGGCGTGGTACTCGGGGTGTTCGGCGATCCATTGTCCGGCCAGCGTCTCGATCGGCGTCA
>CAVUEP010000071.1:0-31687 GCA_963740395.1 uncultured beta proteobacterium
ACGCGCTTCAAGCCGAGCTTGGCCTTGATCTCCTCGCACAGCAGGTCGGCCAGCGCGCCGCTGCCCGAGAGCTGCACATTGCCATGCGCATCGTGCTCGACCTGCTTGGCCAGTTGCGCCAGGATCGGCTGCCCCGAGGCGTCGTGGATGCCTTCGGACACCGCGACGACGCAGCGGCCGTACCGCTCCTGCGTGGCCTTGACGTCGGCCAGGAACTTGTCGATCACGAACGTGCGCTCCGGCACGTAGATCAGGTGCGGGCCGTCGTCGGGGAACTTCTTGCCCAGCGCCGAGGCTGCGGTCAGGAAACCGGCATGGCGCCCCATCACGACAGCCACGTACACGCCCGGCAAGGCCGCGTTGTCGAGGTTGGCGCCGGCGAAGGCCTGGGCCACGAAACGCGCCGCCGAGGGGAATCCCGGCGTGTGGTCGTTGGACACCAGGTCGTTGTCGATCGTCTTGGGGATGTGGATGCAGCAGAGCGAATAACCGGCCTTGGCCGCCTCCTCGTTGACGATGCGCACCGTGTCCGACGAATCGTTGCCGCCGATGTAGAAGAAGTAGCCGATGCCATGTGCGCGCAAGACCTCGAAGATCTGCTGGCAGTACTTGAGGTCGGGCTTGTCGCGCGTCGAGCCCAGCGCCGACCCCGGCGTGGCGGCCACCAGCTCGAGGTTGTGGCTGGTCTCCTGGGTCAGGTCGACGAAGTCTTCGTTGACGATGCCGCGCACGCCGTGGCGCGCGCCGTAGATGCGCTCGACGCCGCCGAAGCGCCGCGCTTCCAGCACCACGCCGGCCAGCGACTGGTTGATGACGGCGGTGGGGCCGCCGCCCTGGGCGACGAGGATCTTGACTGCGGGCATCTCGGCTCCTGAATCTTTCAATGCGCGTGATTGTGCCCAACGCTGCGCGGGGCGCCGCCCTCAGCCCAGGCAGACACCGATCTGGCGCGCGCAGGCCAGCAGCGGGTGGTCGAGCGGCACGGTGCGGTTGCGCCCCGCCACATCGGCCAGCGCCACGCTACACAACTTGCCGCCCTGCAGCGCCACCATGCGATTGAACTCACCGCGGCGCAGCATCATCGCCGCCTCGGTGCCGAACTGCGTGGCCAGCACGCGGTCGAACGGCGTCGGCACGCCACCCCGCTGCAGGTGCCCGAGCACGGTGGCCCGCACTTCGCTGTCGACCAGCGGCTCGAGTTGCGCTCGCAGCACATGCGCGACACCGCCCAGGCGGATCGGATCGGGCGACGAGGCGTCGTGCGCGGCTACCGTCATCGCCGCGCCTGCGGGTGCGGCGCCTTCGGCAATGCAGATCAGCGTCAGGCGGCCGCGCTGCTCGCGCTCGCGGCAGCGCTCGGCCACCGTCGCCACCGAATACCCGATCTCGGGCAGCAGGATCACGTCGGCCGCGCCGGCCAGGCCGGCTTCGAGCGCGATCCAGCCGGCGTAGCGACCCATGGTCTCGAGAATCATCACCCGGCCATGGCTCTGGCCGGTGGTCTCGAGGCGCCCGAGCGCATCGGTCACGGTGGCCACCGCGGTGTCGAAACCGAAGCTGCGGTCGTTGTGATGCAAGTCGTTGTCGATCGTCTTGGGCACGCCCACCACCGGCAGGCCCAGCCGCGCGAAGCGTTCGGCAATGGCCATGCTGCCGTCGCCGCCGATCACGACGAGCGCGTCAAGGCCCAGTTCGCGCGCATAGGCCAGCGCCGCCGCCGACACGTCGGCGCCATCGGCACCGAAGTAGGCGAACGGATTGGCGCGGTTGTGGGTGCCCAGGATCGTGCCGCCATGCCCCAGGATGCCGCACACGTCATCCCAGCGCAGGGGCCGCGAGCGGCGCTCGATCAGGCCGAGAAAACCCTGCTCGATGCCGACGACGTCGGCCTGTGCATGCGCCATCAGCGATTTCGTGACCGCGCGGATCACGGCATTCAGCCCCGGGCAGTCGCCCCCACCGGTCAATAACCCGACCCTCATCACGGCTCCTTGCTGCTGCGTCGAACGACACCCAGTCTAGGCCCGCATGCCGGCCCGCCACTTGCGCCCGCACAATCAACGCCGACATGGGAACCCTTTACCTCGTGCGCCATGGCCAGGCCTCGTTCGGCGCCGCCGACTACGACCAGTTGAGCGCGCTGGGCCAGCAGCAGAGCCGGCGCCTGGGCGCCTGGTTCCGCAGCCAGGGCGCGCGCTTCGACGCCGTGTTCACCGGCACGCTGCGCCGCCATGCGCAGACGCTGGCCGGCATCGAGGAAGGCCTGCAGGTGCGGCACGAGGCGGTTGCGCTGCCGGGCCTGGACGAGTTCGACAGCGAGGCGCTGGTGCGCACGGTGCACGCCGGACCGATCGCGCCGGCACGCACGCCCGCGCAGGTGCGTGAGCATTTCCGGCTGCTGCGCCGCGGCCTGCGCCAGTGGATGGCCGCGGCCACGCAGCCCGAGGGCATGCCCTCGCACGCCGACTTCGTCGCCGGCGTCGTCGCGGCGCTCGACCACGTGCGCGACGCACATGCCGGGCAACGCGTGCTCATCGTCTCCAGCGGCGGCCCGATCGCCACCGCCATCGGCCAGGTGCTGGGCCTGGGCGCCGAAGCGACGATCGAACTCAACCTGCACATCCGCAACAGTGCGCTGAGCGAATTCAAGGTCGGCCCGAAGCGCCACACGCTGATCACGTTCAACACCCTGCCCCATCTCGACGGCGACCCGGCCTCGGTGACGTACGCCTAGCCTCTATAATTCGCGGCTGTTCAAAGCGCCGGTGTAGCTCAGTTGGTAGAGCAGCGCATTCGTAATGCGAAGGTCGGGAGTTCGACTCTTCTCACCGGCACCACTTGAATCAAGGATCAGCAGGTCGGCGCAGGCCGACCCATTGCGCGTCCTTTACGCCCTGCGATGCGCGGCGCCGCGGTGTGTCATGCGGACGTCGACATTCGGCGCCCCCAATGACTCCCCCCTCACATCCCATGCAACCAGTCGCCCACGCAGTGGCTGCAGCATTGGCGGCGTCGCGCGCGTGGCGACTCGTGACGACGCTGCTCGTCGTCGTCGTCAGCGTCCTGGCATTGACGCCCAATCCGCCGCCCAGCATCGACTTCGGCTGGGACAAGCTGAATCACATGTTGGCCTTCACGGCGCTCGCGTTTTCCGCCTGCCTGGGTCATCCCGCGTCGAATCGCGCGCGCCTGCTCTGGCTGTGTTCCCTGCTGGCCTTTGCAGGTCTGATCGAAGTCTTGCAGGCCTTCGTGCCGGGCCGGGCCTCGGAATGGGGCGACATGCTCGGCGATGCGGTGGGCATTGCCCTGGGCGCGCTGCTCGGCGCCGTTGCGCTGCGTGCCGTGGCGTTGCGATCGGCACGCCGCCCTTGACGCGTCGCCGCCGGAATCGGCGGCCGTCGAACAGCGCTCGCGCGCATCAAGTCGGCGCGCCGGGATCTGCGAAGTCCGTCCATCCATTGACCGTTTGCGTGAAGCTGCACACGGTTACAAGTGGATTTAGCCGCCACGACGGCGCCCACGCTTCCTAGAATCCGTTTCGTGCACGCCCTTGCGTGAAACCGAATCCACTCATGTCGACTACACCGTTCGAATTCCGGCCTTCCGGATCCATCGACTTCGAAGCCATCGAGCCTGCGGCCGTGGCCAAGGAAGTCAACGCTCCCGCCGACGACGGCATCGACAGAGACCCGCTGTCGATCAACTTCGGTCGCCTGAAAGACCACAAGCCGACCTCGATCGAGCGCATGCTGGCGGGCACCACGATCGACTGGCTGGTCGCGTTTCCTGCGCCGTCCCGGCCCAAGGCCCTGTGCGACCGCTATCCGCATGTGGCCAACCGGCTGGCGCAGGACTGGTCCCAGCCGGCTAGCTCCACCCAGAGCCTGCAGTTGCTGATCGAAGACGCGCGCTGGGGCAGCGCGGGCTTTCCGGCGCAAGTGCAGGACGAGTTGCAGCGGCTGCTGACGATTCGCACGACGGGCGCCTGAGGCGCCACACCAAGCCCGCGCGCTAGCGCGCCCTGTTGCAGTCGATCACGGCGGCCACGCTGCCGTCAGCGCTGACGAGCCGGCTCGGCCTCAGCGTGAGCCTGCCATGTAGGCCGCTTCGAATTCGCGCTTGGCGCGAATGTAGTGGTTCGCGCACTCCACCAGCGTATCGGCGCTTGGGTGCTCGACGCAGTGCCTGGGCTTCTTGTAGAACTCGTTCCAAGCCTGTGCCTTGCGGTTGAGTTCGTCGCGCGCGCCGGTCTCGGCGGCCGGCTTGCGCTCGACGTCAACGACGCGGGGTGGCGCGGGCGCCACGACGCCGGCGCTCGGTGGTGCGGCCTCAGCCTGCGTGAGCTGCTTCTCCAGTGGCATGGGCTCCGGCGCCGTGCTGTCACGCACCGGCGGCGCGGGTTCGGGCGCGCTACGTTCGCCGCTGTCGCGCATCGCCTCACCGAACACTTGCGCGGCTTCGGTCAGGGCCAACTGCGGCAGGTACCGATCCAGGGCAGCCACGAGCGTGCCGCCGAGCACGGCGCCAATGGCCACGCCGGCCGCGATCTTCCATATCGTCGAGTCACGCCGGGCCTCGCGCGGTGTCGGATACCCGCTCTCCCAGTCCTGGTCGTCAAAATCGAACGTCACGGCAGCCCACAGTTTGTAACAGTCTAGTCTGGCATGACTCCATCGATTCGGCAACGACGTGCCCTGGGCGGCCCGCCCGCCGCTCGGCGCAGGCAGAATCTGCCGGGTCCCAAGTGCCGATTCGCATGCATCCACCGAGCAATTCAAGCGTGTCCTGCCAGCCCGTGAAAGCCATGGCCCGTTGCGTCGCGCGCCGTCCGCGGCGGCCTGCATGAAGATCGTCTGCATCGGCGGCGGCCCAGCGGGTCTTTATTTCGCGCTGCTGATGAAGCAGCTCGGGCGCCACCACGACATCAGCGTGGTCGAGCGCAACAAGCCCTATGACACCTTCGGCTGGGGCGTGGTGTTTTCCGACGCGACAATGGACAACATGCGCGAGTGGGACCGCGAAACGGCCGACGCGATCGAAGCCTCGTTCGCCCATTGGGACGACATCGAACTGCATTTCAAGGGCCGCACGATCCGCTCCGGCGGCCATGGCTTCGTCGGCATCGGGCGCAAGAAACTGCTCAACATCCTGCAGGCCCGCTGCGAAGCCCTGGGCGTGGCGCTGGTGTTCGAGACCGAGGCCGAGAGCGATACCGACTACGCCGACGCCGACGCCGACCTCGTGATCGCCAGCGACGGCATCAATTCGCGCATCCGCGGCAAGTACGCCGCGGTCTTCAAGCCCGACATCGTCACGCGCCCGAACCGCTTCATCTGGCTCGGCGCAAAGAAGCGCTACGAGCCCTTCACCTTCATCTTCGAAAAGACCGAACACGGCTGGTTCCAGGCCCATGTCTACCAGTTCGACGACGAAACGAGCACCTTCATCGTCGAATGCCCCGAGAGCGTGTGGCTGGCACATGGCCTGGACCACGCCGACGTCGACCAGTCGATCGCCTTCTGCGAACAGCTCTTCGCCGCCAACCTGCAGGGCACCAGGCTGCTGAGCAACGCGCGGCACCTGCGCGGCTCGGCCTGGATCAACTTCCAGCGCGTCAAGTGCGAGCAGTGGTCGCACTTCAACGGCCGCAGCCATGTCGTGCTGATGGGCGACGCGGTGCACACCGCGCACTTCGCGATCGGCTCGGGCACCAAGCTGGCGCTGGAAGACGCGATCGAACTGACGCGCCAGTTCCAGCAGCACGGCGACACGCGCGAGCACATTCCCGAAGTGCTGGCGCGCTACCAGGCGCTGCGCGCGATCGACGTGATCCGCCTGCAGAACGCGGCCTGGAACGCGATGGAGTGGTTCGAGGTCTGCGGCGAGCGCTACTGCGACCAGCTCGAACCCGAGCAGTTCATGTACTCGATGCTCACGCGCAGCCAGCGCATCAGCCACGAGAACCTGCGCCTGCGCGACAAGGGCTGGCTCGAGGGCTTCGAACGCTGGTTCGCCGCGCGCGCCGGTGGCGCTGCAGCCGACCGCAGGCGCCGATCGCCGCCGATGTTCACGCCCTACACGCTGCGCGGCGTGACGCTGAAGAACCGCGTCGTCGTCTCGCCGATGGCGCAGTACTCCTGCGTCGACGGCCTGCCCGCCGACTACCACCTGGTGCACCTGGGCGCGCGCGCGATGGGCGGCGCCGGCATGGTGGTGGCCGAGATGACCTGCCCCAGTCGCCGACGCGCGCATCACGCCGGGCTGCCCGGGGCTGTGGAACGAAGCCCAGCGCGACGGCTGGAAGCGCATCGTCGACTTCGTGCACCGCGAGACCGACGCCAAGATCGCGATCCAGCTCGGCCACGCCGGCGCCAAGGGCTCGACCAACGCCCCCTGGGACGGCGCCGGCGCCGACCAGCCGCTGCCCGCAGGGCAACTGGCCGCTGATCGCGCCCTCGGCCCAGCCCTATCTCGAGGGCGGCCAGCGTGCCGCGCGCGATGACCCGCGCCGACATGGACCGTGTGCGCGACGACTTCGTGCACAGCGCGCATCTGGCCGCGCAGGCCGGCTTCGACTGGCTCGAGCTGCACTGCGCGCACGGCTACCTGCTGTCGAGCCTTCATTTCGCCGCTGACCAATCGGCGCAGCGACGACTACGGCGGCACGCTGGCGAACCGGCTGCGCTTTCCGCTCGAGGTGTTCAGCGCCGTGCGCGCAGGTCTGGCCGGACGACTGCCGATCTCGGTGCGCATCTCGGCCCATGACTGGGTCGAAGGCGGCATCACGCCCGACGACGCGGTGCAGATCGCGCGCGCCTTCAAGGCCGCCGGCGCCGACATGATCGACTGCTCCTCGGGCCAGGTCAGCGCCGAGCAGAAGCCCACCTACGGCCGCATGTACCAGACGCCCTTTGCCGACCGCATCCGCAACGAGGCCGGCATCGCCACCATCGCGGTCGGTGCGATCTCCGAGGCCGACCATGTCAACAGCATCATCTCCGCCGGCCGCGCCGACCTCTGCGCGGTCGCGCGCCCGCACCTGGCCAACCCGGCCTGGACGCTGACCGAAGCGGCCAAGATCGGCTACACCGGCGCTGGCCTGGCCGCGGCAGTACCGCAGTCGGCAAGACGCAGCTCGAGACGCTGTTCCAGCGCGAGCGTGCGGCGCTGATAGCGAGCCCTAGCCGGGAGCGAGACAATGGCACCTTGTCTCGACCTCCTGAGCGCACCATGAAACACGCGTCGACCCCGCCCTGGTCGCCGGCAACCGCGTCGCGCTGGCCGGCTACCCGGCCGTGCACTTCCTCTGGCAGGTCGATGCCGGCGTGGGCGTGATCACGCTGAATCGCCCGGAGCGCAAGAACCCGCTGACCTTCGCGTCCTACGCCGAGTTGCGCGACCTGTTCCGTCAGCTGCGCTACGCCACCGACGTGCACTGCGTGCGTGCGTGCAGGGCGCGGGCGGCAATTTCTGCTCGGGCGGCGACGTGCACGAGATCATCGGCCCGCTGATGCAAGCTGAAGGCGCCCGAGCTGCTGATGTTCACGCGCATGACCGGCGACCTGGTGCAAGGCGATGCGGCATTGCCCGCAGCCGATCATCGCCGCGGTCGACGGCGTCTGCGCCGGCGCCGGCGCCATCGTCGCCATGGCCAGCGATCTGCGGCTGGGCACGGCGCGCATGCAAGACCGCGTTCCTCTTCAACCGCGTCGGCCTGGCCGGCTGCGACATGGGCGCCTGCGCAATGCTGCCGCGCATCGTCGGCCACGGCCGCGCCAGCGAGTGGCTCTACACCGGCCGCGCGCTGGGCGGTGACGAGGCCGAACGCTGGGGTTTCTACAACCGGCTGGTGGCGCCCGAGGACTTGCAAGCCGAGGCGCTGGCGCTGGCGCGCGAGCTCGCCAGCGGCCCCACCTTCGCCAACGGCATCACCAAGACCATGCTGCACCAGGAATGGAACATGGGCATCGACCAGGCGATCGAGGCCGAGGCGCAGGCGCAGGCGCTGTGCATGCTGACCGAAGACTTCGGCCGCGCCTACCGCGCCTTCGTCGGCCAAGGGCAAGCCGGTCTTCAAGGGCGATTGATGAATCCGCTCGAGCACCTGCGCTGGCCGTTCTTCGAGGAGCGGCACCGTGACTTCGCTGCCGCGCTCGACGACCTGGGCGACCAGACGCCGTCCGCGACCAGCCATGGCCACGACGTCGACGCCGAATGCCGCCGCCTGGTGCAGCAACTCGGCGCGGCCGGCTGGCTGCGCCACGCCGTCGCCGGCTACGCCTACGGCGGCAGCCGCCGACGTCATCGACACGCGCATGATCTGCCTGGCGCGCGAGATCCTGGCGCGCCACAACGGCCTGGCCGATTTCGCCTTTGCGATGCAGGGCCTGGGCTCGGGCGCGATCTCGCTGGCCGGCACGCCCGCGCAGAAGCAGCGCTGGCTGCCGCGCGTGGCGCGCGGCGAGGCGATCGCCGCCTTCGCGCTGTCCGAGCCCGACGCCGGCTCCGACGTCGCCGCGATGCAATGCGCGGCGCGCATCGACGGCGACCACGCCGTGATCGACGGCGAGAAGACCTGGATCACCAACGGCGGCATCGCCGACTTCTACGTCGTCTTCGTGCGCACCGGTGAAGCGCCCGGCGCGCGCGGCATCTCGGCCTTCGTCGTCGAGGCCAGCACGCCGGGTCTCGAGATCGCCGAGCGCATCGACGTCATCGCGCCGCACCCGCTGGCGCGGCTGCGCTTCGACGAATTGCCGCGTGCCGCTGGCGCAGCGCATCGGCGCAGCCGGCGAAGGCTTCAAGGTCGCGATGCGCACGCTCGATGTGTTTCGCACCAGCGTCGCCGCCGCCGCGCTCGGCTTTGCGCGCCGCGCGCTGGAAGAAGGCCTGGCACGCGCCGCCAGCCGCAGATGTTCGGCCAGACGCTGGCCGACTTCCAGCTGACGCAGGCCAAGCTGGCGCAGATGGCCACCGACGATCGACAGCGCCGCGCTGCTGACCTATCGCGCCGCCTGGCAGCGCGACCAGGGCCGTCAGCGTGACGCGCGAGGCCGCGATGGCCAAGCTGGCCGCCACCGAAGGCGCGCAGCAGGTCATCGACGCCGCGCTGCAGCTGTTCGGCGGCCTGGGCGTCGTCAGCGGGCATGCCGGTCGAGCGCCTGTACCGCGAGATCCGCGCGCTGCGCATCTACGAAGGCGCCAGCGAGGTGCAGCAACTGATCATCGGGCGTGACCTGCTGAAGGGCGTGGCCATGAGCTTCGATCTGCTGCAACCCGCGCACTGGCCGCGCCCCAAGGGCTACGCCAACGGCGTGGCCGCGCGCGGCACGCCAGGTCTTCGTCGCCGGCATGATCGGCTGGGACGCGCAGGGACGTGTTCCACAGCGACGACTTCGTGCCGCAGGTGCGCCAGGCGCTGCAGAACGTCGTCGAGGTGCTGGCCGAGGCCGGCGGCCAGGCCCGAGCACATCGTGCGCATGACCTGGTACGTGACCGACAAGCGCGAATACCTGGCGCGCGGGCGCGAGATCGGCGCGGCGTTCCGCGAGACTCATCGGCGACTTCAACGCGGCGATGACGCGCGGTGCAGGTGAGCGCGCTGATCGAGGACCGCGCCAAGGTCGAGATCGAAGTCACCGCCGTCATCCCGATCGAACTGACACCAATCCAACGGAGCCACCGCCATGGCCAAGCACCAAAGCACGCTTCCACTGGGACGACCCGCTGCTGCTCGACCAGCAGCTCAGCGACGACGAGCGCGCGGTGCGCGACGCCGCGCACCGCCTACTGCCAGGAGCGGCCTGGCGCCGCGCGTGCTCGAGGCCTTCCGCAACGAGAAGACCGACCCGGCGATCTTCCGCGAGATGGGCGAGCTCGGCCTGCTCGGGCCGACGATTCCCGAGGCCTACGGCGGCGCCGGCCTGAACTACGTCTGCTACGGCCTGGTGGCGCGCGAGGTCGAGCGCGTCGACTCGGGCTACCGCTCGATGATGAGCGTGCAGAGCTCGCTGGTGATGGTGCCGATCTTCGAGTTCGGCACCGAGGCGCAGAAGCAGAAGTACCTGCCCAAGCTGGCCACCGGCGAGTGGATCGGCTGCTTCGGCCTGACCGAGCCCAACCACGGCTCCGACCCCGGCAGCATGGTCACGCGCGCCAAGAAGGTGGCCGGCGGCTACGCGCTCAGCGGCAGCAAGATGTGGATCAGCAACTCGCCGATCGCCGATGTGTTCGTGGTCTGGGCCAAGGACGACGACGGCGCGATCCGCGGCTTCATCCTGGACAAGGGCATGAAGGGCCTGAGCGCGCCGGCCATCCACGGCAAGGTCGGCCTGCGCGCCAGCATCACCGGCGAGATCGTGATGGACAAGGTGTTCTGCCCCGAGGAGAACGCCTTCCCCGAGGTGCGCGGCCTGAAGGGCCCGTTCACCTGCCTGAACAGCGCGCGCTACGGCATCGCCTGGGGCGCGCTGGGCGCGGCCGAGGACTGCTGGCACCGCGCGCGCCAGTACGTGCTCGACCGCCAGCAGTTCGGCCGCCGCTCGCCGCCAACCAGTTGATCCAGAAGAAGCTCGCCGACATGCAGACCGAGATCACGCTGGGCCTGCAAGGCTGCCTGCGCCTGGGCCGCATGAAGGACGACGGCACGGCCTCGGTCGAGATCACCAGCATCATGAAGCGCAACAACTGCGGCAAGGCGCTGGAGATCGCGCGCACGGCACGCGACATGCTCGGCGGCAACGGCATCAGCGACGAGTTCGGCGTTGCCCGCCACCTGGTCAACCTCGAGGTGGTCAACACCTACGAGGGCACGCACGATGTGCACGCGCTGATCCTCGGGCGCGCGATCACGGACATCGCAGCGTTCTAGTGCGCCACCGGCGTGCGCCTATGCTTGGGCCATGCCATCGAAGATGCAGGAGACCCAGATGAACCCGTCCGGCACGGCGCGCGAAGTCGCGCCCGACAGCCAAGGCTCCGGTGCCTTGATCGAGCAGGTGGTCGAACTGGTGCGTGCCAAGGTGCCGCCGGAGCAGGCCGCCGACGCGGCCGAGTTCGCGCGCCAGTACTACGCCGAAGTCGCCACCGAAGACCTGGCCGATCGCTCGCTGCCCGACCTGTACGGCGCAGCTATGTCGCACTGGAATTTTGCCCGCAGCTACACCGGCGGCGCGGCCAAGCTGCGCGTCTACAACCCGCGCCTGGACGAACACGGCTGGCAGTCGACGCACACCGTGATCGAGATCATCAACGACGACATGCCGTTCCTGGTCGACTCGATCACGATGGAGGTCAATCGCCAGGGCTTGACGATGCACCTGATCGTGCACCCGGTGATCAAGATCCGCCGCGACGCCGAGCACCGCGTCGTCGGGTTGGCGCGCAAGCGCAACGAGGCCGAAGGCCGCCTCGAGTCGCTGATCCATGTCGAGGTCGACCACCGTACCGATCCCAAGCGACTGACCGAACTGCACGACGGTCTGCTGCGCATCCTGGGCGATGTGCGCGCCGCGGTGGAGGACTGGAAGCCGATGCGCCAAGCCGTCATCGACACGGCCGTGCAGCTGCGTCAGCGGCCGCCCGCCGCGCCGACCGAAGACCTGGCCGAGGACCTGGCCTTTCTCGAGTGGCTGGCCGACGACAACTTCACCCTGCTCGGCCAGCGTGACTACGACCTGGTGGCCGTCGAGGGCGAGGACACGCTGCGCGTGTCCGGCGGCGGGCTGGGCATCCTGCGCGTGAGCGCCGATACGGCAGCCGCGTCCAACGCCTTCGCCGCCTTGCCACCCGAAGTGCGTGCGCTGGCCCGCGTGCCGCGTGTGCTGCTGTTGACCAAGTCCAACGGTCGCGCCACCGTGCACCGCCCGGGCTACCTCGATTACATCGGCGTCAAGCGCTTCGACGACCAAGGCAACGTGATCGGCGAGCGCCGCTTTGTCGGCCTCTACACCTCGATCGCCTACAACGCCAGCCCGGCCGACATCCCGTTGCTGCGGCGCAAGGTCGCCGCCGTCGTCGAGCGCGCCGGCTTCCTGCCCAAGAGCCATGCCGCCAAGGCCCTGGCGACGATCATCGAGCAGTACCCGCGCGACGAGCTGTTCCAGATCGACGCCAGCGAGCTCTTCGTCACGGCGATGGGTATCCTGCGGCTGGGCGAGCGCCAGCGCACGCGGCTGTTCCTGCGCCGCGACGCCTTCGGCCGCTTCGTATCCTGCCTGGTCTACGTGCCCAGGGAGAACTACAACACCGACCTGCGCACGCGCATGCAGACCCTGCTGTGCGATGCCTTGCAGGGCGCATCGTCCGAGTTCTCGGTGCAGTTTTCCGACTCGCCGATGGCGCGCGTGCTGATCGTCGTGCGTACGAACAGCAGCGAAAGCGCCGGACAGATCGATGTGCGCGAACTCGAGCAGCGCCTGGTGCGCATCGCGCGCAGCTGGGAAGATGACCTGCTCGCAGCCCTTGTCGAGGCCTGCGGCGAAGAGCGCGGCAACACGCTCTACGAACGCTACGCCCACGGCTTCGCCGCCGGCTACCGCGACGACCATTCGCCGCGCGAAGCGGTGCGCGACATCGAGCTGATGGAGTCGCTCAGCGGCCCTGATTCATTGGCGATGAGCCTGTATGCGCCGCTCGAGGCGCCGCCCGGGCGCTTGCGCTTCAAGCTCGTGCGCGCGGGCGAACTGGCGCCGCTGTCGCAGAGCCTGCCGATGCTCGAGCACATGGGCGTGCGCGTGATCGAGGAGCGGCCCTACGACGTCAAGCGCGCCGGTGACGGCGCCACGCCGACGTCGGAACTGTGGATCGACGACTTCGGCATGCAGGTGCCCGGCCGCGACGAGGTCGATGTCGAGGGCCTGCGCGCACGCTTCCACGAGACCGTGTCGCGCACCTGGCATGGCGACAACGACAACGACGGCTTCAACCGCCTGGTGCTGCTGGCCGGCCTGGATTGGCGCGGCGTCAGCGTGCTGCGGTCCTACGCGCACTACATGAAACAGGCCGCTTTCACGTTCAGCCCGGCGTACATCGAACAGGCCCTGGCCGCGCACCCCGCAATCACGGCCGACCTGGTGGCCCTGTTCACGGCCCGCTTCGACCCTGCACTCGCTGGCGACCGCGCCGAGGCACAGTCCAAGATCAAGGCACGCCTGGCCGCCGCGCTCGACGAGGTGGCCAATCTCGACGAAGACCGCATCCTGCGCCACTACCTGGCGTTGATCGAGGCCACGCTGCGCACCAACTTCTTCCAGCGCCTGGAGGGCGGCGGTTTCAAGCCCGTGCTGTCGTTCAAGTTCGACCCTGCCGCGGTGCCGGGGCTGCCCGAGCCGCGGCCCAAGTTCGAGATCTACGTCAGCTCGCCCCGGGTCGAGGGCGTGCACCTGCGCTTCGGCTTCGTGGCGCGCGGCGGGCTGCGCTGGTCCGACCGCATGGAGGACTTCCGCACCGAAGTGCTGGGCCTGGTGAAGGCGCAGCAGGTCAAGAACGTGGTCATCGTCCCGGTGGGGTCCAAGGGCGGCTTCGTGCTCAAACGCGCGCCGCCGGCCGGCGACCGCGAGGCGCTGATGAAGGAAGGCGTGGCCTGCTACCAGGCCTACCTGCGCGGCCTCCTGGACATCACCGACAACCTCGTCGACGGCAAGATCACGCCGCCGGCCCAGGTGGTGCGCCACGACGGCGACGACGCCTACCTGGTGGTGGCCGCCGACAAGGGCACGGCCACCTTCTCCGACATCGCCAACGGCATTGCCGCCGAGTACGGCTTCTGGCTCGGCGACGCCTTCGCCTCGGGCGGCTCGGTCGGCTACGACCACAAGAAGATGGGCATCACGGCGCGCGGCGCCTGGGAGAGCGTCAAGCGCCACTTCCGCAGCTTCGGCCACGACACGCAGACACAGGAGTTCACGGTCGCCGGCGTCGGCGACATGAGCGGCGACGTGTTCGGCAACGGCATGCTGCTGTCGCGCCACATCCGGCTCGTGGCCGCCTTCGACCACCGCCATGTCTTCATCGACCCCGCGCCCGACATGGCGTCCAGCCTCGCCGAGCGCGAGCGTCTGTTCGCGCTGCCGCGCTCGTCCTGGGCCGATTACGACAAGGGCAAGATCTCCGAAGGCGGCGGTGTCTGGCCGCGCACGGCCAAGTCGATCACGCTGTCGGCACAGGCACGCGAGGTGCTGGGCCTGGCCGGCGACGGCAAGCCGATGACACCGGCCGAGGTACTGCACGCCATCCTGCTGGCGCCGGTCGACCTGTTCTACAACGGCGGCATCGGCACCTACATCAAGTCCGAGACCGAAAGCCACGCCGAGTGCGGCGACCGCGCCAACGACGCGATCCGCGTCAACGGCAACGAGTTGCGCTGCAAGGTGGTGGCCGAGGGCGGCAACCTGGGCTGCACCCAGCGCGGACGCATCGAGTTCGCGCTCGCCGGCGGCCTGATCAACACCGATGCGATCGACAACTCGGCCGGCGTCGACTGCTCGGACCACGAGGTCAACATCAAGATCGCGCTCAACTCCGTGGTCGCCGAAGGCGAGCTGACCGTCAAGCAGCGCGACAAGCTGCTGGCCGAGATGACCGACGACGTGGCCGCGCTGTGCCTGCGCGACAACCGCTTCCAGAACCAGGTGCTGGCCGTCACGCGTGCGCGCGGCACCGTCCTGCTCGACGAGCAGAGCCGCTACATGCGCCACCTGGTGGCCTGCGGGCGCCTGAACCGCGCGCTGGAGTTCCTGCCCGACGACGACGCGATCGCCGGGCGCCGGCAGGCGGGCCACGCCCTCACCGCGCCCGAGCTGTCGGTGCTGCTGGCGTACCACAAGATGGAACTGTACGACCAGGTCCTGGCGTCCGACGCACCCGACGACGCCCACATCGCCACCACCCTGCAGCGCTATTTCCCGGCGCGCCTGCACCAGCTGTTCCCGGCCGCGCTCGAGCGGCATCCGTTGAAGCGCGAGATCATTTCCACGCACGTGATCAACAGCATGGTCAATCGCGTCGGTCCGACCTTCGTCAACCGCCTGCACGAGGAGACCGGCGCGGCACAGTCCGAGATCGTGCGCGCCTACCTGGCCACGCGGCAGGTGTTCGACCTCGTCACGGTCTGGCTCGAGACCGAGGCGCTGGACAACATCGTCGCCGAGTCGGTTCAGAACGAGATCGTGCTGTCCACGGTGCGGCTGTTCGAGCGTGCCACGGTCTGGCTGCTGCGCCACCGCGACGCCTTGCGCGACATCGACGCCACGATCAAGCGCTATGCCCCGGGGGTCAAGGAAGTGGGCGCCGGTCTGGAAAACTGGCTGGCGCCCAACGAGCGCGCCACGCTCGATGCGGCCACCGCGCAGCTCACCGGTCACGGCGTGCCGCTGGCCCTGGCGCAACGCGTGGCGCGGATGGACGCGCAGGTGGCGGGCCTGGACATCGTCGAACTCGGCAGCGAAACCGGTGCCGCGACCGACACCGTCGCCGGCGTCTACTTCGGTGTCGGTGGCCGCCTGGACCTGGGCTGGATCTCGCAGCAGATCGCCACGCTCTCGGCCGACAGCCATTGGCAGGCGCTGGCGCGGGTGGCGATGCGCAACGACATGACCTCGCTGGCACGCGACCTGGCGCGCTCGGTGCTGCAGGGCGACAAGGCCAACGTGCCGGCCGCGATGATCGACGCCTGGGAGTCGCAGCGCGCGGCGCAGGTTTCACGCTGCCACCAGGTGCTGGCCGACGTCAAGCCCGCGCCGCAGGTCGACATGGCGATGCTCTCGGTGCTACTGCGCGAGCTGCGCTCGCTGGTGTGAGGCGAACTACGCGGGCACCGACGCAACGATCGGAATCCGCCGCGCGCCGCTGCTGCGCGCGCGCAACTGGCCGCAACCGGCGTCGACGTCCTGGCCGGCCGACTGGCGCAGCTTGGTCAGCACGCCGCGCCGGTTCAGCGCCTGCGCGATCGCCGCGGCGCGCTCGGCTGCGGGGCGGCGGAAGGCGAAGCCTTCGACCGCGTTGTACGGGATCAGGTTCATCAACGCGTACTTGCCCGCCAGCAGCGCCACGATGCCGTCGACCTCGTCGTCGCCGTCGTTGACGCCTTCGAGCAGGGTCCACTGGTACTGGATCGGATAGCCCGTGGCGCGGGCGTAGCGCTCGCCGAGTTCGACCAGGCGCGCGGGGTCGATGCGCGGTGCGCGCGGCAGCAGCTCGGCGCGCAGCGCGGACTTGGTGGTGTGCAGCGACAGCGCGAGCGCCGGCCGCACGTGCCCGGCGCCCAGGCCGAGCAGGCGCTCGAAGGCGCGCTCGTCGCCGACCGTGGAGAAGACGAGCTGCTTGTGGCCGATCGCGCCCTCCCTGCCCAGCAGTTCGATCGCCTCCATCACGTTGTCCAGGTTGTGCGCCGGCTCGCCCATGCCCATGAACACGACCTTCTTCACCGGCCGCTGCGCTCGCGCCAGCGCCACCTGGCCCGCGATCTCGGCGCTGCCGAGCTGGCGCAACAAGCCGTCGCGCCCGGTCATGCAGAACACGCAACCGACCGCGCAGCCGACCTGGGTCGACACGCACAGCCCACCACGCGGCAACAGCACGCTCTCGACGCACTGCCCGTCGGCCAGCTCGACCAGCAGCCGCGCCGAGCCGTCCGCGGCCGGGTGCTGCGAGCGCAGTCGCGCCAGCGCCGCCAGCTCGGCGACGAGTGTCGGAAGTTCGCAGCGCAGCGCCTGCGGCAGGTAATGCTCGATGCGCCGGCGCCCGCTGTCCTGCGGCCGCGCCTGCAACCAGCGGCGCAGTACATGGGCTTCGTGGCCCGGCCCCGCACCCAGGGCGCGCAGGCGCTGGCGGAGCTGTTCGACGCGCATCGAGGAAGTGGATGCCTGCAACCGGCGCGTGGCGCCTGCGCTCAGGCGCCGGCCCTGGGCGCCGGCGCCACGACGAAGCCGCCGTGGTCGCCGTCCAGGCGCACGCGCAAGTCACCGGTGCGGATGTGCAGGTCGCGCTGCGGGAACGGAATCTCGAGGCCGGCCTTCACCAGTTCCTCGTGGATATGCCACTTGTAGTTGGCCTCGACGCGGGCCGGCGACGACGTGGCCTCGGCGCCGACCCAGACCACCAGTTCGAAATCGAGCGAGGAGTCGCCCATCCCGACCAGCCAGACATCGGAGCGGCGCTTGCCATCGGTCACCGTCGTCGCCACCGCGGCGGCGGCGCGCAGGCCCGCAGCCTTCACCGCCTCCTTGTCGCTGCCATAGGCCACGCCGAAGGACACGCGCAGGCGGCGGAAGTTGCTGCCGTAGGTCCAGTTGACGACCCGGCCGTTGACGAACTCCGAGTTCGGCACGATCACGTCGACTTCGTCGTTGGTCGTGACGCGCGTGTAGCGCAGGCTGATCTCGCGCACATGGCCTCGGATGCCCGACTGCAGGTCGACGAAGTCGCCCTCCTTCAAGGTCTTCTCGAGCAGCAGCACGATGCCGGAGAAGAAGTTGTTGAAGATGCTCTGCAGACCGAAGCCGATGCCCACGCCGATGGCGCCGCCCAGCAGCGCCAGGTGCGTGATGTCGATGCCGAGGTAGTCCAGGCCCACCAGCGTGGCCACTACCCAGACGGCGTAGCGCAGGATGCGCGCCCAGGCCAGGATGCCGCCCTTGGCGCCGGGACGGTGGCTGGCGACGCGGCGGATCGCCCCTTCGAGCGTGGCCGCGCCCCACCAGGCGCCGAACACGATCACGAGCAATCCGAGCATGCGCGCACCGCTGACCGGCGCCCCGCTCATCGTGAACAGCGGTGTCTGCAGCCATTGCCACCAGTTGGAGAGTTCGCTCATGGTCGAAGGGTCCGTCGCATCGATCGGATCGGCAGGCGCGACATCGCGCGACCCGATTGTCGCAGCGTGCCACACCGAGTCGCCGTCGATGCTGGCAGACTACCCGTGAGCCCCGTGCAGCCATGAGAAGGTGATTCGATGCCGTCCCGCACCGTCCTGATGTTCCTCGCCGCGGCCGTGGCCGCCGTGGTCGCCGCGCTGGCCACATTCGACCCCTTCGGTGCCAAGCCGGGCGTCGCCATCCTGCAGCCCGGCGACGCCCAGGTCGTGGCGCAGGGCCAGTCGATCTACCAGACCCATTGCGCGGCCTGCCATGGCACCAGGCTCGAGGGCCAGCCCAACTGGCGCGAGCGCGATGCCAAGGGCCTGCTGCCGGCGCCGCCGCACGACGCCAGCGGCCACACCTGGCACCACCCCGACGACGTGCTGGTGCGCATCACCAAGCTCGGCGTGGCCAAGGCCGCCAACCTGAAGGACTACGCCTCGGCGATGCCGGCCTACGAGGGCGTGCTGAGCGAGCGGGAGATCATCGCCGTGCTGTCGTGGATCAAGGCCCAATGGCCGGTGTCGATCCGCGACAAGCACGACCAGATCAATGCGCAGGCGGCGGCCAAGCCCTGATCTACGCGCGCGCAAGGCGCGCCGCGGCCAATCCGACATGCGGGATGTACCGATGACTTTGCCGCTCGAAGCCCATAGACTTTGCTCAGCGTTCGCGCTGATCGTCGCATAGTCGAGCCCGCCGCCCACCCGGCCCTGTGCCGGGTCCCGTGCTGCCGGATCCATCCCCACCTAGGAGACCCTCCCATGAAACGAACCCTTCTCGCCGCCGCGCTGTCGAGCCTCTTGCTGGGGGCCATGCCGTTCGCGCCGGCGATCGCACAGAACGTCACGCTCAAGGCCTCGCACCAGTTTCCCGGCGGCAAGGGTGACGTGCGCGACGAAATGGTGCAGATGATTGCCAAGGAGGTCGCTGCCGCCAACGTCGGCCTGGAGATCAAGGTCTTTCCGGGCTCGAGCCTGGTCAAGGCACAGGAGCAGTGGAAGGCGATGCTGAGCGGCCAGATCGACATGTCGTCCTTCCCGCTCGACTACGCCTCGGGCTTTCATCCGCAGTTCGGCGCCACGCTGATGCCGGGCCTGGTCAAGAGCCATGCACACGCGCAGCGCATCAACGACTCGCCCTTCATGAAGGACATCAAGGGCATCATCGAGCAGGGCGGCGTGCACGTGCTGGCCGACGCCTGGCTGGCCGGCGCCTTCGGCTCCAAGGACAAATGCATCAAGCGCCCGGAGGACGCCGCCGGTCTGAAGGTCCGCTCGGCCGGCGCCACCTTCTCGCAGATGTGGGCCGGCGCTGGCGCGTCGATCGTCTCGATTCCGTCGAGCGAGGTCTACAACGCGCTGCAGCAGGGCGTGGCGCAGGCCACCGACACCTCGTCGGGCAGCTTCGTGTCGTTCCGCCTCTACGAGCAGCTCAAGTGCGTCACGGCGCCCGGCGACAACGCGCTGTGGTTCATGTACGAGCCGGTGCTGATCTCCAAGAAGAGCTGGGACAAGCTCAACGACGCGCAGAAGAAGGCGCTGACCGCGGCGTCGAAGAAGGCCGAGGACTATTTCAACGCCGAGTCGAAGAAGCTCGACGACGAGATGGTCGACATCTTCAAGAAGAACAAGGTCGAGGTCGTCACGCTGAGCGACGCCGACGCCGACGCCTGGCGCGCCGTGGCGCAGAAGACCTCGTACAAGGCTCTTCGCCGAGAAGGTGCCCGGCGGCAAGGAGCTGATCGAGAAGGCGCTGAGTGTCAAGTGAAGCCCGCGCCGCGGCTGCCCGCCTGGGTGGCGGCGGTGCATGCGGTGTCGCGCGTGTTCGGCGTCGCCGCGGCGGGCCTGATCCTGCTCTCGATCGGCGTGGTCTGCCAGATGGTGTTCGTGCGCGCCGTGCTCGGCCAATCGTCGATCTGGCAGACCGAGTTCGTCACCTTCTCGCTGGTGGCCGCCACCTTCATCGGCGCGCCCTACATCCTGCTCACGCGCGGCCATGTCGCCGTCGACGTGGTGCCGCTGATGGTCTCGACGCCGGCGCGGCGCGCGCTGCACCTGGTCGGCAGTCTGATCGCGCTGGCGTTCTGCGGCTTCTTCCTGTACGCCGCGCTGCCCTGGTGGTACGAGACTTTCCATGCCAACGAGACGACGTCGTCGATCTGGCGCGCGCGGCTGTGGATTCCCTACCTGTCCGTGCCGGTGGGCCTGGGCCTGCTGTGCCTGCAGTTCCTGGCCGAGATCTGGCTCGTGCTGTCGCGGCGCCAGCACCCCTTCGGCCTGTCGCCCGAGGACAAGCTGTGATCGTTGCAGCCATGTGCAAGCCGGGGCGGCCATGACGCCGCTGATGATCGGCTTCGTGATCTTCGTCGTCACCGTGGCGGTGCTGGCCACCGGCCTGCCGATCGCCTTCGGGCTGGGCGCGGTGGCGCTGCTGTTCATGGTCGTCTTCGACGGCTGGAACAGCGTCCACTTCGTCCCCGAGACGATCTTCGCCGGCCTGAGCGACTTCACGCTGGTCTCGCTGCCGATGTTCGTCATCATGGGCGCGGCGGTGGCCTCGTCGCGCGCCGGCAGCGACCTGTACGAGGCGCTGGCGCGCTGGCTGCACAAGGTGCCGGGCTCGCTGGTGATCTCCAACATCGGCGCCTGCGCGCTCTTCTCGGCCCTGACCGGCTCGTCGCCGGCCACCTGCGCGGCGATCGGCAAGATGGGCATTCCCGAGATGCGCAAGCGCGGCTACGACGCCGACCTGGCCACCGGCGCGATCGCCGCCGGCGGCACGCTGGGCATCCTGATCCCGCCCAGCATCACGATGATCCTGTACGGCATCGCCTCGGAGACCTCGATCGGGCGGCTGTTCATCGCCGGCATCATTCCCGGCCTGCTGCTGATCGTGCTGTTCATGGCCTGGGCGCTGTTCCTGAGCTGGAAGCGCGGCACCAAGCTGGTCGACAGCGAGCGCATCTACTCGCTGAAGGAAAAGCTCGAGCTGCTGCCCAAGCTGCTGCCCTTCATCGCCGTCATCGTCGGCGTCGTCTATGCGCTGTACGGCGGCATCGCCACGCCGTCGGAGGCCGCCGGCGTGGGCGCCGCGCTGTGCCTGGTGATGGTGATCGTGATCTACCGCGTCTGGCGGCCGATGGACCTGTGGGCGATCCTGCGCGACGGCCTGCGCGAGTCGGGCATGTTGCTGATGATCATCGGCACCTCGATCCTGTTCGGCTACATGATGTCGTCGCTGCAGGTCACGCAGGCCGTGGCCACGTCGATCGGCGAGCTGCAGGTCAACCGCTGGATCATCCTGGCGGCGATCAACCTGATGCTGCTGGTGGCCGGCTGCTTCCTGCCGCCGGCCGCCATCATCCTGATGACCACGCCGATCCTGATGCCGATCATCACGGCCGCCGGCTTCGATCCGATCTGGTTCGGCGTGATCCTGACCATCAACATGGAACTCGGTCTGATCACGCCGCCGGTGGGCTTGAACCTGTTCGTCATCAACGGCATCACGCCCGACGTCAGGCTGCCGACCATCCTGAAGGGCGCCTTCCCCTTCATGCTGTGCATGGTGCTGGCGATCGTGATCCTGTGCTTCTTCCCCGAGCTGGCCACCTGGCTGCCCACCAAACTGATGGGGTGAGCGGCCGACGTGCTTTGCGCCGCTAGGGCGCCTGCACACGCACCACGGTCTCGCCCAGGCGCACCTCGTCGCCGGCGCGCAGCTTGCGACCGCGGCGCGTCTCGGACTCGCCGTTGACGCTGACGCCACCCTCGGCGATCAGCAGCTTGGCCGCGCCGCCGCTGGTCACGAGGCCGCTGGCCTTGAGCAGCGCTTCGAGCGTGATGATCTCGCCGCGCAGGGCAAACAGGATCTCTTCCATCAGTAGACGACTACGGAGCGGATCGACTCGCCGCGCTCCATCAGCTCGAAACCCTGGTTGATGTCTTCGAGCGCGAGCGTGTGCGTGATCAGCGGGTCGATCTCGATCTTGCCGTCCATGTACCAATCGACGATGCGCGGCACGTCGCTGCGGCCGCGCGCGCCGCCGAAGGCCGTGCCCTTCCAGACCCGGCCCGTAACAAGCTGGAACGGCCGCGTCGCGATCTCCTGGCCAGCAGCCGCGACGCCGATGATCACGCTCTGGCCCCAGCCCTTGTGGCAGCACTCGAGCGCCTGGCGCATCGTGGTGGTGTTGCCGATGCACTCGAAGCTGTAGTCGGCGCCGCCGTCGGTGAGCCCGACGATCGCATCGACCACGTTCGCGACGTCCTTCGGGTTGATGAAGTCCGTCATGCCGAAGCGCCGCGCCATCGCTTCACGCGCCGGGTTCAGGTCGATGCCGATGATCTTGTTCGCGCCGACCATCCTCGCACCCTGGATCACGTTCAAGCCGATGCCGCCGAGGCCGAACACCACCACATTGGCACCGGCCTCGACCTGGGCCGTGAACAGCACCGCGCCGATGCCGGTGGTGACGCCGCAGCCGATGTAGCAGACCTTGTCGAAGGGCGCGTCGCTGCGAATCTTCGCCAGCGCGATCTCGGGCACCACGGTGTGGTTGGCGAACGTGCTCGTGCCCATGTAGTGCAGCAGCGGCTTGCCGCCGATCGAGAAGCGCGAGCTGCCGTCGGGCATCAATCCCTTGCCTTGCGTGGCGCGGATCTGCTGGCACAGGTTGGTCTTGCGCGAGAGGCAGAACTTGCACTGCCGGCATTCGGGCGTGTAGAGCGGAATCACATGGTCGCCCGCTTTCAGCGTGGTCACGCCGGCGCCGACCTCGAGCACCACGCCCGCGCCCTCATGGCCGAGGATGGCCGGGAACAGGCCTTCCGGGTCGGCGCCCGAGAGCGTGAACTGGTCGGTGTGGCAGATGCCGGTGGCCTTGATCTCGACCAGCACCTCGCCGGCACGCGGGCCTTCGAGGTCGACCGTCTCGATCGTCAGCGGGGCACCGGCCTTCCAGGCCACGGCAGCACGGGTCTTCATGGGCTTCCTTCGTGGGGTGTCGCCGCAAGGGTAATGCAACTCGCGCGCGCCGCGTTCAGAGGATCAACGCGGCAATGAAGATGCCGATCATCATGAAGGCAATGACGACCTTGGCCACCACGCCGGCCAGGATGCCGAGCCAGGTCGAGAGGCCGACATGGGCGGCACGCCGGTGGTCTCGCTGCGCGATGTACTCGCCCAGCGCGGCCCCCACCAATGGCATGAACAGCACACCGACCAGGCCCATGAAGAGGCCGGCCACGGTGCCGAGCGCGGCGCCGATGATGGCCTGGCGGCTGGCGCCGGCACGCCGCGCGCCGAGCAGTCCGGCGACATAGTCGAGCGCCCAAGCCAGCACGGCCAGCACGCTCACGGTCGCCACGACGCCCCCGCCGACACGCGCGAAGTCGTCGATCCAGGCGCCCAGCACGATGCCCGCCAGCACGAACAGCGTGCCGGGCAAGGCCGGCAGCACGATCCCGGCCATGCCGACCGCCATCAGCAGCACGCTCAGAATCCACAACAAGGTGTCGGTCACGTGTTCCCCTATCAATCGCGTGTCGACAGATGATGTCCTATTGCACGCACACAAGGGCGAACCCGCAGACCGCAAGGCCTTTCGCGCGCACCGGCGTGAAGCTGACTCAAAATCACGCACACTATGCGCCGCGCTAGATACGGCGCGTGCACTCCTGTTTCGACGTCGCAAGGAATCGATGATGAGCAAAGCCTGGTGGGTAATGGTTCTGGCAATCGGCGTGGGGTTCACGCTGGCGCCCTCGGACTCCGAGGCCAGACGCTTCGGCGGCGGAAAGTCTTCGGGCATGCAACGCAGCGCGCCCGACAAGCCCGCACAGAGCACGCCGGCTCAACAAGCCGCACCGACGGCCGCAGCTGCCCCGACCGCAGGCGCCGCCGCGGCGGCACCGAAGCGCAACTGGATGGGCCCGATCGCCGGCCTCGCCGCAGGCCTGGGCCTGGCGGCCCTGTTCAGCCACCTCGGTATGGGCGAGGGGCTGGCGAACTTCGTCATGCTGGCGCTGCTGGCCTTGGTCGCGTTCGTCGTCATCCGCCTGCTGGTGCGCCGCTTCGCCGGTGGCAACACACAGGGCGCACCGCTGGCGATGGCCGGTGCAGCGGCCGGCGCCGCCCGCGCGCAGCCGGCACCACGGCCGCAGTTCGTCGACGAGCGTCCGGGCATGCAGCGCAGCGCGCTAGCCCCCGAGATCGGCTCGAATCTGCAGGCGCCGCTGGCGGTGCCCGGTGCCGCAGCGGCCAGCACGTCGCTGCCCGCCGACTTCGACGGCGAGGCCTTCGAGCGCCTGGCCAAGATGATCTTCATCCGCATGCAGGCGGCGAACGACACCGCGGATCTGAACGACCTGCGCAATTTCACGACGCCGGAATTGTTTGCTTCGCTGCGCGTCGACCTGCACGAACGCGGCGACACGCAGCAGCACACCGATGTGGTCGACGTGCAGGCCAAGGTGCTCGATTTCGTACAAGAGAACGAGCAGCAGATCGTCAGCGTGCACTTCACCGGTCGCGTGCGTGAAGAGGCCGGCGCCGAGGCCACCGCCTTCGACGAGGTCTGGCATCTGGTCAAGCCCACCGACGACAGCCGCAACTGGGCCATCGCCGGCATCCAGCAACGGCCCTGACCGCCGCGCGCCGCTGACACCGTAGCCAGGCTCAGTACCGCGCGGTTGTGCTCACGCCGTCCGCAAGTGGCTGGCGACGACAGTCTCGACCCGCGCCTGCTGCGCCGCTGTCAGTTCGGCAAACGGCCGCCGACAGTACCCGCAGTCGACGCCAAGAATCTTCAGCATGGCCTTGGTGCCGGGAAACACGCCGACCTCGATGAGCACATCGATCACGGCATTGGCGCGCGACTGCAACGCCAGCGCAGCTCGCGCATCGCCGGACTTCAGGGCCTCGAACATGCGCACGAAGAGCCGTCCCATGACATTGAAGGTGGTGCCGATGGCACCGTCGGCACCCATCGCGTAGCCGCCAGCGAACATCTCGTCGTAGCCGTTGTAGACCACCGCCTGTGGCGCCGCGCTCTTCAGGCGCTCCAACTGATACAGGTTCTGCGAGGTGTGCTTGACGCCGATGATCTTCGGATGCTCGAGCAGCGCCAGCAGATCCGGCGTGGTCAGCGGCCGCGCCGATTTGGCGGGGAAGTTGTAGACGATCAGCGGCAGCGGCGTGGCCTGCGCGAGCGCGCAGTAATGCGCCAGCACCTCGACCGCCGAAAAGTCGTAATAGAAGGGCGGGATCGCCGAGATCGCGTCGTAGCCCGCATCAGCAGCCGCGCGCCCGATGTCGATCGCTTCGTCCGTGCCAATGGCGCCCACATGCGCGATCAGTTTCGCGCGGCCCCGCACGGCTTTCGCGAACGTCGCGAGGACGGCCTTGCGCTCTTGCGCGGTCTGCAGAAAGGCCTCGCCAGTGCTGCCGCCGACATAGAAACCGTGCAGGCCCTGCGCCAGCTCGAACTCGGCAAGCGGCGCCAGCTTGTCGAGGTCGAGCGATCCATCGGCTCCGAACGGCGTGACAAGCGCGGAGAAGATGCCGCCCAAGGGGTGCTCGGATCGTATTGGCGGGGTCATGGCGCGAGCGTAGCGGATTTCAGCTGCGGCTCATCAGGCCTGGCAGCCACATCGTCAGCGGCGGCCACATCGTGATCGCCAGCCAGCACGACCAGCAGCGGCATCAGCCACGGCAGGATTGCGCGCGCCATGGTTTCGAAGCGAGATCTCGGCGATGCGAGTGACGACGAACAGCACGACGCCCATCGGCGGCGTGATCGTGCCGATGATCAGGTTGAGCACGACGATCACGCCGAACTGCACCGGGTCGATGCCGTAGCTCGCCGCGGCCGGGGCGAGGATCGGGATCAGGATCAGCATCGCGGCCAGCGCTTCCATGAAGCAGCCGACGACGAGCAGCAGCACGTTGACCAGCAGCAGGAACACCAGCGGGCTCGTCGACGGTCGCCAGGATCATCGGCGTCAGCGTCTGCGGCAGGCGCGAGATCGAGATGCACCAGCCGAGCGCGCCGGCCGCCATCACCAGCACCATGCACGATGCCGGTGGTCTCGGCGGTCTCGACCAGGATCGGACCGAGCTGCCTGAACTCGCAGCGTGCGATAGACCACGAAGCCCGAGGAACAGCGCGTACAGGCAGGCCACCGCGGCCGCCTCGGTCGGCGTGAAGATGCCGCTGAACATGCCGCCGCAGGATCACCACCGGCGTCATCACGGCGAAGAAGCAGTCGCAGGAAGGTGCGGCCGACTGGCCGCGAAACCGGCGAAGGGCATGCGCGCCATGCCTTCGCGCCGCGCCACGACGGCGACCATCGCCATCAGCGACAGGCCCATCAGCAGCGCCGGGGATGACGCCGGCCAGGAACAGCTTGCCGATCGAGACGTCGGCCGACACGCCGTAGATCACCATCGGCAGCGAGGGCGGGATGATCGGGCCGATGGTGGCGGCCGCCGCGGTGATCGCTGCCGCGGTCTCCGGCTTGTAGCCGGCCTTCTTCATCGCGCGGATCTCGATCGCGCCGGAGCCGGCGGCGTCGGCCACGGCCGAGCCGACCATGCCGGCGAAGATCATCGCTGGTCGAGGATGCTGGCGTGGGCATAGCCGCCGCGCACCCAGCCGATCAGCGCGCTGGCGAAGGCGACGATGCGGTCGGTGATCTTGGCCGCGCCCAGGATGTTGCCCATCAGGATGAACAGCGGCGCGGCGACGATGGGAAACGAGTTCATCGAGCCGGCCATCTTCTGCGGCAGGATGGTGAGCGGCATGCCGCCGATCCAGATGAAAGGCCAGCGCGGCCAGCGCCCATCGACACGAACAGCGGCATGCCGAGCAGGATGCGTGGCCAGCCAGCGCGCCGAAGATCTTGGCCATCAGGCCGGTCATGGCGCCAACGCCTCCGGCTTGCGCGACTCGGCCGCTGGCGCGACGTCGCCACAGCTCGGCCAGCGCCTGCACCAACGTCAGCAGGCCGGCCGGCAGCAGCGGCGCGTACATCCAGGCGGTGGAGATCGGCAGCGCCAGCGCCTCGATGTCGGCATTGACCTGCGATCAGGTGGATGCTGTACCAGGCGACCACGCGCGCCGAGCGTCGCGATCGCCGCCTGGATCGCGATCTCGGTGCCGCGCCACGGTCGCGCAGGCAGCATGTCCTGGAACACGCGGATGCGGATATGCGCGCCGTGGCGCGTGGCGATCATCCAGCCCAGGCAGGCCAGCCAGACCATCAGGAAGCCGCTGATCTCGTCGGTCCAGCTCAGCGGGTGGTTGATGGCACGCGAACACCACGCCGGCGGTGACGGTGCCGAGCAACACCACGACGAGCGCGCCGCTGCCAGCACTGCAGCGGGCGGTCGAGCCAGGCCGGCCCACGGCCTGCGCCGTCACGCAGCCGGCGACTCGGCTCACAGCGCCAGCAGCGATTCGAAGGTGCCCTTGCCCCATTTGTCCTCGAACTGCGTCGGCACCTTGTCGAGCACCGGCTTGCGCCACAGCGCGAGGTCGGGCTCGATGACGCGTCATGCCGGCGGCCTTGAAGGTGCCCACCAGCGTGGCCTCCTGGCCGAGCAGTTCCTTGTCCTGCCAGGCGGCGCCGCCGGCCAGCGCGGCCTGCAGCACGTCGCGGTCGGCCGGGCGCAGGCCCTTCCAGAACGCCTCGTTCACGATGACCATGCGCGGCGTGATGATGTGTTCGGTCAGCACCAGGAACTTCTGCACCTCGCAGAACTTGCCGCTCTGGATCGTCGGCAGCGGGTTCTCCTGGCCGTCGACCGCGCCCTGGCTCAGCGCCAGGTAGAGCTCGCCGAAAGCGATCGGCGTGGCGCGCGCGCCCCAGGCCTCGGCCATGGCGCGGAAGGTGTCGACCGGCGGCACGCGCAGCTTGAAGCCGGCCATGTCGGCCGGCGTTCTTCACCGCCTTGGAGCCGGTGGTCAGGTGGCGCTTGCCGTAATAGGTGACGTTGAGCATGCGCATGCCGCGCTTGGCCACCAGGTCGTCGTTGAGCTTGGCGAACAGCGGCGTGCCCGCGACCTTGGCCATGTGCGCGGCGTCGCGCCACAGATAGGGCGCCTCGATCACCGACAGCTGCGGCAGGAAGGCGCCGAGCGCGCCGGCGCCGTCGGTCGTCATCTGCAGCGCGCCGGACGAGACCATTTCGATCATTTCCTTGCCGCGAGCCGAGCTGGCTGTTGGCAAAGACCTGGATGTCGATGCGGCCCGCCGGTCTTTTCCTTGCACCTCCTTGGCGATGCGCTCGGCCATCTGCACCTGCGGATGCGAGCCGGCCAGCGACTCGCCCCAGCGGATCGTCGTCGTCTGGGCCCGCAACAGCGTCGGGCAGGCCATGCCGCCCACGGTCGCCATCGCCCCTGCCATGAACTGCCGCTTGTTGATGCTCGTCATCGCTGCCACCTTTAGAGTAGATCGTGCGGGCGCAGTATTGCCGCAGGCGCGGGGCGTTGGGCAGTGGTGTTTGCGATTACCCACCCGCGCGCTTGACGGTCCAGCCCTGGGCCTGCAGCAGTTCGATCACGCGTGCCGCGTGATCGCCCTGCACCTCGAGCACGCTGTCCTTGGCCGTGCCGCCGGCACCGCAGGCGGTGCGCAGGCTCTTGCCCAACGCAGCCAACGCCGCAGGCTCCAAGGCCAGGCCGCGCACCACTGTCACGGTCTTGCCGCCGCGGCCCTTGCTCTCGCGACTGACGCGCACGATGCCATCGCCTGCCGCGCGCGGGGTCGGCCGCGAACCGCAGACGCACGCACCCAGCGGTTGGCGACACACCGGACACATGCGCCCGCCCTCGGTCGAATAGACGAGACCGCCAGCTCCGGGCTTGCGCGGGCTCATGAGATCAACTGGTGCCAGGCGCGGCCCAGCGCCGCCGGGTCGGTCAGGACGACGAAGGCCACGCCGGCCAGTGCGCCGCTCAGGTGGGCGTCGTGGTTGATGCGGCCGCGCGCCTGGCGTGAGGCGTAGACCGTGTACGCCAGGTAGGCCAGCGCGAACAGCGGCGCCGGGATCGGCACCGGAATCGGCAGGATGAAGATCGACTGCGAGGGCGTGTAGACGATCGACGCGAACAGCACGGCCAGGATGGCCCCCGACGCACCCAGGCACCGGTAGTCGGGGTTGCGGCGGTGCTTGAGCCAGGTGCCCGCGTCACTCACCAACAGGCCGAAGGCATACAGCGCCAGGAAGGTCGAGCTGCCGATCGCGCGTTCGAGCGGGAACGCGAAGGCCCACAGCGTGATCGCGTTGAACAGCAGATGCCCGAGGTCGGCGTGCAGGAAGCCGCTCGTGACGAGCGTGACGTACTGGCGCCGCGGCAGCAGCCAGTAGGGGCGCAACAGATGGCGCTCGAGCAGCGACGGCGCGGCGTACAGCGCGATCAGGCTGGCGACGATGATCGCAGCGAGCAGCAGGGCCGCGACCGGGGCGCCGCCGCTGAGGGCCATCAGGGATTGCATCCACCGCAGTCTAGTGGGCAACCCAGGGTGGCGCTGCCGCGCATCACGCGGCAAACTGCGGCCATGAGTTCGAGTCCGCTGCGTTTGCATGTGCCCGAGCCGAGCGCCCGCCCGGGCCAGGCCACCGACTTCTCGTACCTGCATGTCTCGGCCGCCGGCGAGGTGAAGCGGCCGCCGATCGACACCAAGCCGATCGACACCAGCGACCAGGCCTACGCACTGGTGCGCGTGCTCGACGACAACGGCAAAGCAGTGGGCCCGTGGGCGCCGAAGATCGACACCGTGCAACTGCGCCACGGCCTGGTGTCGATGATGAAGACGCGTGCCTACGACGCGCGCATGCTGATCGCGCAGCGGCAGAAGAAGATCTCGTTCTACATGCAGTGCCTGGGCGAGGAGGCGATCGCCACCGCGCACGCGATGGCGCTGCAGCAGGGCGACATGTGCTTCCCGACCTACCGCCAGCCGGGCCTGCTGCTGGTGCGCGACGACGTCTCGATGGTCGAGATGATGTGCCAGCTGATGAGCAACGAGCGCGACCCGCTCAAGGGCCGCCAGCTGCCGGTGCTGTACTCGTACAAGCGCGCGGGCTTCTTCACGGTGTCGGGCAACCTGGCCACGCAGTACATCCAGGCCGTGGGCTGGGGCATGGCCTCGGCGATCAAGGGCGACACCAAGATCGCGTCGGCCTGGATCGGCGACGGCGCCACGGCCGAGTCCGACTTCCACACCGCGCTGACGTTCGCGCATGTGTACCGCGCGCCGGTCATCTTGAACGTGGTCAACAACCAATGGGCGATCTCGACCTTCCAGGCCATTGCCGGCGGCGAAGCCACCACCTTCGCCGCCCATGGCATCGGCTGCGGCATCGCCTCGCTGCGCGTCGACGGCAACGACTTCCTGGCGGTCTACGCCGCCTCGCAGTGGGCCGCCGAGCGCGCCCGCAGCAACCTCGGTCCGACGCTGATCGAGTGGATCACGTACCGCGCCGGCGCCCACTCGACTTCGGACGACCCCTCGCGCTACCGCCCCGGCGACGACTGGCAGAAGTTCCCGCTCGGCGACCCCGTCGAGCGCCTGAAGAAACACCTGATCGGCCTGAGCGCCTGGTCGGACAAGGAGCACGAGGCCACGCGCAAGGACCTCGAGGCCCAGGTCGCCGCGGCGCTGAAGGAGGCCTCGTCGTACGGCTCGATGGCCGACGGCCACATGCCGCCGCTGGCCTCGATGTTCGAGGATGTCTACAAGGACATGCCGGCGCACTTGCAAGAGCAGTTGCGCCAGGCCGAGAGAATTCTGACCATGGCCAGCATGACCATGATCCAGGCCCTGCGTTCGGCGATGGACGTGATGCTCGAACGCGACGACAACGTCGTCGTCTACGGCCAGGACGTGGGCTATTTCGGCGGCGTGTTCCGCTGCACCGAGGGCCTGCAGAAGAAGTACGGCAAGTCGCGCGTGTTCGACGCGCCCATCTCCGAAGGCGGCATCGTCGGCATCGGCCATCGGCATGGCCGCCTACGGCCTGCGCCCGGTGGTCGAGGTGCAGTTCGCCGACTACTTCTACCCGGCCTCCGACCAGATCGTGTCCGAAGCGGCGCGGCTGCGCTACCGCTCGGCCGGCGACTTCACCGCGCCGATCACGATCCGCATGCCCTGCGGCGGCGGCATCTACGGCGGCCAGACCCACAGCCAGAGCCCCGAAGCCTTGTTCACGCATGTCTGCGGCATCCGCACTGTGATGCCGAGCAACCCCTACGACGCCAAGGGCCTGCTGATCGCCTCGATCGAGAACGACGACCCGGTGATCTTTCTCGAACCCAAGCGCCTCTACAACGGCCCCTTCGACGGCCACCATGACAAGCCAGTGGTGCCCTGGTCGGCGCACGCCATGAGCGAGGTGCCCGAGGGCCATTACGTGGTGCCGCTGGATTCGGCCTCGGTGTTCCGGCCCGGCAGCGACGTCACGGTGCTGACCTACGGCACGATGGTCTTCGTCAGTGAAGCCGCGGCAGCCGAGAGCGGCATCGACGCCGAGATCATCGACCTGCGCAGCCTGTGGCCGCTGGACCTGCCCACAATCGTCGCCTCGGTGCGGAAAACGCGCCGCTGCGTCGTCGTGCACGAGGCCACGCGCACCAGCGGCTTCGGCGCCGAACTCGTCTCGCTGGTGCAGGAGCATTGCTTCTACCACCTCGAGGCCCCGATCGAGCGCGTCACCGGCTGGGACACGCCCTATCCGCATGCGCAGGAATGGGCCTACTTCCCCGGGCCCGCGCGCGTGGCGGCGGCGCTGCAGCGGGTGATGGAAGCATGACTCCCCCC
>CAVUEP010000072.1:0-22419 GCA_963740395.1 uncultured beta proteobacterium
TCATGTTCAGCAGGATCGGCCCGCCGCCGGGCTCGCGCCGCCAGGGGCCGTCGGCGAAGTACTGGTCGGGCTTGAGGAACATCGCGCTGCCCGTCACCGCCACCAGTGGGCCGAGCACGCCCGAGGCCACCACCTCGCGCGCCCGGGCCATGATCGGGCTGTGGGCGCGGTGGTGACCGATCAGGACCTTGGCCCCCGACTTCTCGACCGCGTCGACCAATTGCTGCGCTTCGGCCACGGTCGGCGCGATCGGCTTCTCCAGCAGCATCGGCACCCGCACCTGGATGCATTCGAGCGCATGCATTACGTGCAACTGGTTTGGTGTCGCCAGCACCACCCCGTCGGGCTTGCTGTTTGCGAACAGCTCGGCCAGCGACGCATACAGCGCCACGCCCGCCGCCTCGGCGTGGGCGCGCGCCGTGGGCGAAGGATCGACCACCGCCGACAGCTCGCAGGCGGGGCTGGCGCGCAAGACGCCGATGTGGGCTTGCCCGATGTAGCCGGCGCCGGCCACCGCGATGCGGGTCCTGCTCATCTCGGTGTCAGCTCACTTTCCTGAGCACGTGGAGCGCAGTTTGCCCAGAACGGACCGCACCAAGCAGCAGCCGCGGGTCCGGCTCTGCCGGCCCGCCGGCTGCGCCCCCTTGAGGGGGAGGCGCCGAAGGCGCTTCGGGGGTGGTTCACGTCAGTGGGATCGTCATTTCCTTGATCAGCGCGCTCGTATCGGGTCGAATGCCGCGCCACCAAAGGAAGCCCTCGGCCGCTTGCTCGACCAGCATGCCCACGCCGTCGGCCAGGCGCTTGACGCCGGCGTCCTGCGCCAGGCGCAGGAAGGGCGTCAGGCCCTTGCCGTAGGCCAGCTCGTAGGCCAGGCCGTCGACGGCGAAGACCTCGGGCGACACCGGCGGCAGTTCGGCGCGCAGGCTGGCCGAGGTGGCGTTGACGACGATGTCGAAACGGCCCGGGCCGATGTCGGCATAGCTGCCGCCGCGCACACGGCCTTGGGCGGCCACTTCCTGCGCGACTTGCGCGGCCTTGGCGGCGTCGCGGTTGGCGATGACGAGTTCGGCCGGGCCCTCGGCCAGGAACGGCAGCAGCAGGCCGCGCGTGGCGCCGCCGGCGCCGAGCACCAGCACGCGTTTGCCGGCCATGGGCATGCGCTGGTTGCGCACGATGTCGCGCGTGACGCCGATGCCGTCGAAGTTCTCGGCCAGGATGCGGCCGTCGGCCTCGAACTTCAGCGCGTTGGCCGCGCCGGCGAGTTGCGCGCGTTCGCTCTTTTCGTCGGCCATGGCAAAGGCCTGCAGCTTGAACGGCGCGGTGACGTTCATGCCGCGCCCGCCGCTGTCGCGAAAGGCCTTTACGGCGGCCTCGAAACCGTCGAGCGGGCCCTCGATCTTGCCGTACTCGAGGTCTTGCTTCGTCGCCTTGGCGAAGCTGCCGTGGATCTGTGGCGACTTGGATTGGACGATGGGGTTGCCGATGACGGCGTAGCGGTCGGTCATGTCGGGGCTCGCTTCTTGGACGGGGGTTCGGCGCGTCGTGCGCCACTGCACAAGCCCATGCTTGCGGCAACCCGCCTATTGTGCGGGCCGGGGCCCGCGCCGCGCCTCAGCGCTCGACGCGCACGATGCGACCGTCGTCGCTGAGCAGGTAGAGCCAGCCGTCGGGGCCCTGGCGCACATCGCGGATGCGCTTGCCCAGCGCCTTGACCGCGGCCACCTCTTCGCGCTGCGTGACGTTGCCGTTGGCATCGAGCACCAGGCGCCACAGCGAGGTGCCCGCCAGTGCGCCGGCGAAGACGTTGCCACGCCATTCGGGGAAGCGGTCGCCGCTGTAGAAGGCCAGTCCGGCCGGCGCAATCGATGTCGGCACCCAGAACGACTTCGGCTCCTCGAAGGCGGGCGCGTGCGTGCCGCCGCCCACGCGGCAGGCGTCACCCACCGGCGAGCCGTAGGGGCAGCCGTAACTGCGCAGCGGCCAGCCGTAGTTGCGCCCCGGCAGCACGCGGTTCAGCTCGTCGCCGCCTTGCGGGCCATGCTCGGTCAGCCACAGCTCGTCGCCGCCTGGGCGCAGCGCCGCACCCTGCGCATTGCGATGGCCGATGCTGTACAGGCCCGGCAGCGCACCGGCCCCGGTGAATACGGGGTTGTCGCTCGGGATGCCACCGTCGCGATTCAGGCGTATGACCTTGCCGATGGTCTTGGTCACGTCCTGTGCAAACTGCGTCGTCGGCGCGGCCGGGTTGTCCTGACCACGGTCGCCGGTCGTCACGTACAGCGTGCGATCCGGGCGAAAGACGATGCGCGAGCCGAAGTGATTGCCGCCGCTGACCTTAGGCGTCTGGCGCCAGATCACGGCCACGTTCTGCAGCGCATTGCCCACCAGCTGCCCGCGCGCCAGCGCGGTACCGGTGCCGCCGGTGCCGCTTTCCGAGAAGGTGAAGTAGACCCAGGGGGTCGTCGCGAACTCGGGGTCCAGCGCCACATCGAGCAGGCCGCCCTGGCCGCTGCTGTTGACCGCAGGCAAGCCCGTCAGCGTGGCGTCGACGGCCGAGCCGTCGGCGCGGACGATGACCATGGCGCCGCCCTTCTGCGACACGAGCATGCGGCCATCGGGCAGGAAGGCCAGGCCCCAGGGGTTGGACAGCGACGCCCCGAGCACGGTGGCCCGCGGCGGGACGGCGGCGGGCGGCGGGTTGCCAGCGGGTGGTGGGTTGCCACCGGGTGGCGTGGCGCCGTTGCTGCCGCCGCAGGCGGCCAAGCCGACTGCCACTGCCGCGAACAGCCAGTAACCGGCGCGTGCGGGCAGGCCCAGCCGGGCGGGACGGGCGGGAGCGGGAGGGGGGGCAGTGTTCATAGCGGCAAGGCTACGCCAGTCACGGTTGGCTGTCTGCTACAGGCTGCAAACAAGCGAGGTGCGGTTCAGGATCCAGCACCCGCGCGGACGGTGGCGCCAGCTTCGAATCGGGGCGAATTCACGCTACCGGCCATTTGCGAACGTTCACGAACGAGTGTCTTGTCGCTGTTCGCGTGCTTGCCTCGGCGCGTGCCGCGAGCGTGCGGTGGCCGCTTTCGCTCATGTCCCCCGACGCCAGCCTGGCGGCTGCCGTCTCCTCCTTTACTTCGCTACAGCGACCAGCCCACGCTCGCGGCAGGTTGCATGGGTGGCCTTCGACGACGGCGAACCGCCGCGGCTGCCCGATCAGGCCACTGGGGTGCCCTGCGCAGCGAAGTAAAGGAGGAGGCTTCGGCCATCGGCCGAGGCCGGGGGACATGAGCGGAGCAGGGCACCCCAGTGGCCTGATCCCGCGCCGATGCAGGCACGCAATGGCAAGCGCAGACGCGAACGTGCGCATTGGGTCGATTGCTGCTCTCGGACAGCGCTCCCGAGAGCCGACACCCGTTCACACGAAGCAGGCTCTGTCGCGGCAGCCGACAGGTCCCGGACTGCATGAAGCCCGCGGGCGCCGGTCGCTTGTCGATGTGCACGCCGGCGGGGGTGCCGGGTGCGTCACAGGTCCTGCGCCGCCTCGACCACCATCTGCAGCCGCTGCCGGCCCTGGTATTCGTCGAGCGACACGCGGTAGGCCAGGCGCACGCGCTCGGCCACCGGCTCGGCGTGGCCGAACCAGATCGCGTCGCGCTTGTGGCCCAGGTGGCGCAGCTGCAGCTTCAGGTGCTTCTCGCCCACCAGGCGCTGGCTCAGCACCTCGACCTCGTCGCAGAACAGCGGCGCCTCGAAGGCCTGGCCCCAGACCTGGGCGTCGAGCGCGGCGATGGTCTCGAGGTTGAAGTATTCGAGCGCCAGCGCGCCGTCGGTGCGGACGCGCCGCGTCAGCGTGGCGGCGTCGAGCCATTCGCTCGCCACGCGCTGCAGCGCCTGGTCGAAGGTGGCGAACTGGGCTTCGGGAATCGTGCAGCCGGCGGCCATGGCGTGGCCGCCGAAGCGCAGCAGCACGCCGGGGTGGCGCTTGGCCACCAGGTCGAGCGCGTCGCGCAAGTGAAAGCCCGGGATCGAACGGCCCGAGCCCTTCAGCGCGCCGTCGGCGCCGCGCGCGAAGACGAAGGTCGGGCGGTGCAGGCGGTCCTTGAGGCGCCCGGCGACGATGCCGACCACGCCTTCGTGGAAGTCGGCGTTGAACAGCGCCAGCGCAGCCGGGGGCGCGCCTTGCGGCATCAGCGCCTCCAGCGCAGCTTCGGCCTGCTCGCGCATGCCGGCCTCGACCTCGCGCCGTTCGCGGTTGATGTGGTCGAGCTGCTGTGCCAGCTCGGCCGCACGCGTGGCGTCGTCGGTGACGAGGCATTCGATGCCCAACGTCATGTCGGCCAGGCGGCCGGCGGCGTTGATGCGCGGGCCCAGCGCAAAGCCGAAGTCGAAGGCCGCGGCGCGTGCCGGCTGGCGCCCGGCCGCGGCAAACAGGGCGGCCACGCCGGGCTGCATGCGCCCGCTGCGGATGCGCTTGAGGCCCTGGGCGACGAGGCGGCGGTTGTTGGCGTCGAGCTTGACGACGTCGGCCACGGTGCCCAGCGCCACCAGGTCGAGCAGGGCGTCGAGCTTGGGTTGCGCGTCGGCGGCGAAGGCGCCGCGCCGGCGCAGTTCGGCGCGCAACGCGAGCAGCACATAGAACATCACACCCACACCCGCCAGGGCCTTGCTCTCGAAGGCGTCGCCGGGCGCGTTGGGATTGACGATGACGTTGGCCGCGGGCAGCGCGACCACGCCGTCGACGAGTGCGGGCAGGTGGTGGTCCGTGACCAGCACGGCCAGGCCGCTGGCGCGCGCATGGGCCACGCCGTCGAAGCTGGCGATGCCGTTGTCGACCGTCACCAGCAGCTGCGCATTCTTTGCCAGCGCCAGGTCGACGATGGCCGGCGTCAGGCCGTAGCCGTGGATGGTGCGGTCGGGCACCACGTAGTGCAGCGTGCCGGTTGCGGCGCCGAGCAGGGCCAGGCCGCGCAGTGCCACGGCGCAGGCGGTGGCGCCGTCGCAGTCGTAGTCGGCGACGATGCAGATGCGCGTGCGCGCCGCAATCGCGTCGGCCAGCAGCCTGGCTGCGTCGTCCGCGCCCAGCAGCGTCGCCGGCGGCAGCAGATGGGTCAGGGCGTCGTCGATCTCGTCGATGCGCGTGACGCCGCGTGCGGCAAGCAGGCGCGCCAGCAGCGGGTGCACGCCGGCCTGCTCGAGCGCGAAGGCCGCGCGCGGCGGCACATCGCGGGTCTCGATCACGGGCGTGGAGGCGCTCATAGCGACGCCAGCAGGGGTTGCGCGCGGCGGCGCGCCGGCGACAGGGCCCGGGCCAGGCCGCGCCACCAGGCGCGCCGAGGCGGCGCGAGTTCGATGCCGCTGCGCTCGCCGCACAAGGTCAACCGCACCGGCTCGCCGACCTCGGCGCGGGCGAGCAAGGGCGCGATCGCGTCGTTGTCCAGCGCTTGCCAAGCCTCGCGCCATGCGCTGGCGTCGGCCTGCAGTGCGGGGCCGCGCAGGCGCTCATCGAAGTGGACGTCGGCGCTCGCTTCTGGCTGGCGCGGGCCGCAGCCGCTCAACCAGAACGAATTCACCGGCAGCGCGCCGCGGGCTTCACGCGCCGCATTGCGCGCGTCCGCGTGCAGCAGCATCTGGACTTCGTTCTGCAGGCGGCGCAGCGGCCGGGCTTCGGGCTGGCGCGGCAGCCAGGCGTCGACGTTGCGGCCGACCACGCGATCAAGCGAGGCGGTGGCCAGGCCCAGCAGGCTGGGGTGCGCGATGTACCAGCGCAGCGCCGCACCCCAGGCCACCTGAAAGCCTTCGGCGGCAAAGAGCGGCGCCACGGCGTCGAGCAGTTCGCGCGATTCAGCGTCAGTGAGTGCGAGATCGTCGGGGTCGGCCAGGTGCACGCCGTCGCTGCCGACGCGCCAATGCACGGGCGTCAGCAGGCCCCAGGCCTGGTCGCCGACCTCGATACCGTCGGCCTGCGCCTGGCGTGCGGCCCAGGGCAGGCAGCCGTCGGCGCCCGACAGGCCCAGTGCGGCCGCATGGGCACGCTCGTGCGGTGGCGACCAGGTCGACTCGTCGCCGTCGTCGCGCTGCACTTCGCTCCAGCCGGCGAGCAGGCGCTCCAGCGCGGGGGTCGCGATCGCCGAGGCGGGACCCTGGCCGTGCGGGGACGGCGGGGCGGCGAAGGCGACGATCAGGTGCATCGGACCGATTATCCGAGTGGATCATCGGGTCAGCGACTCAAGCCGCGCCGGCGCCGCGGCAGGCGCAGCGACTTACTGGAAGTGCAAGAGCATCCGCTCCAGCGCCATCGTGAACGGCGCCTGCATCAGCGGCAGCGTCAGCAGCATGCCGATCAGACCCACGCTCAGCGTCACGGGAAAGCCGATCGCGAAGACGTTCATCTGCGGCGCCACGCGCGAGATCACGCCCAGCACCAGGTTGATGAACAGCAGCATGGCGATCAGCGGCAGGGCGATCCACAGGCCCAGGGCGAAGACCTCGGTGCCCCAGACCTGCGGCTGCACCATGCGCAGGAAGGCAAAGGGCTCGGGTCCGACAGGGAAGGCATGAAAACTCTGCACCACCGCGGCAATGACGAGCAGGTGGCCGTTGATGACGATGAACAGCAGCGCGATGACGGTGCCGAAGAAGCGACTGGCGGCATTGGTCTGCCCGCCGCTCGCCGGGTCGAAGAAGCTGGCGAACCCGAGGCCCATCTGCAGGCCGATCATCTCGCCCGCGAGTTCCACGCCGGCAAAGACGATCCGCACCGCGAATCCCAGCGCCAGGCCGATCAGCACGTTCTGCGCGATCAGCATGAAGGCCAGCGGCGAATCCAGCGCCAGTTGCGGCATCGCGGGCAGCGAGGGCTGGGAGGCCACGACGATCAGCAGGGCGAGCGCCACGCGCACGCGCGCCGGCACCATGCGCTGGCCCAGCACCGGCAGCGCCGAGAACAGCGCCAGCACGCGCACGAAGGGCCAGAACAGCGGGCTCAGCCAGGCCAGCGCCTGGGCTTCGGTGAAACTCACCATGACCGCAGGCCAGGCAGGCGCATGGCTAGCCGACGCTGCCGGGGATCGCTTGCAGCGTGCGTTGCAGGTACTCGACCAGCGTCGTCATCATCCAGGGGCCGGCAAAGGCCAGCACCACGACAGCGGCGACGATCTTGGGCACGAAGCTCAGGGTCGACTCGTTGATCTGCGTCGCGGCCTGGAACACGCTGACCACCAGGCCGACGAGCAGCACCGACAGCAGGATCGGCGCCGACACCAGCAGCAGGATGTACAGGCCCTGCTGGCCTGACGTGAAGACATGTTGGGCATCCATGAGGCAGGCTCCCGGTTACTGCGCGAACGAGGCGGCCAGCGAGCCGAGCAGCAGGTTCCAGCCGTCGGCCAGCACGAACAGCATCAGCTTGAAGGGCAGGGCCACCAGCACCGGCGACAACATCATCATGCCCAGCGACATCAGCACGCTGGCCACCACCAGGTCGATGACCAGGAACGGGATGAAGATCATGAAGCCGATCTGGAATGCGCTCTTCAACTCACTGGTGACGAAGGCCGGCACCAGCACCTTGAAGGGCACGGCGTCGCCCTGCACCTCGGCCGGCAGCTTGGCCAGCTTGGCGAACAACTGGACGTCGGCCTGCCGCGTCTGCTTGAGCATGAACTCGCGCATCGGCGCTTCGCCGCGCCTGAGCGCCTCGTCGAAGGCGATGCGGTTTTCGGCAAAGGGCTGGTAAGCCTGGGCATAGACCTTGTCGAAGGTCGGGCCCATGACGAAGAAGGTCAGGAACAGCGACAGGCCGATGATCACCTGGTTCGGCGGCGCGGCCTGCGTACCCAGCGCCTGGCGCAGCAGGCCCAGCACGATGACGATGCGGGTGAAGCCGGTCATCATCAGCAGCAGCGCCGGCAGGAACGACAGCGCGGTGAAGAACAGCAGGGTCTGGATCGGCACCGAGTAGCTGGTGCCACCGGCGCCCTGCGCCACCACGATCGGCAGGCTGTTGCCGCCGGCCTGTTGGGCTAAAGCCAGCGCCGGCAATGCCGACAACATCGATATGGCCAGGGCGCGCGCAAGCCGGCTGCGCACGGCGGTGGAGGGGGCGTGTTCAGCGCGCATCACGGTCCTTGTTGCGCTGCTGCAGCCGACCAAACAACTGAGCAAAGGGTGAGTCGATGGGCGGCGCGACGGCAGCCACTTCCTGCGGCGCCATCGTGTGCAAGGTCGCGATCTGCTGGCCGGTAACGCCGAGCACCAGCCAGCGGCGCTCGTCGCCGCTGCCGACCTCGACCGTCACCAGGCGCTGGTTCGGCGCCAGCGGCAGCACCGCCACGGTGCGCATCAACCCATTGGCCGTGCCGCCGCCCGCGGGCGTGCGCTTCAACAACCAGAGCGCCAGCGGGATCAGGGCCAGGATGGCCAGGAACCAGAGCAGCGAGGAAATCACGGAACCTGTGGGCATGTGCGCGTTGGATTGCTCTGCGCACCGAGGAGGCCGGGCGTCAGGGCTTGACTCGAATTGTCTGGACGGGTCCCGACGCCAGATCGTCGGAAAAGGGTGCCGGACCGGGCCCAGTTCAGCCGCCGGCCGGGCTGCGGCAGGCACGACACGCGCGGCTCAAGTTCGGCGGTGCGCCACCGATAAGTTGCAGAGCGCACTTGAACGAGCCCCGTGATGAGCGATACCACCCAACTGAAATTCCTGATCGTCGACGACTTCTCCACCATGCGCCGGATCGTGCGCGGCCTGCTCAAGGAGATGGGCTGCAACAACGCCGAGGAGGCCGAGGACGGCGCCGTCGCGCTGGCCATGCTCAAGCAGCAGAAATTCGACTTCGTCGTCTCCGACATCAATATGCCAAATATGACCGGGTTCGACCTGCTCAAGGCGATCAAGTCCGACGAGTCGTTGCGGCACCTGCCGGTGTTGATGGTCACGGCCGAGGCGCGCAAGGAAGACATCGTGCTGGCGGCACAGACCGGCGCCGCCGGCTACATCGTCAAGCCGTTCACCAAGGCCACGCTCGAGGAGAAGGTCCAGAAGATCATGCAAAAGCTGACGGCCACGGCCTGACAGCGGCCCAAGGACATCCACATGAAGATGGACAACGTGGCCGATCTGGCCCCGCCGACCGCGGCTGCAGCGTCCCCGGCGGTGTTTCATCAGCTGGGCCTGATCACGCGCCAGCTGCACGACACGCTGACCCAGCTCGGCGTCATCACGTCGCTGCGCGAAGCCGCCGAAGGACTGCCCGACGCGCGCAGCCGGCTGGGCTATGTCGCGAGGAAGACGGGCGAAGCGGCCGAGAGGGTGCTGAATTCGGTCGACCTGGCCAAGCAGGAGCACCAACACATCGCCGGCGCGACGCGCGATCTGGCTGCTTCACTGGTCGCGGATCCCGGCCGGGCCGTGGCATCGGGCGCCGTGATGAATTTCGTCAGCGACGTCGAAGCGGCCACCTCGCGCATCGACGCGCACCTGACCGACATCATGCTGGCGCAGGACTTCCACGACCTCACCGGCCAGGTCGTGGCCAAGGTGGTGTCGCTGGCGACGGACCTCGAGGTCAGCCTGGTCAAACTGCTGATCCAGGCCGCGCCGCCCGAGCAGGCAAAGAAGGTCGAGGCCGTCACGCTGAGCGGGCCGGTCGTCGACCCCAGCCGCTCGGCCGACGTGGTGAACAACCAGGGCGAAGTCGACGACCTGCTCGCGAGCCTGGGATTCTGAGTCGCGGCGGCCCGTTCGTCCGATGGCCAACCGCCTCGCCATCACGCTCCAGGGCGCAAGAAATGCAGGTCTTTCGACCGTTTACTCGAGCTTCCGGCGGGGCCCGGATACGACACCATGCACGCGATCGACCCTCGGCGATCCAGCCAACCCATGAGCGCAGTTCTTTCCCAAAGATCCCCGCCCGCTTCCGACCTCGACGCCGAGATTCGGTTGGGCAGCGAGGACTTTGCCCGGGTGCGCGCGCTGATTTATCAGCGCGCAGGGATCAGCCTGCACGATGGCAAGCGTGCCATGGTCTACAGCCGCCTGTCGCGCCGCCTGCGCGAGGTCGGGCACCCGACGGTGGCCAGCTACCTGGAGGCGCTCGAACAGGCCACGGGTGCGGTGGGCGAACAGGAGTGGCAGGAATTCGTCAACTGCCTGACCACGAATCTGACCTCGTTCTTCCGCGAGGACCATCACTTCGCCGTGCTGGCGTCAGAGCTTGTGCAGCGCAGGAACCGCAACCTGCGCATCTGGTGCAACGCCGCGTCGACCGGGGAAGAGCCTTACTCGCTGGCGATGACCGTGATCGAGGCGCTGGGTCCCAGTCCCGACGTGCAAATCCTGTGCAGCGACATCGACACCAAGGTGCTCGCCACGGCCGAGCGCGGTGTCTATGCCGCCGACGCGCGCGGCCTGGACCTGCAACGGCTGCGTCGGCACTTCCAGCGCGGCACCGGTGCCAACGCCGGCGCGATCCGTGTCAGGCCCGAGCTCAGGCAGTTGCTCGAATTTCGCGCGTTCAACCTGATGGACGCACAGTGGCGGCTCGGCGAGCCGTTCGACATCGTGTTCTGCCGCAACGTCATGATCTATTTCGACGCCGCGACGCAGCGTCGTGTGCTCGAGCGCATGCACCGCGCGATGGCCCCGCAGGGCCTGCTCTTCGCCGGGCACTCCGAGAATTTTTCCAGCGCGAAGGACCTCTTCCGCTTGCGCGGCAAGACGGTTTACGAGCGCGTCTGAATCGCTGGCCCGCCCATATGTCCTCCGTCGCCCATGCCCCTCACCCGAACCCGGCCGCCGCGCCGTCCAAGCTGGCGCGGCTCAAGGCGGCAGCGCGCAAGCCCGGCGAAGCTTCCAACTTCTGGTTCGACACCCAGTTCCAGTGCGAGGCCGTGAAGGTGCTGCCCGGTGAGTTCTTCGTCGAGTCTGACGAGTTGCTGATCATGACCACGCTGGGATCGTGCATCGCAGCCTGCCTGTGGGACCGCGACGCCCGCGTCGGCGGCATGAATCACTTCATGCTGCCAGACGGTCAAGCCTCCAGCGGCCGCTATGGCTCCTATGCAATGGAGTTGTTGATCAACGAGATGCTCAAGCGCGGTGCATCGCGCGCGTCGATGGAGGCCAAGGTTTTCGGTGGTGGCCAGGTAATTGCCGGCATGGACACCATGAACGTGGGCGAGCGCAACACGCGCTTCGTGCTCGACTACCTGAAGACCGAGCGCATCCCCGTGGTCAGCAGGGACGTGCTCGACATCTACCCGCGCAAGGTCTGCTTCCTGCCCACCAGCGGCAAGGCCATGGTCAAGCGGCTGGCTGCGACGCAGGCGGCCGAGTTGCTCGCGCAGGATCGCTGGGCGGCGCAACTGGCCTTGCCGACCGCCACACGCGGCGGCGCGGTGCAGGTGTTCTGACATGGTTGCTAACCCCGCCGTTGCCAGCTACGTGGACGCGAAAGTCAAGACGCGCGTGGTCGTGGTCGACGACTCCGCGCTGGTGCGCAGTCTGCTCACCGAGATCCTCAACCGACAACCCGACATGCAATGCGTCGGCGCCGCGCGCGATGCGCTGGCGGCGCGCGAGATGATCCGCGAGCTCAGCCCCGACGTGATCACGCTGGACATCGAAATGCCGCACATGGACGGCATCGACTTTCTCGAGCGCTTGATGCGGCTGCGGCCGATGCCGGTGGTGATGGTCTCGACGCTGACCGAGCGTGGCGCCGACGCGACCCTGCGCGCACTCGAGCTCGGTGCCGTCGACTTCGTGGCCAAGCCCCGGATCGGCGTCGCCGACGGCTTGCAGCAGCTGGCGCAGGACATCACCGACAAGGTGCGGATCGCGGCCAAGGCAAGAGTGCGCAAGCCTGCGCCTGTGGCTAAATCGGCGCCGCTGGGTGGGGCGGTCATGCGCCGCCGGCTCTCGACCGAGAAGGTCATCTTCATCGGCGCGTCAACGGGCGGCACCGAGGCGACCAAGCAAATCCTGATGGCCCTGCCGCCGTTCGCGCCGGCCGTCATGATCACGCAGCACATGCCACCGGGTTTCACGCGCAGCTACGCCGCGCGGCTGGACGCCATGTGCCGCATCCGCGTCAGCGAGGCCGTCGACGGCGAGCGCGTCCTGCCCGGCCACGCCTACCTGGCGCCGGGCGGCCGACACCTCGGGGTCGAGCGTTCCGGCGCCGACTACGTCGCCCGCGTCAGCGATGGCGACCCCGTCAATCGACACCGTCCATCGGTCGAGGTGCTGTTCCTCTCCGCAGCGCGCGTTGTCGGACCCAATGCCCTGGGCGTGATGCTCACCGGCATGGGGGCCGATGGCGCGCAGGCCATGCGGGCCATGCGCGACGCCGGCAGCTGGAACCTGGTGCAGGACGAGGCCAGCTGCGTTGTCTTTGGCATGCCCAAGGAGGCGATTGCCGCAGGCGCCGCGCATGAAGTGCTGAGCCTGAATGCCATTGCGCCGCGCCTGCTGGAACAGCTGGGCAGCAGTTCGAGCCTTTCGACCAACCGCCTCTAGAACGATGCACACAATCATCGAACCAACCGGATCACAGGCTTCGCCGCTGGCGTTCATCGCCGCAGCCGATCTGCAGGAAAACCTGTTGACGGTGAGCAACGATCTCGAGCGGTTGCAGGCCCTGCTCGACGACAGCCACAAGACCTTGCAGGCGGGCTTCTTCGGCACCCTGGAGTTGCTACGGCAACTGCACGAGAGCGGTCAGCTCGAGGCGGACCCGCTGAGTCAGGCCACGCAGCACCTGGGCTGCGCCGTCAAGGCATTGCAGTTCCAGGACATGGCCTCCCAACTGATCGCCCACACGAACTGTCGACTGCATCACTGTGCCGATCGCCTGGCGCGCGACACCTTTGCCGACGACGGGGACGGCGAGGCCGTCGTGGAGGCGGCACCGCTGCGACCGAACCCGGTCACGCAGTCCGAAATGGACACCGGCTTCGTCGAACTCTTCTAAAGCCGCGCTCAACACACCCGATACCCCTGGACAACCGGAGAAACACATGCATTCGATCCTTGCCGTGGACGATTCCGCTTCGATGCGACAGATGGTGAGCTTCACGCTCAAGAGCGCCGGCTACGACGTGGTCGAGGCCTTCGACGGCGAGGACGCCATCGAGAAGACCCGCTCGCGTGACTTCCAACTGGTGCTGACCGACCAGAACATGCCGCGCCTGGACGGCATCGGCCTGACCAAGAAGCTGCGCGAGAACCCGAAGTTCAAGTCCACACCGATCCTGATCCTGACCACCGAGTCGAGCGACCAGGTAAAGCAGGCCGGACGTGCCGCCGGCGCCACGGGCTGGCTGGTCAAGCCTTTTGACCCGGCCAAGTTGATCGAGGTCGTTGGGAAGGTGATCCGATGAGCGCGGGCGAACTGCCGAGTGCGAGCGCCGATGCCGGCATCGACCTGACGCAGTTCTATCAGGTCTTCTTCGAAGAGGCCGGCGAGAACCTGGAGACGATGGAGCGCCTGCTGCTGGCGATCGACATCAGCGCCGCCGACGATGAGGAGCTGAACGCGATCTTTCGCTGTGCGCACTCGGTCAAGGGGGGGGCCGCGACGTTCGGCTTTACCGACGTGGCCAACCTGACGCACCAGATGGAGACCCTGCTCGACAAGCTGCGCCGCCATGAACTCGTGCCCACCGCGCCGATGGTCGACGTGCTGCTGCAGTCGGGCGACGCCTTGCGCGCGCAGCTGGCGCGCCACAAGCACGGGGGTCAGGGCGCGAATATCGACACCGAACCCTTGTTGGCCGCTTTCCGCGCGCTGTCGGCCGGGCTGGCGGCGCCGTCGACGGCCGAGCCGCGCGCAAGCGCTCCGGCGCCCGCAGCGCAAACGCCCGCGCCCGCGAGCGGCCCGCGAGTCCTCGAGCTGGTGGTCGGACCGCTCAACGACCCAAAGCAAGCGGACAGCCTGATCGAGCTGTTCAAGGAGATCGTCGACCTGGGCAGCATCGAGCCGCTCGATGCCGGATTGCCCGCCGACGGCATGCGACGCTTCAAGGTCGTGACGTCGAGCAGCGACGACGATCTTCTCAACCTGTTCACTTTCCACGTCGCGCGCGAGCAGGTGCGCCTGCTGCCCTCGGGACCGGGCTACGGGTTCCACGCCGGTGCGGCCGGCGCGCCAACGCAAACCGACGCGGCCCCCGACAACGGCTACGGCTTCTTCGACGACGCCCCCGGCGCACCCGCGATCACCGCTGCGCCGGCGCCGGGCGCGGCACCGGCCAAGCCCGCGGCCAAGCGCGTCGTTGCGGCGGCAGCCGAGGCCGCCACGCTGCGCGTCTCGGTCGACAAGGTCGACCAGCTCATCAACCTGGTCGGCGAGCTCGTCATCACCCAGGCCATGTTGGCGCAGAACAGCGCCAAGATGGACCCTGGCCTGTACCAGCAGCTGGCCAAGGGCCTGGCCGACCTGGACCGCAACACGCGCGACTTGCAGGAGTCGGTGATGTCGATCCGCATGATTCCGATGTCGGTCGTCTACAGCCGCTTCCCGCGCATGCTGCGCGACCTCGCCGCCACGCTGGGCAAGAAGGTCGACTTCGTGACCCACGGCGAAGCCACCGAACTCGACAAGGGGTTGGTCGAGAAGATCACCGACCCGCTGACGCACCTGGTGCGCAATGCCTGCGACCATGGCATCGAGTTGCCGGCCGAGCGCCTGGCCAGCGGCAAGCCCGAGACCGGCACGCTGACGGTATCGGCCTCGCACCAGGGCGGCAGCATCCTGATCGAGGTGCGCGACGACGGCAAGGGCCTGTCGCGCCAGAAGCTGCTGGCCAAGGCGCGCGAGAAGGGCATCGACGCACCGGATTCGATGTCCGACAGCGAAGTCTGGAACCTGATCTTCGCGCCCGGTTTCTCGACTGCCGAAGTGGTCACGGATGTCTCAGGCCGTGGCGTGGGCATGGACGTGGTGAAGAAGAACATCGCGTCGCTCTGCGGCACGGTCGAGATCAATTCCGCCGAGGGCCATGGCATGAGCGTCAAGGTGCGCCTGCCCCTGACGCTGGCGATCATGGACGGCATGAGCGTGGGCGTCGGCGGCGAGTGCTACATCCTGCCCCTGTCCTCGGTTGTCGAGTCGTTCCAGGTTCGTGACGACAGCATCAAGAGCATCGGCGGCGCGGGCCAGGTGGTGCAGGTGCGCGACGAGTACCTGCCGGTCGTCGACCTTGAACATGTCTTCAACGTGCCGCGGCCCGACGGCAATGCCCGCGGCGCCGTGATCGTGGTCGTCGAGGGTGAGGGCCTGCGCGCGGCATTGCGCGTGGACGAGCTGCTCGGTCAACAGCAGATCGTGGTCAAGAACCTCGAGGCCAACTACCGGCGCGTGCCCGATGTGTCGGGCGCCACGATCCTGGGCGACGGTCGCGTCTCGCTGATTCTCGACGTCGGCTCGTTGGCCCGGCGCGCGCGGCACTGATGTCCGGCCGCACCGCACAACCCGGCCACCGGAGGCCGAAATTGCACTCAAGCACGGTGCCATCGCGCCGAAACCATCCGCAGGACGCCGCCTGCTTCGTCTCCGATCGCCAGCCCTGGCTGGACGTGAAACCGCCAGAAAGGTCCCCTTCATGAGCACACACCCCGCAACGCACACCGGCAGCGCCCCGCGCGCGGCCCCCGCCGGCACGGCCACGTCGATTCGCGAATTCCTGGCCTTCAAGCTCGGCGGCGAGGAGTACGGCATCGACATCCTGCGCGTGCAGGAGATCCGCAGCTACGAAGAGCCGACGCGCATCGCCAACGCCCCCGCTTTCATCAAGGGGGTGGTCAACCTGCGCGGCGTCATCGTGCCGATCGTCGACGTGCGCATGAAGTTCAATCTCGAGCGCGTCGCCTACGACAGCTTCACGGTGGTCATCGTGCTCAACATCGGCTCGCGCGTGATGGGCATCGTGGTGGACGCGGTCAGCGACGTGATCACGCTCACGCCGGACCAGCTGCGCGCGGTGCCCGAGTTCAGCTCGGCCATTGCCACCGACCACCTGCTGGCCATCGGTGCGATCGACGAGCGCATGCTGATCCTGATCGACATCGAAAAGCTCATGACGAGCCACGAGATGGGGCTGGTCGAGCAGACCCTGCAGTGAGCGACATCCAGTTCCACCGGTCGGGTGTTGGCCCCGGCCTCAATGAGAGGCAGTTCCCCATGTTCCGTTCGCTGCGTTGGTCGGTTTTCCTTCTGGGCGCGGTCGGCGTCGTCGCCACGTTGATGATGGTCACCCAAGGCTACTGGCTCAAGGGCACGATGAGCCAGAACGCGACCGAAGTCTTTGTCGCCAAGGATGTGGTGGCCGACATCCTGCCCCCGCCGATGTACCTGATCGAACTCAGGCTGGTTCTATCGCAGGCCGTCGAAGGCACGCTCGATGTCGCCGAGGCCAAGAAGCAGGTCGACAGGCTCGTGTCGGAGTACGGGCAACGGGTTGCGTACTGGATCAAGAACCCGCCCCACGGGCTGGAGAAGCAGCTTCTGGGCCGCCAGCATGCCGCGGCGGAGAAGTTCATTGCGGCGGCGCAGCGTCAGGTCATCGACGTGCTGCAAGCGGGAGATGCGCCGGGTGCGCGCAAGAACCTGGCCCAGGTTCACGACCTGTACCTGGAGCACCGGGCCGGTGTCGACGAAACGGTCGCGGCGGGCAGCAAATTTGCCGACGTGTCGATGGCCGCTTTCGACACGACGCATGCCCGCTCCGACCAAGTTGCCACCGGCATGGCCTTGCTGGCCATCGCATTGGTGGCGCTGTGCTACCGGCTCGTGTTGAGCAGTGTCCAGGGACCCGTGGACGCCTGCAGTCGCGAGGTCAAGCGGATCGCCGACGGCGACCTCTCGCCGCGGGACCAGCCACCGAGCCGGCGCACGGACAGCATGGGTGAGCTCGACCGCTCGGTGACGGCACTGCAGGGCCAACCTGGTGCGCATCGTCGGCGATGTGCGCAGCAACGCCGAGAGCGTGGCCACGGCGAGCCAGCAGATCGCCCAGGGCAACCAGGACCTGAGCCAGCGCACCGAACAGCAGGCCAGCGCGCTGGAAGAGACGGCGGCCTCGATGGAAGAGCTGAGCTCGACCGTCAGGCAGAACGCCGACAACGCCAAGCAGGCCAACCAGCTGGCGCTGAGCGCCTCGGACCGTCGCCGATCAAGGGCGGCGAGGTGGTGGGCCAGGTGGTCGACACCATGAAGGGCATCAACGACAGCTCGAAGAAGATCGCCGACATCATCGGCGTGATCGACGGCATCGCCTTCCAGACCAACATCCTGGCGCTGAACGCCGCCGTCGAAGCCGCGCGTGCCGGCGAGCAGGGCCGCGGCTTTGCGGTGGTGGCCAGCGAAGTGCGCAGCCTGGCCGGGCGCAGCGCCGAAGCGGCCAAGGAGATCAAGGGCCTGATCAACGCCAGCGTGGAGCGCGTCGAACAGGGCACGCTGCTGGTCGACCAGGCGGGCGCGACCATGACCGAGGTGGTCACGAGCGATCCGCCGCGTGACCGACATCATGGGCGAGATCAGCGCGGCCAGCACCGAGCAGAGCAGCGGTGTGGCGCAGGTGGGCGAGGCCGTCACGCAGATGGACCAGGCCACGCAGCAGAACGCCGCGCTGGTCGAAGAAAGTCGCCGCCGCGGCCGAGAGCCTGAAGGGTCAGGCGCAGCAACTGGTGCAGGTCGGTGGCGGTGTTCAAGCTGGGCTCGCAAGCCGTGGCCAACGCAACGGTGACGCGGGCGCCAATGCCGGCCAGCGCGCCCGCAATCGAGCGCCGCAGCCCGGACCGGGCCAAGAACGTGACCCGCCCGGCCTTCGGGCCCAGGGCCGAGCCGCCCACGCTGAGCGCAGCACTCTCACCACGCAAATCGGGTACCGACGACGAATGGACTTCGTTCTGACTGCACAGCCTGCCCCGCGGCGAGACCTCGATCCGAAGATTCCCCTCAACCGCACCGGCTGACATGCCGACACCTGTCGTATGAAACGCCTCTGCAAGCGCATGGCCGGCCAGCCGTTGGTCACGCGCATTGCGCCGGTGCAATCCCTTCAAGGGAGCCCAGAATGGTTCGCATGACAGTTTCCAAGCGCCTGGTGATGCTGGTCGCCGCCGCCGCGCTGCTCGTGTTCGGCGCCTGCGGGCTCGGCTTGTACGCGTTGACGCAGACCAATGCCGCGTTGAAAACGGTCTACCAGGATCGAACCGTGCCGGCCATGCAACTCGGTGAAATCAGTCGGCTGCTGATGGCCAACCCCCCGCTGCTGACGGACGCCGTCGACCACCCGACGCCCGAGGTCATCCAGAAGAATCTGGCGGCGATCGAGGCGAACATTGCGCAGGTCAATGAGCGCTGGAGTGCCTACATGGCCGGCGGCCTCGATCCGCAGGAACGTGAGCTCGCACAAACCGTCGATGCGCTGCGGCGCAAGTATCTGGACGCGGGCGTGCGGCCCTTGCTGGCAGCGATTCGCGCGGTCGACATCCTGAGCGCACAGGAGATGCTTGCCTTGAAACTGCCAGCCCTGTACGCCCCTGTCAGCACCCGGATCGAAGAACTGCTGGTGATGCAGGTCGCGCTTGCCAAGCGGGAATACGAGGCGTCGCAGGCTGCCTATCTGACGATCCGAAACTCGATGCTCGTGGGCAGCGCCGTTGGCGTGATGCTGATCGGGCTGTTCGGACTCTGGGTCGGCCGGCGCATCTTGCGTTCGGTCGGCGCGGAGCCGGAGCAGGTGCAGGCCGCCGCCGACGCCGTGGCGCATGGGGACCTGAGCATTGCGATCGATTGCCGGACCGGCGACACGAGCAGCGTGATGGCCTCCATGCATGCGATGCGGGCCAACCTGGTGCGCATCGTCGGCGATGTGCGCAGCAACGCCGAGAGCGTGGCCACGGCGAGCCAGCAGATTGCCCAGGGCAACCAGGACCTGAGCCAGCGCACCGAACAGCAGGCCAGCGCGCTGCAAGAGACGGCGGCCTCGATGGAAGAGCTGAGCACGACCGTCAGGCAGAACGCCGACAACGCCAAGCAGGCCAATCAGCTGGCGTTGAACGCCTCGGATGTCGCGATCAAGGGCGGCGAGGTGGTGGGCCAGGTGGTCGACACCATGAAGGGCATCAACGACAGCTCGAAGAAGATCGCCGACATCATCTCCGTGATCGACGGGATTGCCTTCCAGACCAACATCCTGGCCCTGAACGCTGCCGTCGAAGCCGCGCGTGCGGGAGAGCAGGGCCGGGGCTTTGCGGTCGTGGCCAGCGAAGTGCGCAGCCTGGCCGGGCGCAGCGCCGAAGCGGCCAAGGAGATCAAGGCCCTGATCAACGCCAGCGTGGCGCGCGTCGACCAGGGTTCGCTGCTGGTCGACCAGGCGGGCGTGAAGATGGAAGAGGTCGTGGCCTCGATCAAGCGCGTGACCGACATCATGGGAGAAATCACGGCAGCCAGCGTGGAGCAAAGCGCTGGCATGGCACAGGTGGGCGCCGCCGTGGCGCAAATGGACCAGACCACACAGCAGAACGCGGCGCTGGTCGAGGAGTCCGCCGCGGCGGCCGAGAGCCTGAAGGGCCAGGCTCAGGAACTGGTGCAGGCTGTGGCGGTGTTCAAGCTGGCCCAAGGCGCAACGGCCAACGCACAGCCGGTGGCGGCTGCGCAGCCGGTGCGCCTGCCACTGTCCGAGCGTCGCGGCCCGAACCGTGCCCGGAACGTGACTCGCCCGGCGTTCGGCAGCAAGGCCCAGCCGCCGACCGCGGCCGGGCCGGCCATGACCGGGACCGAGAACGACTGGACATCGTTCTAGGACCGTGTCGCGAGCCGCAGCCCCGCCCAGTGCGGGGCTTCTTTCATGACTGCGGGACGCGCCGTCGCGTTGCGGCGGCGAAATCGATCGGGTGGCGAGCGCGCGCAGCGCAACCGGCAAGGGGCGCTCGCGCCGCCGCTCAGCGCTTGCTCAGGCGGCGCATGCGCTCGCTGGGCGTGACGATGTCGGTCAAGCGGATGCCGAACTTGTCGTTGACGACGACGACTTCGCCTTGCGCGATCAGGTAGCCGTTGACGAGCACGTCCATGGGCTCGCCGGCGAGCGACTCGAGTTCGACCACCGAGCCCTGGGCGAGCTGCAGGATGTGCTTGATCGGAATCCGGGTACGTCCCAATTCCACCGTCAACTGCACGGGGATGTCCAGGATCATGTTCAGATCGTTGCCCGCGGCCTCGCCGCCGGTCGCCGGGGCGGCCAGGTTGGCGAACGACGCGGGCGCCGACCGCTCGACGGCGGAGGCCACTTCGCTGGCTGTCTCGGGCTTGGTTTCCTCGATCGCAGCGGCCCATTCGGCGGCCATGGCGTCTTCGGTTCCAGCGGGGTTGCTATCAGGCGGCATTCGAGGCTCCCAACCAGCCCACACGTGAGCTGGAAATCAATCGGTCGATCTTGATGGCGTAGCGGCCGTTGGCCGTCCCGTAGTGGCAATCGAGCAGCGGCACGCCATCGACCTTGGCTTGGATCGCGGGGTCGAGGTCGAGCTCAATGAAGTCGCCCGGCTTGTAGGCCAGCATCTGCTCCACGGTGGCCTGCGTGGTCGCCAGTTCGGCCACCAGTTCCACTTCGGCGAACTCGATCTGCGACTTCAACAGGTTGACCCAGCGCCGGTCGGGCTCGGCACCGTCTCCATGGACCGCGCTGTAGAGCACGTCGCGAATCGGCTCGAGCGTGGAGTAGGGGATGCAGAAGTGCACCGTGCCGACGGTGTCGCCGATTTCCAGCGTGAAGCTGGTGGTGACGACGACCTCGCTGGGCATGGCCACGTTGGCGAACTGCGGCTGCATCTCAGAGCGCTGGTATTCGAGCTCGAGCGGGTAGATGCCCTGCCAGGCCTGCTTGTACTCGCAGCAGATCACGTCGACCAGGCGCGCGATCACGCGCTGCTCGGTCGGGCTGAAGTCGCGGCCCTCGATGCGCGTGTGGTACTTGCCGGCGCCGCCGAACAGCGCATCGATGACCGAGAACACCAGGTTCGGGTCGCAGATGATCAGGCCCGAGCCGCGCAGCGGGGTCACGCTGACAATGTTGAAGTTGGTCGGCACGACAATCTCGCGCAGGAAGGCGCTGTACTTCTGCACCTTGGTGCTTCCGATCGCCACCTCGGGATTCTTGCGGATCAGGTTGAACAGGCCGATGCGCAGGTTGCGGGCAAAGCGTTCGTTGATGATCTCCAACGTCGGCATGCGCCCGCGCACGATGCGCTCCTGGCTGGCCAGGTCATAGTCCCGCGTGCCCCCTGCCGGCGCCGCTTCCTCTTCGATCGTCTGGCTCTCGCCCGTGATGCCTTGCAGCAGGGCGTCGACTTCGTCTTGCGAAAGAATCTGTTGATTCATGACTGCGTGACGGCCGTCAGTTATTGGATGATGAAGTTGGAGAAGTGCACGGCGCGGATCGGTGCCTCGTCGTCGTCTTCGTCGTGCTTGAGCGCGCGCTGCGCGGTGCCGGTGGCGTCCCCGGCGGGCAGCTTGATGTCGTAGCCCAGCGGCCGCAGGGCCTCGCGCCGGATCTCGGCGGCCAGGCGCAGCTTGCCGTCGCGTTCGTTCAGCTGCGCCGCGGTCTTGCTGCCCAGCGTCAGCAGGATGTTGTTGCGGATCGCGGGCATGTAGGCCTTGAGCAGGTCGCTCGCCTTGGCGTCGGTGAGTTCGAAAGTGATGCCGACCTGGGCATAGCGCTCGGCTTCGCGATCGGCCAGGTTGACGGTGAACGGATCCAAGGGGGCGAATGTCGGCGCATTCTTCAGGTCGGGCTTGGCTTGCTTGACCTCGGCGGTCTCGGCCGCGTCGCCGCCTTCGGCCGCCGCGGCCGCGGCGGCCGCGCGCTTCTTCATGATCCAGAACGTGGCGCCGCCGCCGGCGGCCAGCAGCAGCGCCAGCGCCGCAAGGATCACGACCAGCTTCTTGCTCAAGCCCCGCCTGACAGGCGCAGCGTCGGCCACTTCGGTGGTGGCGTCGGCGGAAGCGGCGGGTGCGGCGGACATGCGGGGCTCCTGTGCGGGCGGGCCGGCAGCGCGCGCGGCGCCGCCGTTGAATTCACAGCACGATTATTGAAAACGGGCCGATTGCGTAAGCCCTGATAAGCGGGTGAATTGAGCGCTTGCTCGTGCCGTCGTCGCGGCGGCGCGGTGGGCGGCCAAGCACTAGGCGACCAGGTCGACCAGGCCGCGCGCCGCGCGCGCGGGCAACGCCCGGCCGCCGTCCGGCAGGTCTGCGCTGTCTGCGGCTCCCGCGTGGCGCGGCAGGGGCCGCCCATGCTCGCCGTGCGCGCCAGAGCGCGCCTGGCCGTCGGACACGCCGCCGCCGGCCAGCGTCATGCCGTTGTCGTGCAAGGCCGCGGCCAGCGTCGGCAGGCTGGCCTCGATCGCGGCACGGGTGCCGC
>CAVUEP010000073.1:0-20661 GCA_963740395.1 uncultured beta proteobacterium
ACCGGGCTGCCGCGGCGGATCGTCAGGTGGTGTCCGGGCGACAGCTTGCGGGCCTGGCGGAAGATGGTGCGCGGCTCGGCCACGTAGCCGAGCGCGAAGTACTCCTCCACCGCCAGCGGGTCGACGTCGCGTCGCGGAGCCCGCCGTGCGCCAGCAGCGACTTGAGCTCGCTGCCGAACAGCAGCCAGCCGTCGTCCAGCAGCGCCCAGTACATCGGCTTGACGCCCAGGCGGTCGCGGGCCAGGAAGAAGGTCTGGCGGTTGCGGTCCCACAGCGCGAACGCGAACATGCCGCGAAGCCGCTGTGACGCAGTCCTCGCCCCAGGCCTCCCAGGCGTGCACGATGACCTCGGTGTCGCTCTTGGTGCGAAACACGTGGCCCGAGCGCCTGCAGTTCGGGGATCAGTTCCTGGTAGTTGTAGATCTCGCCGTTGAAGACGATGACGACCGAGCCGTCCTCGTTGAACAGCGGCTGCTGCCCGGTGGCGACGTCGATGATCGACAGGCGGCGGTGGCCCAGGCCCACGCCGGGCTCCAGGTGCAGGCTGCCTTCGTCCGGGCCGCGGTGCAGCTGCGACTCGTTCATGCGGTGCAGGACCGGGTGCGAGACGGCTCGCTCGCCGCGGGTGTCGAAGATGCCGGTGATGCCGCACATGCTGATTCAAGCGTTCGGTTCTTCGTGGCCGGCAGCCAGAGCTGCCGGTCGTACAGGCCTCGATACGCGTCGACGATGGCGCGCATGCTGAACCGGCGTTCCACCTCCGCCCGGCCGGCCTGGCCGAGCCGGCGGGCTTCGCCGGGGTCGTTGGCCAGCCCCAGAAGGGCAAGCGCCAGACCCTCGACGTCGTTCACCGGCACCAGGCACCCCGTGCGACCGGCGCTGACGAGTTCCGGATTGCCCCCCACATCGGTTGCCACCACAGGCACGCCGCATGCCGAGGCTTCCAGTATCGCGTTGGAAACGCCTTCGTTGAGCGACGGCAGGACGAAACAGCCCAGTCCGCGCAGGATTTCCGGTACATCGGCGCGTTCCCCCGGCAGCCAGGCGAGGTCCGCAACCCCGCCGGCGTCCAGGACCGCCTGGGCCGTGGCGCGCAGCGGGCCGTCGCCGACCATCACCAGGCGCACACGATCGCGCAGCGCCGGCGCCAGTTCCATCAGCCGCACGAAGGCCCGGGCCAGCAGGCGCGCGCACGGCGCGCGGCGCGCCTGCCACGTTGGCAACGTCGGAGTAGCTGCGCGTGTGGCCGGCCTCGATGCCGAGCAAGGCCCGCCAGACGGCCTGCTGGAAGGGCGTGCCATGGAGGTCGAGTGGCACCGAGAACGTCCGGCTGCAGTCGCCCCAGTAGGCCTCGAGTTCCTGCCGTGCCTGGGCCAGCCACGGGTGCGCCGGGTCGTCGGGCAGGTCGCGCAGCCCGGGATCTTCGAACCAGAGCTGGGCCAGCCCCCGTGCCGTCACGGCCGCGGTCAACTGACCGATCGGTGAGTCGAATCGGGCCTGGGCCACGAGGCTTGCCGGTGCGGTCTTCATGCGGGGTCTCCAATGTCTGCCACAGGTGCATCACGGCATAGGCACGCCAGGGTCGCCACGCCTCGGCGATCCGTGCCGCGGCCTTGGCGTCGCGGGTCGCGAGGGCGTTGGCACACCGATGTCGGTGGCGGGAAAGGCGTCGGGCCAGCCCAGCACCCGCATCGCGACCAGTTGCGCCGTCCACTCTCCGATGCCGGGCAGTTCGCGCAGTGCATCGAGCGTTGATTCGAGCGGCGCGTGGCGGTGCAGGCTCAGACTGCCGTCGGCAACGGCGCGCGCCAGCGCCTGCAAGGCGCGCACGCGCTGGCGCACGATGCCGAGCTTGCCGAGGACCTCGGCATCGGCGTCGGCGATCGCCAGAGGTGTCGGAAAACAGTGGCTCAGCTGCGGCCAGGGGTGGTGAGGGGCAGCCCCAGCCTGAGCACCAGGCGCTCGGCCAGCGTGCGTGCCGCGCGCACGGTCACCTGCTGTCCAAGAATGATGCGCACCGCGCTCTCGAAACCGTCGAAGCTGCCTGGCAGGCGCCCTCCGGCACATGCGCCGGATGGCATCGATCGGTCCACGACCGCGGGGTCGGCGTCCAGATCGAGCGCCGCCCGCACACGCTGGCGCACGGCGCCGAGCGCGGGACCGAGCGCGGGGTCGACCCGCACATGAACCTCGGTCCGCTCGGGCATCCACTGGAGCTCGATCCAGCCTGCGAGAACATGTCCACGGTGCTCGAGTGCCAGCGTGCGCCGAAAGCCCGACGGCATCGTCATCTCGACCGCGCCCAGCGCACGGGTGGCGAAGAAACGGTGCATGCCCGCCACGTCATACGGTGGCCGCCAGGCCAGACGCAGCGCGGGCGTGCGGATCTCGCTGGCGCGCCGGTCGAGGCGCAACCGCGTCGGGTTCATGCGGTAGCGCTCGACGAAGGCGGCGTTGAACCGGCGCAGGCTCTCGAACCCGCTGGCCAGCGCCACCTGGGCAATCGGCTCGGCACTGTCGGTCAGCAACTGCTTGGCCAGCAGCAGGCGCTGCGTGCTGAGGTAGTCACGCGGCGTCACCCCATGGGCGGCGTGGAAGATGCGCCTCAGATGACGATCGGTGACGCCGAGACGCAGGGCCACGTTGGGCAGGCGGATCGGATCGCCACCGTGCACCGCCTGCTCGATCCAGCGCGCTGCGGTGCCGGCAAGCGACTGCGAGGAATCCATCTGCGACAGCCCCGGCGCAATCTCGGGCCGGCATTTCAGGCAGGGCCGGAACGAGGCCGCCTCGGCCTGGGCCGGCGTCGCGAAGAAGCGGCAGTTCTCGCGCTTGGGCGTGCGGACCCTGCAGACCGGGCGGCAATAGACGCCGGTCGACGTCACGCCGACGAAGACCCGCCCGTCGAATCTCGCATCACGTGCCTTGAAGGCGAGATAGGCGGCGTCGGGCTCGAGTTCCATCGGGCCATGATAGGCCGCGACCAGGAACGCGCTGGCCGTTTTCGGACCTGTCGTCGTGGCCTACCGATCGGTCCCGGTGGCCAGATCCGAAGTCAGAATTCGGCCCAGTCGTCGGTGCCGGTGGCGACTGCGGCGGGCCTTGGCGGTGTCGACCGGGCCGCCTCGAAGCGCGGCTCGGCGCGACGCGGCGAGGCCGTCAGCCGGGCCACATTGGTGGCGCGGTCGGGTCCGCGTCGGTCGCCGACCGGTGCGTCGGCCACGACCGCAGACGGGGCCAACCTGAACACCGAGACCGCCTCGACGAGGCCCTGGGCCTGCTGGCGCATGCTCTGGGCGGCGGCGGTGCTCTGCTCGACGAGGGCTGCATTGCGCTGCGTGTTCTCGTCGATCTGTGCGATCGCCTTGCCGACCTGGGCCACGCCGCTGCTCTGTTCGGTGCTGGCGGAACTGATCTCGCCGACGATGTCGGTCACGCGGCGGATCGAGTTGACGATCTCCAGCATCGTCTTGCCGGCCTGGTCGACCAGTGCGGTGCCTTGTTCGACGCGCTGCACGCTGGTGTCGATCAGGCCCTTGATCTCCTTGGCGGCCTGTGCGCTGCGCTGGGCCAGGCTGCGGACCTCGGACGCGACCACGGCAAAGCCACGTCCCTGGTCGCCGGCGCGTGCCGCCTCGACCGCTGCGTTGAGCGCGAGGATGTTGGTCTGGAAGGCGATGCCGTCGATCAGCGAGATGATGTCGGCGATCTGACGGCTGCTGTCGGTGATGCCCTTCATGGTCTCGACGACACGCCCCACCACCTCGCCGCCCTGGACGGCCACGCTCGACGCGCCCTGGGCCAGTTGACTGGCCTGGCGCGCGTTGTCGGCGTTGTGACGCACGGTGGTGCCGAGCTCGTCCATCGTCGCCGCGGTCTGCTGCAGCGCGCTGGCCTGCTGTTCGGTGCGGTTGGACAGATCCTGGTTGCCCTGGGCGATCTGCTCGGCGGCGGTGGCCACGCCTTCGGCGCCTTGTCGAACCTGGCTTACGGTGCCGGCCAGGCTGGTCTGCATGGCCTCGAGGCGGGCCATCAGGCTGCGGCCGTCGCCGCTGCGCACCTCGATCGAAGTCGTGCAGATCGCCGTCGGCCACGGCGCGGGCCAACAGGACGGCAGCGCGCGGTTCACCGCCGAGCTGGATGAGCGTGCGGCGCGTGATGCCCCAGGCCAGCAACGAGCCCAGCACCAAGGTGACAACCGTGACGGCCAGGACCAGCACTTCGGCTGCGTCGGCCAACCGGTGCGCCTGTTCAGCTGCCTGCTTGCCGCCTTCCAGATTGAAGGTGATGAGGTTGACGGCGGCGTCGGCGTTCTTTGCGAACGCAGTCTTGGCACCGAACTGGCTCATTTCGGCGGCGTCGTCCTGCTTGTTCTCGCGACCGAGCGCGATCACCCGCTTCTGGAACTCGGCATAGCCTGCCCAGGCGTCACTCAAGGACTTGAACTGCGCGCGCTCCTCGTCGCCGTCGACGGTCTTCTCGATCGCGGACAGGTGGGCTTTGATGGACTCGTTCAGGGTGGCGATCTCGCGCTCGTAGCGCTCGTGGTTCTTGGCGTTCTCGGTGCTGCTGTGCTTGATCTCGAACTCGCGCGACTCGCGGATTTCGGTGCGCAGCGCGGACAGGTGCCCGACGCCGAGCAACCACTTGCCGGCCAGTGTGCTGGCCCTCTCGTTCACGCCCGAGATGCCATGCCATGCAAGCACGGCGACGATCGCCGTCATCAGCAGCATGGCCCCGAACGACAGCGACAGCGTGCGGCCAATGGGCATGTAGCGCAGCTTGTCGCGCAGCGCAGGGATCAAGGCCATGAACAGACTCCAGTGGGGGCGCCAGGTGTGCCATCGACGGGCGGATCCGGCTTGCGGCAGTCCGGTCCTAGGCGTGATGGTCCTGATATCGACGCGCAGGCGCAGAACTGAAGCCGGGCAGCGGGACTTCCCGCTCGCGCTCGCTACATCGCCTTGAACAGGTGAACGTAGGCGCGGCTGACGGGCAGCTCGTGGGCGCTGCCGCGCACGCTCAGGAACAGTCGGCTGGCGTCGTCGCGGCGCGTGCCGCTGACATGCTCCAGGTTGACGATCGTGGAGCGGTGCACCTGCACGAAGCGCTCGGGGTCGAGTGTGGCGGCGAGCTCGGCGATCGGCGTGCGGATGAGGTGCTCGGCGTCGGCCGTCTGCACGCAGGTGTACTTGTCGTCGGCGCGGAAGAACAGCACGTCGTCGACGGCGATCTGGTGGACGAGGTCACCGCTGCTGGCACGGACCCAGCGCAGGCGCTCGCCGGCGGCGGCGGGCAGCAGGCGCCGCAGCGCGGTGGCCAGCCGCGCATCGTCGTCGCTCGGCGGCGCCAGGCTGCGCTGCAGGCGCTCGACGGTGCGCTCGACGCGTTCGGCCGTCACCGGCTTGAGCACGTAGTCCAGCGCCTCGTGGTCGAAGGCCTGCACCGCGTACTCGTCGTAGGCGGTGACGAAGACCACCCGCGTGCGGCCCTCGATGCCCTCGGCCACCTGCAGCCCGGTCAGCCCGGGCATCTGGATGTCCAGGAAGGCCAGGTCGGGCTGCAGCTCGGCGATGCGTTCGGCCGCTTCGATGCCGTTGCGCGCGGCCGGCGCGAAGCTCAGCTCGGGCCAGGCGCTGGCCAGCAGGCCCTGCAGGTGGCGGGCGAGATGTGGTTCGTCGTCGGCGATCAGGGCAAGGGTCATGCGGTGGGCGGGTCGATCGGGAGGCGGACGCTGCCAAGGGTACCCGGCGCGCCGTCGCGCAGCTCGACGCGCGCCTCGCTGCCATAGGCGGCCTGCAGGCGCTGGCGCAGATTGTCCAGGGCCACACCGTTGCCGGCGCGCGCGCCGTGCCGCGGCGGGGCGTTCAGGCCCAGGCCGTCGTCGCCGACGGTCAGCACCAGGTGTCGCCGTCGCGGTGCACTGAATCTGCACCTGGCCACCTTCGACCTTGGGCTCCAGGCCGTGGTGCACGGCGTTTTCCACCAGCGGCTGCAGCAGCAGCGGCGGCACCGGCAGCGGCCGCAGATCGCATCCGGGCATTCGATGCGGTAGCGCAGGCGGTCGGCCATGCGCGCGCCGATCAGATCGAGGTAGCTGCGCGCCAGGTCGATCTCGTCGCCGACCGTCGTCCGCTCGCGGCGCAGGCCGCCGAGCGAAGCGCGCAGGTAGTCGGTGAACGACTCCAGCATCTGCCGCGCGCTACGGGCTCGTATTCGATCAGCGACTGCACATTGGCCAGGGTGTTGAACAGGAAGTGCGGCTCCATCTGGCCCTGCAGCAGGCGCAACTGGGCCTCGGTGGCACGCTTCTCGGCCACGGCCTGCTGGGCACGCGCGTTGAAGACCAGGAAGATGATGAAGCTGATCAGCAGCGACGAGGACGGCGCTGCTGAGCATCTCGCCCGGGTTCATCGTGCGGGCCCAGCGCGCCATGTCGTGCCCGACCAGCCAGACGCCGAGCGGCCAGCCGATGACCACGCCGGACATCGGGATGGCGATGAAGAACACCGCCCGGCCGCCGTTCGAGAAGCGGCGGATTCGCGCCTTGCCGACCGAGCGGAATGATCGACCAGGAAGAGCAGGTGGATCAGCACGGCGATCGTCAGCGAGATCGCGAGGTTGACCCGGTACGCGCGGCCCCACAGGGCCAGGTCGAGCCAGCGGCCCGGGTCGCGGCTGGCGTTCAGGCGCGATGCCGAAGACGGTGAAGCCCAGCGCAATGACCAGCGCGAAGAGCGAGGGTCCAGACCCACTGCAGCCAGGCGGGCCGCGACCGTCTCGAGGTCGCAGCTGATCCAGGCCCGGCCAGGAGCGCCGCAGCATGGTGAGGTGAGTTGTCATGCGGCAGTGTAGGCAGGCGCGCGCGCGCCCGGGCCGCTGCGCGACGAATCGACAGCCGGCGCGACGAATGGCCAGTCCGGCCGGCCTCCCTACAATCGCGCCACCTCATCGACGGGCCGGTCCCCATGCAAGTTGACCCCTCCGTCTTCAAGGCCTACGACATCCGCGGCATCGTCGGCCAGACGATCGACGAGACGCTTCGCGCTGCACCTCGGGCGCGCCTTCGGCAGCGCGGCGCGGGCCGAAGGCGAGCGCGCGGTGGCGGTCGGACGCGATGGTCGCCTGTCGGGGCCGGGCCTGGCGGCGGCGCTGGTGCGCGGGCTGAAGTCCACCGGGCTGGACGTGGTCGACCTGGGTGCGGTGACGACGCCGATGCTCTACTACGTGGCCGCCACGCGCGGCGCGCATGGCTGCCGCAGCGGCATCATGGTCACCGGCAGCCACAACCCGAAGGACTACAACGGGTTCAAGATGGTGCTGGCCGGGCGCGCGCATCTATCGGCGACGAGATCCAGGCCCTGCGCCGGCGCATCGAGGCCCAGGATTACGCGCGAGCCAAGGGCCGCAGCGCGCGCATGGACATCGGCCCGGAGTACCTGGCGCGCATCGTTGGCGACGCGCATCTGGCGCGGCCGATGAAGATCGCCGTCGATTGCGGCAACGGCATCCCCGGCGCCTCGGCGCCCGCCATCCTGCGCGCCCTCGGCTGCGAGGTGCAAGAGCTGTACAGCGAAGTCGACGGCGATTTCCCCAACCACCATCCCGATCCGAGCAAGCCGGAGAACCTGGCCGAACTGATCGAGGTCGTGAAGTCCACCGACGCCGAGCTCGGCCTGGCCTTCGACGGCGATGGTGACCGCCTCGGCGTGGTCACCAAGGACGGGCAGATCATCTACCCCGACCGGCAGTTGATGCTGCTCGCGCGCGATGTCCTGAAGCGCCAGCCGGGCGCCACCATCATCTATGACGTCAAGTGCAGCCAGCGCCTGGCGCCAGTGATCACGGCCGCAGGCGGCGTGCCGCTGATGTGGAAGACCGGGCACTCGCTCGTCAAGGCGAGGATGAAGGAGGTCGGGTCACCTCTGGCCGGCGAGATGAGCGGCCACGTCTTCTTCGGCGAGCGCTGGTACGGCTTCGACGATGCCACCTACACCGCGGCCCGCATGCTCGAGGTCCTGTCGCGCGCCAGGAACCCGAGCCGTGTCCTGAACGCCTTGCCCAGCAGCTTCAGCACGCCCGAACTGAATGTGGCCTGTGCCGAAGGCGAACCCGCACGGGTGGTGGCCGAACTGCAGGCGCGCGTGGCCGAAGGCCGCCTGGTGTTCCCAGGCGGCGAAGTCGGCATGATCGACGGTGTGCGGGTGGACTTTGCCGATGGATTCGGTCTCGTTCGCGGGTCCAACACGACGCCGGTGCTCGTTTTGCGCTTCGAAGGGCATACCCGGCGTGCGCTGGCTCGTATCGAATCGACCTTCATGGCCGCCTTGCGCGACGTGAAACCCGATGCCCAGGTGACGAAGGCCTCGCACTGAGCCGCTTGCCGCGCCCACCAACAAGCCCCATGAGCGAGTTCCTCGCGCGTGCCGTCTACTCGACCCTGCTGCGGCTGCTGACACCGCTCTACCTGGCGCGCCTGGCGTGGCGGGGCCGCTCGGAGCCGGCCTATCGGTGGCACTGGCGTGAGCGGCTCGCGCTCGCCGGCCCGAGGGCAGCGCCCGGGGCCCTGTGGCTGCATGCCGTCTCGCTCGGCGAGACGCGTGCGGCGGCATCGCTGATCGAGGCACTGCGTGCGCGCCAACCCGGTCTGCGTCTGCTGCTGACCCATGGCACCGCGACCGGTCGCGCGGCTGGCGAGTCGCTGCTTCGCGACGGCGACACCCAGGCCTGGCTGCCCTACGACACGCCGGGCGCCGCGCGCCGCTTCATGGCGCGCCATCGGCCTGCGGTCGGCGTCCTGATGGAGACCGAGATCTGGCCGAATCTGCAATACGCGGCGCGCGCCGCAGGCGTGCCCATGGTGCTGGCCAATGCCCGCCTCAGTGAGCGCAGTGCCGAGCGCGGGCGCCGGTTGGGCAGCCTGATGTGGCCTGCGGCCCGGCAACTGGCCCTGGTGCTGGCTCAGACGCAGGACGATGCGGTGCGCCTGCGCGGCGCCGGTGCACCACGGGTCGAGGTCTGCGGCAACCTGAAGTTCGACATGACCCCGGCCGCCGATGCAGCTGGCCCTTGGCCGTCGCTGGCGCTCGGCGGTCGGCCGACCGGTCGTGCTGGCTGCCAGCACACGCGCTGGGGAAGAGGGGCCCTTGCTGGCAGCATGGCAGAAGCTGCCGTCGCCGCGGCCGATGCTGTTGCTGGTGCCGCGCCATCCCCAGCGATTCGACGAGGTTGCCGCGCTCGTGCAGTCGCACGAGCTGACGCTGCGCCGGCGCAGCACATGGGCGGACGCACCACCGCCAGACGCGAACGATGCCGATGTCTGGCTCGGGGACAGCCTGGGCGAGATGCCGCTCTACTACGGCGCGGCCGACGCGGCCTTGCTGGGCGGAAGCTTCGAGCCGCTGGGAGGGCAGAACCTGATCGAGGCGGCAGCCTGTGGCTGCCCGCTCGTGATGGGGCCGCACACCTTCAACTTTGCGGAGGCCGCGGAACTCGCGCTCGCGGCTGGTGCAGCCACGCGGGTGCCAGACATACGGGTCGGCGTCGACAAGGCCAGCATGCTGGCCACGGACGGCGATCCTGAGCATCTCCGGGCCGCCGCGCTGGCCTTCGTCGCGCCCCATCGCGGGGCGTCTTCGCGCATGGCCGAGCGCATCCTTGCACTCATGCCGCGGGCGGCGGGCTGATCTGCCGCGCCTGCTCAACGCCTTACTGCGTCAGCAGGCGGTCCAGGGCCTCGACGTCGCCGGCGGTCAGCTGGCCCGAGGCCTGGCGCAGGCGCAGGCCGCCGACCAGCACGTCGTAGCGCGCCTTGGCCAGGTCGCGCTGGGTCTGGAACAGCTGGGTCTGCGCATTCAGCACGTCGAGGTTGACGCGCACACCGACCTTGTAGCCGAGCTGGGTCGCTTCGAGCGCGAGCTTGCTGGACGACTCGGCCGCTTCCAGGGCCAGGACCTGGGCCATGCCGGACTGGACACCGAAGAACGCCACGCGGGTGCCCTGGGCGACGCCGCGGCGCGCTGCTTCGAGGTCGTTGCGGGACTTCTCTTCGAGCGACAGGGTTTCCTTGATGCGGTTGCCCGTGGCGCCGCCGGTGTAGAGCGGCCAGTTGAGCTGCACGCCGATCGTGGCCGTGGTCTGGGTGCCGGGGTATCAGCACGACGCCGCCGCGCGTGTGGGTGCTACCGAAGGAGCCGATGGCGTCCAGCGTCGGCCGTTCGGCGGCCTTGGCCTTCGTGATCTCGAGCGTGGCCACGTCGAGCGCCGCGCGGGCGCGGCGAATGGTCGGATGCTGAACGTCGGCACTGCCGACCCAGGTCTCGGGGTTGGCCGGGATGAGTGCCGGCAGGGTCACCGGCACCTTGGGGGGATTGGGCGCCACATCGGTCGCGCCCACCAGCTGGTCGAGGGCGATGCGCTTGGCGCGCAGATCGTTGTCGGCCGCGATCTCCTGGGCCGTCGCAAGGTCGAAGCGGGCTTGCGCCTCGCGCGTGTCGGTGATCGTCGCGGTGCCGACTTCGAAGTTGCGCTTGGCCGACGCGAGCTGCTCGGTGATGGCGGTCTTGCTGGCCTGGGTCGTGGCGAGTGTGTTCTGGGCGGCCAGCACGTCGAAGTAGGCCTGGGACAGGCGCAGGATCAAGTCCTGTTCGGCACTCGCCAGATCGGCCTGGGACAGTTCCAGCGACCGGCGCGCCTGCTCGATGGTGGCCGAGTTCAGATTGTTGATGATCGGGTAGCGCGCACTGACGGTGGCACCGACAGCGTTGCTGTCGCCTGAATTTCCGATCGTCGGGTTGACCGCACTCGTGGTGGCGCTGCCCGTCAGGGCCGCCGAAGGCCGCGCCAGGGCTTCCGACTGGGCCACGCGGTGCTGGGCCGAATCGGCCAGCGCGCGTGCGGCCAGATAGGTGGCGTCGTAGCTGCGGGCCGCTTCGTACAGCGCTTTCAGGCCCTGGGCATGGGCTCCGGCCGTCAGACCGCAGGTCAGGGCAACGGCCAGGGCAATGCCTGTGAAACGCGTCGAAAGCATGAAGTGGTTCCTCGGTTGGGTTCTTGGATTGCGGAGCATTCAGTAGCGTGGCATGGTCGGATCGACCTCGATCGCCCAGGCTTCGACGCCACCGCGCAGGTTGTACACGTCGGTGCGGCCCACATGCAGCAGGAATGCGACGACCTGCGCGCTGCGCACCCCGTGATGACAAATGCAGACGACAGGTTGCAGCGCCGGGATGTCGGCCAGGCGCAACGGGATCTGGGCCATCGGCACGCGCAGGGTGGTCACGCCGGGCAGGTCGATCGACGCCAGCGCGGTCTCCCAGGGTTCGCGCACGTCGAGCAGCACCGGCGCCGGATGGCGCTTGGCAAAGCCGGACAGAGCGCTGACCTGGAGTTCGTCCATCGGTTCAGAAAGTGAAACGCGACGTCGGCTCGAAGCCGGCCAGACGCGGGGCGACGGTGTCGAAAAGGTCGGTCTGCGACCACGCGTGCTCGCCGCTGCGCTTGACCAGACGCGCGCGCATCACCGGCTCTTCGCCGACGATCGCGGCCAGGCGTCCGCCGACCTTGAGCTGATCGAACAGCACACGGGGAATCTCGGGCACCGAGCCCGACAGCAGGATCACGTCGAACGGCCCCTCCGCGGCCAGGCCCTGGGCGCCTTCGAAGGGCTCGACCTGGCGCACCTCGACATTGGTGATGCCGGCACGGGACAGGTTCTCGGTGGCGGCGCGAACCAGCTCGGGGTAACACTCGAGCGTGATGACGCGCTGGGCGCGGTGGCCGAGCAAGGCGGCCATGAAACCGCTGCCGGTGCCGATCTCGAGCACCGACTCGTGGCGATGAACCTGCAGCTCCTGAAGCAGACGCGCCTCGACACGGGGCTCCAGCATGTGCTGGCCCCCGGGCAGCGGCACCTGGGTGTCGACGAAGGCCATCGTGCGATAGGCCGGCGGGACAAATTCCTCGCGCCGGACCGCAGCGAGCAGCGACAGGACACCAGGGTCGAGCACGTCCCAGGGACGGATCTGCTGCTCGATCATGTTGTAGCGGGCGAGTTCAACGTTCATGGATGATACCTGGGTGGGTATAAAGCGAGAGGCTACCCGATTCTAGGACGGGGTGCCGACCACGGGCTGACGCGGGGCAAGTCGGCGCCGCACCCAGGCCGTCAGGTCGTCGAGATAGCAGTAGATCACGGGCACCACGACCAGGGTCAGGATCGAACTCGTGATCACGCCTCCGATCACGGCCTGGCCCATCGGGGCGCGCTGTTCGCTGCCTTCGGACAGTGCGAACGCCAGCGGCACCATGCCGAAGATCATGGCCAGCGTCGTCATCAGGATCGGGCGCAGGCGCACACGGGCCGCGTGCAGCAGGGCCTCGTTGCGCGCCATGCCGGCGGCGCGGCTGCGGATGGCGAAGTCGATGAGCAGGATGGCATTCTTGGTCACGAGCCCCATCAGCATGACGACGCCGATGATCGAGAACAGGTTCAGCGTCGAGCGGAACAGCAGCAGCATCAGGACCACGCCGATCAGCGTGAGCGGCAGCGAGCTCATCAGGGCCAGCGGCGAGATGAAGCTGCGGAACTGTGAACCGAGGATCATGTAGATGAAGATCACGCCAAGCCCGAGCGCCGACAGCGCATAGGCGAATGATTCCTGCATGTCCTTGGTCGAGCCGCCGAAGCGGTAGCTGTAGCCTGGCGGCGGCGGGTGCTCGGCCAGGACGCGCCGGATATCGGCGGACACTTCCCCGAGCCCGCGCCGGTCGGTGTTGGCGGTCAGCTCGACCTCGCGGTTCAGGTCGCGCCGATTGATCTGGTTCGCGCCGGTCGAGGGCAGCACCTGCGCGACCTGGGACAGACGGACCGTGCGCATCGAGCCGTCGGCATTGACGCCGGCACTCAGCCCCAGTCGCTCGAGGTCGGCCGCCGATTCGCGCGCGCCCGGGGTCAGGCGCAGCTTGACGTCATAGGTCTGGCTGTCGGGCGCCAGCCAGCTGCCAACGGTCTGCCCGGCGATCAGGGTGCGCAACGTGGACGCCAGCGCCCCGACCGAGAGCCCGGCGTCGGAGGCTTCGTCGCGCCGGACCTGCACCGACAGGGTCGGCTTGTCGGGCTTGAGGCTCGAATCGAGGTCGACCAGGCCATCGATCGCTGCGAGCCTGGGCATCAGGGCCCGGGTCAGGCGCTGCAATTCCGCCAGGTCGCTGCCCTGCACCGACAGTGAGATCGGCTTGTTGCCGCCCACCGCATCGAGCAGTCCGACATGGGTCACGTTGATGCCGGGAACGCGGGCGAGCTGCGCGCGCAGCGGCACCGACATCTGGTCGACGTTGCGTTGGCGCTGCTTGCGGTCGACCAGGCGCACGTACATCGAGGCATAGATGCGGCCCTGCGCCGCCCCGCTGTTGATCGTGGTCAGCGTGTAGCGCACCTCGGGCATGGCGCGCACGATCGCATCGACCTGCTGCACGCGTTGCTCGGTAACCTCGATCGACGACCCGACCGGGGTGTGGAAACTGATGAAGGTCTCGGAGAAATCGGCCTTCGGCACGAATTCGGTGCCGACCAGCGGCAGCACGGCCACGCTCGCAACCAGTGTGCTGACAGCAATGCCGACCGTGGCCAGCTTGTGCTTGAGCGACCAGGTCAGTGCCAGGTGGTAGCCGTCGCCCAGGCGGTGCGAGGCGCGGTCGACCCAATGGGTCAGCCGGCCCAGGGTGTGGTCGTACAGGCCCTTGGGGACGAAGGGCTGGCCCTCGCGGTCGATTGCCGGGTCGTGCCAGATCGAGCTCAGCATCGGGTCGAGCGTGAAGCTGACGAACATCGAGATCAGCACCGCGGCGACGATCGTGATGCCGAACTCGTGGAAGAACTTGCCGATGATGCCGCCCATGAATCCGATCGGCAGGAACACGGCGACGATTGACAACGTGGTCGCGAGCACGGCCAGTCCGATCTCGTTCGTCCCGGCCAGCGCTGCGTCATGCGCGCTCTTGCCCATCTGCACATGGCGCACGATGTTCTCGCGCACGACGATGGCGTCGTCGATCAGCAGGCCCACGCACAGGGACAGCGCCATCAGCGTGACCATGTTGATCGAGAAGCCCATCGCGTACATGAACAGGAAGGTGCCGATCAGGGCGATCGGCAGCGCCAGCCCGGTGATCACGGTCGAGCGCCAGGAGTTCAGGAACAGGAACACGATCGTGATCGTGAGTGCGGCGCCTTCGAGCAGGGTTCGGCGCACGTTCGTGACCGAGACCCGGATCGGGCGCGAGTTGTCGCGCGCGACTTCGACCCGCATGCCGGGCGGCAGCTCCCTTTGCAGAGCCGCCACCGCCGTCGTCAGGCCGTCGACGACCTCGATCGTGTTGTCGCCCTGGCTCTTCTGCACATCGAGCGCCAGGGTGCGCTGGCCGTTGTAGAGCGCCAGGCTCTCGACCTCCTCGGGGCCGTCGACCACGTCGGCCACCTGTGCCAGGCGCACCGGCACGCCGCCGCGGCGCGCCACGATCAGGGTCTTGAAGTCCTCGGGCCTGAGCATGCGGGCGCTGATCTGCACCACCCGTTCATGCTCGCGCGTGCGCACGGTGCCGGCCGGCAGGTCCTGGGTCTCGTTGCGCAGTGCCGCCAGCACCGCTTCGGCGCCGACACCCTGGGCCTCGAGGTCCCGCGGGCGCAGATAGACGTTGATCTCGCGCTGAAGGCCGCCGACCACGGTGACCGATCCGACGCCGGGCACGTTTTCGAGCCGCTTCTTGACGGTCTGGTGGGCGAAGGTCGTGAGCGCCTGCTGGCTCCAGGGTGGGGCGCCGGCCGGCAACGTGGACGGGTCCGGCGTGAGCGCCAGCGTGTAGATGGGCCGCGACGAGGGGTCGAAGCGCGAGATGCGCGGCTCCATGACCTCGGTGCGGAACTTGGCCTTGACCTGGGCCAGTTTCTCGCGCACATCGTCGGCCGCCTTGCGTCCATCGATGTCGAGGTTGAACTGCACGATGACGATCGCATAGCCCTCGTAGGTGCGCGAATAGAGCTGGTTGATGCCGGCGATCGAGTTGACGGCTTCCTCGATCTGGCGCGTGACCTCGTTCTCGACGATCTCGGGCGACGCACCCGGGTAGTCGGTCTGCACGACGACGGTCGGGAACTCGATGTTCGGGAACTGGTCGACCTTGAGCCGCTGGTAGGAAAACAGCCCGAGCACGACGAAGGCCAGCATGACCATGGTGGCCATGACCGGGTTGGCGATCGACACACGCGTGAACCACATGGTGCTCGGCTCCGGCGTTGGCCCTGCGGGCTCAGGGCGCGCTGGCGGAAGCCGCCAGCGTCACCGGCGTGCCGCTGCGCACGAGACCGGCACGCTCGGTCAGGACACGTGCGCCGGCCGCCAGACCATTCACGATCTCGACGTGTTCGCCGCCGGCGTGATCGACGCGGCCCTGCGCGCCCAGGGTCACCGGGCGTTGCACGGTCTGCAGCGCGCCGTCGCCGGTGCCGATCACCTCGATCACATAGGGCTGTGCCTGGTCGAGGCGGACCGTGGTCAGCGGCAGCACGAGTGCGGGCCGCTGCTCGAGCACGATCCGGCCATGCGCGAACAGGCCGTGGCGCAGCGCCGGGTGGGGCGGCACAGTCAGGTACACCGTCACGGCGCGTGTGCCGCTCTGGGCGCTCGGGTTCATGCGCGCGACCTGGGCCGACAGCTCGGCGTCCAGACCGTCGACGCGCAGGAACGCCGGCGCTCCAAGCTGGATGCGTGGCGCCAGGTCCTGCGGCACTGCCGCTTCGAGCTCGAGCCGGCTCAGGTCCACGATCTCGAGCACGCGGCCGTCGATGCCGATGCGCTCGCCGGGCTGGGCCAGGCGCTGCGCGACCAGACCCGACAGCGGTGCGAGCAGCGTTGCATCAGCCTCGGCCTTGCGCGCCAGTTGCACCGCCGCAAGGGCGGCCTGGAGCGACGCGTCGGCCGCGGCTTCGTTCGCTTGCGCGGTGTCCAGCGTGGTGGGCGAGACGAAGCCCTGGGCGACGAGGGCCTTGCTGTTGCCGAGTGCGCGGCGCGCGATGTCGAGTTGGGCCCGGGCGGCCTGCGCATTCTGCTCGGCCTGGCGCAGACGCAAGGCCACCTCGGTCGGATCCACGCGCGCGACCACCTGGCCCTTGCGCACCGCTTCGCCTTCGCGCACGGCGATGTCGAGGATTTCACCGGCCACGCGGGCCTTGACGAACGCGCTGCGCTCGGCCTTGAGCGTGCCGGTGATCTCGATTCCGCGCGCCAAGGGCCGCTCGCGCAGCTCGACCAGATCCTGCGCCGTGAGCATCAGGGCGGTCGGCTGGACGGCTGCCGGCGCGGGTGCGACCGATCGGCTGCTCACTTGGCGCTGCACGGCCCAGCCAACGGCCAGGGCCAGCAGCAGCAGGGCGGCGCCCCAGGTCCAGCGTTTGTTCATGGGCGGCTCTGACGTTTGGCGGTCCTGGGCGAGGTGCTGGCAGGCTGGACGGCCGACAGCCCGTGCAGCATCAGGTTGATGTGGTCGGTGACGAAGCGGCGCGGATCGATGTCGTGCGGCGCATGCGAGCAGGCGCCCAGCGTGTGCTTGTGAAGGCACAGCATGACCATCGGCAGGATCAGCGAGTGCACCGCGGTGGGCAGGTCGACGGGGCGAAACTCACCTGCGTCGATGCCGCGCTGCAGGATGTCGCCGATCAGGCGTTCGCCCGGGTTGATGACTTCGCGCAGCCACAGATCGCCGATCTCCGGGAAACTGCGGACTTCGGTGATGAGGATCTTGAACACGCCCGACACCGGGCCGTCCAGGATCCTCAGCCACCATTGCGAGACGACATCGCGCAGGAGATCGGCGGCCGAACCCTTGTACTGCTGCACCTGCTGCGCGCCGGCCAGGATCTCGCTCGACACGCGCTCGCTGATGACCGCCTTGAGCAGGTCTTCCTTGCTGGCGTAGTAGAGGTAGAGCGTGCCCTTGGAGACACCGGCGCACGAGGCCACCTCCTCGATGCGGGTCGCGCTGAAGCCCTTCTCGACGAAGAGATCCAGTGCGGCATCGATGAGTTCGCCCGGGCGGGCTTCCTTGCGGCGTTGTCTGGGACGGGAAATGACGGGCATGGTTAATGACTAGTCGGTCAGTAATGTAACGCGTGGCGCCGATCGGGGTCAACACTGGCCCTAGCGCCCGCGTTGCCCGATGATGGCCGCGATGTCCATCAAGCCTTGCGCAATCGTCCGAAGCTGGCTGCAACTGACGGCGCTGGTGCTGTTGTCGGCCTGCGCGACCGTGCCCTCGCGCGTCACGCTGAGCGAATCCCAGCTGTCGGATCAGCTCTCGGCCCGCTTGTCGACTCCGCAACGCTGGCTCGACGTGGTCGGCCTGAAGCTGGCCAACCCGCAGGTCGTGGCCGACCCCGAACGCGACCGGCTGCGCGCGCGGGTCGACCTGCAGACCAGCCGACAGGGCGCCACCGAGCGGCTCGAGGCCAGGATCGTGCTGTCGGCCGGCGTGCGCTTTGAAGCTGCGGACCACAGCCTGCGCTTGCGAGACGTGATGATCGAGACGGGTTCGCCAGCCGAGCGCGGCTCCCGACCGATCCATGTCGACCGCTTCGCCGCCGCCATGCTGGGCCCGATGCTCGAAGATGTGGTGCTCTACCGGCTGCCGCAGCACCAGGTGCAGCGCCTGCGTGACGAAGCGCTGACGGTCGTGGACCTCAGGGTCACGGCGGCCGGATTGCAGTTCACGCTCGGCCCGAAGCCCTGAGGCGCGCGACCGACTGGCTATCATCGCGCGCTGCTGAAGTCTTCCCTTTCCCGCCGTCACGGCGCCACCTGGAACGCCGTTCGCGGCGCGAGACGCTTGGACCCGATCCTCCTCCTCAAGGCCGCACTGATGGGTGTGGTCGAAGGCCTCACCGAATTCCTGCCGATCTCGTCGACCGGCCACCTGATCCTGGCGGCGTCCTTGCTGGACTTCACCGGCGAGACCGCCAAGGTGTTCGACATCGCGATCCAGACCGGTGCGATCTTCGCCGTCATGTGGGAATTCCGCGCGCGCCTGCGCCGTACCGTCACCGGCATCACGCATGACCCGGTGGCGCAGCGATTCGCGCGCAACGTGGCGATCGCCTTCATGCCCGCCGCGCTGGTCGGCCTGCTGCTGGGCAAGGCAGTGAAGGCGCATCTCTTCCACCCGGTGCCGGTGGCCGCGGCCTTCATCGTCGGCGGACTGATCATCTGGTGGGTCGAACTGCGTCAGCGCTCGCGCGGCCTCGTGCCCCGTGTGCAAAGCATCGACGACATGTCGGCCCTGGACGCGTTCAAGATCGGCTGCGTGCAATGCCTAGCCCTGATACCGGGGACGAGTCGCTCGGGCGCGACCATCATCGGCGCCATGTGGTTCGGGCTGTCACGCAAGGCGGCCACCGAGTTCAGCTTCTACCTCGGCATCCCGACCCTGATCGCCGCCGGCGCCTATTCGGTCTGGAAGGAACGGGCCGCGCTGCACTGGGCCGATCTGCCGATGTTCGCGGTGGGCACGGTGTTCGCATTCGTCAGTGCGCTGCTGTGCATCCGCTGGCTGATCCGCTATGTGTCGACGCACGACTTCATCCCGTTTGCCTGGTACCGGATCGCCTTCGGCGCGATCGTGCTGTTGACCGCCTACACCGGCTGGATCAGCTGGACCGCCTGACAAAGACCAGGTCCCAGACGCCGTGGCCGAGCTTGAGGCCGCGCCGCTCGAACTTGGTCTGCGGCCGCCAGGGCGGGCAGGGCGCGTAGTCGGGGACCGTGTTGACGAGCTGGGGCTCGGCGGCCAGCACGGCCAGCATCTGCTCGGCATAGGGTTGCCAGTCGGTCGCGCAATGCAGATAACCCCCCGGCGCCAGGCGGCTGGCCAGCAGCGCCACCAGCGGCGGCTGGATCAGGCGCCGCTTGTGGTGGCGCTTCTTGTGCCAGGGGTCCGGGAACCAGATGTGCACGCCGGCAAGACTGCCCGGCGCGACCATGTGCTGCAGCACCTCGACCGCATCGTGCTGCACGATGCGCAGATTCGTCAGCGCACGTTCACCGATCTGCTTGAGCAGCGCGCCGACACCGGGCCCGTGCACCTCGACGCCGATGAAGTCGTTTTGCGGCAGCGCGGCCGCGACCTGCGCCGTGGCGTCGCCCATGCCGAAGCCGATTTCCAGAGTACGCGGGGCCTGGCGCCCGAAGGTCGCATCCCAGTCGGAACCAGCGGCTTTGTAGGGAACCAGGAAATGCGGCCCCAGTTCCTCCAGCGCGCGCTGTTGCCCGGGCCCCATGCGTCCAGGGCGCAGCACGAAGCTGCGGATGTGGCCAGCACGCGGACGGTCAGGGGCGGCGGGCGCCTCGAGATCTTCGGTCATCGCGACGATTGTGCCGTCGAGCGCCACGTTGCCGACCTTGGGGGCATCGTCGCGACCGGGCGCTGCACCTCCACTGGGTCGGCTGGCTAGGGAATGCCCCATGGCATCGCTGCGGCAACAGGCCGACTACGAAGTTCCCACTGATTTTCAAAGGAGTCGATGATGAACGCCATCCGATCGAAGTCCGTCGCGCGCGCCCTGGCCGGTCTGTGCGTCGCCTTGATGCTCTCCGGCGCGGCCTGGGGCCAGAGCAAGGTCGTGTTCCAGGTGAGCGACAACGACCCGGCCAAATGGAACCTGACCCTGAACAACGTACGCAATGTCCAGGCCGATCTGGGGGAGGACAAGGTGACCGCCGAGGTCGTCGTCTATGGACCTGGCATCGCGATGCTCAAGGCCGGCTCCCCGGTCGCGCAGCGGGTCGCGGACGCTCTGGGCAAGAACGTCAAGGTCGTGGCCTGCGAGAACACCATGCGGGCTCAGAAGCTGACCTATGACGACATGCTGCCCAAGATCGGCTACGTGCCAGCGGGTGTGGTGGAATTGATCCAGCGCCAGGGCGACGGGTACGCCTACATCAAGCCCTGACGCGACTGGCGACGAGGCTCCGATCGCGTAAACTCACGCCCGACGCGGGTGTAGTTCAATGGTAGAACGGCAGCTTCCCAAGCTTTAGACGAGGGTTCGATTCCCTTCACCCGCTCCACATCTCTCTAAGCGCTTGATCCTGTTGAGGAGACGGCGCTAACGAGCATTTGCTGCTGGGCACACCTACATCAACGGGGTGTTCTTGGCCCAAGTCTCCGACGTTTGCCGTTGACCGGGCAGCATCTACGTCGTTCCCCTTGTCGTACCTGCGCGGCTGTGCAACGACCTTGGCAAGCGCGAACTGAAATTGACCACCAAGACCTAGATTCTGGCAGTCGCGAAGATCGTTGCCGACGGCCTTGTGGCCTATTGGTGCGTCGAATTCTTGAGGATGCAGGGGACGGACGCCGCTCGAATTGCTCGCGGCTCGCGAGCGTGGTCTGCTGCTCCGCACTCTGCCGTGCGTGTCTTCCCGTAGGCAGCCGCTGCGCTCGGCTTTCTCAGGGCCATCGACCGACGGGCCTGACCACCCGTTGACGCTCCAGCGCCGCGAAGAAGTTCGTTTGAACGACCAATCTCCAGCTTGCCACCAGTTCGAGCGGCCGGCGGAGATAGGCGGCCGCTTGGGCCTGGACCGCTACGATATGACGCGCAGTCCATGCAGA
>CAVUEP010000074.1:0-8277 GCA_963740395.1 uncultured beta proteobacterium
GGGGAACTACGCGGGCCGGCTGTGGCGGGAGCCGTTCGTGCTGCTCGGTCATCTGGCGGCCATCACCACCACCATCGAATTGACGACCGGCATCATCATCTTGCCCCAGCGCCAGACCGCACTGGCAGCCAAGCAGGCGGCCGAGGTCGATCTCCTCAGCAACGGGCGGCTTCGCCTCGGCCTCGGGGTTGGCTGGATCGGTTCGAATACGCCGCCCTCGACCAGGACTTCTCGACCAGAGGGTCCCGAATGGACGACCAGATCGACGCCGTTCGCAAGCTCTGGTCCCAACCGACCGTCGACCTCACCGTTGGCCGGGAGAGGATCAGCGGGGGTGGCCTCGACCCCCGCCCCACCCGGGAGATACCGATCTGGATCGGCGGTCGCTCACAGGCAGCGATGCGGCGGGCGGTGTCGAAGGGCCAGGGGTGGCTCTCGAACTTCCAGGACTGCCTTGCCAACGATCGGACGGCGTTCCTGGCCGCCAGATCCGAGCTGGAGCAGGCGGCGGGCGGGCGGCTACCTCCGGGCTTCGGGATCGAGGTCTGGACGAGCCCCGGCCGCAGCGATCCAGGGGTCGTGGGCCGACGAAGCCGTCGCATGGTCGGCGCTCGGAGTGACCCACCTGTCGCTGCGGACCGACGAATCCCGCAACATTGAGACCGGCGGTGCTCTCGGTGAGCCGAAGACGGCCGACGAGCACATCGAGCTCCTCCGCGCCCTACGCCGAAGCGGTGACGTCGACCGAGCCCACAAGCGCAGACCCGGCCTGACCGACGCCGCTCGGCCGCCCGCTCCGGGGCCCACGACCGCAGGCGGTCCGGGTATGGTTGTGGCGATGACCATCCAGATGCCGGCACCGGCGGCGACCCGCCAGATCGAGCGCTTCGATCCTCAGGGGCATCAAATGGGGCCGCTGGGGACGATCGCCGCCCAGCTCTCGCTGGTCGCCGGCCTGCTGTGGGCCATGGGTGCCCTCGGCGGTCTGCTCCTGCCGCCAACGATCGGCATCTTGACCATCGCCCCCGCCTTCGGGGCATTGCTGCTTGCGCCGCGGACAATCCTGATGCAGTTCCCGGTGTCGCTGTCCATTCTCGGTATCTTCGCCATCGCCGTCGGCTCGATCGCCTGGACCATCGACCCGGTGGCATCTTCCGCCACCCTGAAGGGTTCGATACCGGCGACGTCGGCCGTGGCGTTGGCCGGCGGGATGCTCGGCCTGCGAGACACTGCGGACGGATTGATCTGGGCCATCCGGGTGGCGCTGCTCGTCACCTTCATCGCGTGCTGGCCGCTTTCCCCGAAACCCGAGCCCACTTCGGGGATGGCGGAGCGATCGACTATCCCGGCTGGCACGGCTTCTTCAACCACAAGAACAACATGGCATCGTTCCTGGTGCGTGCTCGCGGCCTATGTCTGGGGCCTGTCGCAGGGCACCAAGGTGGCGGCTGCCCCGTGAAGCCCGCTGCGCCGGCCCCCCCTGGCGGCGGCGAGACCATCTGGCTGTACGAGAAACAGCAGACCATCCACGCCCGCACCGTCACCGGTTGGTTCGCCAACTGGCGCTGGGTCTTCGTCTGGGCCACGCAGTTGGTCTTCTACGGCCTGCCGTGGCTGCAATGGAACGACCGCCAGGCGGTGTTGTTCGACTTGGCGTCGCGCCGCTTCTACCTCGGCGGCATGGTCCTGTACCCGCAGGACTTCATCTACCTGACCGGCCTGCTCGTCATCAGCGCGTACGGCCTGTTCCTGTTCACGGCCGTCGCCGGGCGGCTGTGGTGCGGTTTTGCCTGTCCGCAAACCGTCTACACCGAGATGTTCATGTGGATCGAGCGTCGGCTCGAGGGCGACCGCATGGCCCGCATTCGCCTGGATGCCGCACCCTGGGGTGCGGCCAAGGTTCTGCGCCGCGGCGGCAAGCATCTGCTGTGGGTTTCGCTGGCCTTGTGGACCGGCTTCACCTTTGTCGGCTATTTCACGCCGATCAAGACGCTCTGGGCCGAGGCGTTCACGCTCGACTTCGGTCCCTGGGAGTGGTTCTGGGTGCTGTTCTACGGCCTGGCCACCTACGGCAATGCCGGCTTCCTGCGCGAACAGGTCTGCAAGTACATGTGCCCCTATGCACGCTTTCAGAGCGCGATGTTCGACCGCGATACCCTGATCGTCACCTACGACAACGAGCGTGGCGAGCCGCGTGGCATGCAGGGGCGCAAGGGCCGCGGCACGGATCCCAGAGGCCGCCAATCTCGGCCACTGCGTCGACTGCCACCTGTGCGTGCAGGTCTGTCCGACCGGCATCGACATCCGCAAGGGCCTGCAGTACGAGTGCATCGGCTGCGCGGCCTGCATCGACGTCTGCGACGGCGTGATGGACAAGATGCAGTACCCGCGCGGACTGATCCGCTACGACACCCAGAACGGCCTGGCCCAGCACCTGACGCGCGCCGCAGCGCTGGCGCCGCGTGCTGCGCCCGCGGGTGCTGATCTACGGCTCGATCCTGCTGCTGATCTGCGTCGCGCTGGTGGCCAGCCTGGCGCTGCGCACGCCGTTCAAGGTCGACGTCGTGCGCGATCGCGGCGGCGTTGGCGCGCCTGGTCGAGGACGGGCGCATCGAGAACGTGTATCGCCTGCAGCTGATGAACGCCAGCGAGACAGTGCAGCGCTTTCGCATCACGGTCAGCGGCGTGGCCGCGCTCGATGGCGCGCAGGTGGTCGGCGGCGGCGAGGTCACGGTCGGCTCGGCCGATTCGCGCTGGGCGCCGGTGGCGGTGCAGGTGCCGCCGGAGGTGGCGCAGCGCGCCGGCAGCGGCGCGCACCCGATCGAGTTCCGCATCGAGCAGTTGCCGGCCAGCGCCGGCGACGCCGTCTGGACACGCAACGAGCGGTCGACCTTCGTCGTGCCGCGCTGAGAGAAGGAGTCGCACATGTCTTCACCATCGTGGCAGGGCCCGGTCGCGCCCTGGTGGCGCCACGGCATGGTCTGGCTGGTCGTCAGCGGCCCGCTGCTCGTGGTCGTGGCCGGCGTGGCCACCTTGTGGATCGCGGTGGCCAACCCCGACCCGGTGCTGGAGGTGCGCGCGCCGGCGCAGCAGGCGCAGCAGCCCGCGGTGCAGGCGCGCAACCATGCCGCGTCACCGTCGCCCCGTGACGGCGCCGCCGCACCATGATCCGCCTCGCGCTGCAGGTGCTGTGGCCGGCTTTCCTGATGGCCGGCGTGCTCGAGGTGCTGGTGTTCGCGCTGGTCGATCCGAGTGACTTGCAGTGGCCGGGCGGCGCGCCGATCGAGGCCTCGCGCCAGGCCATCTACACGCTGGGCTTCCTGGCCTTCTGGGCCGCGACCGCGACGGCCTGCTCGATCACGGCGTTGTTGCTCAGGCCCGATGACGCGACCGACTCGACGGCTTGATTCGGATCAAGGCCGCGGCTGCGGCAGCGATGCACAGTGGCAAGGCCATGCTCAACGACACTTCACCCCTGTTCTCGCCCGCGCTGCTGCAGCAGCTCGACATCAACGGCCCGCGCTACACCTCGTACCCGACCGCCGACCGCTTCCACGCCGGCTTCGACGCGCAAGCCTACGCCCGCACGCTCGCCGCGCGGCGCGCACTGCACGAGCACAAAGCGGCCGCGCCGCTGTCGCTGTACGTGCACATCCCGTTCTGCGAGTCGGTGTGCTACTACTGCGCCTGCAACAAGGTCATCACGCGCCACCATGAGCGCGCGGCCGAATACCTGCAGGCGCTGGACACCGAGATCGAACTGCATCGTCAGGCCCTGGGCGCGCCGCAGTCGGTGTCGCAGCTGCACTTTGGCGGCGGCACACCGACCTTCCTGTCCGACGCCGAACTGAGCGGGCTGATGGCCTCGCTGCGGCGCGCCTTCGAATTCACGCCGGAGGCCGAACTCTCGATCGAGGTCGATCCCCGCACCGTCGACGCGGCCCGGCTGGCCACGCTGCGCGAATTGGGCTTCAACCGCATCAGCCTGGGTGTGCAGGACTTTGACGCCGCGGTGCAGAAGGCCGTGCACCGGGTGCAGAGCCAAGAGATGGTGCGTGAGCTGATCGGGCATGCGCGCGCGCTCGGCTTCGCGTCGATCAACACCGACCTGATCTTCGGCCTGCCGCTGCAGACACCCGACTCGTTCGCGCGCACCGTCGAGCAGATCGGCGCCCTGCGGCCCGACCGCATCGCGCTCTACGCCTACGCGCACCTGCCCACGCGCTTCAAGCCGCAGCGGCGCATCCTGTCCGCCGACCTGCCGCTGGCCGGCGCGCGCGTGCAGATGCTGCAGGGTGCGATCGAGGGCTTTCTCGACCAGGGCTACACCTACATCGGCATGGACCACTTCGCGCTGCCAGACGATGCCTTGGCGCAGGCCCAGCGACAAGGCAAGCTGCACCGCAATTTCCAGGGCTACACCACGCAACCCGACAGCGACCTGATCGGCCTGGGCGTGTCATCGATCGGCGGCATTGGCGCGAGCTACGCGCAGAACGCCAAGACCTTGCCCGAGTACTACGAAGCCCTGGCCCAGGGCCGCTTCCCGGTCGTGCGCGGCATCGCTCTCGACGCCGAAGACCTGCTGCGGCGCCAGGTGATCATGGCCCTGATGTGCCAGGGCCGCGTTGAGTTGTCGGCGATCGAGGCGGCGCACGGCATCGAATTCGCCCAGCATTTCGCGCCCGAACTCGAACGCCTGGCGCGCTACGCCGAGATGGGCCTGGTGCAGATCCGGCCGAACGCGATCGAGGTCACGCCCACCGGCTGGTTCTTCGTGCGTGTGCTGGCGATGGCCTTCGACGCGGCGCTGCGCACCGAGGTGCCGCGCGAGCGTTTCTCGCGGGTCATATGACAGCCCCAAGCTCGCGATGCTCGCGTCCCCCGAGGGGAGCGCAGGCCGCTTGGGACGGCCCGGCGCTGGCCTGACGAGCATGAACGCCTCGCTGCTGCTGGCCGCGATGCTGATGGGGCTGGCCGGGTCGCTGCATTGCACGCTGATGTGCGGCGCGGCCAGCAGTGCGGTCGCGCAACGCTGCGGCGGCGGCGCGATGCCGCGCACGCTGGTCGGCTTTCACGTCGGTCGGCTGGTCGGTTACGCCGCCGGTGGTGCGGTCGCTGCGGCCAGCGTCAGTGCGTTGGGCAGCTGGTCGCAAGCGGCGCCGGCGCTGCGTCCGCTGTGGACCCTCGTGCACGTCGCCGCCCTCGCCATGGGCCTGTGGCTGGCCTGGTCCGGGCGCCAGCCCGCCTGGCTGCTGGCCTGGGGCCGCGCGCCTGCGCCGGCGACGGCCGGCAATGGCTGGCAGCCGATGCAGGGCCCTTGGCGCGGCAGTGCACGCGCGGCGGTGTTTGGCGGGGCGTGGGTCGCGATGCCCTGTGGACTGCTGCACTCGGCACTGCTGGTCGCTGCGCTGGCCAGCAGCGCGCTCGGCGGTGCAGCGGTGATGGCCGGCTTCGCGCTGACCTCGTCGCTGGGGCTGTTGGCGGCTGGCGCAGCCTGGCAGCGGGTCGTGTCGAGCCCGCAGGCGCTGGGCTGGGCGGTGCGACTGGCCGGGCTGATGCTGGCCGCGGCCTCGGCCTGGGCGCTCGGCCACGGCCTGTGGCAACAGATTGCGGCCTACTGCTTCGGTTGAGCCTGCGCTCGGTGGGAGTGCAGCTACGATGGGTGCCATGAACTGCTGGCCACCCCGCGCACGCCCATGACCGCGACGTCCACCTGTGACCTGTGCGATGCCCACCGCGACGAGGCCAGCGGAACGTTGCGCGTCCTGCCGCCGCGCTGGCAGGAATTCGGCGGCGTGGCGGCCTTCTGCGGCAGCGTCAGCACGGTGCAATGCTTCGAAGACAACTCGCTGGTGCGCGCCGCGCTCGAGTCGAGCGGCGAGGGCAGGGTGCTCGTGATCGACGGCGGCGGCTCGCAGCGCACCGCACTGGTCGGCGGCAACCTGGCCGCGCTGGCGCAGCAGAACGGTTGGGCCGGCGTCGTCGTCGACGGCTGCGTGCGCGACCGCGCCGAACTCGCGGCCTGCGCGGTCGGCATCCGCGCGCTGGCCCTGTGCCCGATGCCCCCGGCCAAGCGCGGCGCCGGCCAGCGCGACGTGCCGGTGCGTCTGCAGGGCGTCTGGATCCAGCCCGGCGACTGGCTCTGCGCCGATGCCGATGGCATCGTCGTGCTCGACCGGGCGCCGGAGTAGGTCGCATGGCCCGCCGCGCGCAAGACCCCAGCGCAGACACGATCGACGCTGTCGACGCCATCGCCAAGCGCTGCCGCCAGCGCGTGCATCAGCGCGCGCTGCTGGCAGCCGGGGTGGCGATGGTGCCGGTGCCGGGGCTGGACTGGGTCACGGATGTCGGCGTGCTGGTCAAGCTGCTGCCCGACATCAACCAGGCCTTTGGCCTGGCGCCCGAGCAGATCGAGCGCCTGGCGCCCGAGCGCCGGCTCGTCGTCTACAAGGCCATCAGCGCCGGCGGCGGGCTGGTGGTGGGCAAGCTGGTGACGCGCGAACTGGTGCTCAAGCTGCTCAAGATGGTGGGCGTGCGCCTGACCACGCAGCAGGCCGCCAAGTACCTGCCGATCGCCGGCCAGGCGGTGTCGGCGGCGCTGACCTACGGCGCGCTGAAGTACGTGTGCGAGCAGCATATCCAGCAGTGCATCGCGGTGCGGCGGCAGCTGCTGTTGCCGGCGCCGACCGCGGCCTAGCAGGGCCCGCCACTAGAATGCGCGAACGTCGGGGCGTGGCGCAGCTTGGTAGCGCGGCTGCTTTGGGAGCAGTAGGTCGCACGTTCGAATCGTGTCGCCCCGACCATCTTGCCCGCGCGAGTACCAGCTGCCCGTAGCTCAACTGGATAGAGCACCAGCCTTCTAAGCTGGGGGTCGGGGGTTCGAGTCCCTCCGGGCAGGCCAGTTTCAGGCCGTGACCAGAACCGGTCGCCAGCAGTGCTGCACGCGTGTGTCGTCGGCCGTGTCGGCCTGCAGTGGAACAAACCGGTACCCGCTCGCAACCTACACTGACCTCATTCTCAGTGTGACGAGACCCGCGATGACCCCGTCCTTGACCCATCTCCTTGCGCTGCTGCTTGCGGCGCTGTTCGCCCTGCCGACGGCGGCGGCTTCCACACCGGCCGCCATCGATCTCGCGGCCGTGCCGCCGCGCCAGGCCGCGCCCAACGACGCCGTCGGCCTACCGGCGCTTGACGCTGCCCAACGGCATGAAGGTGCTGCTGCTGTCGGACCCCAAGCTCAACGTGGCCTCGGCCTCGGTGGCCGTGGGCGTGGGCAGTCTGAGCGACCCGCCCGAGCGCCAGGGCCTGGCGCATTACCTCGAGCACATGCTGTTCCTGGGTACCGAGAAGTACCCGTCGGTGGAGGAGTTCGGCGAGTACCTGCAGCGCAACGGCGGCTACAACAACGCCTACACCGCGCGCGACCGCACCAACTACCACCTCGAGATCCGGCCCGCGGCGTTCGAAGGCGCGCTCGACCGCTTCGCGCAGTTCTTCATCGCGCCGCTGTTCACGCCCGAGTTCAACGAGCGTGAAGTCAACGCGGTCAACTCCGAGTTCCAGAAGAACCTCGAGAACGACGGCTGGCGCGAGTACGCGCTGCGCAACACGGTCTACCGCGAGGGCCACCCGGCGCGCAACTTCAACATCGGCAGCCGCGAGACGCTCAAGGGCACGCACGCGCGACGAACTGCTGGCCTTCCACCAGCGCTACTACAGCGCCAACCGGATGACGCTGGCGCTCACCGGGCCGGAGAGCCTGGACCAGCTCGAGGCCTGGGCGCGCAGCTACTTCGCCCCGGTGCCCGACCACAAGGCGCCGGAGCTGCGCTACCCGGCCGACTACCTGCCGCCCAAGGCCGCGCTGCGCATGCTGCGCATGGAGCCGGTGAAAGACCTGCGGCGCATGACGTTGAGTTTTCCGCTGCCGGATCTGCGCGCCGATGCCGGCAGCAAGCCCGCGGAGCTGATCGGCTTTGTGCTCGGCAACGAGGGGGCCGGCAGCCTGCTGGCCGCGCTCAAGGCCGAGGGCCTGGCCACCGGGCTGAGCGCCGGCGCCGACGCCGACACGCCCGACTACGGCTCGTTCGACATCGGCGTCAACCTGACACCGCAGGGGCTGGCGCAGTACCCGCGCGTGCTGGCGCTGGTGTTCGCAGCCATCGACCAGTTGCGCCGCAGCGGCGTGCCGGCCCACCTCTTCAACGAGCGACGGACCATGGCCCGGCTCGACGAGCAGTTCCGCGACAAGGGCGAGGGCGCCAACCTGGCCGT
>CAVUEP010000075.1:0-18697 GCA_963740395.1 uncultured beta proteobacterium
GCGCAAGTCCTCGGCATTGCGAAAGGTCAGGATACCGGAGAAGGAAATGTAGAAGCCCAGGTCCAGCGCAGCCCGCGCCACGTCGGCGGTCTCGGTGAAGCAGTGGAAGACGCCGGTCGCCGCTCCGCCGCCCTCCTCGCGCAGGATCGCGAGGGTGTCGGCACTGGCGCTGCGGGTATGGATCACGAGGGGCTTGGCACAAGTGCGTGCGGCCCGGATGTGGACCCGGAAGCGCTCGCGTTGCCAATGCATGTCCTCGACGCTGCGCCCGCCCAGGCGGTAGTAGTCCAGGCCGGTTTCGCCGATCGCGACCACGCGCGGCAGGGCGGCGCGCTGCAGCAGGTCGTCCACGCTCGGCTCCTGCACATCTTCCTGGTCAGGATGCACACCGGCGCTGGCCCAGAAGTTGTCGAACCGCAGCGCCAGGCCATGCACGGTCTCGAACTCCTCGAGCGTGGTACAGATCACCAGCGCGCGGTCGACCTGCGCCGCGGCCATGGCAGCCCGCACGTCGTCGATCCGCTCGTGCAGGCCCTCGAAGCTCAGGTGGCAGTGGGAATCGACGTACATCGCAGCCGCTGCGGGCCGGCGGCAAACGCGCCGCGTGCCGCAAGCTTCAGATGGTCTGGGTCGGCTTGGCCGACTGGATCGAGGTGCCGAGCAGCTCTTCGATGCGGAGCTTCAGCAACCGCGTCTTTTCGTCGGACGGGAATCGCACGCCCACCCCTTGCGTGCGGCCGCCCGAGGCGTTGGCCGGCGTGATCCAGCCCACCTTGCCTGCCACCGGGTAACGCTGCGGATCGTCAGGCAACGACAGCAGCAGGTAGATGTCTTCGCCGAGCTTGTAGTCGCGCGTGGTCGGCACGAACAACCCGCCTTCTGAAAACAGCGGGATGTAGGCGGCGTACAGGGCCCCCTTCTCGCGAAACACCAGCTGGATGACGCTGGGCCGGCCCGACGCAGCGACGGGACTGCCAGGCTGGGAGGTGCGCGTGGTGGGCTCGCTCATCGAGTGCGGAGTGTATACAAAGGATTCCCGCTCATGATGCCTCTCATTGCCGTCTATGCCAAAGGCGTGCGCCCTGCCCGACCAAGGCCTCGTTGCGCAATCCGGCATGCCAGGCGTGTTCATCGTGGCGCGCCGCCTGGGTCAGGGTTCGCGCCCAGTCGGCCAGGGCCATCCAGCCAGGGTCCTCGCGTTGGATCAGGGGGGCCAGCGCCGCAGGGCTGAAGTGACGCGGTGCGGCCCCGGCACGCATGCACATCAGGTCATGGCACAGCTTCTGCATCGCGTCGATCAGGCGCGGCAGCGGCCAGTCGGCCAAGCCGGCGGCCGCGCCACGACGTATCGCGGCTGGAAGCCGCTCCCAGGCCGCGCTGTCGACGCCGTCGGCGGCCATCGCATGGGCATCCAGAGGCTGCCCCCCACTCGCTGCCAAGAGCACCTCGGGCCGCACCACGCCCTGCGATGCCAACCATTCAAGTGCCTGGGGCGCCGGTGGCAACGCCAGGCGCACGCGCTGGCAGCGGCTGCGCAGCGTGGGCAACAGGGCTTCTTCGTCCTGCGCGGTGAGAACGATGCGCAGGCCACGCGCAGGCTCTTCGAGCGTCTTCAACAGCGCGTTGGCGGCAATCAGGTTCATCGCCTGTGCCGGATGGATCAACATGACCTTGGCGCGCCCGCGCGACGACGTCACGTGACACCAGTCGATCGCCGCCAGCACCTCGCCGATGCGGATCTCCTTGCTGGGCTTGGCCTTCGTCTTGCCCGCCTTGGCACCCTCCTCGCCTTCGTCCGGACCGGCCCAGCCCAGGGGTTCGCGCAGCGCGGCGGGCAGCAGGAGGCAGAAGTCCGGATGCGCCTGTGCCGCCATCAGCCGGCAGCTCCCGCATTGGCCGCAGGCCCCACCGGCGCGGTCCTGCGCCTCGCACAGCCAGGCTGAGGCCAGGGCCAAGCCCAGCTCGAACTGCCCGACACCGCCGGGGCCGTGCAGCAGCAAGGCGTGGCCGCGCGACGCGAGGCCCGCGGCCAGCGGCGCCGCCAGCCAGGGCAGCAGGGCCGGCCCGTCGCTCACGCGTGCGCCTTGGCCTGCACGGCGGCAGCGACCTGCGCCCACACGGCATCGCGGTCGAGCGCTGCGTCGATGCGGGCAAACCGCTGCGGTTGCTCCGCGCATCGACGCTCGTACCCGGCGTGCACGCGGGCAAAGAAGGCGACGTCCTCACGCTCGAATCGATCCGGGGCGCGTGCTGCGGCGCGGCGCTCGGCTGCCGTTACCGGGTCGATCTCGAACCACAGCGTCAGGTCCGGTTGGCGCCCCTGATGGACCCAGGCCTCGAGCTGCGCCAGCGTGGCCAGGTCGAAGTTGCGGCCGCCGCCCTGGTACGCGAACGTCGCGTCGGTGAAGCGGTCGCACAGCACGGTCATGCCGCCGGCGAGCGCGGGCTCGATGACCTGGCGCAGGTGGTCGCGCCTGGCGGCAAAAACCAGCAGCGTCTCGGTGAGCGAATCCATCGGCTCGTGCAGCACCAGTTCGCGCAAGCGTTCGGCCAGCGGCGTGCCGCCGGGTTCGCGCGTCACGAGTACCGTGCGGCCACGCTCACGCAGCCAGCCGGCCAGGGCGTCGATGTGCGAGGACTTGCCGGCGCCGTCGATGCCTTCGAAGGTGATGAATCGACCTCGGGTCACTGGGCGCGCTGCGGCGGGGCCTTGCCGCCGCGCTGGAATTGATTGACCGCACGATTATGGTCGGCCAGGGTCTCGCTGAAGACGCTGCCGCCGCTGCCGTCGCTGCGGGCGACGAAGTACAGCGCGCCAGTCTTCGCCGGCCGCACCGCGGCGCGCAGCGATGCTGCGCCGGGCATCGCGATCGGCGTCGGCGGCAGGCCGCCGCGGGTATAGGTGTTGTAGGGCGTATCGGCAAGCAGGTCGCGCTTGCGCAGGTTGCCGTCGAAGGCCGCCCCGAGGCCGTAGATCACGGTCGGGTCGGTCTGCAGCGGCATCCCGATGCGCAGGCGGTTGATGAAGACTCCGGCAACGTTGGCGCGGTCGGCGTCGCGGCCGGTCTCCTTCTCGACAATCGAGGCCAGGGTCAGCGCCTCGTCCATCGTCTTGAGCGGCAAGTCGTCCGCGCGCTCGGCCCAGGCCGTGACCAGCCGGCGCTGCATCGCCGCGTGCGCGCGCTTGAGCACGGTGAGGTCGCTGACGCCCCGGCTATAGGCATAGGTATCCGGAAAGAACCGTCCCTCCGGTGACTGTGCCGGCTCGCCCAGGGCCGCCATCAGCTGCCGCTCGCTGAGGCCCTGCGTGACGGGCTTGAGCGACGGCGCGGCGGCCAGCGCCGCGCGCACCTGGGCGAACGTGTGGCCCTCGGCCAGGCGCACCATCTCGAGCACTTCCTCGCCGCGCACCATCTTGTCGAGCAACTGCCGCGGCGTGATGCCGGGCTCGACTTCGTAGCTCCCGGCGCGAATCTGGCGCGACTGGCCTGACCAGCGAAACCACTCGTAGAGCAGACGGGGTTGCACCTGCACGCCGGCTTCGACCCACAACTCGGCGACCCGGCGTGGCGACTGGCCGGCCTCGATCGAGACCTCGGCCGCAGGCCCCGCCAACGGCAAGGGCCGGTTCAGCCACCACCACGCCGCGGCGGCGGCAGCGCACGCCGCCAGCATGGTCAACAGCGCCAATCGAAGCAGCCAGCGCATCACTCAACGCCTGTGAGGTTGATCTGCGGCCCATGATAATCGGCGCATGAATACGACCGATGTCAAGACGTTGCAGGGTGCGGTGCGACTGGCCGACTGGGGCGTGATGCGCGCCCAGGGCGCCGATGCAGCGAGTTTCCTGCATGGCCAGCTGACGCAGGATGTGCTGCAGCTCGACGACCGCAGCGCCCGCCTGGCCGGTTTCTGCTCGGCCAAGGGCCGGCTCCAGGCCAGCCTGCTGATCTGGCGCGCGTCATCTGACGAGCTGCTGCTGGCCTGCAGTGCCGACGTGCTGGCGGCGACGCTCAAGCGCTTGTCGATGTTCGTCCTGCGCGCCAAGTGCAAGTTGAGCGATGCCTCGGCGTCGCTCGACTTGTACGGGCTGGCAGGACCGGCGGCCAACGCCTGGCTCGGCGCGGGTACCTCAGAGGCGCCATGGCAGCGCCGCGATGCCGCCGGTGGCCACGCGCTGCGACTGCCCGATGTGCAGGGCGTCGCGCGCTACCTGCTGGCGCTGCCCGCCGGCACCGAGCCGCCTGCCCTGCCCGCGCTGAGCCTGAACGCATGGCAATGGCTCGAGGTATCGAGCGGCGTGCCGCGCATCGTGGCCGCTACCGCCGAGCAGTTCGTGCCGCAGATGATCAATTTCGAAGTCGTCGGCGGCGTGAACTTTCAGAAGGGCTGCTATCCGGGCCAGGAAGTCGTTGCGCGCAGCCAGTACCGCGGCACGATCAAACGGCGCGCCTTCGTGCTGACCTGCGACGCCGCCGCGCAACCGGGCCAGGAGGTGTTCCACGATGCCGACCCCGAGCAGCCCGCGGGCATGGTCGTCAACGCGGCCTCGCTGGACAGCGCGCATCTGGCGCTGGTCGAGATCAAGTTGGCGGCGAGCGAATCCGGCCGCCTGCATCTTGGCAGTGCCAGCGGCCCGGCACTGCAGCGTGTGACGCAACCCTACGCGCTACCGCTCGAAGCCGCTGCGTGAACCCCGGCGCTGCCAACCTCTACGTCTACTACCGCGTGCGGCCGGCCGACGCGCCGCAGCTGATTGGCGCCGTGCGTGCCCTGCACGCGCAGTGGCGCGCCGAGTTGCCAGGCCTGGATTGCACGCTGAGCCAGCGCGTCGACGACGGCGGACCGCAGCTGACGCTGATGGAGACCTATGTTCATTCGCACGGCCTGAGCAGCCAATGGCAGCAGACGATCGAGGCCGGCGCAGGCCGCGCGCTGGCGCGCTGGATCGACGGTGTGCGCCATGTCGAGCGCTTTCTGCCATGTGCCTGATCGGGCTGGCGCTCGCGCAGCATCCGCGCTTCGCGCTCGTCGTCGCGGCCAACCGCGACGAGTTCCTGCAGCGTCCTGCCGCGGCGCTTGACTGGTGGCGCACCGACCCCGGCGCCGCACCGGTGCTCGGCGGGCGTGATCTTCGCGCCGGCGGCACCTGGATGGGCCTGAGCGCCGCCGGCCGCGTGGCGATGTTGACCAATGTGCGCGACCCGCCACGCCTGCGCAGCGACGCGCCATCGCGCGGCGAGATCGTCGCGGACTGGCTGGCCGCTGACGCCGGCGCCCTCGACTTCTGGCGCACCACGGCAGGCCTTGGCCACAACCCGTTCAACCTCCTGGCAGGCGACATCGCCTCGGGCCAGTGGTGGTGGGCCGATGACCGCGCGGGCGAACCGACGCTGCTCGGACCCGGCCTCTACGGCCTGTCCAATGCTGCGCTCGACACGCCGTGGCCCAAGGTGCAACGCCTCAAGGCGGCGATCGCCGCGGCGCTCGCCGACGCTGCGCAGCCCGCTGCACTCGAGGCCGCGCTGTTCGCGGCGCTGGCTGACGCCACGCAGGTCCCCGACGCGGCGCTGCCCGATACCGGCATCGGTCTGGAGCGCGAGCGCTGGCTGGCACCGGCCTTCATCCGCTCACCCGACGCCGGCTACGGTACCCGGTGCTCGACCTTGCTCATCGCCGAGCGCGACGACGCGGGCCTCAGCGTGAGGCTGGTCGAACGGCAGTTTGGAACTGACGGGTCAGCCCTCTCCCAGCGCAGCGCCCGCCTGCGCCGCTGGCCGCTCCTGCATGGCGACCTGCCCGGCGTCGAGACCGAACGGCTCAACGCAGACTGAGCGCCATCGCCTGGTGCTCGATGCCGGCCTCTTCGAACGCCGGTCCGCGCGCGGCAAACCCGGCGCGCAAGTAGAAACCGACGGCGCTGGCCTGCGCGTGCAGCCGCACCTCGCGGTCGCCTCGATCGCGCGCTGCATTCACCAGGGCGTCGAGCAGCGGACGTCCCACGCCGGCGCCGCGCACGCTGGCCAGCACCGCCATGCGGCCGATCTTGGCCACGCCCGGCTCGGCGCCCAGCAGGCGGCCGGTGCCCAACGCCCGGCCGAGTCGGTTGTAGGCCACGGCGTGCACCGCAGTGGCGTCGGCCGCATCGTGCTCGAGCGCCGCGTCAATGCCCTGCTCCTGGATGAACACCGCGTCGCGGATGGCGCCCGACTCGGCGCCGAGCGCAGCCCAGTCGCCGGTGCGCACGTCGAGCATCGACTCGCCGGCCTCGAAGCCGGTCAGCACATCGCGCAACGATTGCGGCACCGACTGCGATGTCTGGCTCAACGGGTCGGCGAACACGTAGACCAGGTCGCCGTGCACGAGGCGTTGTTCGCCGCGGAACACGCCAGCCTGCAAGAGCATCGACGAGTTGCCGATGCGTGCGCAGCGGATGCCGACTTCGAGCTGGTCGTCGTAGCGTGCGGAGCCTTCGTACTCGAGCGTGGCCTTGCGCACGTAGAGGTCGCCGCCGAGCCCGCGCATGGTGTCCTGGTAGGGCAGTGCCAGCGAGCGCCAGTAGCCCGCCACCGCCGTGTCCATGTACATCAAGTAGTGGCCGTTGAAGACGATCTGCTGCATGTCGACCTCGACCCAGCGCACCCGCAGGCGTTCGCGGTGGCGAAAGCTGCTGCGCTGCAGCGCGATGGGTTCAGTCATGTCGGCCTCCGGCGTGGGCATTGCGCAAAGGCATTGCCGTTGGAGCGAAGCATACTGAGGACCGTCGCCACCCCAGCCCTGCCCTGCCATGGCCCATATCCAGTACCTGACCCAGATCCACCTCGACCCGGGCGTCGTGCAACGCCTGCCCGAGGAGTGCGCACGCGTGGGCATCACCAAGCCGCTCGTGATCAGCGATGCCGGCGTGCGTGCGGCGGGCGTGCTCGACCGCGCACTGGCCGCGCTGGGCGGCCTGGCGCACGCGGTGTTCGACGCCACACCGAGCAACCCCACCGAAGCGGCCGTGCGCGCCGCGGCGGCAATCTACCGCTCGCAAGGCTGCGACGGGCTGATCGCCGTGGGTGGTGGCTCGAGCATCGATCTGGCCAAGGGCGTGGCCATTGCCGCAACGCACGAGGGCCCGCTGGTTGGTTACGCCACGATCGAAGGTGGCAGCCCGAAGATCGGCGAGCGCGTCGCGCCGCTGATCGCGCTGCCGACGACGGCGGGAACCGGCAGCGAGGTGGCGCGCGGCGCGATCCTGATCGTCGACGACGGCCGCAAGCTGGGCTTTCATAGCTGGCACCTGATGCCCAAGGCCGCCCTGCTCGACCCCGAACTCACGCTGGGCCTGCCCGCGGGGCTGACGGCGGCCACCGGCATGGACGCGATCGCGCATTGCCTGGAGACCTTCATGGCACCCGCCGTCAACCCGCCGGCCGACGGCATTGCGCTCGACGGACTGGCGCGTGGCTGGGCCCACATCGAACCCGCCACGCGCAACGGCCACGACGTCCAAGCGCGCTGGCAGATGATGAGCGCCAGCATGCAGGGCGCCATGGCGTTCCAGAAGGGCCTGGGCTGCGTGCATTCGCTCTCGCACAGCCTGGGCGGCGTCGATCCGCGCCTGCACCACGGCACCTTGAACGCGATGTTCCTGCCCGCTGTGCTGCGATTCAACGCCAGCGCCGAATCGATCGTGCGCGAACGCCGCCTGCAGCGCATGGCGCAGGCCATGGGCCTGGCGTCCTGCGACGCAAAGGGCAACGCCCTGGCAGAGGCCATCATCGACATGAACGCACGCCTGGGACTGCCAGCCGGTCTGGCCGCGATGGGCGTGACGCCGGCGCTGTTCGAGCGCGTGATCGACGGCGCGATGGCCGACCATTGCCACAAGACCAACCCGCGCCTGGCCACACGCGAGGACTACCGGGCCATGCTCGAAGCCTCGATGTAAGGGGTTCCACGGCGCCGGAGCGGGCTGCACGCTGACGCACAATCGCGGCCTTGCGGCTCGGCGCCGCCCGTCATCCGCAGGAGCCCCGTCCGTGATTCTTCGCCCCCTCAGCGCTGCAGTGGCTGCGCTTTCCGTCCTGTTCATGACGGCCTGCGCAAGTCCGCCGGCGCCAAAGACCGACGCCGCCGTCCTGGCCCCCAACGCCAACCTGCTGGCCCAGGGCATTCCCGCGATTTCGATGTCGCTGGTCGAGAAAGTCCAGAAGTACACCGAGTTCCGCGGCCACGGCTTCGTCGAGTGGCACCCGCTGCGCAGCGAGATGCTGGTCACGCACCGCAAGGCGGGCGACAGCGTGACGCAGATCTACCGTCTCGACAAGCCGCTGGGCGAGCTCGAACAATTGACGCACGACGCCGAGCGCGTGGCGCGCGCGAGTTACGAGCCCAAGGAAGGCCGCTACATCGTCTTCCAACGCTCCAAGGGCGGCGACGAGGCCGACCAGATCTATCGCCTGGACCTGAGCACCCGGCAGACCACGCTGCTGACCGACCCCGACGAACGCCACTCGATGGCCGGCTGGTTGCGCCAGTCGGGCCAGCTGATCTACAGCTCGGTGCCGCTGGACCGCACCGCACAGGGCGGCACAAGGGCCGCGCCGACGACGACGTTGTGGGCCGTCGATCCGCTGCGGCCGCAGAGCCGCCGCAAACTGGTCGAATTGCAGGGGCCGGGGTGGTTCGCAGCCTCGGTGTCCGACGACGACCGCACCGTGGCGTTGGTCCGCTACCGATCGGCCAACGAATCCCAGATCTGGTTGCTTGACCTGGCCAGCGGCGCACAACGCCAAGTGCTGCCCGCGCCCGGTGAGATCCTCAAGGCGACGCACTTCGCCGGTGGATTCTCCAAGGACGGCAAGCGCCTGCTCGTCACCAGCGACCGCGCCGGCGAGTTCCGAGAGTTGATGAGCTATGACCTGGCCACGGCCGGCCTGACCCGCGTGAGCTCGCACATCCCCTGGGATGTCAGCGGTGGCGAGCGCTCGCACGACGGGCGTTGGCTGGCGGCGCAGGTCAACCACGATGGACGCGAGGAGCTGCGCCTGTTCGACGCGCAGTCGCTGAAGGAACTGGGCGCCCCCGCGGTACCGGTCGGCAGCATCGGCGGCATGGGTTTCCACCGCACCACGCACCATCTGGCCTACGCGATGAACACGACACGCGGCCCGAGCCAGATCTTCGTGCTCGATCCCGCCACTGGCCGCAGTGCCCAGTGGACGCGCGCACACACGCCCTCAGGCGTCGACTCGTCGACGTATGCCGACCAGCGCGTCGTGCGCTGGAAGAGCTTCGACGGCCTGCAGATCTCGGGCCTGCACACCCGACCGCCAGCGCGCTTCACGGGCAAGCGACCGGTCATCGTATCGATCCACGGCGGGCCCGAGTCGCAGGCGACGATGGGCTTCCAAGGGCGCTGGAACTACTTCGTCCAGGAACTGGGGATCGCCGTGATCGAGCCCAACGTGCGCGGTTCGTCGGGCTACGGCAAGACCTTCCTGACGCTGGACAACGGATTCAAGCGCGAGGACTCGGTCAAGGACATCGGCGCCCTGCTCGACTGGATCGCGCAGCAGCCCGACCTGGATGCCTCGCGCGTGCTCATCACCGGCGGCAGCTACGGCGGCTACATGACACAGGCAGTCAGCGTGCATTACAGCGAGCGCATCGTCGGTGGCATCAGCATTGTCGGGATCTCGAATTTCGTCACGTTTCTCACCAACACCGAGAGCTACCGGCGCGACCTGCGCCGCGTCGAATACGGCGACGAGCGCGACGCGGCGATGCGTGACTTCCTCGAGAAGATCTCGCCGCTGAACAACGCCGAGAAGATCAGGAAGCCGTTGTTCGTGGTGCAGGGCAAGAACGATCCACGCGTGCCGTTCACCGAGAGCGAGCAGATCGTCGCCAGGGTCCGCGCCAACGGCCTGCCAGTCTGGTACCTGCGCGGCGAGAACGAAGGTCACGGTTTCGCCCGGCAGGAGAACGCCGACTTTCTCTTCTACGCGATGATCAAGTTCATCGAGCAAGCGCTGTTGAAATGAAAAGAGGGGCCCCTTTTGGGGCCCCTCTGACGACGCATTCCGACCTGTTCAGCCGTGCTTCTGGTCGAAGAACTGCTCGTCCTCGGTCGAGCCCTTCAACGCGGCGGTCGATGAGAGCACGCTCGATCGTCGTCGTGACCGCATCGAAGTAGCCGGTGCCGACCTCGCGCTGGTGCTTGACAGCGGTGAAACCCGCGCTCGGCGGCAGCGAATTCCTTCTCCTGCAACTCGACGAAGGCGCTCATGTTGTTGCGCGCATAGCCGTGTGCCAGCTCGAACATCGAATAGTTCAGGCTGTGGAATCCGGCCAGCGTGATGAACTGGAACTTGTAGCCCATGGCGCCGAGTTCGCGCTGGAACTTGGCGATCGTCGCGTCGTCGAGGTTCTTCTTCCAGTTGAAGCTGGGCGAGCAGTTGTAGGCCAGCAGCTTGCCCGGGAACTTGGCGTGGATCGCGTCGGCGAAGGCCTTGGCGAAGGCCAGGTCGGGCTTGCCGGTCTCGCACCAGATCAGGTCGGCGACCTCGGCGTAGGCCAGGCCGCGGCTGATCGACTGCTCCAGGCCATTGCGTGACTTGTAGAAGCCCTCGACCGTGCGCTCGCCGGTCAGGAAGGGCTTGTCGTTGTCGTCGACGTCGCTGGTCACCAGGTCGGCCGCCTCGGCGTCGGTGCGCGCCAGCAGGATCGTCGGCGTGCCCATCACGTCGGCGGCCAGCCGCGCCGCCACCAGCTTGGCGACCGCCTCGCGCGTGGGCACCAGCACCTTGCCGCCCATGTGGCCGCACTTCTTCACCGAGGCCAGCTGGTCTTCGAAGTGCACGCCGGCGGCGCCGGCTTCGATCATCGCCTTCATCAGCTCGAACGCGTTGAGCACACCGCCGAAACCGGCTTCGGCGTCGGCCACGATCGGCGCGAAGTAGTCGACATCGTTCTTGCCCTCACTCCACTGGATCTGGTCGGCACGGGCCAAGGTGTTGTTGATGCGCTTGACGACCTTCGGCACCGAGTCGACCGAGTACAGCGACTGGTCGGGGTACATCTCGCCGTTGTCGTTGGCATCGGCCGCCACCTGCCAGCCCGAGAGGTAGATGGCCTTCAGGCCGGCCTTGACCTGCTGCATCGCCTGGTTGCCGGTCAGCGCACCGAGCGTGTTGACGAAGGGCTCGGTGTTGATCAGATTCCACAGCTTCTCGGCGCCGCGTTGCGCCAGCGTGTGTTCGATCGGCAGCGAGCCGCGCAGGCGCACGACGTCGGCCGCGCTGTAGCCGCGTTTGATGCCCTTCCAACGGGGGTTCGTGGCCCAGTCCTTTTCGAGGGCAGCGGCTTGTTGTTCGCGGGTCGGTTGGGTCATCGTGAGCTCCTGAAGGTGGGTCGGTGGACGGGAAGATCGCCACCTAAAGCGTAACGCCGATGACGCAAGAATGATGACTTATGTCTTATAGAAGACAAATATTTTATATGTTGTATATCAAGGACTTGGACGTTCAGCACCGCAATATGAAACGATGATGCGGCGCACAAAACGGATCGCCTTCGCTCTGGCCGTGCTTCTCCCGCACTATGAAACCCTCTGCCCGCATTACGAAAACCGCGCGCCGGCATGCGCTGCGTATCATCGATCGGGCCTCAGCTGACCCACTTGCCATGACCGGATTCGCCTTCACCAGCCAGAGCACCTTCATGAAGGCCCCCACAGCCGTCGATCAGCCTTACGCCGTGGCTGGCATTGCCTGGGACGGCGCGACCACCAACCGACCAGGGGCCCGCTTCGGCCCGGCTGCCGTGCGCCTGGCCAGTCACATGTTGTGCGACGGCACCCATCCGCACTTCAACGTTTCGCCCCTGGGCCAGCTTGGTGACGCCGGCGACCTGCCGCTGCCCAATACCGGTCTGCCGGCAATGCGCGAAACCCTGGCCCGATTGGTCGGCCCGCTGATCGCCAAGCACCATATGGTCTGGCTCGGCGGTGACCACTCGATCACGCTGCCCCTGTTGCAGGCCTACCGCGCGCAATTCGGGCGCTCGCTGGCCGTGCTGCACTTCGACGCCCACTGCGACACCTGGCAAGACCATTTCGGCGAGCCCAGCGGACATGGCACCTGGGTCTACGAAGCGATCCAGCAAGGTTTGGTCGTCAAGGAATGCTTCACGCAATTGGGCCTGCGCTCGGCGGGCGAGCGCGCCGCGCGCGACTACGTGCGCGATCAGGGCGGTCTGATCTATACAGCGCGCGAACTGCGCGGTCTCGAGAGCCCACAGCAACTCGCGCCACTGCTCGATGCGATACGAGCGCGCCTGGTCGCGCACGGCTCACCGCCGCTGTACGTGAGCCTGGACATCGACTGCCTGGACCCGGCATTTGCACCAGGAACCGGCACGCCCGAGCCGGGTGGCATGTCGACCAATCAGGTGCTCGGTTTTCTCGAGGGGCTGCAGGGACTTGACTGCGTCGGCATGGACTGCGTCGAGGTCGCACCGGCCTATGACCACGCCGAGTTGACGAGCAATGCCGCAGCCCACTTCGTCTGGACCTATCTGTGCGGGCAGATCGCCGCGGCACCGAGATGAGCCTCACATTTCTGGCAACGCCAAGGCGGTCGTTTTCTTGACGGTGCGCAGCACCAGCATCGAGTTCGAGCGCATCACGCCGGGCAGGCGCATCAACACCTCGGTGTGGAAGCGCTCCAGGTCCTCGGCGTCGCGGTAAGTGAAGCGAATCATGTAGTCGTTGCTGCCGGCAACGTAGTAGCAGTCGAGTACGCGCGGCTCATCGCGAACGGCCCGCTCGAAGGCCGTCAGCATGGTGTCGGTCAACGTTTCGAGATTGACGATGGTGAAACTGGTGCCGTGCTGCCCGATTGCCTTGGGATTGAGCAGTGCGGTGTACTTGGCGATGACGCCCGCGTCTTCGAGTTGTCGCACGCGCCGCAGGCACGCCGATGGCGACAAGTGAACGGCTTGCGATAGATCCAGGTTGCTGAGCCGGCCATTGGCCTGCAACTCGTTCAGGATCAAGACATCGATCGCATCAAGTTGCACGATACTGCTTTGATTTCGCATTTGATGCTGTGTAGGTGGCGATTCAGCGCATGATATTGCTAAACCGCGGGTATGCCCACCCCGATTGAGCAACCCTATTGCGCTGCCGCGTGCCTAGACTGGCAGCATGCCGAGGCTCACACTGTGTGCCTTGCAGACCCTCGGAGAATCTGCCATGGCGAAGAAGATGGATGCGTATTGGATGCCTTTCACCGCCAATCGGCAGTTCAAGAAGGCGCCACGCATGTTGGCCAAGAGCCGGGGCATGTACTTCTGGACCCCCGAGGGTCGCGAGATCCTTGACGGTGCCGCAGGCCTGTGGTGCGTCAACGCCGGCCACACGCGGCCGAAGATCGTGAAGGCCATCGCCGAGCAGGCCGCGGAACTCGACTTCGCGCCGCCGTTCCAAATGGCCCACCCGAAGGCCTTCGAACTCGCCGAGGCGCTGATCAAGATCACGCCGCAGGGACTCGACAAGGTCTTCTACACGAACTCGGGGTCCGAGGCGGTGGAGACGGCACTGAAGATGGCCATCGCCTACCACCGGGCGCGCGGTGAGGGCACGCGCACGCGTTTGATCGGCCGCGAGCGCGGTTATCACGGTGTCAACTTCGGCGGCATCTCGGTGGGCGGCATCGTCGCCAATCGCAAGATGTTCGGCACCTTGCTCGCGGGCGTCGACCACATCCGCCATACGCATGACCCGGCGCGCAATGCCTGGTCGATCGGCGTGCCGGCACATGGCGCGGAATTCGCCGACGACCTCGAGCGGCTGGTCGCGCTGCACGATGCGTCGACGATCGCGGCCGTGATCGTCGAACCCGTCGCCGGATCGACTGGCGTGTTGCTGCCACCCAAGGGCTACTTGGAAAGGTTGCGCGCGATCTGCGACAAGCACGGCATCCTGTTGATCTTCGACGAGGTCATTACGGGCTTCGGCCGCACCGGCCAGCCCTTCGCGGCGCAGACTTTCGGCGTCACGCCCGACTTGATGACGTTGGCCAAGGGCATCACGAACGGTTGCGTGCCGATGGGCGCGGTGGTCGCCAGCAACAAGATCCACGACGCTTTCATGACCGGGCCGGAGCACCTGATCGAGTTCTTCCACGGCTACACCTACTCGGCGCATCCGCTGGCTTGCGCGGCCGCGCTGGCCACCCTGGAGACCTACGCCGACGAAGGCCTGCTCACACGGGCCGGGGAACTCGAGGGCTACTTCGCCGACGCGTTGCATTCGCTCAAGGGCCTGCCCAACGTGATCGACATTCGCAACGTCGGACTGGTCGGTGGCGTCGAGTTGAGCGCCAGGCCCGGCGAACCCGGCAAGCGCGCATTCGACATCTTCCTCGACTGCTGGGAACAGGGCCTGCTGTTGCGCACCACAGGTGACATCGTCGCCCTGTCCCCACCGCTGATCATCGAGAAGGCACAGATCGACCGCCTCGTCGACGGGCTCGGCGCAGCGATCAAGCGCTGCGGCTAAGCGCCGTCCACGCCCAACAAAGGACACTGCCTAGCGCCTACCTATGCCGCTGCTCGACACTGACCGCGATCTGACGCGTCACTCGTACTACGCCGCCACGGCCCCGCGCCTGCAAAGCTTTGAGGCGCTGCAGGGCGACGCCGGCGTCTGCGATGTGGCCATCGTCGGCGGCGGTCTGGCCGGTCTGTCGGCAGCGATCGACTTGCGCGAGCGCGGATTCGACACCGTGCTGCTCGAGGCGCGGCAAATCGGCTGGGGGGCGAGCGGACGCAACGGCGGCCAGGCCATCCACGGCTTGGCGTGCGACCAGGCGACGATCGAGGAGCAACTGGGCCGTGCGCAGGCCAGGCAGGTGTTTCAGATGTCGATCGAGGCGCTCGACCTGATCCGCCAGCGCTGCGCGCAGTTCGACATCGATTGCGATTGGCGCGACGGTTACCTCGGCGTGGCCACCAGCCCACGCAAGGTCGTGGCGCTGCGCGCCGACGCCGACCGTTTGGCAGATCGCTATGGCTACCCCCTGCGCTGGATCGAACAGGCGGAGCTGGCGTCGTGGATCGACAGCCGGCGCTACGTGGGCGCCGTGCACGACCCGCGCTCGGGCCATCTGCATCCCTTGAAATACTGCTTTGGTTTGGCGCGTGCGGCCGCTGAACTGGGCGTGCGCCTGCATGAGCAAACCACGGTCACGCGCATCGAGCGCGGGCGCAACGGCGTCACATTGCACACGGCCGCGGGTGCGACGCTGCGAGCCCGCCAGATGCTGTTGGCAGGCAATGTCTACCTGCAGGAACTCGCTCCCGGCGTGGCGCCGCAGTTGAGCGCACGCATCATGCCGGTCGGCACCTACATCGCCTGCTCCAAGGCCCTTCCCGCAATGCAGGCCGAGGCCCTGATCCCGTGCGGCGCCGCAGTCTGCGACAACAATTTCGTGCTCGACTACTTCCGCACCACGGCCGACCACCGCATGCTGTACGGCGGACGCGTCAGCTACAGCACGGCCACGCCGGCGCATTTGGCACAGTCGATGCAACGGCGCATGGCGGCGACGTTCCCGCAACTGCGAGAGGTCGAGATCGAGTACGCCTGGGGCGGATTCGTCGACATTTCGATGAACCGGGCGCCCGACTTCGGTCGCCTGCCTGCCTTGGGTGACCAGGTCTACTACTTGCAAGGCTTCTCCGGCCACGGCCTGGCCCTGACCGGCATGGCCGGCAAGCTGGTGGCCGAGGCGATGGCCGGCGACGCCGCGCGATTCGATACCTTCGCGCGCTTGAAGCACCGCGCCTTCCCCGGCGGCAGAGCATTGCGCACGCCTGCGCTGATACTCGGCATGGCCTATTACCGATTGAAGGACATGCTGTGAGCTTGCGTGGCAAACCAGTCGTGCTCGTGACCGCTTGCAACCGCGGGCTGGGCCAGCACGACTATCACATCGTCGGTACGAAATACGTTGAGGCCGTGCGGCTGGCCGGCGGCCAACCGCTGGTGGTGCCCAGCGCAGAACGCGGCGACCTCGAGTTCCTGCTCGACCTCGCCGATGGCCTGCTATTGACCGGCTCGCCGTCGAACGTGCATCCAGACCACTTCGACGAAGACGTCCACGACCCTGCCCTGCCGCTCGACCCCGTTCGCGACGCCTGGACCCTGCCGATGATTCCGAAGGCGATCGCGCGTGGCGTGCCGTTGCTGGGCATCTGCCGCGGTGCACAGGAAACGAACGTCGCGCTTGGTGGCAGCCTGCACCAGGCCGTGCACGAGCTGCCGGGCCACCACGATCACCGCGACGACAACACGGCCACGCTCGAGGTCCAATACGGCCTGGCGCACAGTGTCACCGTCGAGCCAGGCGGCAAACTGTTCCAGCTGACCGGCCTGCCGAAATTCGAAGTCAACTCGCTGCACGGCCAGGCCGTCAACCGGCTTGGGCAGGGGTTGCAGGTCGAGGCCCGTGCGCCCGATGGCGTGATCGAAGCGTTTTCCAAACCCGACGCGCCCGCATTCACACTTTGCCTGCAGTGGCATGCGGAGTGGCAGGCCACGGACAACCCGGTCTCGATGAAGATCCTCAAGGCCTTTGGCGCCGCCTGCTTGGCACGCCAGCGGCAGCGACAACTCAACAGGTAGCCCCATGGTATTGCGCAGCAATAAATCCACCTTCGCCGATCTCGAGAACTGGCTCAATGAGCACCGCGTCACCGAAGTCGAGTGCCTGGTCCCCGACCTGACCGGCGTGGCGCGCGGCAAGATCCTGCCGCGCGAGAAGTTCACCGAAGATCGCGGCATCGGTGCTTTCGGAAAGAGACTTCCTGCCTTCCTCGACTGACGCCCTTCTGACCACGAGCGCAAAACAGTTCGCTTCACGACCCAAAGGAACTCTCCCACGCACCCCCAACTCACAGAGAAGGGAGTCTCAACCTTCGCCTTTTCCGATTCAGATGAGGAGTAGTAAATTATGACTTCCTTGCCAGCCCCTTTCTAGCAAGCGATCGGGAGGGGCGTATGTGAAGGAGAGACCGAGGACGCAGTAGACGTCCCCGAAAAGGTCGTATTTGGAAAAGGTCAAGGAAAAGAAGGCGGAAAGGGCAAAGAGAGGAATGAGGGCCACCCTTTCTGGTGAGGAAAAAGTACAATTTACTCTTTGGGGGAGTCAATAGGAATGCGAAACAGTTCGACTAGTTTTAAGACATTTAGGACACTGAGGAGCAAAGGGAGGAAGAGCGGGACTGTGTGAGGGCTTTGGACGACTTTGAGACGCAGTAAAAGGCCAGAATGTTTTCGTTCAAATTTTTACGCTGAGAACCTCAATATTAAACTCAAGAACTCAGCGGTCAGAAGTCAAAACCACAACCAAAGGGAAAAAGAAATTGCAAAGGTAACCTGACGACTACTGCCAAAGACAACATTGGGAGTGAGCAAAGACTAATAATGATGAGTGACTGTGCCTATTCGCCGCAGCACGCGAATTTGAATCTGACGAATCTGCAACTCATAATGCATGACCCAATTTCCAACGATGACCAGGAGAAGAAGGCCGAGCTCAAGAAGATCGAGTGAAGCTCAAGCAGTAGCAGGAAATCCACAAGCATGTGCAGATGGACAAGAACTTCTGACCTCTTCTCTGAAGACGCGAGGAGGAGTCTCATCAAGTATAAAATATACAAACCGAAAGAGGAGACCCTGTTCGAGATCCAGAAATAGTGAAGAAATTAAGAACGACGGCGCTAATGGCGAACGAGACAGATTTCACAGTAAGAACATAGAAATGGATGCCTAGAAGTAGGAAGAGGACGAGGTGGTTGCGACGGCGATGGATCTGTACTTGACTATCAACATGACTGAGAATTTGTACAATGCAAGATTAGAGCGGAAGAAGGAACGGATCATGGAGGAAGAGCAGACAAGGATGACCAAAATCAAGGGCTTTTTGAACTAGTTCAAGGCCAAGAGCATTAGCGAGAAAATGATGATTGAGAATGAACTCATCAATGAGTACAAATACTTGAAGTCGAGACTCCTAGATTTGAGGGAATTGAGAGCGAATTTTTTGGCTGTGAATACGCAGATCCACAACTAGCTTTAATTGTTGAAGGACTAAATCAAATACGAAGACTCTTAGGCGAAGAAGTTTCAGCAGTAGACGAAGCAGAATTTCGAGAAGAAAATATAGAAGTAGGACAAGAAAACATTGATGCAGGACCTGTTGAAGTTCAACCACGAGAAGGAGCAAGCGCAGAAGATGAAAGACATCCAGTAGAACAAGGAGCAGCAGTTGAACAAGATGAAGGACTCGAACAACGAAAGGATCTTCTACGTCGAGTCAGAAATGACGATAATGAAGGAGCAAATAAAGTTCGTGAAGAACGTCTAGAAGGAGCACTACTTGTCTTTGCTCAAAGAGGGCAGAGACGTCAGACACAAGGGCATCGTCTGGATAGTCGAGTGCTTTGGGATTCAATATTAATGTAGTTAGGGATTCCTTCCCAGAATTATGGACGAGCCGAGCAAGGAATTCATATTGAAATTTGCAGAAAAAGACTACTAGTTGGGGAAGTTGAAGTTCGAGTCGACTAAATTCAAGTTACAGATCAAATAAATTGTAGAGCCGGTGAAGAAAATCAGCATTGAGAGACCGAAGTCGAC
>CAVUEP010000076.1:0-23995 GCA_963740395.1 uncultured beta proteobacterium
CGACGATTTGCTGGTCGATGCCTGCGCAAGCGCAAAGCAGCATCGCGCGCCAGCAGACCGCCAGTGCCGAGCAGCGCGCCGCAGGCGCCGAGGAGAAGGCCGCAGCCGCCCGCGCCAGTGCCGCCGACGCGGCAGCGCGGGCCGAACAGCTGCAGCAACAGCTGACAGCGCTCCAGGCGACCCAGACCGATCGCGGCATGCTGGTGACACTGGGCGACGTGCTGTTCGAGACCGGCCGTGCCGAGGTCAAGCCCGCCGCCCAGGGGTCGCTGCGCAAGCTGGCCGAGTTCCTCGAGCAGAATCCGACACGCAATGTCCTGATCGAAGGCCACACCGACAGCATCGGTTCGGCCGCGATGAACACGGCCCTGTCACTACGGCGCGCCGGCGCCGTCGATGTCGCGCTGGAGTCCATGGGCCTGTCAGCGCGGCGCGTGACGACGGTCGGTTACGGAGAGGACTTCCCGGTGGCCGACAATGCCACCGAGAGCAACCGGGCACTCAACCGCCGGGTCGAGGTCTACGTCGCCGAGAACGACCAGCCCGTACGGCAGCGGCGCTGAGCAAGCGCCCCTGGGTGGTGGCACGAGCACCACCCACTATCAAGAACACCCCTTCAACCGACAGGAGCTACACCATGATCATCCGCAACACCCTCGCCGCCCTCGTGGCCGCCGCCGCCCTGCTGTCCGCCACCGGCTGCGCCGTGACGCGCGACCAGCAGACCGTTGGCGCCTACATCGACGACTCGACCATCACGACCCAGATCAAGAGCCGGATGCTGAACGACGAGAACGTCGCCGGCACGAGCATCAGTGTCGAGACGCTGAACGGCACGGTGATCCTGTCCGGCTTCGCCAAGAGCAGCCTGGAACGGTCCACCGCCGAGAAGATCGCGCGCGATGTCAATGGCGTGAAGCAAGTCAAGAACGAGATTGCCGTCCGCCCCTGAGCCACTTCGCTACCGCACCCTCTCATCTGGCAAGGTGCTTGCGCAAATGCTCCTGGGCACGCCTGAAGGCGTCCGCGGCATCGCCCTGCCGGTACACCTGCGCATAGGCCTGCAGCATGAACCCATGGTCCGCCTCGGGGTATTCGACCAGTTCGAGCGGAGCCCCGACCTCCGGCAGCGCAGCCGCAGTCGCCAACGCACGCGCACGCTCGATCAGACAGCAGTCCATGTAGTCGTCGCGCACGCCGGCCAGGACCAGGGTCGGAACCGGAACCGCGGGGTTGGTCAGGAAAGCCTTCGGGTCGAAGACCGCTGACGTGCTCGGGTAGAACGCGACGGCGGCAGTGACGAGGTCCGGCATCCGGCTGGCATAGGCCAGCACGAGCCATCCCCCGCGCGAGTACCCGACCAGCGCAGCCTTCGGCGAGCGCACTTCGGGGCGCCCGAGCGCCTGCTTGACCATGCCCCGGATGTCGCTTGCGGGATCCTGCAGCGCCTGGCTGCCGTCGACGATGGCGACGACCCAACCCTCGCCCGCAAAGGCCCTGGCCTGTTCGAGATGGGTGGCGACCCCGTCCGCACCGGTGAAGAGCACCAGCAGTGGGCCGGACCCCGTCGCCGGAAGCTCCACCCGCGCGGGATCACGCGATGAACCCTGGGCCATCGCGGGCCAGATCCACAGCGCGGCCAGCAAGAGCAAGCCGACACCGCACGGTCGTCGCAGAGATCCGGACATGTCTGAGCCCTCCCCTCCTCGTCGAAAGCCGAACACCACGCCGACGGGCAATCCGCCCGCCGCGAGGTCTCAGCTTGGACGTTGCTGTGCTGGCAGCGATTGAGCCTGCGCAACGCAAGGCCCGTGGCCTTGGGTTCGGTGACAAGCGCGACTTGCGCCCTGCACCGATCGAAAACGCCAGCGGTCGCTCAGGGTCTGGCGGGTCCGAGCAGGCGGCTCAACTCGGGCAACAAGGTGCCAGGCGCAGCCTGGACCAGGGCGCCCTCGAGGGTGGCCAGCACCGCTGTCGCGATCGCCCGTTGCGCGCCCGCGTCGACTGCCATCGCCTCGTAGTAGCCCAGGTCCTTGCACGCGTTGGCAATCGAGAAGCGCAGGCCTGAGCTGTCGCCCGCCAACAGATAGGGCTTGAGCCGTTCGAGTGCAACGCCCCCGCCGCCGCCCTTGGCCAGCACGTCGACGAAAACCTCGGGCGCCACCCCGTTGCGCTGCGCGCAGGCGGCGGCTTCGGCCAGCAACGCGACCGAGCCGAGCGACACGTAGTTGTGCAGGAGTTTCATGCTGTGGCCGGCACCTACCGCACCGACATGGGTGATGTTCTCGGCGAAGCAGGCCAGCAGCGGCCGGACCTTCTCGAACAGCGCCACATCACCACCCACCAGCAGGTTCAGCCGGCCCTCGGCGGCCTCTTTCGGCGTGCGCGTCATCGGCGCGTCCAGGAAGTCACCACCCGCAGCCTGCACGGCCTGGGCCATGCGCAAGGTGGACGATGGAATGGCGGTGGAACAGTCGATCACGACGCTGCCGGGCTTCAGGCCTGCCAGCACGCCGCCGTCACCGGTCAGCACGGCCTCCACCTGGGGTGAGCCGGTCAGCACCAGGATGACGACGTCCGAGCGCGCCGCGACTTCGGCCGCGCTCGTGTACGACACGGCGCCTGCTGCCTTGAGTGGGTCGAGCGGCTGGTTGCCGGCGTGCTCCAGCACTGCCAGATCATGACCATGCCTGAGCAGGTTGCTGGCGATGCCCTGGCCCATCAGGCCGATGCCGACCATGCCGATCCGAGTCTTCATCACAGTCTCCGTGCTGGGTTGCGGGGTCGCAATCGGCGCATGGCGGGCCGGCACGTCGCGCGACCGATGTCCATGACGCCCGTTGCACTTTACCCGGCGTCCATTAGGCGTCCCCGAGTAGTGCTCTGCGTTCAGCGAAGTTCGTGGCGCGGCCTGGCGAAGATCCGCTTGCTGGTCCGGCCTTCCTCGGTGGCGACATCGTCGATCGGCGCCGCGCACCATGCGCCCGACCCCGGTACGCCTCTAGCCCCGCCTGAGCAGGCCCAGCAAGGGCTTGACACTGAAGCCGTGCAGGAGAATCGAGAGCGTCACCACGATCAGCGTGATCTGCATCAGCTGCAGCGCCAGCGGCTCGGGCAACGCCGTGCTGGATCGCGTACATCAGGTAGTACAGCGAGCCGATGCCGCGCACGCCGAACCACGCCGGTCATGCCCTGTATCGGCGCAAGGCGTGCGCTGGCCCCAGCAGCCCGACGAACGACGCTGAGCGGGCGCGCAACGACGAACAGGAACAGCGCCAGCGCCACCGCCGCCCAGCTCCACGAGTCGAGGAACAGCGAGCCGCCGACCAGCAGCACCAGGACCAGTTCGGACAGCCGCTCCAGGTGTTCCTTGAAGACCAGCGAGCCTGCGCTGACCATGGCCGGCGCTGCGTCATCGGCGTCCGGGTCACTGCCGCGGCAAGCGGTCGCCAGGGCCAGCGGCGCCTGCCTGGCTGCTGCGCCGCGCTGGCCTGCTTCATCTCGGTCTGGCGCAGGGCCACGGCGGCGAAGAACACGGCCAGAAATCCCCAGGCGTCCGACCGCGACCGACAGGCCGTAGACCACGCCGATCAGGCCCAGGCCGAGAAAGTCGTCCATCAGGTCGTGCTGGTGCGGCGCGCGGCGCAGGCAGCCAGCCCAGGCGCGCCAGCGCCGCGCCGGCAACCACGCCGATGGCAATGCCGGCCAGCGTGGCCCACACCACGTCCACCAGCACCCAGCGCAGGCCCGAGTCGCCCAGGTCGTGCAGGCCCAGCAGGCCCAGGCCGAGCATCACGAACGGGAAGGCGCTGCCGTCGTTCAGGCCGGCCTCGCAGGTCAGCGTGAAGCGCAACTGGTCGCGGTCGCCGGGGTGGCGGCTTTGCACGTCGGTGGCCAGCACCGGGTCGGTCGGCGCCACGATGGCGCCCGAGCAACACGGCGGCGCCCAGCGGCAGGCCCAGCACCCAATGCGCGAACGCAGCCACCAGCCCGACGGTGAGCGCCATCGACACGGTGGCCAGCAGCATCGGCGCACGCCAGCGCGCGAAAGCTGAAAGGCACCGGCATCTTGACGCCGGCCGAGAACAGCGAGATCAGCACCGCCACTTCGGTCAACACCTCCAGCAACGCCGACTCCTTGAGCGGGTTGAAGTGGAACAGGTTGAGCACGGTGGGCCCGAACAGCAGGCCGACCGCCAGGTAGATGATGGCCGAGGTGACCGGCGAGCGCTTGAGCAGGGACGAGGTCACGCCCATCACCAGCAGCAAGCCGCCGATGAGCAGGAACCATTCGTCGTTGGTCATCTGAGCCGGCCCAGCGGGCGGCCGGTCGCCCGATTCGCTTCTACTTCTTGGCGAACCACGAATCGGTGGCCTTGACCTGCCACTCGGCGATCTGCTTCTCGGCGTCTTCCTTGGCCACGCCGTAGCGCTCCTGGATCTTGCCGGCCAACTGGTCGCGGCGGCCGGCGACGACATCGATGTCGTCTTCGGTCAGCTTGCCCCATTGCTCCTTGGCCTGGCCGGTGACTTGTTTCCAGTTGCCTTGAATTTGATCCCAGTTCATGGGTCTCTCCTCTTGAATTTCGATGAACGGACCTGGCGGCTCGATCCGCCGCACGAACTTACGGGCGCATCGCGATGTCGTTCCTGACCGCCTTCACGCCGTTGACGTCGCGGGCGATCTTCTCGGCGGTGGAACGCTCCATGCTGCTCTTGGCGAAGCCGGACAGGATCACCGTGCCGTTCAGCGTCTCGACGCTGATGCTGGTGCCGGCGACGTCCTTGTCGGCCAGCATCCGGCTCTTGATCTGGGTCGTGATGGTGGCGTCGTCGACGTAGGCGCCGACGGTTTCCTGGCCACGCGTGACGGCGCAGCCGGTGGCGGACAGCAGGGCGACGGCGGCGACGATGGCAGCGAGTGTGTTGCGGACGATCATGGTGGAACTCCAGTCAGATTGAAAATACGGGCCGTGGATACGGGTGGTCTTGCACCGCACCCGAGGCATGAAATCGCGCCGCACCTGGCGGGCGCATGTCCGGATGACGGGTCCGCAGCGCTGAGGCCTCGAACCTGTGACCTGAGTGTGGGCATGCGGGCAGGTGGCGGCCATCGGTGCCGACCGCACGTGCGTGTAGGACGATGCCGCGCCGGCCGGGCCGGCGCGCTCACGGATCAGTCCGGCTCGGCCACCCGGCGCGCCAGGTGGGCCAGCGCCTCGTCGACCTGGTCCACCAGGACCAGGCACAGGTCCCCGGGCCTGAGCCTGGCCAGGGCGCGGTCGATGGCGTCGAATTCGCCGCGGATCTCTTCGACATGGGTCGTGCGGGTGGCGCCTTGCAGGCCCTGGCGCAACAGGCCCATCACTTCACCGTCGGCGCGCCCTCGCTGCGCCGCGTCCTGGTAGAGCAGCACTTCGTCGAAGGCGCCGCCCAGGATCGCCGTCTGGGCCACGATGTCCTCGTCGCGACGGTCCCCCGCGGCACTGATGACGACGCTGCGCCGTTCGGCCGGCATCGCAGCCACGGCCCCCACCAGCGCACGCATGGCGTCCGGGTTGTGCCCGTAGTCGGCGATCACGGTCGCACCGCGGTAGTCCATCACGTTGAAGCGCCCGGGCGCGTTGTCGGCGTCGTTGACGAAGCTGGCCAGTCCACTGCGCACGGCCTCGAAGGGCAGCCCGGCGCCCCAGGCGGCGGCGACGGCCGCCAGCGTGTTCTCGACCTGAAAGCCGATCGTGCCGGCGCGTGTCAGCGGCACGGCGCGCAGCGGCAGGCGCGCCAGCGCCGTGCCCTCGGTGGCCACGATGTCGCTCCCATCGACGAACACGGTGCGCCGGCCCTGGGCGCGATGGGCGGCCAGGGCCGGCAGCCGGCCGTCGACCGCGAACAGGATGACGGCACCCGGGCAGGTGGCAGCCATCGCGAGCACGATCGGATCGGCGGCGTTGAGCACGGCGAACCCGGTCGGCGCCACGTTCTGCACGATCACGCGCTTGATGACGGCCAGGTCCTCGACCGTGGTGATGTAGTTCAGCCCGAGGTGGTCGCCCTCGCCGACATTGGTGACCACCGCCACCTGGCAACGATCGAAGCCCAGGCCCTCGCGCAGGATGCCGCCGCGCGCCGTCTCGAGCACGGCGGCATCGACATCCGGATGGGCCAGCACGTTGCGCGCGCTCTTGGGTCCGCTGCAGTCACCGCTGTCGGTCTGGCGCCCGTCGACGTAGACACCATCGGTATTGGTCATGCCGACGCGCAGGCCGGCGGCCGCAAAGAGGTGCGCGACGAGGCGCGTCACCGTCGTCTTGCCATTGGTGCCGGTGACCGCGATGACCGGGATGCGCCCGTCGTCGCCGGCACCGAACAGGCGCTCGATCATGGCCTCGCCGACCTGGCGCGGCTTGCCGAAGCTCGGCGACAGGTGCATGCGCAGGCCGGGCGCGGCGTTGACTTCGACGACACCGGCGCGTTGTGCCTCGAGCGGCCGGTTGACCGTCTCGCCGACCACGTCGACGCCGCAGATCTCGAGGCCGATCATGCGCGCAGCCGCCACCGCGCGCGCCGCCACTTCGGGGTGCACATCGTCGGTGACGTCGGACGCGGTGCCACCGGTGCTGAGGTTGGCGTTGTTGCGCAGCACGACACGCATGCCGGTCTCGGGCACGTCGTCGACGCCCAGGCCCTGGAGCGACAGGCGCGTCACGGCGATGTCGTCCAGGCGGATGCGGGTCAGCGACGTGGCGTGGCCGTCGCCTCGGTTCGGGTCGCTGTTGACCTGCTCGACCAGCTCGCGCACGCTGTGCAGACCGTCGCCGATGACATGCGGCGGGTCGCGCCGCGCTGCCGCCACCAGGCGCTCGCCGACGACCAGCAGCCGGAAGTCGTGTCCAGGCAGGAACTGCTCGACCATCACGTCGCCGATCTCGGCCGCGGCCTGAAAGGCGGCCTCGAAGTGTGCGCGTTCGCCGATGTTGACCGTCACGCCCTTGCCCTGGTTGCCGTCGCGCGGCTTGACGACCACCGGCAGGCCGATCTCGAGCGCGGCCGCCCAGCCGGCGTCGACATCGTCGACGATGTGCCCGATCGGCACCGGGACACCGGCCGCCGCGAGCAACTGCTTGGTCAGGTCCTTGTCCTGTGCGATCTGTTCGGACACCGCACTCGTCGAGTCGAGTTCGGCGGCCCAGAAGCGCCTTTGTTTGCAGCCCCAGCCGAGTTGCACCAGACTGCCCTCGGTGAGCCGGCGCAGCGGGATGCCGCGCGCCAGCGCGGCGCGGGCGATGGCCCCGGTGCTCGGACCCAGGCGCACGTCCTCGTCGATGCCCCGCAGCTCGGCGACCGCCGCGGCAACGTCGAACTGGCCGCCGTCCGCCACCGCCTGCAGCAGTTGCAGCGCCTGATCGAAGGCGCGCCGCCCGACCTTTTCTTCCGTGTACTCGACGACCACCTGGTAGACGCCGGTCTCGGGCGTTTGCGTGCAGCGGCTGAAGCTGACCGGGCAGCCGGCCTCGGCCTGCAGGGTCAGCGTGACACGCTCGAGCAGGCGCGCCAGCGGCAGCTGGCTGTCGTCGGCCACGCTGCGCAGGGCGCCGAGCGCTGGAAAGAGCTCGCGCAGGCGCAACTCGAGCGGCGAGCTGCGCTCGACTGCGTTCTGATCGCCCTCGCAGCGCACGATCGCCTCGATCGCGGTGTGCCGGCTCCACAGGTTCGGACCCCGCAGTGCGCGGATACGGGAAACTTCCATCAGGTCCTCGCCACGGCCAGATCGGGTTCCGACACCGACTCGAAGGTGGCCAGCCCGGCCGCGATCAGGGCAGGTGTCAAGCCGCTTGCCCACGCCGCGGCGATGACGGCCAGCAAGGCAGGCAGCTCGAGGTCGGCGGCGCTGCCATGCAAGGCCAGCGCTTCTTCGTCGGCGCCGCTGAGCAGCACCGGCTGGCCATCGCGCCACAGCACCGCGCGCCCGCCGCGCGCACAGTGCTCGGCCAGCGGCTCGGCGTGCATCGCGTAGAGCATGACTTCGCCATCGCACAGCTCGCCGAGCGCAGCGATGCGTGCATCGTCGGCGTTGAGCACGCCGACCCCGTCGGCCAGCACGACGTCGATCTGGGTGCGCAGCACCTTGGGCAGCTGGTCGGAGGCTTCGATGTCGTGGCGCGCCAGGGTGTCGGCGCCCTCGAGGTCGGTCACGACGCCGACCTTGCATTTGTCGTAGACCAGGCCCTGGTCGAGGATGGCGGCCGGACCGTTCTCGAACACGAGCGCGTCGACGTCGCGGTTGACGAGCAGGCGTTGCGCCACCGACCAGGCGGTGGCGTCGGTGCGTTCGACAAGCCGCCCGGCCAGGAACAGCCCGGCGCGGCAGGCCAGGCCCGGCTTGCGCCCGGCCAGGCGCAGCAACCAGGCCACGCGGCGTGCGATGTCGGTCGTGCCGACCGTGCCGGCGATGCCGACGATCGGCAGCCGGCCGTTGGCGCCGCCCGGAAACAGGTGTTCCACGATGGCCCGCCCGACCGGGCGCGGGGTGCCGGCGGCAGGCTTGAGGTGCATGAGCAGGCCGGGGCCGGCATTCACTTCGACAACCGCTCCGCCCTGCTCGTGCAGCGGCCGACCGATGTCCTCGGCGACCAAGTCGACGCCGGCGATGTCGAGCCCGATCGTGCGCGCTGCCAGCGCGACCTGGTGCGCGACTTCGGGGTGGACCTCGTCGGTGCAGTCGATCGCCACATTGCCATTGCGCTGGATCAGCACGCGCCGGCCAGCCGCCGGGACCGACTCCGGCCCGAGCCCCTGGCGGGCCAGATCGGAGGCGATGCCGGCGTCGTCGAGCGCGAGTTGCGCCAGCGGGTGGTTCTCGGTCGTGCCGCGGCGCGGGTCGCTGTTGATCTGCGCATCCACCAGGGTCTGCAACGAGTGTTTGCCGTTTCCGACCACCCACGCCGTCTCGCCGCGTGCGGCGGCCACGACGCGCCCGGCGACCACCAGCAGCCGGTGCTCCAGGCCCGGCACGTAGCGCTCGACGAGCACCTCGCTGCCATGGCGGTTGGCCACTTCCCAGGCCGCCTCGACATGCTCGCGCTCGCGCAGCTCGAGCGTCACGCCGCGCCCGTGGTTGCCGTCGCTGGGCTTGACGACGACCGGCAGGCCGATGTCCTGAGCTGCCTCCCAGGCTTGCTGCGGGCTGGCGGCCGTCTGCCCTTCGGGCACCGGCACGCCGACCGCTGCCAGCAGCTGCTTGGTGAGATCCTTGTCACGCGCGATGCCCTCGGCAATGGCCCCGGTGCGCTCGGTCTGCGCGGTCCAGATCCGGCGCTGTTGGTTGCCGTGGCCGAGCTGCACCAGGTTGCCATCGTTCAGGCGCAGATGGGGGATGCCGCGTTCGGTCGCGCTCGCGACGATGTGGGCCGTGCTCGGGCCCAGATAGGCGCGGTCGATGCTGGTGCGCACGGCCTGGACAGCGGCCGCAACATCGAACGGCGTGTCGTTGATGGCCGCCATCAGCAGGGCATGGCCGGATTCGAGCGCGCGCCGCGCGACCGATTCGTCACGCGCCCGAAACACCATCCGGTAGATGCCGCGCTGCGAAGTGCCTCGGGTCTGGCCGAAGCCGGTCGGCATGCCCGCCTGGTTGAGCAGTTCGATGACGACATGTTCGAGCACATGGCCCATCCAGGTGCCTTCGGTCAGCCGCTGGCCGAAGCCTCCGTGCTCGCCGACACCGCAGTGATGGTCCGGCAAGGACGGCAGCCAGGCCCCCAGGCGCTCGATCAGGCCGGGCACCTGGTGCGACGGATGGTCCTCGAGCGCACCCAGGTCGAGCCAGGTTTCCAGCGCCGACCGGTAGGTCCACAGATTGGGGCCGCGCAGATAGGTCACGCGCAGCAGGCGGATGTCTTCGAAACGACTCATGGCGAGGGTGCCCGCAGGCCGGCCCAAACGAGGAATGGCGGCTGCATTGTGAACGAGCACCCAGGAAGACCCGCGCCGCCGACGATCGACGAAAATGACGGCCGATCCCCGCAATTGCCAATGAACCCGCCTCTGACGCCGTCCAAACTGCTCTCTCCTGACTTGGACAGCGCGTGCCGCGCGCCCCTTCAAGCTGATGAAGACGCGCTGGCCCTGCTTTCGGTTGACCTGGACGACGCACTTTGTTTTGCGGGCGGGCAGATCGTGCTCACCCGGCACCGCCTGCTGGCCCAGGCGCCGGGGTCGACCGCCTGGCAGGAATGGCCGCTGGCCGACCATCGGCTCAGCCTTCAGCACAGCGACCATGGGGGCATCGGCGAACTCTCGCTGCACGATGGCGAGCGCCGTCTGGCGCTGTGGCGATTCACGCTGGCGGCCAATGTGCAGGCGCTGGCCCTGGTCGCGCGTTTCGAGCGCGAGCGGCGCCGCCTGGCCGAAGGCGGCGAGGCGGACGAAGAAGTCGAGGACGAAGGCGCGGACTTCGCGGCCGAGTCGTCGGCCCCGCCGTCGACCTGGGTCCTGCTGCGCCTGTGGCGATTCGCGCGGCCCTACCAGCGCCAGTTGTTGTACGGCTTCTTGCTCGCGCTCGGGTCCACCGGCGCGGCCCTGGTGCCGCCCTACCTGGCCATCCCATTGATGGACGATGTGCTGATCCCGTACCAGAACGGGCGCGTCATCGACCCGATGCAGGTCGTGTGGCTGCTGTGCGGACTGCTCGGCGCCGCCCTCGTGGCCTGGGGCCTGGGCTGGGCCCGCACCTGGCTGCTGGCCCTGGTGAGCGAGCGCATCAGCGCCGACCTGCGCACCGCGACCTTCGAGCATCTGCTCGAGCTCAGCCTGGACTACTTCGGCGGCAAGCGCTCGGGCGACCTGATGTCGCGCATCGGCAGCGAGACCGACCGCATCAGCGTCTACCTGTCGCTGCACGCGCTCGACTTCGCGACCGATGTGCTGATGATCGGCCTGACCGCGGTCATCCTGTTCAGCATCAACCCGTGGCTGGCCCTGGTCACGCTGCTGCCCCTGCCCTTCATCGCCTGGATGATCCACCTGGTGCGCGACCGCCTGCGCACCGGCTTCGAGAAGATCGACCGCGTCTGGGGCGAGGTCTCGAACGTGCTGGCCGACACGATCCCCGGCATCCGCGTCGTCAAGGCCTTCGCCCAGGAGCAGCGCGAGGCCAATCGATTCCGCGAGGCGAACCGGCACAACCTGGACGTCAACGACCGGCTCAACAAGACCTGGAGCCTGTTCTCGCCGACCGTGTCGCTGCTGACCGAGATCGGCCTGCTGGTGGTCTGGGCGTTCGGCATCTGGCTGGTCAGCCGCGACCAGATCACGGTCGGCGTGCTGACCGCCTTCATCGCCTACATCGGCCGCTTCTATGGCCGGCTCGACTCGATGAGCCGCATCGTCTCGGTGACCCAGAAGGCGGCGGCCGGCGCCAAGCGCATCTTCGACATCCTCGACCATGTCAGCAACGTGCCGGAGCCGGCTCAGCCGGTGCCGATCGAACGGCTGCGCGGGCGCATCACGCTGCAGGGGGTGGGGTTCCGCTACGGCAGCCGGGCCGTCATCCGCGGCCTCGATCTCGAGATCCAGCCCGGCGAGATGATCGGGCTGGTCGGCCACAGCGGGTCGGGCAAGAGCACACTCGTGAACCTGATCTGCCGCTTCTATGACGTCAGCGACGGCGCGATCAAGGTCGACGGCATCGACCTGCGCCGCTTCGGGGTGGCGGACTACCGGCGCCACATCGGGCTCGTGCTGCAGGAGCCGTTCCTGTTCTTCGGCACCATCGCCGACAACATCGCCTATGGCCGGCCGGGCGCGACGCGCACCGACATCGTGGCCGCCGCGCGCGCCGCGCACGCCCACGAGTTCATCCTGCGCCTGCCGCATGGCTACGACTCGCTGGTCGGCGAAAGGGGCCAGGGCCTGTCGGGCGGCGAGCGCCAGCGCATCAGCATCGCACGCGCCTTGCTGATCGACCCGCGCCTGCTGATCCTCGACGAGGCCACCTCGTCGGTCGACACCGAGACCGAGCAGGAGATCCAGAAGGCGCTCGACAACCTCGTCCAGGGCCGCACCACGATCGCGATCGCGCACCGACTGTCGACCTTGCGCCGTGCCGACCGGCTGGTCGTGATGGACCGCGGGCGCATCGTCGAGGTCGGCCCGCACGACGAACTGATCGCGCGCCAGGGCGCCTACTGGCGCCTGTACGAGGCGCAGGCACGCCAGGTCGACCAGGAGGAGGCCGACTTCGCCGCCCGCCTGCTGCCCGCCACCCCGCCCGCAGCACATCCGGCAGGTCAGGCATGACGGCACCTTTCGATCTGGCCCGCGATGCGCATGGCCGCCTCATCCTGACGTTGATCGACGGCAGCGTGCACGAGGTCGTGGTGCCGGTGCGCGCCTTCCCGCTCGCCGCGCCGTCCGAGGGCCTGTCGCTGGTCGGCGCCGACGGCCGCGAGTGCTTGTGGATCGATCGCCTGGACGAGGTGTCCGGCAGCGCTCGGGAGCTGATCGACGCCGAGCTCGCGACGCGCGAATTCAACCCCGAGATCACGCAGTTGCGAGGCGTGTCGACCTTCTCGACGCCCAGCACCTGGGACGTCGACACCGAGCGTGGACCGACCCGGTTCGTGCTCAAGGGCGAAGAGGACATCCGGCGCCTGGCCGATGGCGGGCTGCTGATCACCGACAGCCACGGCATCAGCTACCGCATGGCCGACCCGCGCCAGCTGGACCGGCGCTCACGGCGCCTGCTCGAGCGATTCCTCTGACGACGCGCGGCGGACAATGAACCGCCCGCCGCAACGCTGACCCCTGCATGCGCGACGCCCTCCAGCTCGGCCCGCTGCTGCTGCCCATGACCCTGCTGATCGTGCTGGCGTCGGCCGCGGTCACGCTGCTGATCGGCCGGTGGCTCGACCGCAGCCAGGGCAAGGAGGCCGAGACTGCGCTGCTGACCGCCCTGCTGGTGGGCGCGGCGGTGGCGCGCGTGGTCTTCGTGCTCGAGTACCGCACGCTGTACTTCGCCGACCCGCTGAGCATCCTGGACATCCGCGACGGCGGCTGGCACGCGCCGGCCGGGCTGGTGGCCTTCCTGATCTTCGGAACCGCGCACGGGCAGCGCCAACCCGGGCAGGCCCGGCCGATCCGATGGGCGATGGGCACCGGCACTGTCGTCTTCCTGCTCGGCATGGGTGCACTGGCGCTGCGGCCGGACACGAACACCACCCTGCCCGACCTGACGCTGCGCACCTTGGACGGCCAGCCGGTTCGGCTTCGGTCCTTCGTCGGCCAGCCAACGGTGGTGAACCTCTGGGCGACCTGGTGCCCACCTTGCATCCGCGAAATGCCCGTGCTCGAGAAAGCGCAGCGCGCGCGCCCGGACGTGCACTTCGTCTTCCTCAACCAGGGCGAAGACCCGGCCCGGGTCGCGGCATGGCTGCAGCGCCGGCAGTTCGACCTGGCCAACGTGCTCGTCGACGAGCTCCGCCAGGCCAGCGCCGCGCTCAAGCAGCAGGGCTACCCGACGACGCTGTTCTTCGACGCCCAGGGCCGGCTGGTGAGCACGCGGGTGGGGGAGCTGTCGGAGGCGACCTTGGCCGCGCGGCTGGGGCGGGTCGATCGGTGAGCTTGCTTGGGGTCACATCGCCTACGCGAGCGATGAGCACTGATCAACCATTGAATGCAACGGCCTGTTCCTGCCGCTGCCGACCGACAGCTGTCTGGCACCGCGTCTTGTCGATCCCAGGGCGTCGGCAGGACTTGACCCCTCACACACAAATAGGCACCCACTGGTAGGGAACAAGCACCGACCCAAGTGAGAGCCCACGCAATGCTGGACCTGCCTTCATTGCATTCGCGTCGCATTTCGATTGTGCGAAGCGCGAAGACCCGGTCCGCGCTGTAGTCAACGCCGAATACGGTTTAGGCGATGGGCTTGGATTCATGTGGGCCTCGCCGGCTGCGACGTGTCGGAAATCCTTACAACGACGCCTGGCCGGGGCGGCCAAGTTGCTGAACCCCTACGTCTCGCAGGTTGGTATAGCAGGGCACTTCCAGACTCCATGCGGATTCGGCACGCTACTTGCTTTGTTCGTCGCAAGAACGTTTCCCTCAGGTCTTTCAACCACTGCGGAGCCATCTATGTTCAAGCCTCTTCGTTGCCTCGTGCTTTCCATGTTGACGTTGACTGCCGGCGTCGCATCCGCCGACGTCATCACGCTGTCCCATACCTGGACCGGGACCGAGGTACTCCAGGGAACCGAACGCTACTTTCGCGATGGCGCCCCCAGTGTCGCCGGCACGGCAAAGCTCTTCCCGGGAACCTTGACCAACATCCCAACCTACTTCTTCGGCTGGGATCTGGACGTGATGCCCGGTTCGGTAGTCAGCGTCACCACAACCGCTGGCTCTGCGGTTCAAAGCTTCTTTTCTGCCGGGTCGACGCTTGTCGACCCGACCGACCTGGCCATCGGCTACCTCGGCGATGCTGGCCTTTCGGGCCCAGACATCACCTTCAGCATCGATGCGCCGGCCGGCGGCACGTTCTGGCTGATCGCCAGTTCGGTGGGCGGCACCAGTGCCCTTGGCCTTCTCGCCGAAGCGCAAGTGACGTCGCGGCATCCAACGAGTGCCTGAGCCCGCCTCGCTTGCCCTTCTTGGCCTCGGCCTGGCAGGCCTTGCGGCGTCGCGTCCGGCGCAAGCAGTGACCCAGCGTTCGCTCGACGGGGGCCTCGCTTCGGCGGGGCTTTCTTGCGTCTACCGCTGTCCGATTGATCGGACCTGGGCGCGTGCGCGAGCGCTATGGTCCGGCCCGGCAGTTCCACTCCGCCGCGTTGCTGACGCTCCGGACATCGCGGCGAGCCACACGCCGATGCCGTCCACGATCACCGGCCGCTCGGCGTCGAAGGCCCATACTCGCCGCCAACCCGTCCCGCCGCCGAAGCCTCCGATGCCGACTGTTGCGCGCGCCTTCCTGAGCAGCCTCGTCTGTGCCTTGCCACTGTGCCTTGGCGCCGTCAACGCCGAGCCGGCACCGCCGACCCACGTCAACAGGGTCGGCATGGTCTTCGTCAAGGTACCGGCGGGCCGTTTCACGATGGGCAGCGAGGAGCGTGCCGAGTCGCTGGCGCGTGACTACCCGCAGCTCGAGCCCGGCCGCTTCAGCTTGCTGGCCGACGAGGCGCCAGCGCACGAAGTCCGCATCACGCGCGCCTTCTGGCTCGGCCGGCACGAGGTCACCGTCGCTCAGTTCCGCCGCTTCGTCGAGGCCTCGGGACATGTGCCCGAGTCGGTCGCCGACGGCACCGGCGGCTACGGCTACGACCCGGCGCATGAACCCGCGCGGTCACCACGCGGTGACGCCTTTGCCGGCCGCGACCCGCGCTGGTCCTGGTCCGATCCCGGCTTCGCGCAGGGCGACGACCACCCGGTGGTCAACGTGACCTGGAATGACGCGATCGCGATGGCGCAGCTGGCTGAGCCGCAGCGAGGGCCGACGCTACCGGCTGCCGACGAAGCCGAATGGGAGTACGCCTGCCGCGCCGGCACGCACACACGCTACGCCAGCGGCGACGACCCGCGTTCGCTGGTGACCATGGGCAATGTCTTCGACCTCGACACCGCCGCCGACTGGCCACGCTGGGCGGCGCAGGCCTTGCCAGTGCACGACGGCTGGCGCTTCACGGCGCCGGTGGGCCGCTTCGCCGCCAACGCCTTCGGTCTGCACGACATGCACGGCAATGTGTGGGAGTGGGTCGCCGACTGGCACGACGACCACTACTACGCGGCGTCACCGCGCGACGACCCGGCCGGTCCGGCCGACGGCGGCGTGCGCGTGCGCCGGGGCGGCTCCTGGCACACCTGGCCCTTCTATGCACGCTGCAGCTACCGCAACTGGAACCACCCGTCGACGCGCTACACCCTGGTCGGGTTTCGCCTGCTGCTGGAAGACGGCGGCGCGCGCTGAGCGGTCGGCTCAGGCTGCCCCGGCGGCGTCGCGCGCACGCATCTTGGCGTGGTGGTACGCGCCATGAGGAACGTGCAGCAGGTCGGCGATGCGCCACATCACATGGCGCTCGTGGTCGCTCAGTTGCCCGTCGGCATAGGCCACCTGCCACATGTGTTCGATCATGCGCAGCTTCTGCTCCATGTCGAAGTGCTCGTTGATGTGCGAGGTGTAGGTGAAGTAGTCGGTGGCCTCGCGCGCCGCCCGCTCGGCCAGTTCGATCAGGCGATCGATCTCGTCGTCGGCCAACGCGAACTTGGAACGCAGCGCTTTGATCACTGCGGCGCGCTCGGCGGCGCCGATGCTGGCATCGGTGCGCATCACCTCGACCAGCATGACCGCAGTCGCCAGCTGCAGCGTGTGTTCGACGGCGCCGGCATCGCCGCCCGGCGGCGGCGCCTGGAGCGCGCCGAACAGTTCCTTCAGTGTTCGAAGCATGACCGGATTTCAACACAGGGCGCTTCACGGCCCGCCTTGAGCTCGTCGCGAGCGGGTCGAGGCCTGGCGACGCCGGCTCGGCATCCTCAATAGGTCGCACGGCTTCCTGCGCGCGGTCTTCATGGCCTGCGAGAGCTTCTTCAGGTACATGATCCCGCGTTGCGACCAGGACATCGACACCCCCAGCGCGCTTGACTGGTTGCCCACCATTGCGGTGGATTCACTGCCAGTTCGGAGGTTCGGCCGGTCCGCGCCGTGCCGACAATCGGGTCCAGATGAATGCGCTGGGCACCACTGTCGACGTGGCCGCCGCGGTCGTGGCATGGCACAACCGCCACCCGCTGGCGCGCCGGATCGCGCCCGAACAGGTGCACGACGTCGGCGTGCTGCATCTGCCCGTCGCGCTGCCTCCCGGGTCCGCCCCCTGGCGCGGCAAGCCCCTGCTGCTGTTCTCGGCCGATGCGCTCTACCACGCCGGGCCCGAGCGCCTGGCCCGCTGGCTGCGCCGGCATGGCACCGCCACCCACGAATCCCCGGCCGATTGGCCCCATCGCCGCTTCGAGCCCGAGCCCCGGCTCGTCGAGCGGGCCGACGTTGCCGGCGCCGGCACGAGGCTCGAGGCGACGGTCCTGAGTGCGGCCGTCGACGTCGATGGAAAGCGGGTCCGGGTTCTGTCGACCGCTGGCCGACACACTCAGGTCTTTGGCAGCCGCGCCTTCAGCCCGCCGCGGGTGGCAGTCGGCTCGGTCCTGGCGGCCATCGCCGCGGCCATGTCGACGCTGGTGTTGACGCTCTCATGGCCTGGTGCCGGGTCGGACGTGGCGCCCGCCGCGCGCCTGGCGGCGCTCGAGTTGCCCGCCGGCGCGACCGCCATCGCGCGATCCGAAGCGGCGCCTGCGCCTTCCGCCGAGCCGGCCGCAGTCGTCCCGCATCCGGCGGTGCTCGCTCGCGCCGACATCGGGCCCTCGCCGACCGAGGCTGCATCGGCACCGTTCAGTGCCGACCCGGCGTCCGCACCGGGTGCGCCCATCGGCCGCATCGTCGCCGTGCTCGACACGGCGCAACGCGACGCCGCGCGCGCGGACTCGCGGGCACGGCGCGCCGCTGCGGCGGCATCCGCGCCTCCTTCGCTGGACAGCCTGCTCAAGGCCCATGCATTCGCCGTGGCGACCGAGCCGACGGCGCGACGCGCCGACGCCAATGCGCAATTGGCCGTGGTGCGAAGCCTGATGGCGCAGACCCACACCGAACCGGCCACCCGGCTGGAACTGATGCCGGCGGGCCGCCAATGGCGTGTCGTGTGGTGGCCGCACGCCACGCAAGCGCTCGCCGAAGAGCGACTGCACGACGTGCGCGCACGCGGGGTGCGTGCCGAGATCGTGCGCTTCTAGCGCCCGCCCGCTGCCTACACTACACGGACCCGTTGCAGCGGATCACCGTGCACCTCCTGCGCGCGGTGCCGAATGCAGCGGTCGGAGTTCCGGATGTCGACCGAACCAATGCTCTATTTCGCCTATGGCTCCAACATGCTGAGCCGCCGCCTGCAGGCACGCGTACCGTCGGCACGCGCGGTCGGCACCGGTCGTCTGCTCGCCCATGCACTGCGCTGGCACATGCCCAGCACCGATGGCTCGGGAAAGTGCGACGCGGCTCACACGGGAAATACCGAAGACATCGTCTGGGGTGTCCTGTTCGAACTCGATCTCGCCGAGCGCGTGCATCTGGACCATGCCGAAGCGCTGGGCCGGGCCTACCGCCGTGATCCGGTCACGATCGACTCCGGCGGCACCCTGGTCCCGGCCTTCACCTACCGCGCGCTGCGCACCGGTGCGCACATCGCTCCGTACCACTGGTACCGCGAGTTCGTGCTGGGCGGCGCGAATGAACATGGTTTGCCACCCGATTACCTGCGTGCGCTCGAAGCCGTTCAGGCGATGGCCGATGCGGACGCCCAGCGCGCCGCGCTGAATTCGGCGATCGCCACCGGGCGCTGACGATCGGGCGCGAGAACCCGGGTCAGCGCCGCGTCGCCAGCCAGATGCCGGGCAGGATCAACGCGGCACCGACCGCATGATGCCAGCCCGGCACCTCGCCGAGGAAGATCCAGGCGTTGAGCGCCCCATACACGGGCGCCAGATAGAGCAGCAAGGCCGTGCGCGAAGCACCCAGTTCACGCTGCAGGTAGGAATAGGCCGTGTAGCTGAGCACGCCGGGCAGCACCGCCGCGACCACGATCAGTCCGAGTGCTGGCGCGCCGATCGTCGGCGTCGGCCACCACAACCACTCGGCAAGCGTGAACGGTGCCAACACCAGCACACCGCCGGCGATGATGCCGGCCAGACGCGACGCCGGATCCAGGCGCGAGGGCCAGCGCTTGAGCAGAACCGAATAGGCGATCCAGGACATCGTGGCCGCCGCAATCCACAGGTCGCCGGCGCTGAAGGCCAGGTTCAGCAGCGTGCGCGGGTCGCCACGCGAGATCACGAACAGCACGCCGCAGAGCGCGAAGACCACGGCCACGCGTTGGGCCAGGTTCATGCTCTCGTGCAACAGCTTGACGCCGGCCACCGCGATCGCCACCGGCGCCACCGCATAGATCAGCGCAATGTTGGTCACCGTCGTCGTCTGCCCGGCGATGTAGACCCAGGCGCCGCAGATCCACATGCCCAGCGCGCCCAGCACCAGCATCTGGCGCCATTCGGCGCGCAGCACCTCGGGTTCGCGCACGAGCGCGCGCCAGACGAAAGGCAGCATCAGTAGCAACGCCAGCGTCCAGCGCCCCTGGGCCAGCGCGTGGGGGGCGATCACGCCATCGGCGGCGCGGGCGATGACGTAGTTCGACGACCACATCGCCGGCACCACCCACAGCAGCACCTGGGCCAGGCGAGCACGGCGCGCGCTCATCAGCTTGGCGAGCCAGACCGGCCGACGGTCATCAATCGGCCATCACTTCGCCCATGCGGATCGGCCGGGCCGGCGCCCATTGGGCGTTGAAGCGCAGGGGCCGGGCTGGAAACAGCGTGACCACGGTCGAGCCGAGCAGGAATCGGCCCATCTCGGCCCCCTGCTCGAGCACGAGCTGACGCTCACCATAGTCCCACTCGCGCAGCCGACCCGGTCGCGGCGGGTTGACGACGCCATGCCAGACCGTGGCCATGCTGCCGACGATCGTGGCACCGACGAGCACCATCACGAACGGACCCGCGGCCCCCTCGAACAGACAGACCACACGCTCGTTGCGTGCGAAGAGTCCGGGCACACCGCGCACGGTGGTCGGATTGACCGAGAACAGGGCTCCCGGCACATGCGTCATGTGCAGCAGCCGGCCCTGGCAGGGCATGTGGATGCGGTGGTAGTCCTTCGGGCTCAGGTAGAGCGTGGCGAAGTGGCCCGCCGTGGAACTTCGCGGCCAGCGCGCCGTCTCCACCCACCAGCGCGGTGACGCTGTAGGCATGGCCCTTGGCCTGCAGGATCTGCTCGCCCTCGATGGCGCCGAACTGGCTGATCGCACCATCGACCGGGCAGATCAGCTCGGCTTGCGCCAGCGGGCGCACGCCCGGTTTGAGGGCACGCGTGAAGAACTGGTTGAAGGTCGGATAGGCCTCGATGGCCGGCTCGGCCGCCTCGGACATGTTCACCCCATAACGGCCGACGAACCAGCGGATCAAGGCCGTGGTCGCGGCGCCGCCCTCGGCCGATGCGACGCGCCCGGCGAGCCGCGTCAGGGCCTGCTTGGGCAGCAGGTACTGCGGCAGGACGGCGACGCCCATCAGCGAATCGGCGCGACCATGCGCATGGCCTTGACGGCACCTTCGCCAACAGCGGCGCCAAAGCGTTTGGCCAGGCGCTCGGCCACGTTGTCACGCGGCGTGTAGTCCACCACGTCTTCGGCCTTGATCACCTCGCGCGCCACATGGTCGAGACTGCCGAACTTGTCGGCCAGGCCGAGGCGAACCGCCTCCTCGCCGTTCCAGAACAGGCCCGAGAAAGTCTCCGGCGTTGCCTTCAGGCGCTCACCCCGGCCCTCTTTGACGACGCCGATGAACTGCTCGTGAATCTGCTCGATCATGGCCTGGGCATAGGCCTTGTGGGTCGGATCCTGGGGCGAGAACGGGTCGAGCATGCCCTTGTTCTGGCCCGCAGTCAGCAAGCGCCGCTCGACGCCGAGCTTGTCCATCAGCCCGGTGAATCCGAATCCGTCCATCAGGACGCCGATGCTGCCGACCAGGCTGGCCTTGTCGACGTAGATCTCGTCCGCCGCGACCGCGATGTAGTAGGCGCCGGACGCGCACATCTCCTCCACGACGGCGTACACCTTCTTGTTGTGCAGGGCCTTCAGGCGCCGGATCTCGTCGTTGACGATGCCACTTTGCACCGGGCTGCCGCCGGGCGAGTTGATGCGCAGCACGATCGCGACCGCACCCTTGTCCTCGAAGGCCGATTTCAGCGCCGCGACAAGCGCCTCGGCACTGGCTTCGCTGCCGACCGCGATCTCTCCCTGCACCTCGATCAGGGCCGTGTGCGGTTTGCTGATCTGCATCGTCGGTCCGGCGCGCGACAGCAACACCCAGACGATGGCCACGACCAGCGCCAACCAGGCGAGCCGAAAGAAGATGCGCCAGTTGCGCTCGCTGCGCCGTTCCTGGATGAGTTCGCGCACCACCTTCTCGAGGGAGGATTCGAGCGTGCGGCCAGGGGCCGGCTCGCCCGGCGTCGGTTCAACGGTGTTCATGGGGGGTCTTTCAGGCGGCCGGCTCGTCAAATGCGGGCGGGCGGATGTGCTCGCTAGGATACCAATAGACCCGTCCGTCCGACTCGTCGGTCCGTATCGGGGTCAGCCGGCCCTTGCCACAGGGGCCCGCGACACATCGTCCGTCTGCGGGCTCATAGGTCGCGCCATGGATCGAGCAAATGATCCAGCGCCGATCCATGTCCAGGAACTCCCCTTCCTGCCAGTCCATCTCGGTCGGCACATGAACGCAGCGGTTGAGATAGGCGCACACGCTGCCGTCGAAGCGAAGCGCGAATGCGCGCGCCGGCCGACCACATTCGAGCACGTCCCAGACGACGGCGCGGCCGCGCTCGATCAGGTCCTGCGACTCGCACAGCAGCTCACGCATGATCGAGCAGCCACTGTTGCAGCTCCGCCGTGCTGTGCACAACGGCAAGCGGGCCGAAGGCTTCGAAGGCTTCTGGCTCATGCGCCCCGTAACTGACGCCGAGGCTGGCGGTGCCGGCGTTCGCCGCCAGCTTGAGGTCATGCGTCGTGTCGCCGATCATCAGCGTGCGCCCGGGCGTGACGCCGAACTCGCGCATCAGTTCCTCGAGCATCCGCGGGTTGGGCTTGGAGGCGGTCTCGTCGGCCGTGCGCGTGCCGTCGAACAAGCGGGCCAGATCGGTTCCGGCCATCGCGTCGTCGAGCCCCGCGCGGGTCTTGCCGGTCGCGACGGCAAGCCGATGATGGCGTGACTTGAGCAACTGGAGCATGTTCAGCGTGCCGGGGAACAGCACCAGTTCATGCTGGCGCGCCAGGTAATGCTGGCGGTACTGCCTGCCGAGCTCCGAATAGCGCGCCTTGGGCAGGCCCGGCACTGCATGCTCCAGTGCGTCGTGCAGCCCAAGTCCGATGACATAGGCCGCCCGTTCATCGTCGGGCACGTCGACGCCCATGTCGCGGCAGGCACCCTGGATGCAGCGGACGATGAGTGCGGTCGAATCGTAGAGGGTTCCGTCCCAATCGAAGACGATCAGGTCGAAGCGGTCAGGTCTGTTCATAGGGCTTCCAGCAGGGCCGTGCATTCTGCCGGCAACGCCGCCTGCAGTTCGATGCGCCTGCCGTCCGCAGGGTGATCGAAGGCGAGCAAGCGGGCATGCAGGAACATGCGTGCGAAACGGTGTTCACGCGCAAACACCTTGTTCTGTGCGAAGTCCCCGTATTTCGGGTCGCCCACGATTGGGTGCCCATGATGGGCCAGGTGGACGCGGATCTGATGCGTGCGCCCGGTCTTGATCGTGACGTCCAGCAGCGTATGGGTCTTGAACTGCCGCACGACCTGGACCAGCGAGATCGACCGCCGCCCATCCTCGTGGGTCGGCGCCACGACACGAACCTGGCGCTCCCCTACGGCGTCCTGTGTCTTGTGAAGCGCCAGGTCGATGACCTTGTGGCGCGCCGGCCAGGCGCCGAGCACCAGGGCCGCATAACACTTGCCGGTCGCGCGTGATCTGAACTGGTTCTGGACCGCGGTCAGTGCGCTACGCTTCTTGGCCAGCAGCAGCACCCCCGAGGTCTCCTTGTCGAGCCGGTGCACCAGTTCGAGGTAGCGTGCCTGCGGCCGGGCGCGCCGCAATTGTTCGATCACCCCGAAGCTGACCCCGCTGCCGCCGTGCACCGCGGTCCCGGCGGGCTTGTTGATGGCCAGCAGATGTTCGTCCTCGAACAGGATGTCGAACTCGCGCGCCGGCGCCTCGGAGGGCGCGCGCTCGGACATCCGCACTGGCGGCACCCGGATCAGGTCGCCGGCCGCGACCCGCGTGTCGGCCGCGGCACGCCCCATGTTCACGCGCACCTCACCGGACCGGATCACGCGATAGACGTGCGTCTTGGGCACGCCCTTGAGCAAACGCATGAGGAAATTGTCCAGCCGCTGACCATCCGATTCCTCGTCGACGGTCAGAGTCCTGACCGCCGGTGCGGCGGGCTTGCTGGCTGGCTGGTTTTTGGCCCCTATAATGCGAAACTCCACGATTGCACGGTAAGTGCTTGATTTATTGGAGTTTACCCGGGCATGCCCGGTGCGATCATGGAGACGCTGGCCCGATTCGGGCCGGCACAGGTGGTGCAACACCTCGATGGCCTGCGTGCAGGCTGGTTCGCCACAGCGGACCGGCGGCGCGGCGCGAGGTGGCAGAAAGCCGAGACAGAACCCCCGCCATGCCGAGATCGTCGGCTGGTACCGAAACAAGATGGGGGCAAGACGAATTTTTCGGGCTTGCTCCCGCGTCGCCGTGACGCCCGCCAACCCATGCGTTCAACCACATCCCGCTCATCGCGCTTTTCACTGTCCCGGACCCGGTCCGGCATGGTGAGTTGCCGCGCGCGGGTTGCGAGCGCTGTGGCAGCGGGACATGGCGCGCACGCGCCAACGCTGCGCCCCTGACGCCCGCGCCCTTGCGGGCGCCGGCCGACGACGCAGTCCAGGGCATTTCGCGCCAAGCGGTTCTGCAGTGTCTTTCGTGCATCGGTGACAAGACGTCGCGCGTCGCGGCCGGTTGGCTGCTGCGCGCCTAGGAGACCCGATGAAACGCATGCTGATCAATGCCACGCAGCCCGAAGAACGGCGCCTGGCGATCGTCGATGGCCAGAAACTGGTCGATTTCGAGACCGAACTCGAAGGGCGAGAACAGCGAAAAGGCAATATCTACAAGGCCGTGATCACACGCGTCGAGCCTTCGCTCGAGGCCTGTTTCGTGGATTACGGCGAGGACCGGCACGGTTTTCTGCCATTCAAGGAGATCTCGAAGATCTTCTTCCGCGAGGGCGTCGATGCCCGCACCGCA
>CAVUEP010000077.1:0-26691 GCA_963740395.1 uncultured beta proteobacterium
ACGGCACCGACGAACAACACCTCGCCGGACGCGGCCGCCCTCACAGCACGGTGATAGGCGTTCGTCTCAGGCTCGTAGCGGCCCAGCACCAGCAGCTTGACGCCGCGGTTGCGCCGCGAAAATGCGCGCACCACCTCCAGGATGGAGTTCTCGGGCTCAGCCCAGGCTACCAACATCCAGTACCGGCCCTGTGCCAGGCCAAACCGCGCCAGCGGTGCGTCGCTCAGGTTCTGCAAGACATCCGCACCGTAGGGAATCATCGTGATCTTGGCGGACGGCACGCGGCTGCGCAGATGCACTTCGATGCCCGGGTTGTCGGCCACCAGATGGTTGCCCAGCCAGCAACCGGCCCAGTCGTTCAGCCAGAACCAGGTCTTGGCCAGAGTGCCCCATTTGGCGCGCGACCATTCGATGCCATCCATGTTGATGATGTTGGGCACGCCTTTGAGTCGCAGCCAGGCACAGAAGACCGCGGTGTTGTAGCCCAGGGTCAGGCACAGGTCGCGTGATTGCGCGGCGGCGTGGCGGATGGTGCGCCAGTCGAACGCCATCGTGCCCTTGGGGCCCGGGATGTCGACCGGGATGTTCACCCGATGGATGCCTTCCCACATGTCCTCATAGATGGGGCCCTGGCCGTCGATCTGGCAGTAGACGGTGACCTTCCAGCCGCGGTCGCGCAGGTAGAGCGCCAGATATTCGGCAAAGGTCTCGAAACCGCCGTGAGCCGCAGGCAGGCCCCGGATGCCCAGTATTCTCAGATGTTGGGGAGGTCATGAATCGCTGGCGTAGCCCAGCAGGGCCATGGTCTCATCGAAGTGCTGCTGCACTGGTGGGAGAAGTGCGGGAAGCTGCTTCGGCGCATTTTCATGCAGACTCTCAGCAGCGTAAGTCAAGTCTACGTCGTTGTCAACCTCTAAACCGCACGCTGACATCAACCGAGTCAATTCCGGGACGGGTCGAGCGAGGAGATCCTCATACCGAATCTTCACCACAGAATCCGGCGCAACTAAAGCCTGTGAAATACCTTCTCGCATGGTCACAATCCATTCAAGTGCAGCCCGATTGCTCTGGTCCATCGCATCCGAGCCGAGGGCCGAAATCGCTGCATAGGTCTTGTCAGACTCAATCAACTGGTCCCAGAAAAGTCGCCACTTCGAGTCATTTCGACCCCACCAGTCTTCGCGGTTCTCGCCAGCGCCAAAGCCGAGGCGCTCTGACCACTTGACGATGGACTGGCAGGCATCAATACCGCTCCGATAAATGAATAAGAACTTGGCGTCGGGGAACAACGCCCTCACATAAGGAATGCGAAAAACAAGCTCTGGATACTTGTCCACCACTCTCCGAGAGCGAACGCTCGCCACGTAGCGGGCAAACATAGATGAGCACGGGAGGCAATCTCTGGCGAAGCGTCTGATGCATTCAATCGGTACCGTCCGCCTGACGCAGAGTAGTTGCCATTCACGTCCTGCAGTGGATCGATGACATGCCAAAGGGCCTTCGGTTCATTCAGGAAGGCCACGTCTCGATGCAGTGAAAGCACCATCCCCAGGATAGTCGTGCCGGACCGCCCGAGACCGGTGATGAACACTGGTCGTTGCACCCGTGGTTGACCGGGCCAACGCAACAATTTCAACCAGGTGAGCACGATTGGATTGATCCACTGTCCCTTGGCGGTGGCTGGGCGTCCCTCAAACAAGGCATAGCTCACCAGGCGCCGCAACACCCTGGGCCAGCCGTAGCGTCTATAGGCAGAATCAATTTGGGCAACCATCACGTTGTCTCGCGATCAGTGCGCTGCCGACATCGGCACGCCCGAGCTTCCGGTACAGGTCAAGCATCGCATCGCGGTATCGATTTGGCGTGAAATGGGTTTGAACGTGTTCGCGCGCAAACCGGCCAATCTCTCTGAGGCGCGAAGCAGGAAGACTGCTGATCTTCGTGATCTGCTCGCTCAGCGACTTCACATCACCGCTGTCGAAAGTGAATCCAGTCTCGCCTTCGACCACCAACTCGGGGATGCCGCCGATCCGAGCGCCGATGACGGGTTTTCCCAATGCATAGGCTTCCAAGACACTCATGGGGCGCGTCTCGTACCACTCAGATGGCAAGACCACCGCAAGGCTGTCGCGAACGAGATCCCACAAGGGCTCTCCGCTCGCAAAGCCAAGGAACTCGATCACTGGATGCCCCTGCGCCAAGCTCTGAAGTTCAGCTTGTAGAGGCCCTGTCCCAGCAATCTTCGAGGTAGACCAGTGGCGATGGCCGCGCGAATCAGCGTACCAACGCCCTTTTCCAACGCCAGCCGTCCGAAGTACAGCAGGTATGAGCCACGATCAACATTCGGCCGGTAACGATCTGAGGTGAACATAGTTGGGTATGTGGATTAACTGTTCTTCCGGCCAGCCCCACTCCTGAAGTTTGGTCTTGTAGAAGCGACTGGGCGCCACATGCGCAAGGCATGGGGTCTGCTGACATATCTTGCCGTTGAGGGCCGAGCCACGCGGGCCCGGCTCGCGGGGCTGTTGTGGGCCGATTCCGACGAGGCCGCGGCGCGCCGCAACCTGCGCCGCGAGCTGCACCGGCTGCGTGAGGCCAGGCTGGGCAACCTGATCGGCGGCGACGAACACACGCTTCGACTCAGTGCCACCGAATGCGACCTGCACAGGTTCCAGGCCGCACTTGCAAGCGACGCCTGCGAAACCGCGCTGCATCTGTACCGTGGCGCCCTGCTCGACGGAATCGATGTCGGCAGCGAGCCCTTCGACGCCTGGCTGCGCCATCAGCGAGAGCAGCTGCACAGCCGCTGGCAGCAGGCCGCACGCGCCCACATGCAGGCGCTTCAGGGCACCGGCGACGCCCGCGGCGCGCTCGCCATCGCGCTGCAGGTGCTCGACGTCGATGCCTTGCAGGAGGCCGACTACCGCGCCGCGATGACGCTGCACGACCGTCTCGGCGACCGCGAGGCCGCGCTGGCGCTGTACGAACGCTGCCGGCGTGCATTGGGCCAAGAGCTCGGCCTGCGCCCGATGGCCGACACCGTGGCCTTGGCCGAACGCATTCGCCGTGGCGAGGCGCCGCCCGCTGACGACGCCGACCGCCGCCGGAGGTGACACCACGCTCCTACCGCAGTCGCCGCTGGTCGGCCGCGACGATTCGCTGGCGCGACTGGACGAGTGGGTCGGTGCGCGGGGCACCACGTTGGCCTTCGTCGCCATCACCGGCCCTGCCGGTGTCGGCAAGACGCGCCTGGCACGCGAGTACGCGGCGCGCCACGGCACGCCACGCTGGTACGCGGCGCAGCCCGGCGATGCGCTCGTCGCCTACGCTGCCCCGGCGCGCTGGTTGCGCGAGCGCGGCGCCAGTGTGTCGACGTTGCCCGCACCGCTGCTGCGTGAACTCTCGCGCGTGCTGCCGGAACTCGGCTACAGCGGTCCGCCGCCCGACCCGGCGTCACCGCGCGACCGCCTGTTCGATGCACTTGCCCAGGGCTGGCAGGTGCTGGCCCCGAGCAGTGCGGGGCTCGAGGTCTTCGACGACATGCAGTGGCTCGACGCAGCCAGTGTCGATTGGCTCCTCTACCTGCTCACGCGCCGCCGCACCGGGCTGCTGCCGGCCCTGTGCCTGGCGCGCAGCGAAGAGCTGCCGGACGTGACTGCCGCAAGCGGTGCGTGATCTGCTCAGCAGCGGCACCGCCCGCACGCTGGCGCTGACGCATCTCGGGCACGACGACACGCTGAGCCTGGTGCGCCGCCTGTCGGGCTCGGCCAGCGGCGAGCGCTTCGCCGATCGGCTGCACCGCGCCACCGGCGGCCACCCCTGTTCCTGCTCGAGACCCTGCGCCACCTGCTCGACACCGGGTGGATCCGCGTCGACGCCGCAGGGCCAGTGGCACACGCCCGTGGACGATCAGACCACGGACTACGCCGAACTGCCGGTGCCCGGCCAGCGTGCGCGACGCCATCCTGGCACGCGTCGAGCGCCTGGGCGAAGCGCCGCGCCGTCTGCTCGAGGCGGCGAGCTGCCTGCGCCGGCCGGTGCGCTTCGAGCTGATCGCGCGCGCCACGGCGCTCAGCGAGTGGGAGAGCGTGGCCGCGCTCGAACGTGTGCGCGCCGCACACCTGATGGTTGTCGACGATGCCGGCCGCTATCGCTTCACCCACGACCTGATCGGGCAGACGCTCGTCGATGCGTTGGCGCCCGAGCGGCGTCGTCTGCTGCACCGCGCGCTGGCGCGCTCGCTCGCCCAGTCCGACGCCGACCCGGCCGAGATCGCCAGGCACTGGCAGGAGGGCGGCGAGGATGGCGAGGCGACGCCGTGGTGGGCGAAGGCTGCGCAGCAGGCCGAGGACCTGGGAGCAGTCGAGGAAGCGCTGTCCCACGCCCGCCAGGCGGTTCGCGGCCCGCGGGTTGCCGGCCAGGAGACGGCGCTGTACCTGCAGATCGCTCGCCTGTGCTTTCGCCGCGCCGACCGCGACGGCCAGGCCGAAGCCTTGGCCCTCGCCGACCGCTCGGCACGTCGCGCTGGCGATGCGACGGCCATCGCCCAGGTGCAAGTCCGGCGTGCAGCGGCGATCGGCGGACAGGACCGCGAGCAGGCCATTGCATTGATCGCCGAGGTTCTGGCGCAGCCCGCGCTGCCGCCACTCGTGCAAAGCGCAGCCCACCAGCAGCGGGCCCTGTTCGAACGCATGCGCGGCGACCTGCCTGCAGCCATCGCCGCCTGCGACCGGGCACTGGCCCTGCTGCCGCCGGGACAGTGGAATTCGCGTGCCGAGTTGATGCATCTGCGTGGCCACAACTTGATGTTCACCGGCCAGCGTGAAGCCGCTGACCAGCAGCTGCAACTGGCCATCGACGCGGCGCGATTGGCCGGCGACGACTTCGTCTGGTGCCGCGCGCTGTGCGGGCGCGCCTCGCTGCTGACCGATCGAGGGCGACGTCGCCGGCGGCCGGGCGCTGTGCGAGCAGGCCTTGGGCATCGCCCTGCCGACGCGCGACATCAGCTTGACGCGCACGGCGCTGCTGAATCTGCTGCGCGCGCTGGTCGCGCAGGGCGACCTGGAACAGGCCCGGGTGCGCATCGACGAGGCCTACGCGCTGTCCGACCGCTTCACCACGCTCGGCGAGGAACAGGCGCTGGCCGAGGCGCGCTTGGCGGTGGCGCTGATGGCCGGCGAGCTGGGCACGGCGCTGGACGCCACGCCGGCGCTGCTCGATGTCAGCCGCCGCGCCGGCGAGTTGTACCGCGCGATGTCGGGCCTCATGGCGCCGGTCGAGCCCTGGCTGCTGCTCGACAGCCAGCGCGACGCTGCCGCCGCCTTGATCGACGAGGCTGAAGCGCGCACGGCGGCAGGCCGTATCGACGAACTGAGCCAGCTTGTCGCCGTGCGCCGCGCCGAACTGACGCTGTGGCGAGGCGACGCCGCCGGCGCGCTGGCTCGGATCGATCCGGTGCTCGGCCATCCGGCCTTGCGGGCGCAGGACCGTCACCACGCCCTGCGGGTGCAGGCGCTGGCCCGCCATCGAATCGGGCTGGCGTCCACACTGGACATCCCGGGGCCCGACATGAACCCGGAGCCGGCGACGCTGATCCATGCGGCGCGGCTGATGCTCGAACCAACCACCGTAGACGCCGCACTGGAATGGTTCGAGAGTGGCCGCGCCACGCCGCTCGAGGCGCTGCATCTGGCCCTGGCCCTGCACGCGCGTCGCTGCCGAAGCGCCGGCGCGCCGACCACCAGCGCGTGGCCGACGCGGCGCGCGCGCTGGCCACGCGCCTGCACGACCTCGCTGGCCGGCCACGCCGAGCGCGCAGGCCGACTTCCGGCGCCAGTTCGCCCCCCTGTTCTAAGGGTCGCGCAACGCCATGCGCGACCGCCGTTGCGCCGCAGCCGCAACGCTGCCGCAACGCCCGCACCGGCACGCTACCGGCACGGGCTGACCCACGGCCCGGTCAGGAGCGGCCCATGCCCACCCACCCCGACCCCGGCGGCGCGCCGGTGCAGGACTACCGGCTGCGGATCCATCCGCAGCGGCCCGACCACGCCTGGCAGGCCGAGTTGCGGGAGCTCGCCGCGCCGCTCGACGCCGCCCCGCTGACCTTCGACACCCCGCTCGAACTGGCGCGTCACCTGGCCCGCTCGGCCGGTCGACCAGCCCGGCCCGGTCGGGCCTGCGCTGACCCCCTGCACCCCAATCCCCAAGGAGATGACCATGCATCGAAACCTGAACTGGATCGCCGCCGCCACCCTCGCGGGCTCGGCCTGCTCGCCGGCTGCGGCGGCGGCGGCGGCACGCCGCCCAACATCACCGCCGCCGCCGGCGGCACGGTCACGTCCGACGACGGCCGCGCGTGACGCTGGTGGTGCCGCCCGGCGCAGCGTCGCGCGACATGACGGTGCGCATCGTCGCGGCCACGCCGACGCGCCATCCGACATCGGCGTGCTGGCCGGCTACAGCTACGCGATCGAAGGCGACGGTGGCGAGCTCGGCGCCGACGCCGAGTTCACGCTCACGCTCGACGCCGCGTGCCGCTGGCCGCCGGCGGGCAACCGGCGCCATGCGCTGGGCGCGGTCGCCATCAGCCCGCCCCATCTCGCCGGATTGCGGCCCGAGCGGCACTGTCCGCGAGTCGGCGACTCGAACTGGCTGCGGATCCAGTGCGATCCCTGGCCCTTCGAGCCGGCATCGGCGGTGACGTCAGTTTCCCGGCGCCTGACGAAGCTCGACCACTGCCACTTCCTGCCTGCCGAACCTGCGGCTGGTCTGCTCGATCCGCAAGCTGCTGCCGAAGACTGTCGTGCTGCTGCACGACCGCGAGCCGCCCTACGGTCGACGGTGATCGCGACAACGGTCGCCGATGACGACCGCCGGCGACGTGACCTTCGTCGCCACCGCCACCGACAACAGGGCGTGTACGGCGTGCAGTTCACTGCTCGCACGGTTCACCGGCAACGGTCCTGGTCGACGACACGCCGACGGCAGTCGCCGGCGCCACCGTATCAGCCTCCACGCAGCTTCGGTCCGGCGCAGACAACGGCGCGTGGCACGTGCGAGCCGTCGGCACGCGACAACAACGGCAACTGGCCGCAGTGTGGACCTCACGTTCGTCGGTCAACATCGCCGCCGGGCCGGCGACCCCGACGTCACGCCGCCGACAGTCGCGCTGGGCGCCAGCGCGACCACGGTGCAGGTCGGCGACAGCGATCACGCTGAGCGCGACGGCCAGTCGACGACGTCGGCGTGACCAAGGTCGAGTTCTACAAGGGCGCGATCAAGATCGGCGAGCGCAGCGGTCGCGCCCTACGAGCTGACGACCGTGGCCTTCGCGGCATCGGCGACGTCGGCACGCCGCAGGTCTTCACCGCGAAGGCCTACGACGCCGCCGGCAACAGCGCGACCAGCGCGCGCGGTGACGGTGACGGTCAGTGCAGTGTCGACGCGGCGACGTCTACGTCAACGCCGCCAGCGGCTCGGACGCCAACGCCGGCAGCGCCGGCGCACCGTTCAAGACCCTGGCCAAGGCCTTCACGGTCGTCGGCAGCGGCGCCACGGTGTGGCTGCAGAACGGCGCGTTCACCGCCGCCACCGAGGGCACCGACATGTTCACCGGCCGCACCGTGCCGGCCGGTGCCAGGCTGCGTGCGGTCAACCCGGGCGGCGCGTCGATCGGCTTCGCGCTCAAGTTCGCCGGCAGCGGCAGCGTCATCGACGCTGCCTTCGACATGAGCGCCAACGGCACGGTCTCGGCCACCACCGGCGACGTGCTGGTGTCGCGGCCAAGCCTGGGTCAAGCTCGGCGCCGCCGGCACGGGTGACGCGATCGTCGCCAGCGGCAGCGCCAAGGTGGCGGTCGACAACGGCGGCCAGGCGGGGCACGCCTACTTCGCGGCGGCCGGCATCGCACGGCTGGCCACGCTGTCGGGCAGCGCCGAGCTCACCGTCAACGGCGGCGCGGTCGACCGCCTGAGCGGCGGCGGCGCCGGCTACATGCTCGGCCTGGGCGACGATGCCAAGCTGACGCTGAACAGTGTGACCTGGACCAACGCGTCCGGTGCGGTGGTGGCGCCGACCGCGATCGACGTCAATGGCAGCGGCGGCAGCGTGACCCTGCTGAACAGCAGCATCGACCTGACGGGCGCGGTCGACCAGAACAACGGCGGCAACGCCTGCGTGCGGCTGCGTGGCCCGGCGGTCACGACGACGCTGCTCACGCTCGACGGCGCGACGCTGAAGGCCTGCCCCGGCGACGCGATCCAGGTGCGCGACGGCACGCCGACGATCCAGATCAAGAACAACAGCGCCATCCAGTCGGCTGGCTTTCACGGCCTGCGCAGTGCGATCTTCGGTGGCGGCGTCGCGGCGCCGGCGATCACGGTGGCGAACTCGTCGTTCTCGTCAAACGGCCGCAGCGGCATCGAACTGCTCGGCGGCGGCACGCTTGGACTGACCAGCAGCGCAGTGATATTCAACGGCACCTCGCTGTCCAACGGCGGCATCCGCCTGCTCGGCACCCATGCCTACACGCTGACGATGCGCGGCTCGATCGTGCAGAACAACATCGGCGACGCCGGCAGTGGCGGCGTGGTGTTGCAGGGCAATGCGGCGTCGAGCTTCGACCTCGGCACGAAGGCCTCGCCGGGGGCGAACAACATCAAGTTCGGCGGCGCGTCTTCGACCAACCTGCGTGTCGGCGTCGCCGCCGGCGTGCAGGTGCTCGCGGTCGGCAACACGTGGACTGCCAGCACGCAGAGCACCGACAACCTGGGACGCTACAACGCGGCAAGCAACCCCTGTGGCACCAATCCTTGCGTGGTGAGCAGCGGCAGCGGCCAGAACTACACGGTCACTGGCGGCAGCCTGCGCCTGGTCGACGACTGACCGGGGGTTCAATCAGGAAAAAGGAAAGGGGGCTTCGGCCCCCTGTTTCGTTTGTACTTGCTACGACCGCGCACCCAGGCAGTCGATGGAGCTGAGCGCGGCCACGGTCACGTGGCTGTACCAGCACAGTGCGAGGTGTTCAGCCCAGCGGCGGCACCACGGCGAACGCCACACCGAGCAGGGCCACCGCCACGGGCAGCGCACGCATCAGCCAGCGCGCCGGCGCGGCATGCTCCGATGACGCGTCTTCCTCGGGCGCCATGCTGACCAGGTCGAGCACATCCTCGGCGAACGCTTCGCTGCGGTGGTAGGGCGGGGCTTCTTGTGATGTGGTCATTGGCGGGCTCCTGCGACGTTGGCAGTCTCGGAGTCCTACGTTTCAGCATCGTGTCTGGATGACTACAGTCGCCACAGTCATGTATGCAAATGTGTCTGCAGGCGGCGCCGGTGCGTATGCGCTCAGGCAGCCTTCGTCACGACGGCCTGGGCCATTTGCGGCGTGCTGCCGTCGGCCGTCGCCATGGCATCGATGCCCGAGAGCATGCTCAGCGTGACGACGAACGCAGCGGCCAGGGCCTTCATGCGGGCGGCAGTTGAAAGCGTGGGCAGTTGGATCATGGTGGGCTCCCGGGTGGGTTGAGACGCTGTGTCGATGAGTGAACTCTAGGGATGCATCCGACTCGGAGCGAGCGCAATGCGACCGGCTGCGCTCAGGGCGGTACGAACGGCATATGACAGCGACAGCTCGCGCGCGACTTCCTGCACACGACCAGGATCTGGCACGGCTTGCGGCGTCATTTCCGACCTTGCCGTAGCATCGCCGGTGATTGAATGATCTTGGCAGGCTCAAGGAGATTCGCATGCAGGAAGCGCAGTCGCCCAGCATCCCGATCGCGAAGATGCGCAGCGTCTACCACTGCGCCGACATCGAGCGCCGTCTGCACAAGCTGCAGCCCAAGGAGCACGAGAGCCTGCGCAACACCTACGAGCGCATGCTCGAAAAGGGGCCCGAGCGTTTTCAGGTCAAGCCTGCCGGCGTGCCGGCGATGGACCATCTGTACGACGAATTGCCCAACTTCCATCTCGCCCTGGACGACGTCAAGCGCCAATTGGCCCTGTGTCAGGACAGCCGCGATGCGCTCGAGATCACGCCGATGCTTCTGCTGGGCCCGCCGGGCATCGGCAAGACGCATTTCGCGCGCGCGATCGCCCAGTTGCTGAGCACGGGCATGGGCTTCGTCTCAATGAGCAGCCTGACCGCCGGCTGGGTGCTGTCGGGGGCGTCGAGCCAATGGAAGGGCGCGCGCCCGGGCAAGGTGTTCGAAACGCTCGTCGAGGGCTGTTATGCCAACCCGGTGATGGTCGTCGACGAGATCGACAAGGCCGGCGGCGAGCATGCCTACGACCCGCTCGGCGCGCTCTACAGCCTGCTCGAGCATGACACCGCGGTGGACTTCACCGACGAGTTCGCCGAGGTGCCGATCGACGCCAGCCAGCTGATCTGGGTCGCCACGGCCAACAATGCCCGTGCCATCCCCGACCCCATCCTCAACCGCATGAACGTCTACGAGATCGCGCCACCCGATCCTGCGGCCGCGCGGCACATTGCCGCCAAGCTGTACCGCAGCATTCGCGCCGACCATGACTGGGGCGCACGCTTCGAAGCCGAGCCGCCCCCAGCCGTACTGGAGCGGATGAGCGAATTGGCCCCGCGCGAGATGCGGCGCGCCTGGCTGACGGCCTTCGGCAACGCCAAGCTCGACCAACGCGACCACCTGCTGGAACGCGACCTGCCCTCGCCGGGGCAACGTCGCTCGCCGATCGGCTTCTCGCAGTAGATCCTGCAAAGGCCCAGGACCGCCCCCCCCTCTGCCTAGGCTGCGACCAGGCCGGCCGAGGCACCGCCGCGCTGAAGGCAGTTCTTACCCGCCTGCTTCCCAGCGTACATCGCCGCATCGGCGCGCTTGAGCAGACTCAGCGCGTCGCTGCCGTCCAGCGGCGCGAGCGCGTAACCGACCGTCAAGCCGACACGGCACTCCTGGCCCGCGACCTGGAACGGCTGCTCGAAGCCCGTGACCAACTTGCGCCCGAGTGCCTGCGCGTCGGCGTCGCTCGCCAGTCGCGTCGCGACGATCACGAACTCGTCGCCTCCCAGGCGCGCCACCGTGTCGCTGGTGCGCACCAGTGCCTCCAGACGCCGCGCGACGGCAATCAGCAGCGCATCGCCGGCGTCGTGGCCGAGGCGGTCGTTGACGGGCTTGAAGCCGTCGAGGTCGACCAGGTAGATGGCGGTCATGCGCTCGGGCACGCTGACCGGCAGCACGCGGGTCAGCACCTCGTTGAGGCCGCGCCGGTTGGGCAGGCTGGTCAGGGCGTCGGTGTGCGCCAGCGAGCGCAGCGTGTCGCGCTCCAGCGTGGCGCGCTGCGCCGCGGTGCGCATGTCCTCGATGCGCAGGCCCAGGACCCGCATCCACATGGCCATCTCGATCATCGAGCCGAACTGGAAGGCGTGCTGGGTCCAGAAATTCGACGCCACCCAGCCGCGCAACAGCGCAGCCATGGTCAGGACCGCCGCCGCATAGAAGCCCCACCCGACCAGCATGTACAGACCGACCCGGTCACCCTGGCGTGCCCGCCGGTAGGCCACCGGAATCGCCATCAGCATGGGCATCGGGCCGAAAATCGTGGCAATGAGCGAGGCCCCGCGGTAGCTGAGCAGGTCGAACGCAAATGCAATTCCTGCCAAGGCCGCGACCAGCGCCACCGCGCGCAGCGCGCGCGAGATCCAGGGGCGGAGCGCGTAGACCTCAAGCGCGCGATCGACGAACAAGCAGGCGCCGGCCAACGCGAAGAGTACGGCCAAGGGCGCCATGTGCTCGACCATCCAGGGGTTGTCACCCCACAGGTGCTGCGGTCCCAGGCCGAAGTAGGCGACAAAGAAGAGCGCGGTGCAGCCCAGCGCCAGCGCGTACTGCAGAAACATCACATCACGCAGGCTCAGCCACTGCGCCAGGCTGTAAATCAGCAGGCACAGCGCCGCGCCGGCCAGCAGGCCCTGCAGCACTTGGGCACTGGCCTCGCGGCCATGGAAGGCTTCGGGCGTGGCCAGCACCAGGGGCAGCAGCATCGAGCTGCGCGTCTCGACACGCAGCAGGAGTTCGTGCGTATGCCCCGGCTTCAGCGTGATCGGTGTCGCATGCCAGGCGCTCGGCAGCGGGTGGCTCGAGAACGCCAGTGACCGGCCCAGACGCATGGCCGTTTGCGCGGCATTTCCCTCGAGCAGATGCACCTCGATCTCGTCGAGCGAGGCGTATTCGAGTGCGAGCATCCAGTCGGGGCGCGCGCCCAGCGGCACCTCGACCTCCAGGCGCACCCAGACCGCGTCCTTGCGCTGGCCGAGATTGGCATGCGGGCCCGTGGGCGCCGCGAACTCGCTGCGCCGCGCCAGTACCTGTTCCAAGGTCAGTTCGCGCGACGGGTCCGACAACACCGTGACGGCCGGCCACGCATCCATGACGCCGGCCGCGGGGTCGAGCCGCAGCGGCTGGGCCTGCGCCAGGCCTGTGGCCAGCACAAGGCACAGTGCAAAGAGTGACCGTGACCACCTCACGGCACATCGAGCGTGTGACATGGCCCTCAGCTTCGGCCATACCCGTGGGGACTTGAGTCCCTGCCCTCCGGCGGCGGCGGCACCGCGGAAAGATTGCACGGTGCGTGGCTATCATCCAGCGCATGCCCGCCACGCTCGACGGCCGCCTGGTGGTGGCCATTTCCTCCCGCGCCCTGTTCGACTTCGAGGACGAGAACCGCATCTTCGAGGCCCATGACGACCGTGCCTACATGCAGCTGCAGTTGCAGCGGCTGGAGCAGCCGGCGCGCGCCGGGGTGGCGTTCTCGCTCGTGAACAAGCTGTTGGCGTTCAATGCCGGCGGCAAGGGTCTGGTCGAGGTCGTGATCCTGTCTCGCAACGACCCGGTGTCGGGCATGCGCGTGTTCCGCTCCTGCCAGCACTATGGGCTGCCGATCGAGCGCGGCGTCTTCACGCGCGGCCAGAACCCCTGGCGCTACCTCAAGCCCCTCAACGCCCACCTGTTCCTGTCGACCAACGAGGACGACGTGCGCGCGGCGCTGGCGGCCGGCGTGCCCGCGGCACGCGTCTATCCGCACTCGGCGCGGGCCTCGAGCGCGCATCCGAACGAGGTCCGCATCGCCTTCGACGGCGACGCGGTGCTGTTCTCCGACGAGTCCGAGCGCGTCTACCAGCGCGCGGGCTTGCAGGCGTTCCAGGCCCATGAACTGGCGCAGGCCGGCACGCCGCTGGCGGCGGGGCCGTTCAAGCCGCTGCTCGAAGCCTTGCAGCGCCTGCAACACCAGCCGCAAAGCACCATGCGCGTGCGCACGGCGCTCGTCACGGCGCGCAGCGCGCCGGCCCACGAGCGCGCGATCCGCACCCTGATGGACTGGCACATCGACGTCGACGAGGCGATGTTCCTCGGCGGTCTGGCCAAGGGCGCGTTCCTGCGCGAGTTCGAGCCCGACTTCTTCTTCGACGACCAGACCGGCCACATCGAGAGCGCGGCGGCGCATGTGCCTTCGGGCCACGTCGCCGCAGGAGTCAGCAACGACGCATGACTATTCGGGCTGCGCGCCCTGCAGCCTGGCCAGGTCGAGCACGCGCACGCCGCCGTACTCGATGCGGATCAGCTGGCGCACCTGCAAGGCGTGCAGGGCCTCGTTGACGCGCTGGCGCGACAGACCGACCAGGTAACCGAGCTCCTGTTGCGTGATGCGCAGCAGGTCGCCGACGCCCGGGTACAGCACCGGGTGGAACAGCGCGCCCAGGCTGCGCGCAACGCGCGTGTCGGCGTCGGTCAGGCGGTCGATCTCGCGCGCGGCGATGAACTGGCCCAGGCGCTCGTTGAGCTGGTTCATCAGGTAGCGATTGAACGGGATGCTGCGCTCGAGCAGCCAGTCGAAGGTGGCGATCGGCAGGCCCGCCACCAGGCTGCGCCGCAGGGCCTCGATGTTGTAGCGGTAGGACTCGCGCTTGAGCAGCGTGCCCTCGCCGAACCAGGCGCCCGAGGGCACGCCGGTGAAGGTGATCGGCGTTCCCATCGCGCTGTCGTTGCTCATCTTCAGCAGACCCTCGACGACACCGAACCACAGCGTCGCCGGGCGGCCGATGCGGCACAGGAACTCGCCGACCTCGGCCTCAGCGACCTGCATGTCGGCGGCCACACGCTCGCGCTCGGCGGAATCGAGCAGGGGCCACCACGGCACGCGCTGCAGCTCATCGGCGCTGGCGCCGCGAATGCGCTGGCGCAGCGGTGTCGCGGGCAGTGAATGGACTGGGCTCATCGGCGGCAGTTTGGCAACACTGTGGCCAGGCAGCTGAGGGAAATTCCCCAGCGGGGTGACCCTAGGATTGTCGTCAACATGACAGGCAGGCGTCAAACATGCGCCTAGGATCGGATCCGATTCGGCACGAAGCCGTGCCCAACGGAGACCTGCGGTGCACACCACCTTTCCGCGCCTGATGCTCGACCATGCCAAGCAGCGCCCTGCGGCGCCGGCCTTGCGTGAGAAGGAGTACGGCATCTGGCAGACGTTGAGCTGGAGCGAATTGGCCTTGCTGGTGCGCCACCTGGCCGGCGGGCTGGCGGCAGCGGGTCTGGGCAAGGGTCAGCATCTGATCGTGGTCGGCGAGAACCGGCCGCGCCTGTACGCCACGATGCTGGCGGCACAATCGCTCGGTGCCATTCCGGTGCCGCTGTACCAGGACGCCGCGGTCACGGAGTTCGTGTTCCCGATCAACAACGCCGAAGTCGCGTTTGCGGTGGTCGAGGACCAGGAGCAGGTCGACAAGCTGCTCGAGGTGCGTCCCGACTGCCCGCAGCTCGCACACATCTGGTACGACGACCCGCGCGGCCTGCGCAACTACAGCGAGCCGGGGCTGGCCAGCGTCGATGCGCTCGTCCAGGTGGGTATCGAACATGAGCGCGCACATCCGGGCTTCTTCGACGCTGCCATTGCCGCCGGTCAGCCCGACGACGTCGCAGCGATGTTCTTCACCTCGGGAACCACCGGCAACCCCAAGGGCGTCGTGCACAGCCACTTCACGCTGCTTGACCGTGCCGCCGCCGGCGCCCGCTTCGACAAGCTCACGCCGGACGAGGAGGTGCTGGCCTACCTGCCGCCGGCGTGGATCGGGCAGAACATCTTCAGCTACGCGCAATGGCTCGCCTGCGGCTACGTCGTCAACTGCCCCGAGAGCGCGAGCACGGCCTCGATCGACCTGAAGGAGGTCGGGCCGACCTACTACTTCGCGCCGCCGCGCGTTTTCGAAGGCCTGCTGACCAGCGTGACGATCCGCATGGAGGACGCCGGCGCGTTGAAGAAGTGGTTGTTCCGCCACTTCATGGCCCTGGCCCAGCGCGTAGGGCCGCAGCGCATGGACGGCAAGCCGCTCGGCCTGATCGACAAGCTGCACTACGCCCTGGGCAACCTCTTCATCTACGGCCCGCTGCGCAACACGCTGGGCCTGTCGCGCGTGCGCGTGGCCTACACCGCCGGCGAAGCCATCGGGCCCGACCTGTTCACGTTCTACCGCTCGATCGGCATCAACCTCAAGCAGCTCTACGGCTCGACCGAGACGGCCGTGTTCGTCTGCCTGCAGCCCGACCATGAAGCCAAGGCCGATACCGTGGGCGTGCCGATCGATGGCGTGGAGATCAAGTTCGACGACAAGGGCGAGTTGCTGGTGCGCTCGAGTGGCCTGCTGAAGGGCTATTACAAGAACCCGACCGCCACCGCCGAAGTCATGACGGCCGACGGCTGGTACCGCACCGGCGACGCCGGCTTCCTCGACGCCGGCGGGCACCTGAAGATCATCGACCGCGCCAAGGATGTCGGACGCCTCATTGGCGGCGCCAGCGACGGCGCCTTGTTCGCGCCGAAGTATGTAGAGAACAAGCTCAAGTTCTTTCCCTACATCAAGGAGGCGGTGGCCTTCGGCGACAAGCGCGAGAAGGTCTGCGCCTTTCTCAACATCGACTTCGAGGCGGTCGGCAACTGGGCCGAGAAGCGCAACCTGGCCTACGCCGGCTACGCCGATCTGGCCGCCAAGCCGCAGGTGCTGGATCTGGTGCGTGAATGCGTCGACAAGGTCAATGCCGACCTGGCGCAGGACGAGAAGCTCGCCGGCAGCCAGATCAGCCGCTTCCTGATCCTGCACAAGGAACTCGACGCTGACGATGGCGAGCTCACGCGCACGCGCAAGGTGCGACGCGGCACCATCGGCGAGAAGTACCAGCTGCTGGTCGACGCGCTCTACAGCGGCAAGGCCGAGCAATTCATCGAGACCGCGGTCAAGTTCGAGGACGGCCGCAGCGGCAGCGTCTCGGCGACGCTGAAGATCGTCGACGCGAAGATCTTCCCGAGCGTGAAGGCTGCGGCATGACCGAACGGACCACCGGCGACGTGATCCTCGACGTCAAGAACATCTCGCTCGCATTCGGCGGCGTCAACGCCCTGACCGACATCAGCTTCGACGTGCGCGAGCATGAGGTGCGCGCGATCATCGGCCCCAACGGCGCGGGCAAGAGCTCGATGCTCAATTGCATCAACGGCGTCTACACGCCGCAGCACGGCACGATCACCTTTCGTGGCCAGACCTTCAGTCACATGAACAGCCGCCAGGTGGCCGAGATGGGCGTGGCGCGCACCTTCCAGAGCCTGGCGCTGTTCAAGGGCATGAGCGTGCTGGACAACCTGATGTCCGGGCGCAACCTGAAGATGAAGAGCAACCTCCTCCTGCAAGCCCTGCGCTGGGGCCCGGCCGAACGCGAGGAGAACGAACACCGAGAGGCGGTCGAGAAGATCATCGACTTCCTCGAGATCCAGCCCTACCGCAAGACCCCCGTCGGGCGCCTGCCCTACGGGCTGCAAAAGCGCGTCGACCTCGGGCGCGCGCTGGCGATGGAGCCCAGCGTGCTGCTGCTGGACGAGCCGATGGCCGGCATGAACGTCGAGGAAAAGCAGGACATGTGCCGCTTCGTACTCGACGTCAACGACGAGTTCGGCACCACCATCGTGCTGATCGAGCACGACATGAGCGTCGTGATGGACATCAGCGACCGCGTCGTCGTGCTCGACTACGGCAAGAAGATCGGTGACGGCACCCCCGACGAGGTGCGCGGCAACCCGGACGTGATCAGCGCGTACCTGGGTACCAGTCACTGAGGTCAAGCCATGGGATTTTTCATCGAAACCCTGTTCGGCGGCCTGATGGCTGGGATGCTGTATTCATTGATCGCGCTGGGCTTCGTGCTCATCTTCAAGGCCAGCGGCGTCTTCAATTTCGCGCAGGGCGCGATGGTGCTGTTCGCGGCGTTGGCGATGGCGCGCTTCTCGGAGTGGTTCCCGGCGCTGCTGGGCTTTGATGACAAGTTCCTGATCAACGTCGCGGCCTTCATCGCGGCGATGGGCGTGATGGTGGTGCTGGCTTGGCTGATCGAGCGCCTGGTGCTGAGCAAGCTGGTGAACCAGGAAGGCATCACGCTGCTGATGGCCACGCTGGGCATCACCTACTTCCTCGACGGCTTCGGCCAGACCCTGTTCGGCAGCGACATCTACAAGATCGACGTCGGCCTGCCCAAGGATCCGATGTTCATCCTCGACAAGCTGTTCCAGGGCGGCCTGCTGATCAGCAAGGAAGACCTCTATGCCGCGGCCATCGCCGCCTCGCTGGTGGCCCTGCTGAGCCTGTTCTTCCAGAAGACGTCCACCGGACGCGCGCTGCGTGCGGTGGCCGACGACCACCAGGCCGCGCAGTCGATCGGCATTCCGCTGAACCGCATCTGGGTCATCGTCTGGTCGGTGGCGGGCTTTGCGGCACTTGTCGCCGGCGTCATCTGGGGCAGCAAGCTCGGCGTGCAGTTCTCGCTCACGCTGGTGGCGCTCAAGGCCTTGCCGGTGGTGATCCTGGGCGGCCTGACCTCGGTGCCCGGCGCCATCATCGGCGGGCTGATCATCGGCGTCGGCGAGAAGCTGTCCGAGGTGTACATCGGCCCGCTTCTTCGGCGGCGGCATCGAGATCTGGTTCGCCTATGTGCTGGCACTGCTGTTCCTGCTGGTGCGCCCGCAGGGATTGTTCGGTGAAAAGATCATCGATCGCGTATGACATACGCGATCGATGATCTTTCGGTGAAGGCTAACTTGGCGAAGCCAAGTTGAGCGCAGCGGCCGAAACCAAGAGATTGAGACCAAGCATGTTGTACAGAGAGAACGGCCAGTTCAAGACCAGCTACCGCGCTGACCAGGCGGTGTTCCCGATCGCGCAGGATCGCGTGGCCATCGGCCTGATCCTGGCGTTCGCGTTTGTCGTCGTGCCATTCATCGCGCCGGAGTACCTGCTGCGCGCAATCCTGATTCCGTTCCTGATCCTGTCGCTGGCTGCGCTGGGCCTGAACATCCTGGTCGGCTACTGCGGCCAGATCTCGCTGGGCACCGGCGCCTTCATGGCCGTGGGCGCCTACGCGGCCTACAACTTCCATGTGCGCATCGAGGGCATGCCGCTGATCGCCTCGCTGCTGCTGGGCGGCTTCTTCGCCACGCTGGTGGGCGTCGTCTTCGGCATCCCGAGCCTGCGCATCAAGGGCCTGTACCTGGCCGTGGCCACGCTGGCGGCGCAGTTCTTCGTCGACTGGGCCTTCCTGCGCATCAACTGGTTCACCAACAATTCTTCCTCGGGCTCGGTCAACGTCTCCGGCTTGAACGTGCTGGGCATGCCGATCGACACCCCGGTGCAGAAGTACCTGTTCTGCCTGGCGTTCCTTGCGGTGTTCGCCCTGCTGGCCAAGAACCTGGTGCGTGGACATATCGGCCGCGAGTGGATGGCGATCCGCGACATGGACGTCGCCGCTGCCGTGATCGGTATCCGCCCGGTCTATGCCAAGCTGACCGCGTTCGCCGTCAGCTCGTTCATCGTCGGCGTGGCCGGCGGCCTGTGGGGTTTCGTGCACCTGGGTGCCTGGGAGCCGGCGGCGTTCAACATCGACCGCTCGTTCCAGCTGCTGTTCATGATCATCATCGGCGGCCTGGGCTCGATCATGGGCAGCTTCTTCGGCGCGGCCTTCATCGTCGTGCTGCCGATCGTGCTCGACAACCTGCCCTACTGGTTCGGCATCCCGATCGACACCGCGCTCGCCTCGCATCTGACGTTCATGATCTTCGGCTCGCTGATCGTCTTCTTCCTGATCGTCGAGCCGCATGGGCTGGCCCGCCTGTGGTCGACCGCCAAGGAGAAGTTGCGGCTTTGGCCGTTCCCGCATTGAGTCCCTTTCCGCACTGACGAGTGCTCACTTTCAACCTCTGGAGGCAGATATGAAATTCAGATCGATCGTACTGACCGCTGCACTGGCGGCGTTGCCGGCCTTCGTGCTGGCCCAGCAACCGCCCGCCAAGCCGGCAGCCAAATCTGCGGCCAAGCCCGCGGCCAAGGCGCCTGCCGCGGCCACCGGCAAGGAGCAGTTCTTCCCCTCGCTGGTCTACCGCACCGGCGCCTACGCACCCAACGGCGTGCCCTTCGCCAATGGCATGGCCGACTACATGAAGCTGGTCAATGCCAAGGGCGGCATCAACGGCGTCAAGATCGTGCTCGAGGAATGCGAGACCGGCTACGCCACCGACCGCGGTGTCGAGTGCTACGAGCGACTGAAGGGCAAGTTCGGCGGCGCCACGGTGTTCCAGCCGCTGTCCACGGGCATCACCTTCGCGCTGACCGAGAAGGCGCCCGGCGACAAGATCCCGCTCATCACCTCGGGCTACGGCCGCAGCGAAAGCGCCGACGGCGGAGTGTTCAAGTGGAACTTCCCGCTGGTGGGCACCTACTGGGTCGCCGCCGACATCCTGGTGCAGTACGTCGGCAAGAAGGAAGGCGGCCTGGACAAGCTCAAGGGCAAGAAGATCGCGCTGGTCTATCACGACAGCCCCTACGGCAAGGAGCCGATCGCGCTGCTGCAGGAGCGCGCCAAGATGCACGGCTTCGAAGTCCAGTTGCTGCCGGTGACGCACCCGGGCGTCGAGCAGAAGGCCACCTGGCTGCAGATTCGCCAGAACCGCCCCGACTACGTCTTCCTGTGGGGCTGGGGCGTGATGAACTCGACCTCGCTCAAGGAGGCGGTGGCCACCGGCTACCCGCGCGAGAAGATGTACGGCGTGTGGTGGTCGGGTGCCGAGCCTGACGTGAAGGACGTCGGCGACGGCGCCAAGGGCTACAACGCGCTGGCGCTGCAGCATGGTGCCGAACCCAACGCCAAGATCACCAAGGACATCCTGGCGCTGGTGCATGCCAAGGGCCAGGGCACGGGACCGAAGGACGAAGTCGGCCAGGTGCTGTACATGCGCGGCCTGTCGGCGGCGATGCTGGCGGTCGAAGGCGTCAAGCGGGCGCAGGAGCGCTTCGGCAAGGGCAAGGTCATGACCGGCGAGCAGGCTCGCTGGGGCTACGAGAACCTGGCGCTGGACCAGGCCAAGCTCGACGCGCTGGGCTTTGCCGGCGTGATGCGCCCGGTCAGCACCTCGTGCGTGGACCACATGGGTTCGGCCTGGGCACGCATCCACACCTGGGACGGCAAGAAGTGGAACTTCACGTCCGACTGGCTGCAGGCCGACGACCAGATCCTCAAGCCGATGGTCAAAGCGACTGCGGACAAGTACGCGGCCGAGAAGAAGCTCGAGCGCCGGACGCCGGCTGACTGTCAGAGCTGAGCGCCACGATGTGCATTGATCGGTGCCGCGAAGGGGCACGCCCCTCCCTCTCGGAGGGAGGGGAGCGAAGCGGGGAGGGAGCAGCCCTGCCCGTGAGGGGAACGGCGTGAGCGACCGTTCTCCTCAACGTCAATGGCATCGAGGTCATCTACAACCATGTGATCCTCGTGCTCAAGGGCGTCTCGCTGCAGGTGCCCGAGGGCAAGGTCGTGGCGCTGCTGGGCGGCAACGGCGCAGGCAAGACGACCACGCTGCGCGCGGTCAGCAACCTGCTGGCGGGCGAGCGCGGCGAAGTGACCAAGGGGTCGATCGAACTGCGCGGCGAGCGCATCGAGAACCTCAGCACCTCCGACATGGTCGACCGCGGCGTGATCCAGGTGATGGAGGGGCGGCATTGCTTCGCCCACCTGACGATCGAAGAAAACCTGCTCACCGGCGCCTACACGCGCAAGGACGGCAAGGCGGCGGTGCGCACAACGTTGGACAAGGTCTACAGCTACTTCCCGCGCCTGAAGACGCGCCGCAACTCGCAGGCCGCCTACACCTCGGGCGGCGAGCAGCAGATGTGCGCGATCGGCCGCGCGCTGATGGCGAACCCGAAGATGGTGCTGCTCGACGAGCCGAGCATGGGCCTGGCGCCGCAACTCGTCGAGGAAGTGTTCGAGATCGTCAAGGACCTGAACCAGCGCGAGAAGGTCACATTCCTGCTCGCCGAGCAAAACACCAACATGGCGCTGCGTTATGCCGACTACGGCTACATCCTGGAGAACGGCCGCGTCGTGATGGACGGCCAGGCCCAAAGCCTGCGCGAGAACGAAGACGTGCGTGAGTTCTACCTCGGCATGGGCGGCGGCGACCGGCGCAGCTTCAAGGACGTCAAGAGCTACAAGAGGCGCAAGCGGTGGTTGAGCTGACCCACCCCCGAAGCGCCTGCGGCGCCTCCCCCTCAAGGGGGCCACGCCAGCGGACGGGCGGAGCCCGATCCGCGGCGTGTGCTTGGTTGCGCCGCAGTACACGCAGTGCGGCGCCCGGTTGCGAACAGGTAATGGCGTGAGTGCGAACGACGACAACTTCGGCTTCGCGCCGCCGCCGTTCAAGGCTGCGGACGCGCTGGTGGCGCTCAAGCGCCAGCTGCGCGACATGAAGCTGGCTGAGCGCGGCAACGCCTTCGAGTTGCGCGGCAAGCGGGTGCTGGAACTTGCGGTCGATGGTGATGCGATCGCCGTCAAGCTTGCGCGCCGTCCGACGGTCGCGCCCGAGTGGGACCGCGTCGTGGTGAAGACGAGCGCCGAGCAGCGCAAGCTCGTCGACGAGGTCAAGAAGCGCCTGGCGCGCTGGGAGCAGGACGAATGAGCGCCGACTTCTTTGATGCGCTCGAGACGCGTGACCCTGCAGTGCGCGAGGCCGCCTTGATGGCGGCCTTGCCGGCGCAGATTGCGCACGCGCAGCGGCACGCGGGCGCCTACGCCGGCGCGCTGGCCGGCATTGACGCGGCGGCGGTCACGAGCCGCGCCGCGCTGGCCGCGCTGCCGGTGCTGCGCAAGCATGAACTGCTCGAACGGCAGAAGACGGCCCGGGAAGCCAGCGGCAGCACCGACCCCTTCGGCGGCTTCGCCACGATCGGCTGGCGCGCCCAGGGATCGGCACGGCGTGCGCAGCGCGTCTATCAGTCGCCCGGGCCGATTTATGAGCCCGAGGGCACGGCCGCCGACTACTGGCGCCTGGCGCGGGCGATGCATGCCGCGGGCCTGCGCGGCGGCGACTTGGTGCACAACTGCTTCAGCTACCACCTCACACCCGGCGGCCTGATGATGGAGTCGGGCGCGCTGGCGCTGGGTTGCACCGTTTTCCCGGGCGGCGTGGGCAACACCGAGCTACAGCTGCAGGCTGTTGCCCAGCTGCGCCCCGACGCCTACGCCGGCACGCCGAGCTTCCTGAAGATCCTGGTCGACAAGGCCACCGAGACCGGCACCGACATCGGCTCGCTCAAGAAGGCCCTGCTCGGCGGCGAGGCCTTCCCGCCGTCGCTGCGCGACTGGCTGATCGAGCGCGGCATCCAGGCCTACCAGTGCTACGCCACCGCTGACCTCGGCCTCATCGCCTACGAGACGGCCGCGCGCGAAGGCCTGGTGCTCGACGAAGCCGTGATCGTCGAGATCGTTCGCCCCGGCAGCGGCGACGTGGTGGCCGAGGGCGAGGTCGGCGAGGTCGTGGTGACGACGCTGAACCCCGACTACCCGCTGATCCGCTTTGGCACGGGTGACCTGTCCGCCGTGCTGCCCGGCCGCTGCCCGAGCGGACGCACGAATACGCGCATCAAAGGCTGGCTCGGTCGCGCCGACCAGACCGCCAAGGTGCGCGGCATGTTCGTGCACGCCAGCCAGGTGGCCGCCGTCGTCAAGCGCCACCCCGAGATCGCCCGCGCGCGCTTGGTGGTGGAGGGCGAGATGGCCAAGGACCGCATGACCCTGCAGGCCGAGTTGGCCGGCGCCGCGCCCGAGGGGTTGGCCGAGCGCGTGGCGCAGAGCCTGCGCGACATCACCAAGCTGCGCGGCGAGGTCGCCTGGAAGCGGCCGGGCGAGCTGCCCAACGACGGCAAGGTGATCGAGGACGCGCGCAGCTACAAGTAGTGCGCGCGCCCCGTCAGTGCGCGGCCTTGTCCGTGTACACCGGCGCCGGCTGCGTGAAGTAGGCGTGCAGGATCTGGTAGACCATCATGTAGTTCTTCTGCTGGAAGCTGGCGTGCGAGATGCCGTTCATCACGCTGAACTGCTTGTCGGGGTTGGGCAGGCGCTTGAAGAACTCGATCAGGTCGTCGATGCCGGCGATGCCGTCGAACTGGCCGCGCATGACGAGCGTCGGCACGGTGATCTTCGCCGGGTCGACCAGCGGCAGCTGCGAGCACATGTCGATGTAGGTGCCGTTCGGCATCGAGTCGTCGAGCGCCAGGATGGCGTCGGCGAAGGCCTCGACGGTGGCGTGCGTCGGCGCAGTCCGGGATGGTCGCGGTCGAAGATCGAGTGCACGAAGGCGCGGTCGATCGGCCGGCGCTTCTTCGCCAGGAACTCGGGCAGCTTCTTGCGCCGCTGCTCCAGCGTGGGCGCGCCCTCGCCGGTCCAGACGAAGGCGTCGAGCGCCAGCCGCGCCACGCGCTCGGGGTGGCGCTGGGCGAACAGCGCCGCGCGCAGGGCGCCCGAGGAAATGCCGTAGGTCAGGAAGCTGCTCGACGCCGCGCGTGGCGGCGATGTAGTCGGTGGCGGCCGTCGAGGTCGTCGGCGCCGTTGGCGATGTCGCAGAAGATGTCGCGCGTCTTGTCGCAGCGGCCGTAGCCCTCCATGTCGACGCACCAGCAGACGAAGCCGCGCTCGGCGAACCAGTCCATCACCGACGAATCGGGCCGGCCCGGCACGCTCAGGTCGAAGGTCGGCTGCGACGCCATCGACGAGCCGTGCACGAACAGCACGGCCGGCTTGCCCTCGGGCGAGCCGACGAACTTCTCCCACAGGAAAAGCTTCACGTCGCCGTCGGCGTCTTCTTGGTGGTCCAGTGTTCGTTGCCAGTGATCATCGCGTACGTAGATTTGAGTAGTGGTAGGCAAATCCAAGCAACCGCCGCGGATCCGGCTTCGCCGGTCCGCCAGCGGTGCCCCCTTGAGGGGGAGCGGCGCAGCCGCTTCGGGGGTGGGTGTCAGTCTATTTTTGCGCCGGTTTCCTTGACGATGCGCGCCCAGCGGTCGCGCTCCTCGCGGAAGTAGACGTCGAACTCCGCCGGCGTCGAGCCGATGACTTCCATGCCCGCGCTGTTCATGAAGCCGGTCACCTCCGCGGTCGCCAGCGTGGCCTTGAGCTCGCGCTGCAGCCGCTCGATGATCGCCGGCGGCGTGCCCTTGGGCGCCAGCAGGCCCATCCAGACATACGCCGAGTAGCCCTTGAGACCCGCTCTCGGCGAGTGTCGGCACGTCGGGCAGGGCCGGCGAACGCGTCACGCCGGTCGTTGCCAGGGCGCGCAGCTTGCCGTCCTTGATGTGCTTGACCATCGCCTGCGTGCCCGGGATCGCCATCTGCACCTGGCCGCCGAGCAGGTCGGTGGTGGCCTGGCCGCTGCCGCGGTACGGCACATGCATCATGTTGAGCTCGGCCATCGACGCGAACATGGCCATGAACAGATGCTGCCCGCTGCCGTTGCCCGACGAGGCGTAGTTCAGCTGCCCGGGCTTCTGCTTGGCCAGCGCCACCAGTTCGGCCACGGTCTTGACCGGTAGCGACGGATGCACCACCAGCACGCCGGGCTCGCGGCCCAGCAGCGAGATCGGCGCGAAGTCGTCGATCGGATTGAAGCTGAGCTTGGTGTACAGCGTGGCGCTGATGGCATTGGTCTGCGAGGCCAGCAGCAGCGTGTAGCCGTCGGCGGGCGACTTGGCCACCAGCTCGCTGCCGATGGTGGCGCCCGCGCCGGGCTTGTTGTCGATGATGACCTGCTGGTTCAGGCGCTTGCCGAGTTCCTGCGCGATCGCCCGCGTCGGGCCGTCGACCGCGCCGCCGGGCGAGAACGGCACGATGATCTTGATCGGGCGGTTCGGGTAGTCCTGGGCCTGCACGACGGCAGTGGACAGAAGACCCGCCAACAAAGTGGCGGCAAGGCGGATCGGAACGGTCGGGCTCATTACGGGGGCTCTCCTCAGGGTGGTCTCAGCGGGTTCAGGAATCGAGGTCGATCTTGCGTTCGCGCGCCAGCAGGGTCCAGCGTTCGATGTCTTCGCGGATGAACCTGGCAAAGGCCTCGGGTGCCATCGGCGTGGGCTCGATGGCCTCGGCGGCGAGCTTGTCGCGCAGGTCGGGCGCGGCCAGCACCGCGTTCAGCGTCTCGTTGAGCGTCTTCAGCACCGGCGCGGGCAGGCCCGCGGGGCCGACGACGCCGTACCACTGCAGCGCGTCAAAGCCCTTGAAGCCGGCCTCGATCATGGTCGGTACGTCCTTCAGCAGCGGATGCCGCGCGCTGCCCGTCACGGCCAGCGGGCGCACCCGGCCCGAGCGGATGTGCGGCAGCGCCGCAGCCAGGCCGGGGAACATCGCCTGCGTCTGACCACCCAGCAGGTCGGTGAACGCCGGCGCGATGCCGCGGTAGGGGATGTGCACCGCGAAGACATTGCGCGCCTGCTTGAAGAGCTCCATCGTCAGGTGCGTCAGCGAGCCCTGCCCGGCCGAGCCGTAGCTGACGGTCCCCGGGTTCTTGCGCAGGTACTCGACGAACTGCTCCAGTGTCTGCGCCGGCACCGCCGCGTTGACCACCAGCACGTTGGGTGTGACGCCGATCATGCCCACCGGCGTGAAGTCCTTGACCGCGTCGTAGGGCAGCTTGCTGCGCGTGGCCGGGCTGGTGCCATGCGTGGCGACATAGCCCTGCAGCAGGGTGTAGCCGTCGGGCGCGGCCTTGGCCGTGGCCTGGCTGGCGATCGCGCCGCCGGCGCCGCCGATGTTCTCGACCACGAAGCTCTGATTCAGCAGCCTGCCCCAGCGCTCGGTGACGGTGCGTCCGACCAGGTCGCTGCCGCCGCCGGCCGCCACCGGCACGATGTAGCGAATCGGCTTGGCAGGGAAAGCCTGCGCGCGGGCCAGCGGCAAGGCCCCGGCTGCGGCCAGTGCGGCGATCAGACTCCGTCGTTGCATGGCATCGTCTCCCGTGGCAATTGGTTCACATTGGTATGTTCTGGTACCGAATCTGAACCACTTTAGCGACGCTGCGCTGTGCGGTCAATGCGGCAGACCCGCGCTTCAGTACTTCAACAGGTTGGCGCGCACGTGCAGCAGATGCTCCAGGCACAGTGCACGGGCGCGCTCGGCGTCGCGATCCTTCAGTGCAGCGACCAAGGCGCGGTGCTCGCGCTGGTACTCGAGACGCCGCTCAGGCGTGGCGCTGCGGCGCTTGAGCACGCCCCACTCGCCATGCGCGCGGGCCTGGCTCACCAGGCGGAAGACGCCGGTGATGAAGCCGTTGTGTGCGGCCTCGGCAATCGCCTCGTGCAGTTGGGCGTCCCAATGC
>CAVUEP010000078.1:0-17848 GCA_963740395.1 uncultured beta proteobacterium
CCCAGATATTCGGTCAGGTCTTCCGACATGCGCTTGGTCAGCGTAGTGACCAGCACCCGCTCGCCCAGTGCGATGCGCAGGCGTATCTCTGACATCAGATCATCCACCTGATTGATCGCCGGACGCACCTCGATGACCGGATCGCAGCCAGTCCGGTCGGGCGTACCAGTTGCTCGACCACCTGCCCGGCATGTTCGGCCTCGTACACGGCGGGCGTGGCCGAGACAAACACGCTCTGGCGCATGATGTGCTCGAACTGGTCGGCGGCCGGTTTATCATCGCCGACGGTAGCCGGAAGCCGTAGTTGACCAGATTCTCCTTGCGCGCCCGGTCGCCCTTGTACATGCCGCCGACCTGAGGGATCATCACATGACTCTCGTCCAGAAACATCAGCGCGTTGGGCGGCAGCGCCTGAGTTGTCCGTCGATGCCGAACAGGAACTCGAACATCGGCCCGCCGCGCATGGCGCTCGGTTCGTTGGGGTTGCCGCTGAAACCGACGGCAATGGTCCCGCCCGTCATGGCGCGCAGACGATCCCGGATCTTCTCTGCGGCGGCGATGCCTTCGCAGGGCGTGATGGCATGTTCGATGCCGGGCAGCTTCTTGATGAAGCGCCCGCCGCTGGCGATCACGAGCGCGTCGTTGCGGACCTCCTCGGCCGCCGTCGTCTCGACCACGCGCCCACCCTCGCGCAGGCCGGTCACTTCGGCGGCCAGATGGCGCACCTTCATGCGCCGCAGGAAGTTGTCGAGCGGCACGATGAGCTGTTCGCGCGTGCGCAGGCCGCATGGAATCCAGATGATGCCGGGCAGGTAGTGCAGCTCAGCGCGCGGCGCGACCAGCGTGATCTCGACGTCCGGGTCGCGCCGGCGGATCTCGCGCACGCTGGACAGTGCGCCGAAACCGGCGCCGATGATGGTGATGCGGGCAGCTGATGTCATGGAGGCTGGACTTTCATCGGGCAAGGCCGGTTGCCAACCTCGGTGCGGGTATGCAGGCGGCAGACCCGAGGTGCTGGCTCGACCCCGAGCATAGGCCGTTCGCAAGCCTCCTTCCTGGGCCGACACCGGCGTTCCGCGGTCCCGACGACCGGGCGCCCGGTCAAGGACATCGCTTCACCACTGCAACGGATTCAGCCCGAACAATTCGACCAACTCACGATAGACCTCCGGTGCCTCCGTCGCCAGCTCATGCGGACGCTCGAAGAACACTTCGCTGACGACCGCAAAGAACTCGGCCGGGTCGCTCGCGCCGTAGGCGTCGATGACGTTCGAAGGATGGGCCCGCAGGCGCTCGAGGGCCGCGCCCATGACGGTCTCCCAGCGCCGTCGTGCACCCTGGTGGGCGCGCCAGGGTCGTCCGTCGGCGGAACCCTTGTCCTGGTCGATCTGGTGGGCGAATTCGTGCAGCACCACGTTGCGCCCGTCACCCGCATCGGCCGCACCCGACAGGACTTCGGGCCACGACAGGATGACCATCCCCTGAGACCACGACTCGCCGGCCATCACCAGGCGCTGGCCACGCACCAGGCCGGCGCCCATGGGGCGCTCGCGATCGACGATGAAGGCATCCGGATAGACCAGGATCTGGCGCAGGCGTGGGTAATAGTCGGGACGCTCCTGGCCGGTCAGCAACAGGCAGGCCTGGGCCGCGATGGTCACCCTGACCTCGTCCGTGATCTCCTGGCCCTGGCAACCGATGAAGGGCTTCTCGGCCACGAAGACCTGGATGTGCCGCTTGAGGCGGCGCTGCAGGTCCGAGGGCAGGCGCGCCGCGATCGGCACCCGCCGGCGCAGAATCTTGCGCCACTGCGCCGGGAAGGGCCGGGCCCGCAGCAGCGCCCGGCGGTGCGCGGTTCGCCACGGTTGCGATAGCAGTGCCGCGACCATCCACGCCGCGCCAGCCGCAACCAGAAGCATCACGAACAGCGCTGAGCCTCCGGTCGCAGTCATCTGACGAAGATGCGCCTGCGCGGCCCGAAATCAAGGCCGCGGCAGCTTCGACCTATGGGATCGCCGCCGGCCGGCCCGGCGACTCAGGTTCCGTGGACGTAGGGGTTGTGACGCCGCTCGGCCCCGAACGTGCTCTCGGGTCCATGGCCGGGGATGAACACCGTGTCGTCCCCCATCGGCCACAGGCGCCCGGTGATGCTGGCGATCAAGGTGGCGTGGTCCCCGCCCGGGAAGTCGGTGCGTCCGATGCTGCCGGCGAACAGCACATCGCCAACGAAGGCGCGTTTCGCCTGTGCGTTGAAGAAGACGACGTGACCCGGTGTGTGGCCGGGGCAGTGGCGCACCGCCAGTTTGCTGCGGCCGACCATGACCTCGTCGCCATCGTCGAGCCAGCGGGTCGGCGTGAACGCGCCCGCGCTCGGCATTCCGAACATCTGCGCCTGCTGCGCGAGGCCATCGATCCAGAACTGGTCGCCCGGATGCGGCCCGACGATCGGCAGCGCCAGCTCGCTCGCCAGCGCCGCGGTACCGCCCGCATGGTCGATATGGGCGTGGGTCAGCAGGATCTGCTTGAGCTTGACGCCCAGGCGCCGAACTTCGTCGCGGATCAGCGGCAGGTCGCCACCGGGATCGATGACGGCGCCCTCCATCGACTCATCGCACCAGACGATGGAGCAGTTCTGCTGAAACGGTGTGACGGGAAGGGTCTGATAGCGCAGCATAGGCTGTGAACGATAGCGGCAATCCGCGGGCGACCGCGCACAACGGGTTCACGTCGTTTACAAATGTCGACGATCGGCACCTTTCTCCGGCCATCGGCGCACCGGGGCGCGACTAGCATGGCGACATGCAGAGTCATGCCTCCCGTTGCGCCGCACGGGCACGAAGGTGCTGGGCCGGCGCCATGGCGGCGCTGTTGGTGGCCTGTGGCGGCGGTGGCGACCCCGCGTCGGTGGCGACGGGCACTTCGGGAAGCACACCGGCACCGGTCCCTGCGCCTGCGCCCGTCCCGCCGCCTGCACCCGGTGTGCTGTCGACCTGCGGCATCGACTCCTTCGACACCCGGTTGCTGGCCTGGATCAACCAGCTTCGCGCGGCAGGTGCCACCTGCGGCAGCCAGCAGCTCGCGCCGGCGCAGGCCCTGCGCTGGAGCACCGCGCTCACGCTCGCCGCCGACGGTCACTCGCGCGACATGGTGGCGCTGAACTACTTCAGCCACACGAGCGCCGACGGGCGCACGCTGCGCGAGCGCATCGACGCGACCGGTTATGCCTGGTCGACGATCGGCGAGAACATCGCCGCCGGCCAGATCACGGTCGACGAGGTCATGGCGGGCTGGCGCGACAGCCCGGGCCATTGCGTCAACATGATGAACCCCGACTTCACCGAGATCGGTGTGGCCTGCGTGCCGGGCAGCGCGAGCAACCTCTATCGCCGCTACTGGACGATGGACCTGGCGCGCCCGCGCTGACGCGCCGCGGCCCTTCCCGGCCACGTCCCGATAATCGGGAATGACCTCTTCACCCGTTACGGTTCCGTCGGCGTCGCCCGGCAGCGGACCGGCATTCAGCACGCTGCCGCTCGCACCGCATGTGCTGGCCAACCTGAGCGCCTCGGCTATACGCGCGATGACGCCGATCCAGGCCGCCAGCCTGCCGCTGGCGCTGGCCGGCCACGACCTGATCGCCCAGGCCAAGACCGGCAGCGGCAAGACCGCGGCCTTCGCGCTGGCGCTGCTGGCCAACCTGAACCCGCGCCGCTTCGCGGTGCAGTCGCTGGTGCTGTGCCCGACGCGTGAACTGGCCGATCAGGTCACGCAGGAGGTGCGCCGCCTGGCGCGCGCCGAGGACCACATCAAGGTGCTGACCCTGTGCGGCGGCAACACGATGCGCCCGCAGCTGGCCAGCCTGGCGCATGGCGCGCACATCGTGATCGGCACGCCGGGCCGCATCATGGACCACCTGTCGAACGCGGCAGCCTGCCGCTCGACGCGCTCAACACGCTGGTGCTCGACGAGGCCGACCGCATGCTCGACATGGGCTTCTTCGACGACATCGCCGACGCGTCGATCAAGCAATGCCCGAAGGAGCGCCAGACGCTGCTCTTCTCGGCCACCTACCCGGAGGGCATCAAGAAGCTCAGCGCGGCCTTCATGCGCGAGCCCAAGGAGGTCAAGCTGCTCGAGGCGCCCACGCCGCCGGCAAGATCCGCCAGCGCTTCATCGAGGTGCGCGAGGACCAGCGCCTGCACGCCGTGTCGCTGCTGCTCGAACCATTACCGGCCGGTCAGCACGCTGGCCTTCTGCAACACCAAGCGCGCAATGCCGCGACCTGGTCGAGGTGCTGCGCGCGCAGGGCTTCGCGGCGCTGGAGCTGCACGGCGACCTCGACCAGCGCGACCGCGACCAGGTGCTGGTGCGCTTCGCCAACCGCAGCTGCAGCGTGCTGGTGGCCACCGACGTCGCCGCGCGCGGCCTCGACATCGAGCAGCTCGAGGCCGTGATCAACGTCGACATCACGCCCGACGCCGACACCCACACCCACCGCATCGGCCGCACCGGCCGGGTCGACGCCGAGGGCTGGGCCTTCAGCCTGGCCAGCCTGGACGAGATGGGCCGCGTCGGCGCGATCGAACAGGCCGGGCGGCTTTGCCAGCGAGTGGCAGCCGCTGGCCGAGCTCACGCCGGCAGCGCCGAGCCGCTGCGGCCGCCGATGGCGACGCTGCAGATCCTGGGCGGGCGCAAGGAGAAGATCCGCGCGCGGCGACGTGCTGGGCGCGCTGACCAAGGACATGGGCTTTGCCGGCGCGCAGATCGGCAAGATCAACGTCAACGAGTTCTCGACCTATGTCGCGGTCGAGCGCGACATCGCGCCCAGGTCCTCAAGCGCCTGAGCGGCGGCAAGGTCAAGGGGCGCAGCGTGAAGGCTGCGACTGCTCGACGATTGACTGTCGCACCCGGCGCACGAGCGCCTTCGCCTATCCTCTGGCGCCACAGCGGAGATCCCCATGAAATCCGACGACCACCAGCCAACCCGCATCGGCCTCGACGGCTTCGAGTTCGTCGAATTCGCCTCGCCCGACGCCGGGCGTGCTCGAAGCCGTGTTCGACGACGCTGGGCTTCACCAAGGTCGCGGTGCACCGCTCCAAGCAGGTCGACCTGTACCGCCAGGGCGACATCAACTTCATCCTCAACCGCGAACCCAAGAGCCCGGCGGCCTACTTCGCGGCCGAGCACGGGCCTTCGGCCTGCGGCCTGGCGTTTCGCGTCAAGGACGCGCACAAGGCCTACGCGCGGGCGCTGGAGCTCGGCGCCCAGCCGATCGAGATCGCGACCGGCCCGATGGAGCTGCGCCTGCCGGCCATCAAGGGCATCGGCGGCGCGCCGCTGTACCTGATCGACCGCTTCGAGGAAGGCACGTCGATCTACGACATCGACTTCGACTGGCTCGACGGCGTCGACCGCCACCCGGTCGGCCACGGCCTGAAGCTGATCGACCACCTGACGCACAACGTCTACCGCGGCCGCATGGCCTACTGGGGCGCTTACTACGAGCGGCTGTTCAACTTCCGCGAGATCCGCTACTTCGACATCCAGGGCGAATACACCGGCCTGACGAGCAAGGCCATGACGGCGCCCGACGGCAAGATCCGCATCCCGCTGAACGAGGAGTCGGCCAAGGGCTCGGGGCAGATCGAGGAGTTCCTGATGCAGTTCAACGGCGAGGGCATCCAGCACATCGCGCTGCTCACCGACGACATCGTCGAGAGCGTCGACAGCCTGCAGATGGCCGGCGTGCCGCTGATGACCGCGCCGAACGACGTCTACTACGAGATGCTCGAAGACGCGCCTGCCCGGCCACGGCCAGCCGGTGGGCGAACTGCAGGCGCGCGGCATCCTGCTCGACGGCACCACCGAGGGCGGCAAGCCGCGGCTGCTGCTGCAGATCTTCTCGCAGACCCTGCTCGGGCCGGTGTTCTTCGAGTTCATCCAGCGCAAGGGCGACGACGGCTTCGGCGAAGGCAACTTCAAGGCCCTGTTCGAGTCGATCGAGCGCGACCAGGTGCGGCGCGGCGTGATCGGCAAGGCCGACTGAACACCTGACTTGGATCGGACCAGCGATGCGACTCTTTTCCTACCGCGACCGGCCGGTCCATCTCGGTCCCTACCCGCTGGAGCGGCTGACGCGCGACCCGGGCACGCCGGATCTGTCGCAACTGGCGCCGATGCGCGCGCTGTCGTTCGAGGACCCGCGCGCGGAGTCGCTGACGAACGCGATGGCACGCTTCATGGCCATGTTCGACCTCGTGCGTGACGGCCTGGTCAACCCGCAAGCTGCCCAGGCACCCGACGGTCCGGTTCAGCGCGCCGAGCACCTGAAGGCGGCCGGCTACTACTTCGATGCATCGATGATGGGCGTCTGTGCGATCCCGCACGAGGCCTTGCTCGATGAGCCGATCCGCAATGCCGGCGTGCGTGCGCTCGGTGAGGAGCTCGAGGCCAACCAGCCGGTCAGCTTTGCCGCCGGCATGGACATGATCCTGGCCGACGTGCTCGACTCGGCACGCAAGGTGCACGGGCCGATCACGCAGCACTCGCATGCAGTCGTGATTCTCGTCGAGTACCCGCGCGATCCGCGCCCGGACGAGCCCGGCACCGACTGGATCCACGGCACGCAGGCCCAGCGTGCCGCCTTGCTGGCGGCGCAGACAGCGGTCGCACTGTCGACCTACCTGCGCATGCTCGGCTACGAGGGCCGGGCTCACAGCGCGACCTGCAGCGACCTCGACCTGGGCCGGCTGGCCGTGGCCTGCGGGCTGGCCCTGCCGGACGGCGCCAACCCCTTCGTCGGTCGGCGCTACGGCCTGGCCGCCGTCAGCACCGACTTCGCGCTGGCGCCCGATGCGCCGCTGGCGCACAAGCAGAACCGGTGGGCCTCGCATGGCCCGGCCTGGTGGCTGGGCAAGGGCACCTTCAAGAGCGCCTTCAACCGCGAGGCTTTTGGCAAACGCGAGTTTCGCCTCGGCGCCTTCCCGTTCGAGACGCTCAAGCGGCGCGACTCGCCCACCACCTACATCGACGCCGAGCGTGTGCCGCGCTTCCCGAAGCGGGCCGACTTCTTTGCGCGCGCCCTGTTCGGCGACCTTGGCAAGGCCGTCCAGGAGGATGCCAAGAACGCCCACTACGTGATGAAGAGCCCGATCGGGGCCTGCGCACGGCGCGCGCTCGGGGCTCTGCTGCTGCTGCAGTTCGGTGACGCACGCGGCCCGGTCAGCGCCAGCACCGCGGACCCGCAGCGCAACGCCGACAACCTGAAGGCGGCGTCGTACTACCTGGGGGTCGACGCTGCCGGCCTGTGCGCGGTGCCCGACTGGGCGTACTACTCGCACGACGCGGGCGGCAACCCGGTCGCCCCTTACCACGCCAACGCGGTCAACATGCTGCTCGACCAGGGCCACGAGACCATGGAAGGCGCGAGTGGTGACGACTGGATCTCGGTCGCCCAGAGCATGCGCGCCTACCTGCGCTTCTCGATGCTGGGTGGCGTGCTGGCCGAGCAGATCCGGCGCCTCGGCTACTCGGCGCGTGTGCACTCGGTGATCGACGGCGATGTGCTGCAGCCGCCGCTGCTGCTGCTGTCCGGCCTTGGCGAAGTGAGCCGGATCGGCGAAGTGATCCTCAACCCCTTTCTCGGCCCGCGTCTGAAGAGCGGTGCGGTCACGACCGACATGCCGATGGACCACGACCGGCCGATCGACTTCGGCCTGCAGCGCTTCTGCGAGAGCTGCAACAAGTGCGCGCGCGAATGCCCCTCGGGCGCCATCACGGCCGGCCCCAAGCGCATGTACAACGGCTACGAGATCTACAAGAGCGATGCTGAGAAGTGCGCGCGCTATCGCATCACCAATGCCGCCGGCGGCATGTGCGGGCGCTGCATGAAGACCTGCCCCTGGAACCTCGAAGGCCTGTTCGCCGAAGCCCCGTTCCGCTGGGCCGCCATGCACGTGCCGGGCAGCGCTCGCTGGCTCGCCGCGCTCGACGACCGGCTCGGCCGCGGCAGCATCAACCCGGTCAAGACCTGGTGGTGGGACATCGAACTCGACCGCGCCACCGGGGGCTATGTCCAGGCGCGCCAGACGCACCGGCGCGGATTGCAGCGCGAACTCGTGCTGCGCGCCGAGGACCAGACGCTCGCGGTCTACCCGGCCGACCGCATGCCGCCGCCCTTCCCTGTCGTGCACCCGGTCGACCGCGAAGAGGGCATCGAACGCTACCGCGCCTTGCTGTCGCCCGAGCAGCACCGCGCACGGGTTGCGGCCGGCGACACCGAAGGCCTGGTGCCGGCCTTCCGGATGCCCGAAGGCGAGCCGCCGGTGTTTCCGGTCCGGCTCGTTCGGCGCGAGGACATGGCCACCGACGTGGCGCGCTACGAGTTCACGGCGCTCGACGGCAAGGCGCTGCCCGCTTTCGACGCCGGTGCGCACATCGACGTGATCATCGCCCCCGAATACGCGCGCGCCTTCAGCCTGGCCGGCGACCCGGCCGACCAGGGCAAGTACGTGCTCGGCGTGCAGCGCGAGCCCGCAGGGCGCGGCGGGTCGGCCCTGATGCACCGCGCCTTTCGAGACGGGCGGCGGGTCTTCATCAGCCGTCCGCGCAACCACTTTCCGCTGCACGAGGACGCACGCCATTCGCTGCTGTTTGCCGGTGGCATCGGCGTGACGCCGCTGATCTCGATGGCGCACCGGCTGCACGCGCTCGGCCGATCGTTCGAGCTCCACTACAGCGCGGCCAGCCGCCGCACGGCCGGATTCCTGGATGCGCTTGCGAGCGTGCCCTGGCAGCGCCAGGTGCACCTGCACCTCAAGGACGAAGGCGCGCGCGCCGACCTGGGTTCGCTCGTGCCGCCGTTCGAGGCCGGTGGCCACCTCTACACCTGCGGCTCACCACGCTACATGGACGCCGTCTTCGAAACTGCCGCGGCCAAGGGCTGGCCCGAGGACGCGCTGCACCGCGAGTACTTCCAGCTGCCCGAACCCCCCGCCTGGCAGAACCATCCGTTCACGCTGCGACTCGCGCGCAGCGGTCGCACCCTCGAAGTGCCGGCCGACCGCAGCGCGACCGACATGCTGGCCGACGCCGGCCTGGCCATCGACACCAAGTGCAGCGACGGCCTGTGCGGCGTCTGCGCAACCCCCTATGACGCCGCCGCTTCCGGCGCCATCGAACACCGCGACTACGTGCTCAGCCGACAGCAGCGGACCGAACGGGTCATCCTGTGCTGCTCGCGGCCGAAGGATCCCGGCGCCACGCTGGTGGTCGATCTGTGAGCCCTGCCCGGGCCGCTGAACATGCCGTTTCGCGATAGCTGGTAGTCCACCGGGCTGCTTGTGCAACGGCGGCCTCTGGCCAAGAATGGCCCGCATGACAGCCCGCCGCACCCAGGTCGTGATCATCGGCGCCGGCCCCGCCGGCTTGTTGCTGGGGCAGTTGCTGCACCGCGCGGGCATCGACGCCCTCATCCTGGAGCGCAAGACCGGCGACTACGTGCTCGGCCGCATCCGCGCCGGCGTGCTCGAGCAGACCACCTGCGACCTGCTCGATGCCGCCGGTGTCGGCGAACGCATGCACGCACAAGGTCTGCCGCATGGCGGCTTCGAGCTGTGTTTCGGCGGCCGGCGCCATCGCATCGACATGCACGCCCTGACCGGTGGTCAGCAGGTCATGGTCTACGGCCAGACCGAGATGACACAGGACCTGATGCAGGCGCGTGCGGGTGTCGGCGCCGAGACAGTGTACGAGGCGCTCGACGTCGCGATCCACGATTTCGACACCAAGACCCCGAGCGTGACCTACACCCACGCCGGCCAGGCGCACGAGGTGCGCTGCGACTTCGTCGCCGGCTGCGACGGTTACCACGGCGTGAGCCGCGCCAGCGTGCCGCCGACAGCGCTCTCGATCTTCGAGAAGGTCTACCCCTTCGGCTGGCTCGGTCTGCTGTCGGACACACCGCCGGTGTCGCACGAGCTGATCTACTCGAACCATGAACGCGGTTTTGCGCTGTGTTCGATGCGCTCGCCGACGCGTTCACGCTACTACGTGCAATGTTCGCTCAAGGACAAGGTCGAGGACTGGAGCGATCAGCGCTTCTGGGACGAACTGCGCAAGCGCCTGGACGATCAGGCCTCGCAGTCACTGGTCACCGGGCCGTCGATCGAGAAGAGCATTGCGCCGCTGCGCAGCTTCGTGGCCGAGCCGATGCGCTTCGGCAGCCTGTTCCTGGCCGGCGACGCGGCCCACATCGTGCCGCCGACCGGTGCCAAGGGCTTGAACCTGGCCGCCTCCGACGTCGGCTTCCTGTCGCGCGCGCTGATCGAGCACTACGCGCAACGCGACGACCACCGGCTCGACCACTATTCGCAGAACTGCCTGGCGCGCATCTGGAAGGCCGAGCGGTTTTCCTGGTGGTTCACGAACCTGACCCACAAGCTGCCCGAAGGTGGCGCGATCGGCCGCAAGCTGCAAAGGGCCGAGCTCGACTACCTGGTCAGCTCACGCGCCGCCGCCACCACGATGGCGGAGAACTACGTCGGCCTGCCGTTCGAGGCAGCGGCGCCCGCCCGGACCTGAGCGGCACTGCCTGGCGGCGCCTCGTCCCAGGCCAGTGTGCGGTGATCGAAGCCGACGGCAAGTGTCGGCTTGACGATGGCGAAGTATGGCGACACATCGAAGTCGCGTGGCACGAACAGGCTGTGGTGGCGCACATGCAGGATCTCGTCGACGCACTCGCTGCAGCGTGGGTCGCTCGACGGCACCGATTCGATGCGCGGCAGAATCGGGTAGCGCACCGACTGGAAAGCGAGTGCGATGAGCGTCGAACAGATCGCACGCGTCGGGTCGCCGCTGCCCAGCGCCAGCATGCGGCGGCGCCAGCGTGAGGGCACTGGCGGCATCGGCAGCAGGTAGCGCGCCAGATCGACCACGTTCTTGACGTCGTACGGATCGCCCATGTGCCCGATCGCATAGCCGGTCACGGCCGCAACGTCTTCGGCGCTCAGCCCGACCGGCCGGCAGACCCGGCTGTTCAGGCCCGCGAACTCGTCCAGTCCCACCGCACGCACGCCATGGCGGATGTCGGCCTCGACGAAGCAGGCCGACCGGCCCTGGGCATCGAGCAGCCCCGGCCGCTCGCCGACGAACAGGGCCGCATGCGACCAGGTCGACTGCGTCAGGTACTTGATCGCCACGCTGACGCGCGTGCGGCCTTCGACCAGCAGCACGTCGCCCGGGCGCAGGCAGGCCATCAGCAGGCCCGGGTCGGCCGGTGCCGCGCTGCCGGTGCCGACCCTGTCCTTGCTCAGGTAGCGCGTCAACTTCGCGCCGAGCCAGCGGGCCAGGGAGTCTGCCAACGGGATCGTCATGAGTTGAGGGAGCAAGAGCCGTGGATTGCGGATGTTCGCAGGCGCGGCCGATCGCCGACAGCCCGCCCGTCACTTCACTGTCTGCCCGGCGGCCCCGTTCTGACATCGCCAATGGGCGGCCGAGACCGGAACCTAGGGAAACCCCGGGGTGTAAGGAAGCGCCATGCTGAACCGCCTAAGCAGCACGAAGCCAGGGCATCGACCCGGGTTTCGACTCCGATTCACCCACTCCATGGAGACGCTCATGACTGCATCCCTCACGCCAAACCTCCCTGCTGTCGCCCTGGCCCTTGCGCTCGGCGCCGCATTCACCGTCCTGCCCGCGGCGGCAGCCGATGCCGACCGACAAGGAGAAGTGCTTCGGCGTCGCCCTGAAAGGCAAGAACGACTGCAAGGCCGGCGCCGGCACCACCTGCGCCGGCACGTCCAAGGTCGACTACCAGGGCAACGCCTGGTCGCTGGTCCCCAAGGGCACCTGCGAGAAGACCGCGTCCAAGACCTCGCCCGACCGGCTACGGCCAGCTGGCCGAGTTCAAGGAGAAGAAGGGCTGATGTGCATGCCTCGAAGTTGCCGGCGTCCAGCCGGGCTCGGGCTCAAGCCCGAGCACTTCCGGGCCGTGCTCGACACGCGGCCGGACGTCGGCTTCTTCGAGGTGCACGCCGAGAACTACATGGTCGACGGCGGGCCGATGCACCACTGGCTGACGCGCATCCGCGCGGCGCTACCCGCTGTCGCTGCACGGCGTCGGCCTGTCGATCGGCGCCGAGCGGCCGCTCGACGAGGCGCACCTCGACCGGCTGGCGCGCTCTGATCGACCGCTACGAGCCGGCCGTCTTCTCCGAGCACCTCGCCTGGTCCAGCCACGGCGGGGTCTTTCTCAACGACCTGCTGCCGCTGCCCTACGACGCACGCGACGCTGCAGCGCGTGTGCGAGCACATCGACCGGGTGCAGGACGCGGCTGCGCCGCCGCATGCTGCTCGAGAACCCGGCGACCTACGTCGAGTTCGCGGCCTCGACGATGAGCGAGCCGGAGTTCCTCGCCGAAGTGCTGCGCCGCACCGGCTGCGGCCTGCTGCTCGACGTCAACAACGTCCATGTCTCCTGCACCAACCACCATCGCGACCCGCTGGCCTACATCGACGCGCTGCCGCTCGACGCGGTCGGCAGATCCACCTGGCCGGCTTCGCGCAGCGACCTCGACGGCGCCGGCGCGCCGCTGCTGATCGACAGCCACGGCGCCCCGGTCGACGACGCCGTGTGGGCGCTGTACGCCGCAGCGTCGTCGCAGCGCCTCGGACCGCTGCCGACGCTGCTCGAGCGCGACCACGACCTGCCCTCGCTGGCCACCCTGCTGGCCGAAGTCGGCCAGGCGCGCGAGCTGATGGCGCCTACGGTCAGGCCGCGCTGGCCGAGACCGCGTGCAGCGAGCCATGCACACCGACTTCGCCGCCGCCCTGCTCGACCCCGCGCGACCATCGCCGCCCGGCCTCGTCGCCTGGAACGGCTCCGACCCGGCGGCGCGGCTCGCGGTCTACCGCAACAACGTGGTCAGCTCGCTGGTCGAGGCGCTGGCCGACAACTGCCCGGTCGTGCGCGAGCACTGGTCGGCGAGGCGTTCTTCCGCGCGATGGCCGCGGTCTTCGTGCGCCAGGCGCCGCCGCGCTCGCCGATCCTGGCGCACTACGGCGAGGGCTTCGCCGACTTCATCGCCGCCTTCGAGCCGGCCGCAGCCGTGCCCTATCTGGCCGACATCGCGCGCCTCGAGACGGCGCGCATGCGGTCGCTGCATGCCGCCGACGCTGCAGCACTGAGCGCAGCCGATGCCCGCTCGGCGCTGGCCGACCCGGACCGCGTCGGCGATCTGCTGCTGCACCTGCATCCGTCGGTGATCCTGCTGCGCTCGCCCCATGCGATGGTGTCGATCTGGGCCGCCCACCAAGGCGACGACGCCGCGGCCGAACTTGCCACGCTCGAGGTCGAAGCGGCCGAGGATGCCCTCGTGCTGCGCGACGGTCTGGACGTCATCGTGCTGCGTTTGCCCAGTGGCAGCGCCGAATTCCTGGGCGAGGTCCTCGCAGGTGGCGCACTCGGCCGCGCCACCGCAGCCGCGCTGCAGGCCGAACCCTGTTTCGATCCGGGCCAGCTGCTCGCGCTGCTGCTGCACCACGGCGCGCTGACCTCGATCGACCTTCCCGGGAGACCCATCGCATGAACACGAGCACCGTCCGCCCCTTGCCCACCGTCGCCAGGGAATCCATGCCGAGCCGCTTCGTCCACCAGGCCATCGAGTGGCTCGGCCGCATCCCGCACAGCCTGATCGCCTTCGTCGCACGCTTCTCGATCGCGGCCGTGTTCTGGAGTTCGGGCCAGACCAAGGTCGAAGGTCTTGCGATCAACTTCGTGAACGGTGAATTCGCACTCGGCTGGCCGCGGCTGTCGGACTCGGCGCTGTCGCTGTTCCAGTACGAGTACAACCTGCCGCTGATTCCGCCGGAGCTGGCCGCACCGATGGCGGCCATCGCCGAGCACGTGTTCCCGATCCTGCTCCTGATCGGCCTGGCCACGCGCTTCTCGGCGCTCGCCCTGCTCGGCATGACGATGGTGATCCAGATCTTCGTCTACCCGGGCGCCTATGCCACGCATGGCACCTGGGCTGCGGTGCTGCTGTTCCTGATGGCGCGCGGGCCCGGCGTGTTTTCGGTCGACCACTGGATCGCGCGCCATCAATGAGCCTTTGGGCGCCGCGTCGCTCGCGATGCGGCCGTCGACTAGCTCGATCACGCGGTCGCAGCGCCGTGCCAGGCGCGGGTCGTGCGTGACGACCAGGAACGACGTGCCGACCTTCGCGTGCATGTCGCGCAGCAACCTGAACACCTCGTCCGACGAGGCGGTGTCGAGATTGCCAGTCGGCTCGTCGGCCAGCACCAGGGCTGGCTCGAGCACGAGCGCACGCGCGATCGCCACGCGCTGTTGCATGCCGCCCGACAGCTCCGACGGCCGCCGGTCCATCGCCGCGGCCAGGCCGACGCCTTCGAGCAGCGCGCGTGCGCTTTCGCGCAGCGCGGACGTCACCACGCCATCACGCGCCATCGCCGGCAAGGTGACGTTTTCGAGCGCCGTGAAGGCCGGCAGCAGGTGGTGGAACTGGAATACGAAACCGAGTGTGTTGCGCCGCATGCGTGTCAGCCCGTCGTCGTCCAGGTCCTGCACCACCTCGCCGGCGAGCCGGTAGTGACCGGCAGTGGGCCGCTCGAGCAGGCCGAGCAGGTTGAGCAAGGTGCTCTTGCCGGAACCCGAGGGCCCGATGAGGGCGGCGAACTCACCGCGCGTGATCTGCAGGTCCAGGCCATGCAGCACCTCGGCCTCGCTCGGCAGCCCGAGGTTGTAGGACTTGTGCACGCCCTGCAGCGTGACGAGCGCTTCGCCGTTCATCGAGTTCTCACAAGCGGATCGCCTGCGCCGGGTCCATGCGCGCAGCCCGACGCGCCGGCGCCAGCGCGGCAAGCACGCCGGCGCCCAGCGCCAGCCCTGCGACCTGCAGGGCCAGGCTCGGCGGCAACGCAATGCTGAACAGCGGCAGGCCATCGGCGCCACGCACGAAGGTCGTGAAGAGTTCGATCATGGCGAACGACAGCGCAATGCCACCCAATGACCCGAGCGCGCCGACCAGCGCCCCTTGCAGCAGGAAGATGCGCATCACCTGGGCGCGCGTCGTGCCCATCGCACGCAGGATGCCGATCTCGCGCTGCTTCTGCACCACCGAGACCACGAGCACACTGGCGATGCCCAGCACCACGACCATCATCACCACGACCCGTATCAGCAAGGTGCTGATGCTCTGTGCGTTGAGCGCCGACACCAGCTGGGCATTGCTCTCCTGCCAGCTCTCGACCTTGGCCGGCCACTCGCTGGCCATGTTTTCGGCCATCGTCTGCGCCACCCAGGGGTCGACCAGCTTCAGGTCGATCTGGGTCGCCCCGCCGGCCAGGTCAAAGAGACTCTGGGCCGAGCGCAGCGGGACGATCACGGTGCGCTGGTTGAGCGCCCGCACGCCAAGGTCGACCAGCCCGGTCAGGCGAAACGTGTCGATGCGCTCACCAGTGGTCAAGGTCAGGCGGTCGCCGACGCGCAAGCCCAGGTCGTCGGCCAGGGTGGTGCCGACGATGGCTTCGCCCGGACCGAGTCTGAGCACTCCCGCCACGCGTTTGTCGGCCAGGCCGATGATGCGGTCGTAGCGTTCGAGCTCGACGCCGGTCACGGCCACCGAACGGGTGGCCTCGGCGCGGCGCGCGAGCGCGGCGCCGCTGACCTGGGGCGAGACTGCGGCCACGCCGGGCCAGGCTTCGAGCCGCGCCATCAACGGCATCCAGTTGGCCAACGAACGCAGACGCTGCGCACGCGGCTGGGTGTCAGCGAAGGCGGGCGAGCTGGCGCTGCGTTCCAACACTGGCAGCACGCGCTCTTCGAGCGGCGTCAGCGCCACATGGGCCTGCGCACCCAGGGTCTTGGTCAAGGTGTTGTTCTGCAATCCGGCCACGAGCGCCGAGACGTAGGTCACCACCGCCACGCCGGCCGCCACGCCGACGATGATCAAGAGGCTCTGGAACCGGCCTTCGCGCAGGAAGCGCACGGCCACGGTGAGTTCGAAGCGCCCCATGCTCACGGGCCGTTCAGCGCGACGCGCCGGCGCCCATGGCGCTGTTGATTCCGTCGGCGCCCGAAGTCCCGGCGACCGCCTGGCGCTGGGCGTCGGCCGCATCGAGCACGCGCACACGCACCTTCTGGCCCACCGGGAGCGTCGAGTCGAGCAGCACGGTTTCCCCCTTCGCGAGGCCGCTTGTGACCTCGACCTGGTCGAGCGTGCGCAGCCCGAGCTGCACTTCGCGCGCACGTGCGTGGCCGTCCTCGACCACCAGGACCACGGCCCGGTCGACGACGCTCGACTTCAGCGCGCGCAACGGCAGCACGATCGCCGCTTCTCGCGTCCCGGTTACGACCTCGACCGACAAGGTCATGTCCTCGCGCAGGAAGGCCGGCGCCTGTGCCACCGCGAAGGTGACCTCGACCGCCCCACGCAGGGCGTCCACGGCCGGCGCCAGGCGCAGCAGGCGCGCATCGAAGGCTTGCCCCGGGTAGGCGTCGGCCACCACGCGCGCCACCTGGCCGACCTGCAACTGGCTCAGGAAACGCTCGTCGACGAGGGCCACGAGCTCGGTCGGCCCATTGACGACCATCGTCAGCAGGGTGCGCCCGGGCTGAACGATCTGGCCAGGCTCGACCTGGCGCTGAATCACCTGCCCAGCGCCTGGTGCGCTCAATTTGGCCTGGGCCAGCCGCGCCTGCGCCGCCTGAACCGCGGCCTGGGCCGACGCTTGCTGGGCCTGTGCGCTGTCGGCCTCGGATCCACCTTGTGCGTTGGCGCTGACGTTGGCGTTCGCCGCCGCGCGCTGTGCGCGTGCGATGTCCACGGCCCGGCGCGCCTCGTCGAGCCGCGCCGCACTGATGAACTTGGCGGCCAGCAGTTCCTGAGAGCGCTCCAGTTCACGCTCGGCCGCGGTCAGCGAGGCCTCGGCCTGCGCGAGAACGGCGCGTGCGCTCGGGTCCGCCACACGGCGCTGGCTGAGCGTGCGCGCCTGGGCCTGGCGCAGATTGGCCAGGGCCTGGGCCAGCGCCGACTGCAATTCGTCGGACTCGAGCGTCAGCAGCGGCGCACCTGCAGCGACGCTGTCGCCCTCGCGCACCAGCACCTCGGCCACGCGGCCGGTGAGGGTGCTGCCGACGTCGACCCGGGCCCGGCTCTGCACGCGTGCGCTGAACTGCAGGCTGCGCTGAAGTGGCTGAGCGCTCACCTGCACGGCGTCGGCCGGGCGCGCACGCGGCCAGACCCAGAACGCCGCGGCCAGCGCCAGCAGCAGTCCGGCAACGGCCAGCCAGCGCCAGCGCCTTGTCCTGTGGGGTGAAACATTGCTGGGGTCCATGGTCGCCTTGGCGAGGCGCGTTGCCGCTCCGTCGCGATTCGAGGTTTGATGTTCGTGTCCGGGCAAGTTCAGTAGGCCAGCTCGATGCGCTGGCCCTTGAAACGCACGATGGCGGTGCGCAACGCGATGTGTTCGAGTACGACCCCGGGAGCCACATCGTTGCCTTCGCGCAGGACCTGACCGTTGACGATCAGCATACGCTGCGAGGCCACCGGAGAGTCCATCGCGCCGCCGAATTTCAGCGTTGGCAGCTGGCGCTGCAACGCCTGCGGAAGGTCCTGCAGTTTCACCACTGCACCACTGTCGTCGGACCTCGCAGCCGCCTGAACCGCGGGTGGCACGCGCCTGGCCGCGGCCGGCGCCTCGATCCGGATCAGCACGGGCGGCGGTACCGGTGCGGCGACCCGCGCGGGGGCCACTGGCGCCGCGGTGACCGGCACCGCCGGCGGCATGTCCGACGCGACCATGGGCTGCTTCGCGTCGCCACGCGGCCAC
>CAVUEP010000079.1:0-19923 GCA_963740395.1 uncultured beta proteobacterium
TTAGGGGCTGCCATGAACTTTCTAAAGACATACACCCTCCCCACCGCAGAGGCGAATACCTTTCTGGTGTACTGGACCAATACCAACATGCGCCCGCGCGGGGTGTTCAAGGTCTGCGTGAATGCAGTGCTGGAAGATCGCAACATCGTGGCTGAACTGGCAGCGATGCGCCATCTGCTTGAAGACAAGGAGGTGGTCGGCCGCACGCTGGGCGGCAATCAAAACACGCAACTGATTGTGTCACTGGGCGCGATCCGCAAGTTGCGTCGTATGCAGTCTGATAAGGCGCACTTGGCACCTTATGCCAATTTCCTGACCACACGCTTTGCCGGTTGTCCGATTGCGGTAGACAAGGACACGCACTGGTTTGCAGAAGCGCCGCCAGAATCAGCAGAAGAGTTGCAGGTCAGTACGGCACACAGAGCGACGTTGCTGGTCAATGGTTATGGTGAAGTCAGCGTCACCCATCATGTATTAAAGCGGATTGCCGAACGTTTTCCACTCAAGGCTGAGTGTGCTGAACAAATGGCTTGGAAGTTTTTACGCGAGGTGACCGCTGATCCTTCGTTGCGTGAGGTGGTACGTAAAAGCACTCAGGTTTCACCTCGTCATGATTTGGAAGGCCGCTACTTCCTGAACATTGAGCGAGATCTGGTGCTGGTGGTGACCGACAATCCCGGCGAAGGTAAACGACTGGTGACAACCTATCCGTCCAACAATGCCTTCCATACACGCGCGGGCATCATGCCGCGCATGGTCAACACGCGCAAGGGATGACTCGATGGCGTTGATGATCACCGACGAGTGCATCAACTGCGATGTCTGCGAGCCCGAGTGCCCGAACCAGGCGATCTCGATGGGCGCCGACTACTATCAGATCGATCCCTCGCGCTGCACCGAGTGCGTCGGCCACTTCGACGAGCCGCAATGCGTGCAGGTCTGTCCGGTGGCGTGCATCCCGCTGCACCCGGGCCATGTCGAGTCGCCGCAGGCGCTGTGGGCGAAATACCGGCAGCTGCAGGCGCTGGCGGCCGAAACTGGCGGCGACTAGGGCTTCTTGTCGGCTTTGGCGCCGGCGTCCTTCGTCGTGTCGGCGTCTTTCTTCGCGGCGGCCTTCTTGGCGGCCGATGCCGACGCCGCGGCACCGGGCCCCGTGGCGGCAGTCTTGGCGGCCGCCGGGTTGGCGATCGCGATCGCGCCCTGCTTGGCTGCGGCAGCCTCGTTGGCCTGGCGCTCGCGCGCCATCTGCTCGGTCATCTTTTCCTCGCGCTTGACGCTGTCCTCGGCGGCCTTGCGCTGAGCGGCGCTGCGCTTGTCTGCGGCGTCGACTGCGTAGCCGTCCTTGCAGGGTGTCTGCGAGTAGGTGCGGCCCTCGGGCCCGCAGCGATAGACCTTGGCGGCATGGGCCGTGACGGCCGGCGCGAGCGCGAGCAGCGCGGCAGTCAGGATGGCGAGCGGGCGGGTGGGGCTGTTCATGGGGTCTCTCCTGCAGGCTTAGCGGACGCCGGCCCCGGTTTGGGGCGCGGCGGCTTGCTGTGGACTTTCATCATCGCGCGTTCCATCTCGCCGGCCAGCAACAGGTCCAGGTTGGCCAACGTGCGATCGATGCATTGGTGGATTTCGTCTCGGTGTTCCGGCGAGGGCTTTCTGAGCACGTAGTCGATGACTTCGGCCTTGACGCCCGGGTGCCCGATGCCCAGGCGCAGGCGCCAGAAATTGGCGCTGCCGAGCTGGGCCACGAGGTCCTTGAGGCCGTTGTGGCCGGCATGGCTGCCGCCCTGCTTGAGCTTGACCTGGCCCGGCAGCAGGTCGAGTTCGTCATGCGCCACGAGAATTTCCTCAGGCGCGATCTTGAAGAATCGCGCCAGGGCCGCCACCGACTTGCCCGACAGGTTCATGAAGGTCTGCGGCTCGACCAGCCACAGCGGGTCCTGCCCGGCACGGTTCACGCGTGCCACCAGGCCGTGGTACCCGCGATCGAATGCGAGCCTGGCGCCGAGCTTGGCGGCCACCGCATCGACCCACCAGAAGCCCGCGTTGTGGCGAGTGGCGTCGTACTCGGGGCCGGGGTTGCCAAGCCCGACCAGCAGTCGAATCGTCATGTTGGCTTGATGATAAGGGGCGCCAAAAAGCAAAAGGCCCCGCTTTCGCGGGGCCCGTGGTGGCGTGCACCAGGCGTCACTTCTTGTTTTGCTTCTCGGTCTTCTTGGCCTTGGCCGCAGGCGGCGCCGCAGCGATGACCACCGGTGCGGCAACGACTTCTTCCTCGACTTCGATCCGTGGCGGGGTCACGGCGGCGATCACGGGGTTCTTCTTGCCGTGCGTGACGACCTTGACGCCGCGTGGCAGCACCAGGTCGCTCACATGCAGTGATTGGCCCTTGACCACGTCGGCCAGGTCGACCGTGATGAACTCGGGCAGCTGAGCGGCCAGGCACTGGACTTCCAGGTCATTGACGACATGGCTGATCAGGCACTTGTCGGTCTTCACGGCCGGCGAGTTCTCCTCGTTGATGAAGTGCAGCGGCACCCGCTTGGTGATGCGCGTCTTCTCGTCGACGCGCTGGAAGTCCACATGCAGCACGATCTGTTTCCAGGCGTGCATCTGGAAGTCGCGCAGCAGCACCGTCTCGGTCTTGCCGGCAAGCTCCATTTCGAGCAGCGACGAGTGGAAGGCCTCCTTCTTCAATGCGAAGTAGAGCGCGTTGTGATCGAGTTCGATCATCGACGGCTTGCCCGCGCCATACACGATGCCAGGCACCTTGCTGCTCAGGCGCAGGCGGCGGCTCGCTCCGGTCCCCTGCAACGTACGCTCATAGGCGACGAATTTCATGGTTTTGACTCCAATGTTGGGCCCCGCGACCAGGGCTCCGGGTTAGAAGGGCCGCAAGGCCCCTGCGAAAAGGGCTGCCGACGGCAGCCCGCTATGCCTCAAAAATTATTGTTCTGCTCGGCGAACAGTGACGTCACGGACTCGCCGTCGGAAATTCTGCGGATCGTCTCGGCAAACAGGAAGGCCACCGACAACTGGCGCACCTTCTTGCAACGCCGTCGGCGGCCTCGCTGAGCGGGATCGTGTTGCAGATCACGACTTCGTCGAGTGCCGAGGCACTGATGCGCTCGATCGCCGGGCCCGAGAACACGGCATGGGTGCAATAGGCGTAGACGCTCCTGGCGCCGCGTTCCTTCAAGACCTCGGCCGCCTTCACCAGGGTGCCGGCGGTGTCGATCATGTCGTCCATGATCACGCAGTTGCGGCCGTCGATCTCGCCGATCACGTGCATGACTTCGGATACGTTGGCGGCAGAACGGCGCTTGTCGATGATGGCCAGGTCGCAGCCGAGCTGCTTGGCCAGGGCGCGCGCGCGCACCACACCGCCGACGTCGGGCGAGACGACGATCAGGTCGCGGTAGTTCTTGCTCTTCAGGTCGGTCAGCAGCACCGGCGAGGCGTAGATGTTGTCGACCGGCATGTCGAAGAAGCCCTGGATCTGGTCGGCATGCAGGTCCATCGTCAGCAGGCGCTCGACCCCCACGGTGGCCAGCAGGTTGGCCACCACCTTGGCGCTGATCGGCACGCGCGTGCTGCGCGGCCGGCGGTCCTGGCGCGCATAGCCGAAATAGGGGATCACGGCGGTGATGCGGCGCGCGCTCGAGCGCTTCAACGCATCGACCATGATCAGCAACTCCATGATGTTCTCGTTGGTCGGCGCGCAGGTCGACTGGACGACGAAGACATCGCGGGCGCGCACGTTCTGGTGCAGCTCGACGGCGACCTCGCCGTCGGAGAAGCGGCCGACCTTGGCCTTGCCCAATTCGACGCCCAGGTGCGATGCAATCTCCTGGGCCAGCGCCGGATTGGAGTTGCCGGTGAACAGCACGGTGTTGAACAGCACGGCGGGACTTTCGTGGGCGGAGGGCGGTTCAGGGTCGGTGGATCGCGGGGCCAAAAATTTGGCAGGGGAGGAAGGACTCGAACCCTCGCATGTCGGAATCAAAATCCGATGCCTTGACCAACTTGGCGACTCCCCTACACAGGCAGGCGGCTTGCGCCACCCCCTTCAAACCGGTTCAACCTGGCCAATCCAGCAACGGGTGCTGGTCCAGGCTGCGGCACATGCGACCGACCCAGCCAGACGGAAGGGCCTGCCCATCCACCGGCCATGTCGCCAAAGCTTGGTCGCCCATGCCGTTCCTGGCAAACACTGCGCTCCCCGAGCCCGTCATGCGGCTGTTGCCGAAATGCCGGTCGAGCCACTCGGCAGCCTGAGCCACTTCGGGACATCGATCTTCGGCGGGCGGCTGCAAGTCGTTTCGACCATAGGCCTGGCCCCAGAAGCCGGGTTTTGCTGCGTCTGCAAGAAAGCCGGAGATTGTAGCAGCCGGCGTGTCGCGTACCAAGGCAGGGTGCGTGAAGATCTCCTGCGTCGACAGCCCGGCAGCGGGTTTGACGACAGGCAGCCACTGGCGCGGCACGATGACCGGTGTCAATCGCTCGCCGATGCCTTCGACGAAGGCGTTGCGGCCGCCGACAAAGAAGGGCACGTCTGCGCCCAGGCGTTGCGCCAGCAGCAACAGCTTCTCGCGCGACCAACCCAGGCTCCACAGCCGGTTCAGGGCCAACAGTGTCGAGGCGGCATCCGAGCTGCCGCCACCCAGCCCGGCAGCCCAGGGCACGCGCTTCTCGATCGAGATGTCGGCGCCGAACTTTGTGCCACTCTCGCGTTGCAGCAGTTGCGCCGCGGCCAGGGTCAGGTCCCGGGGCGGCAGCGCGGTACCCAGGTCGTGGCGCTGCAGATGGCCGTCGCTGCGGCACTCGAAGTGCAGGATATCGGCCCAGTCGATCAGGACGAAGACCGACTGCAGCAGGTGGTAGCCGTCGGCGCGCCGCCCGACGACATGCAGGAACAGGTTCAGCTTGGCGGGTGCCGGCACGTCGTACAAGGCAGCCAGGCTCATTGCGGCCGCTCCAGCCGCACGCGCAGCGACACTGCAGGCGCTGCGGCGCGCGCAGCGACGACCCAGCCCTCGGCAAAGCGCGACAGGTCGACACCCCAGCCGAGCTGTTCGAAGCCGCCGTCGCGTGCCGCGCTCGGCGCACCGGGCCAGGCACGGGCACGCAGCCAGTCGATCAAGGCGGCCATGGGCAGCGCCTGCCCGAGTACCTCGGCTGCCAGCGCGTCGAGGTCGGCGAACCGGCGCGTGCCTTCGCTCGTCGTCAGCTCGACCAGACCCGGCTGCCAGCGCGCCTGCGCCGCCGTCGTGCCGAGCGGGGTGCTCAACTGCAGGCTGCCCAATTGCGCGTCGCCGCGCAGGTCGAACTGGGCACTGAAACTGTGCGCCGGCTGGCTCGCATGCGCGTCGACGCGCACAGACAGGCGGCCGCTGAGGTCGGCAGGCGGCAGTTTGGGCGCACTCATGCAGCCGCTCAACGCCAGCAGCAGCACCGCGCCAGCAAGCCGGGCGGCGCTGCAAATCACAACTTGACCTGAAGCCGCGTCAGCGTCTCGCGCAGCACCTCGTTGCCGGTGTCGCGCTCGCGCCCTTCACGCCAGATGCGGCGGGCTTCGTCTTTCGCGCCAGTCGACCAGAGCACCTCGCCCAGGTGGGCCGCAATCTCGGTGTCGGGGCGCGCGGCGTAGGCTTGACGCAGCAGGCGCAGCGCGGCGTCGCGATTGCCCAGCCGGAACTCGACCCAGCCCAGGCTGTCGGTGATGAACGGGTCGCCGGGCGCGAGTTCGAGCGCCTTCTTGATCAGGGCCTGGGCTTCGGGCAGGCGCAGGCTGCGATCGGCGAGCGAGTAACCCAGCGCGTTGTAGGCGTGGTGGTGGTCGGGCTTGATCTCGATGACCTTGCGCAGCACGCGCTCCATGTCGTCGATGCGATGCAGCTTTTCGGCCATCATCGCTTGCTCGTAGAGCAGGTCGGCGTCGCCGGGGAAGCGTTCGCTGGCAGTCACGAGAACGGCATGGGCGTCGCCCCAGCGCTTGACCTCGCGCAGCACTTGGCTCTCGGCCAGCAGCTTGGCGCGGGCGTCCTCGGGCCGCCGCTCGGGCACCTGTTGCACCAATGCGCGAGCGTCGTTCAGCTTGCCCTGCTTGGCCAGCAGCATGGCACGGCGGGTCTGGACCTCGAGCGCGCGTTGCGGGTTGTCGATCTTGTCCAGCCAAGCGCCGGCGGCCTTGGCATCCCCGCGTTGGTCGGCGGCCTGCGACAGCATCAGCAGCGCCTGGGTCAGGCCGCCATCGTTGCTACGCGAGAGTTCGTCGTCATCGCCCGCGTCAACATTGGGACCGTCGGCAGCCGCGGCGCGAACCGCGAGGAAGCGCTGCAAAGAAGTCTCGGCGTCGCGCGCCTGGCGCAACTCGAGCTGCAGCGCGCCCAGCGTCAGCCACGGCACCGGCAGCGCCGGCTTTTCGCGCGTCACGGTTTTCAGTTGAGCGATCGCGTCGACGTAGCGCTGCGCGGCGCCTAGCGCACGCGCGTAGGCCAGTTGCACAGCGACGTCCGCGCCTGGTCTGTCCAGGTAGGCCTTGACCAGGTCTTCGGCGCTCGGCGCGGTAGGCATCAACTCAAGGGCCAGCAGCACGGCAGCGGTCGCCGCCGGGTCCTCCGCCAGCGCGCGCTCGGCCTGCAATGCGGCGCGCGAGCTTTCGGCCGCCAGCAGCCAGGCACGACCGGTGGCCACGCGCGCGGCGCTGCGCACATTGCGCGCGTGTGGAGCCAGGGTGTAGGGCTGCAGCAGGTCTTCGAGCAGGCTGGCGGCCTGCCACTTGTCGTTGGAACGCTGGAACAGGCGTGGCAGCGCGGCAATCGTTGATGCGCGCTCGGCCTCTGGCGTACGCGCCAGCAGCAGTTTCAGTGGCTCGGCCAGCTCGGCACTTCGGTTCAGTGCGGCCAGCAATTGAAGCTCATGGCGCAGTGCTTCCAGGGACTCCGGCAAGGCCTGCCGCCAGGCCCGCGCGGCGGCCAGCGCCTGGTCGCCCGCGCGCGCCTGCAGGGCGACGTCAACGCTGCGCTTGAACAGCGCCTCGTCACGCGTGCGGCGTGCCGCATCGAGCAACACCGAGTAGGCGTTCCCGGCTTCACCGGCGCTGAGTGCGATCTCGCCGATCAGCAGTTGGTAGAAAAGCGGCGCATCCAGTGCCGACTGCGGCTCGCTCGCCGCTTGCGCGGGCGGCGCGGCGCGTGGCGCCTGAGCCAACGCGACCGACGTCGCCAGCGCCACGGCGGCCAACGTCAGGAAGTTGCGGACGATCGGCGCGCGAAGAAGGGCAGGGGCGGGAGCGGGCATCGGAATCCTTCGCGAGTCGGGCCATTCTAGGCAAGCACTTGGAATGCGGCTGGGGGCCGACGTTCAACATTGGGCCTCCTATCATCGCCGCCATGCCCGAATTGCCCGAGGTAGAAGTCACGCGGCGCAGCTTTGCCGAGCGCATCGCAGGCGCAAAGGTGCTTGCCGTGCGCGTCGGGTTGCCGTTGCGCTGGCCGCTGGGCTGCCAACCTGCCGACCTGGTCGGCAAGACCGTCGGCCTGGTCGCCAGGCGTGGCAAGTACCTGTGGCTGCCCCTGGCCAACGACGCTGCCGTGCCTGCGGGCGGGTTGCTGCTGCACCTGGGCATGTCGGGGTCGCTCGCTTTCAGTGAGGCCGCGCTGGCGCCCGCGGGCCGTCACGAACACTTCGATCTCGTCACCTCGCGTGGCGCGCTGCGCCTGACCGACCCGCGCCGCTTCGGCGCCGTGGTCTGGTCTGAGGCACTCGACCAGCCCCCCGCAGCGACGCTGCTGGCGCGCTTGGGGCCCGAGCCGTTCGACCCGACCCTGACGCCAGTCAGCTTTCATGCCGCGCTGCAATCGCGCCGTGCGCCGGTAAAGCAGGTCCTGCTGGCGGGCGATGTCGTCGTCGGTGCGGGCAACATCTATGCCTGCGAGGCGCTGTTCGCCGCCGGCATCGACCCGCGCACGCGCAGCTGCCGCCTGTCGCGCCCGCGCGCCGAGCGCCTGCTGGTGGCCGTGCGCGCCACGCTGGCGCGGGCGCTGGCCGCGGGGGCTCGTCGCTGCGGGACTATCGCGACGCCGATGGCATGGATGGCGCCTACCAACGGCAAGCCCATGTGTATGGCCGCGAAGGCCTGCCCTGCGAGCGTTGTGGCGGCCGCGTGCGCCGAATCCTGCAAGGCCAGCGGTCGACGTTTTTTTGCCCTGGCTGCCAGAAGCGCTGAGGGCGCGCCGCACAACCGCGACAAGCTGCACGACCTGTTGCCACGGGCTGTCAGCAGATGTATCGCCTGCTGCAGCAACGCCGGCCCTTGCGCTACGATGCCCTGGCGCCAGCGTGGCGTGGTTCGATTGCCCCAGGCTCTTCAGCATGGAACTCTCCCTCGCCGGTCAACTCGACGCATTGGCCGTATGGCGGCGCGGCCTTGACCGTCAGGCTGCCGACCTGATGCGCTTCCTGCTCGAGCACGATTTGCTCGATGACGCCTGCGAGCGCACCCTGGCTGCGCTGCGCGAGCGTCTGGCCTCCGACCGCCTCTGCGTGGCCTTCGTGGCCGAGTTCTCGCGCGGCAAGTCCGAACTGATCAACGCCATCTTCTTTGCCGACACCGGCCGCCGCATCCTTCCCGCCACGCCGGGGCGTACCACGATGTGCCCGGTCGAACTGGGCTACGAGCCCAACACCCCGGCGTTGCTGGCACTGCTGCCGATCGACACCCGGCTCGAGCCGCAGTCACTGGCCGATCTGCGCGAGCGCTCGGACCTGTGGACCCGGGTTCGGCTCGACCCCGAGTCGCCGGAGCGCCTGGCCGATGCGCTGAACGAGGTCACGCGCACCAAGGCCGTCAGCGATCGACACGGCACGCGCGCTGGGCCTGTGGCATGACGATTCGCCGCAGGACAACCCGCCGCTGGTGGCCGAGGGGCTGGTCGAAGTGCCGGCCTGGCGCCACGCCGCCATCAACTACCCGCATCCGCTGCTCAAGCGCGGCCTGGTGGTGCTCGACACGCCGGGCCTGAATGCGATCGGCGCCGAGCCCGAGTTGACGCTGTCGCTGCTGCCGGCCGCGCACGCCGTGGTCTTCATCCTCGGCGCCGACACCGGCGTCACCAAGTCCGACCTGGCGGTCTGGCGCGACCATCTGGGCGGCCAGTCGATGGCGCGCTTCGTCGTGCTCAACAAGATCGATGCCCTGGTCGACCCGCTTGTTGTCCGAGCAGGCGGTTCGCGAGCAGATCGAACAGCAGTGCCGCATCGCCGCGACGACATTGGGCGTTGAGCGCGAGCGCGTATTTCCGCTGTCCGCGCGGCAGGCGTTGGCCGGCCGCATCGACGGCGATGCCGCTGCCCTCGAGGCCAGCCGCCTGCCGCTGCTCGAGGACGCGCTGGTCACGCAGCTGTTGCCACGCCGGCGCGAAGTCATTGAGCGCATGGTGGCCGACACGGCGCAGGCGGTCGAGCAGCTGGCCACGAGGCGCCTGTCCGACCAGCGCCGACTGGTGGCCGAGCAGATGCTCGAGTTGCGCGGCCTGCGCGGCAAGAGCAGTGGCAAGGTGCAATTGATGATCGAGCGGGTCGACCTCGAGATGGTCGAGTTCGAGCGCTGCACCGAGCGTCTGGCCGCCCTGCGCGTGGTGCATGCGCGCATGCTGCGCGATCTGCTGATCGGGCTGTCGAGCGATCAGTTGCGCGAAGAAGTGGCGCTGATGCAGCGCCAGGCCAGCGCCACGCTGTTCAATCTGGGCGCCAAGAAGGCCTTCGTCGCGTTGTGCGTCCGCCTGCGCGACCGCCTGACGCTGGCGCGTACGCGCGGCCAGGAGATCAACGACATGCTGCAGGCGAGTTTTCGCCAGCTCAACAGCGAGTTCGGTTTTGCGCTGGCCTTGACCCGGCTGCCGTCGCTCGAGCGCTGTGACCGCGAACTGGACTTGATCGAGCGCAGCTATGCGCAGTACCTCGGCCTGTCGCAGGCGCTGCGCCTGGCCGAGCCGCGTTTCATGGAGCAGTTCCGGCGCATGCTGGTGTCCAAGCTGCGCATGGCGTTCGAGAACGCCAGCGGCGAGGTCGAGTTGTGGCACAAGTCGGCCTCCAACCAGGTCGACTCGCAACTGCGTGATCGTCGCCGCGGGTTCAAGCGTCGGCGCGACGGACTCGAGCGCATCCAGGCCGCCGCCGGCGACCTGGACCACCGCATCGGCGACCTGGAGTCGCAGGACGCACGCTGGCAGCATCTGAGTGGGCGCGTGCGCGAGATCACGGCCGAGCTGACGGAGGCCGCGACTGCGCAACTGCCGGCCCCCGATGCCGCGCCCGCCCGTGCCACGCCGGCACTGTCGCTGGTGGCGTCGCGCAGCGCCGCGTGAGCGAGGACGGCGGCGAGTCCGCGATCGCGCGGCTCGAAGCACCGTCGAGCGGGTCGACGGCCGCAAGGCGAAACGGGCCGCAAGGGGTCCGCCCAGCGTCCGATGGTGAATGGTCCGCCCGCGTCATCGCCTGGCAGCAGCGCCACGGCCGCCACGCCCTGCCGTGGCAAGGCACCCGCGATCCGTACCGCGTCTGGCTGTCGGAGATCATGCTGCAGCAGACGCAGGTGGCGACGGTGCTCGACTACTACCCGCGCTTCCTGGCACGCTTTGCCGATGTGCGGGCGCTGGCGGCGGCGTCACTGGACGATGTGCTTGGCGCTGTGGAGCGGGCTGGGCTACTACAGCCGGGCGCGCAACCTGCATCGCTGTGCGCAGGTCGTGGTGGCCGAGCATGGCGCGGTCTTTCCGGGCAACGCAGCGGCGCTGGGCGAACTGCCCGGGATCGGACGCAGCACGGCCGCGGCGATTGCGGCCTTCTGCTACGGCGAGCGCGCCGCGATCCTCGATGGCAATGTCAAACGCGTGCTGACACGTGTGCTCGGCTTCGGCGAGGACCTGGCGCTGGCCCGCCATGAGCGCGAACTCTGGCTGCGTGCGCAGGCGCTGCTGCCTGCGACCGGCATCGAGGCCTACACGCAGGGCTTGATGGATCTGGGCGCCACGCTGTGCAGCGCGCGCCAGCCGAATTGCGCAGCCTGCCCGCTGCAAACCCACTGTGTCGGCCATCGGCAGGGCGCGCCCGAGCGCTACCCGGTCAAGACGCGGCGCCTCACGCGCACTCGGCGCAGCGACGCCATGCTGTGGCTCAGCGCCGGCGACCGGCTGTGGCTGGTTCAGCGGCCGCCGCACGGCGTGTGGGCCGGTCTCTGGGCCTTGCCGCTCTACGCCGAGGTCGACGAGCTGTGTGCGCTGGCCGCGGGCTGGCCCGGCAGCGGCGAGCCCTTGGCTGCGATCGATCACGCGCTGACGCATTTCGACTGGCATCTGCAACCGTGGCGGCACCGCCTGCCGGCCAGCTTGTCAGCGGCGCGCCGTGCGGCCGTGGAGGCCGCGCTGCCGGTAGGGCGCTGGTTCTCGCTCGAGCAGGCACGCCTGCTCGGCCTGCCTGCGCCGGTGCGAAAGTTGATAGCTGCGAGCTAGATCACGCCCTTGCCGCGCAGGTACTCGTCGACCAGACGCAGTCGCAGTTGCGGCTCGGGCAGGACCATCAAGCGCTGTTTGGCGGTCAGCGGGATCGGCAGGATCTCGCACCAGCGGTTGGCCACCCAGCCTGCATCGTCGAATCGGTAGGGCTCGCTGAAGGGCGTGTTGCCCTGCGCCTGCAGCTTGCCGATGGCGCTGACGAGTGCCTGCACCGTGGGCTGCAGCGAGGCTTCCGGCGCGACGACGTCGTCGTCGGGCAGCCGCCTGGCACGGGCCAGCCACAGGCCGTCAGGCTGCCGCTGCGGCTCGCCATCGATCTCGAAGCGCTGCGTGCCGCGGCAACGAACCCGCAGGATGCCCGCCTGCTCGGCGTCGACGTCGTCGATGCGTGCCAGCACGCCCTCGCGCTCGAAGCGTACGGCGTTACGGCCGGCTTCGTCGCCCTCGCGCAGGCAGACCACGCCGAAGGGTGCACTCGCGCGCAGGCAGCGGCCGATGAGATCGAGGTAGCGGGCCTCGAACACCTTGAGTGGCAGCAGGGCGCCGGGGAAGAGCACGCTTTTCAGGGGAAAAAGCGGCAGCTCGAACGGCGCCGCGCCGGGCACGGCCGTCACTCGCGTGCGTCCTGCTCGCGGTGGCGTACCAGCGTGGTGGCGCGCGGCGCGAAGCGCGCTGCGAGTTGTTCGGCGACATACACCGAGCGGTGCTGGCCGCCGGTGCAACCGACGGCGACGGTGATGTAGCTGCGATGGTCGTCGATGAAGGCGTCGAGCCAGCGCGCAAGAAACGTCTCGATCTGCATCAGCATCTCGCCGACCTCGGGCTGCGCCTCGAGAAAAGCCGCCACCGCGGCATCACGGCCGGTCAAGGGGCGCAATTCGCGAACGTAATGCGGGTTGGGCAGCACGCGCAGGTCGAACACATAGTCGGCGTCCAGCGGCACGCCCAGCTTGTAGGCGAAGGACTCGAACACGAGCGTCAGCTCGGCACGTGCCGCCACCACGGCCTGGCGCACCCACAGGCGCAGCTGCGCCGAGCGCAACTGGCTGGTGTCGATGACGGTGCGAGACCTCGCGCAACCCGGCCAGCAACTTGCGCTCCAGCTCGATGGCTTCGGTCAGCGCAGGCTGCGCGCCGCTGTCGTCGGCCGTGAGCGGATGCGGCCGCCGCGTCTCGGAGAACCGGCGCAGCAGGGCCTCGGTGCTGGCGTCGAGAAAGAGAGCCTGGATGGCCACGCCTTCGCCGCGCAATTCGTCGATCAGCGGCAGCAGGTGCGGCAACGAGGCCGCGCTGCGCACATCGACCGCGATCGCGACGCGCTGGATGGCGCCATGGCGCGCACGCTCCACCCGCACGAAGTCGCGCAGCAACTCGGGCGGCAGGTTGTCAACGCAGAAGAAGCCGGCATCCTCGAGCGCATGCAAGGCGACCGACTTGCCCGAACCCGAGATGCCCGTGATCAACACCAGCGTGTCCTGGGCGCTTGGCGCAGATGCAGAGGCGCGGATCATCTTGCTCAGGCCCGGTTGCGCCGGGACTTGGCGGCCGCGGGCGCCACCGTCGTCGCGTGTTCGATCAGTTGCTGCGCATGCGCCAGGCTGGTGGCCAGGCGCTCGCCGCCGAGCATGCGAGCCACCTCGGCCACGCGCTGCTCGCCGTGCAGCGGCGCCACATCGCTGACCGTGTCGCCATGGGAGCGAAGCGTCTTCGAGACGACAAAGTGCTGGTCGCAGCAGGCCGCCACCTGGGCCAGATGCGTCACGGCCAGCACCTGGCGCTCGCGGCCGAGTTGCTTCATCAGCCGGCCCACGGTGTCGGCGACCGCGCCGCCGATGCCGGCGTCGATCTCGTCGAAGATCAGCGTGCCCGCGCCGCCTGCCGCGTCGCGCGCGGTGGTCACGGCGATGGCCAGCGCCAGCCGTGACAGCTCACCGCCCGACGCCACCTTGGCCAGTGCGCGCGGCGTGCTGCCGGCGTGGCCGGCGACGCGCAGTTCCACCGACTCGAGGCCGAACGACTGCGGCTCGGCCTGCGCCTCCAGGGCCACCTCGAAACGCCCGCCGGCCATGCCGAGTTGCTGCATCGCCTGCGTGACGGCGTCGGCCAGCTTGGGCGCCGCGCGCGCGCGCAATGCGCTGACGCGCCGCGCTTCGTCGCGCCAGGCACGCTCGGCGTCGAGCAGGCCGCGTTCGAGCGCGGCGGTGTCGGTGGCGGCGGTCAGGGCCTGCAGTTCCTGCTGCCATTGTTGCAACTGGCCGCTCAGGTCCTGCGGCGCGCGGCGGTAGCGTCGCGCCAGTCCGATCCAGGCCGCCAGGCGCGCATCGAGTGTGGCCAGGCGCTCCGGGTCGACGTCCGTGTGTTGCAGGTAGCCCGACAACGTGTGCGCGGCATCCTGCAATTGCGCCTGCGCGCCTTGCACGATCTCGAGCACGGGCGCGAGCCGGGCGTCGAATTGCGCCACGTCGGCCAGCGCCTGGACGGCCTGCTGGGTCAGCGCAGCGGCGTTCGGATCGGCTTCGCCCAGGACTTCGAGCGCGGCGCGCGCAGCGTCGATCAGCGCCTGGGCGTGCGCCAGGCGTTCGTGTTCGGCATTCAGTTCGTCCCACTCGCCCTCGGTCGGGGCCAGCCGCTCGATCTCGCCGACCTGCCAGGCCAGTCGCTCGCGCTCGCGCTCGATGTCGGCGCTGTGACTGCGCGCGCGCTCGAGTGCGGCCCCCGCCGCCTTCCACTGCGAGTACAGCGCCGCCATCGGTCGATCGTCGACTCCGGCCTGCGCGTCGAGCATTGCTCGCACGGCGGTGGGCCGCGTCAGGCTCTGCCAGGCATGCTGGCCATGGACTTCGAGCAGATGGTCGGCAGCTTCTCGCAATTGCGCGATCGTGGCCGGGCTGCCGTTGACCCAGGCCCGGCTCTTGCCCTGGGCGTCGATGGCGCGACGCAGCAGCAAGGTGTCGCCTTGCTCGAAGCCGCCGTCGTCGAGCCAGCCGGCCAGCGACGCGGGCGCATCGAACTCGGCGGCAATCTCGGCCCGGCCCGCGCCTTCGCGCACCACGCCGACATCGCCGCGGCTGCCCAGCGCGAGCTGCAGCGCGTCGATCAGGATCGACTTGCCCGCGCCGGTCTCGCCGGTCAACACGCTGAAGCCAGGCCCGAACTCGACCTCGAGCGAGGGCACGATGACAAAGTCGCGCAGCGAGAGTCGACGCAGCATCTCAGTAGCCCGCCCGCAGCGTGCACCCAAGCAACCGCCGCGGATCCGGCTCTGCCGGTCCGCCAGCGGTGCCCCCCTGGGGGGGAGCGCCGAAGGCGCTACGGGGGGGGGTCACACCACCCCTTCGTACCAGCGCAACTTGCGCCGCAGCGTGGCGTAGTAACTCCAGCCGCGCGGGTGCAGGAAGCGGACCTTGTGCTCGGACCGCCGCACGCGCACCTGGTCGCCGTGCAGCAGGCTGGCCAGGCTTTGCATGTCGAAGTTGGCCGACGCGTCGCGTCCGGCCACGATCTCGATGCGGATCTCGCCGTGATCGGGCAGCACGATCGGCCGGTTCGACAGCGTGTGCGATGCGATCGGCACCAGCACCCAGCCGCCGATGCCGGGGTGCAGGATCGGCCCGCCGGCCGACAGCGCATAGGCAGTCGAGCCGGTCGGCGAGGCCACGATCAGGCCGTCGGCGCGCAGGTTGGCGACGAACTCGTCGCCGATGTCGATCTTCAGCTCGACCATGCTGGCGGTGGCGCCGCGGCTGACGACCACGTCGTTCATCGACAGGCCCTCGAAGATGCGCTGGCCCTCGCGCCACACGCCGCCCTCGAGCATCGAGCGATGCTCTTCCTCGTAGTCGCCCGCAACCATCGGCGCCAGCGCCTCGCGGAACTGGCCGACCGGGATGTCCGTGATGAACCCGAGCCGTCCCTGGTTGATGCCTACCAATGGAATGTCATGGCGCGCCAGCTCACGCGCGATGCCGAGCATCGTGCCGTCGCCGCCGACGACGACCGCCAGGTCGCACTCGGCGCCCAATGCCGAGATGGGCAATGCGCCGTAGCCGCGCAGTCCGGTGTTCTGCGCGGTCGCGGCTTCGATGGACACCTGCAGGCCCTCGCCGGCGAGGAATTGCGCCAGCTCGCCGAGCAATTCGCGCATGCCCTGCGCCTGGTGCTTGCCGACGATCGCGACATGACGGAAGGGCTTGGCCATGCGAATAATTACACCATAGGGCCCGACCCGCGAGCCCCGGCCGCAGCGCAGTCCTACAATGAATTTCAAGCCATGGACGACCGAGCCAAGACCCTGCTGAAAGCGCTGGTCGAGCGATACATCGCCGACGGGCAACCGGTGGGCTCGCGCACGCTGTCGAAGGCTTCGGGATTGGAATTGAGCCCGGCGACGATCCGCAACGTGATGGCCGACCTGGAGGAACTGGGCCTGATCGCCAGCCCGCACACCAGCGCGGGGCGGGTGCCGACCGCACGGGGTTACCGGATGTTCGTCGACACCATGCTGACGGCGCGCACGCTCGAACGTGATCGTGCCGCGCCCGAAATGACCGACGTGCGCGGCCAACTGCAGCCCGACCAGCCGCAGCGCGTGATCGCCAACGCGGCGCACCTGCTGTCGAGCCTGTCGCACTTCGTCGGTGTGGTCACGGCGCCGAAGAAGGCCGGCGTGTTCCACCATATCGAATTCCTGCGCCTGGGTGAGCGCCGCGTGCTGCTGATCATGGTCTCGCCCGAAGGCGACGTGCAGAACCGCGTGATCATGACGGCGCGCGACCACTCACAGGGCGAACTGGTCGAGGCCAGCAATTTCCTCAACAGCCACTACGCCGGCCTGACGCTGGATGCCGTGCGCGAGCGCCTGCAGCGCGAGGTCGAATCGCTGCGCAGCGAGATCGCCGCGTTGATGCAGGCCGCGGTGCAGGCCGGCACCGACGCCATGGCCGAGACGACCGAGCAGGTGGTGGTCAGCGGCGAGCGCAACCTGCTGGCGGTGCAGGACTTCGGCAACGACATGGGTTCGCTGCGCAAGCTGTTCGACCTCTTCGAGCAGAAGACGCAACTGATGCGCCTGCTCGACGTGAGTACGCGCGCCGAAGGCGTGCGCATCTATATCGGCGGCGAAAGCCAGGTGGTGCCGTTCGAGGCGCTTTCCGTCGTCAGCGCGCCCTACGATGTCGACGGCCAGGTGGTTGGCACGCTGGCCGTGATCGGCCCCACGCGCATGGCCTACGACCGCATGATCCAGATCGTCGACATCACGTCGCGCCTGGTCAGTAACGCGCTGTCAGCGCCGCGTTGACTTGACGCTACGCAGTCGTACCTAGGTGATTGCCCTAGTCTGGTTTCCATGGCACGGCGTTTCTGCAGAAGTTGACTGCGGTCAATCGCTTTTGGAGGTCGGCGTCGCACCATCCGCGGACGTTGGAAGGGGCCCGACCGGCCCATCAATCGGCGGTTTCTCTCTCTCAATGCACAGACAGGAGACAAAAGATGATCAAGCTCGGAAGACTTACGCGCGGCAGTTCAGTACTGCGCATGGCCACGTTGGCCCTGGCGGCAGGTGCGCTGACGGCAGCGGCTCCCGCGCTCGCCTGGGAGCCGACCAAGCCGGTCGAGTTCGTCGTGCCTGCGGGCACCGGCGGCGGCGCCGACCAGATGGCGCGCCTGATCCAGGGCATCATCGTCAAGCACAAGCTGATGAAGGAGTCGATGATCGTCGTCAACAAGGCCGGCGGCGCGGGCGCCGAGGGCTTCCTCGACGTCAAGGAAGCCAAGGGCGACCCGCACAAGATCATCATCACGCTGTCCAACCTGTTCACCACGCCGCTGGCCACCGGCGTGCCGTTCAACTGGAAGGACATGACGCCGGTCACGATGATGGCGCTCGACCAGTTCGTGCTGTGGGTCAATGCCGAGACGCCCTACAAGACGGCCAAGGACTACATCGACGGCCGTCAAGGCGGCCGGCCCGAACAAGATGAAGATGGGCGGCACCGGCTCCAAGCAGGAAGACCAGATCATCACCGTCGGCCTCGAGAAGGCCACCGGCACCAAGTTCATCTACATCCCGTTCAAGGGCGGCGGCGACGTGGCGGTGCAGCTGGTGGGCAAGCACATCGACTCGACCGTCAACAACCCGATCGAGGCCGTGGCGCAGTGGCGCGCCGGCAAGCTGCGCCCGCTGTGCGTGTTCGACGACAAGCGCATGCCCTACAAGGACAAGGTCACCGACACGATGTCCTGGGGCGACATCCCGACCTGCAAGGAGTCGGGCGTGCCCACCGACTACGTGATGCTGCGCGGCATCTTCATGGCGCCGGGCGTGACGCCCGACCAGGTCGCGTACTACGTCGACCTGCTGAAGAAGGTCCGCGAGACGCCGGACTGGAAGGAGTTCATGGAGAAGGGCGCCTTCAACACCACCGCGCTGACCGGCGCCGACTACGTCAAGTGGCTGGCTACGGCCGAGGCCAACCACCTGCAGCTGATGACCGAGGCCGGGTTCCTGGCGAAGAAGTAGCGTCACCCCGCATGCGCGTCGCCTGCTTGGCGGCGCGCAGGCTCGCCCAGCGCACCGGCGGCCTCGATCCGGCGCCGACAGGCTGTTCCGAAACCTCCCGCTGCGCCAGTCTGCAGCGGGCGCTGCAGCCGTGGAATCGCGCGACATTTCTCCTTTGAACGAATTACAGTGCGCCTACGCTGCTTGCAGCGGGCGCAGCTGCAGTGCCCATTGGCTCAACACTGGAGCAATCCATGGCAGACGAACACGCATCCGACGCGGACGAAGGCCCGGCCATCGTCAACAACAACACGGTCGACGCGGTGGTGGCCGCGATCCTCTTGCTCATCGGCATCGTGGTCGTGATCGAAGCGCGCCGCCTGGGCGCGGGTTGGACAGGACGACGGTCCGGGTTCGGGCTACTTCCCCTTCTACATCGGGCTGATCGTCTGCATCTCGGCGCTGGGCATGTTCTACCAGGCGGTGTTCAGCAAGGCGCGCGACACCGCGCGGCTTCGTCAACCGCGTGCAGTTGGGCCGCGTGCTGTCGGTGCTCCTGCCCGCCCTGGTCTACGTGCTGGGCATCGTGTTCCTGGGCATCTATGTCGCCTCGGCGATCTACATCAGCCTGTTCATGATCGTGCTGGGCAAGTACTCGATGCCCAAGAGCGTGCTGCTGGGCGTCGCCGTCAGTGCCTTCTTCTTCGTCCTGTTCGAGGTCTGGTTCAAGGTGCCGCTGTTCAAGGGCAAGTTCGAACCCCTGAGCTTCCTCGGCTACTGAGTCAGAGCGTTCCCGTGGCCTGTCGCGCTGTGCACGGCCCCGGCCCCATCTTCTGGAGTTCGATCAAATGGAAGAACTAGGTTCACTGTTCGGGGGCTTCGCCGTCATCCTGACGCCGCTGAACATCGGACTGATGTTCGTCGGCATCATCCTCGGCGTGCTGATCGGCGTGCTGCCCGGGCTGGGCGGCGCCAACGGCGTGGCGATCCTGCTGCCGCTGACCTTCACGATGTCGCCCACCTCGGCGATCGTGATGCTCTCGTGCATCTACTGGGGCGCGCTGTTCGGCGGTGCCATCACGTCGATCCTGTTCAACATCCCGGGCGAGCCCTGGTCGGTGGCCACCACCTTCGACGGCTACCCGATGGCCCAGCGCGGCAAGGCGGCGCAGGCGCTGACGGCGGCCTTCACGTCCTCGTTCATCGGCGCCTTCATTGCGGTGCTGATGATCACGTTCCTGGCGCCGCTGGTGGCCAATTTCGCGCTCAAGTTCGGTGCGCCGGAGTTCTTCTCGGTCTACCTGCTGACCTTCTGCAGCTTCGTCGGCATGGGCAAGGGCTCGCCGTTCAAGATCCTGATCTCGATGGCGCTCGGTTTCGCGCTGGCCTCGGTCGGCATGGACACCGTGACCGGCCAGTTGCGCCTGACCTTCGGCATCCACGAAATGATGCGCGGCTTCGATTTCCTGATCGCCGTGATCGGCCTGTTCGGCATCGGCGAGATCCTGCTGTCGATGGAGGAGGGCCTGAAGTTCTCCGGCAAGACCGCCAAGATCAGCCCGAAGGTGGTCTGGGAGACCTGGAAGCTGCTGCCGCAGTACTGGGTCACGTCGCTGCGCAGCTCCTTGGTCGGCATCTGGATGGGCATCACGCCGGGCGGCGCGACGCCGGCCTCGTTCATGAGCTACGGCCTGGCCAAGAAGATGTCCAAGAACGGGCCGAAATTCGGCACCGGCGAGATCGAGGGCGTGATTGCCCCCGAGACCGCGGCGCACGCGGCCGGCACCAGCGCCCTGCTGCCGATGCTGGCCCTGGGCATTCCCGGCTCGCCCACGGCGGCGGTGCTGCTCGGCGGCCTGCTGATCTGGGGCCTGCAGCCCGGTCCGCTGCTCTTCGTCGAGCAGAAGGACTTCGTCT